>CAJCCO010000050.1 GCA_903960915.1 uncultured beta proteobacterium
CGGTTTTTCAACCACGCTCACCAGCATGGTGTACATGCCGGCGGGGTCGGTACCGCGTAAATCCCGAAGGTAACTCTCCAGGCTGCTACGCACGCAATCTTCAATGTGCTCTTTGCTCATGCAAGGGTCTCGGTGTTTGAATTGCCATGGTTTTTTTACCCATGTGCGAATCCTCCCTGAGTGGCTCGTCGGTGTTGGCATGGCCACCAATGCGGTCCATGCGCAGGTTAAGTTCATCAAAAAAATCGGCAACGGCCTGGGTTTGTTGCTTGCAATCGTCCAGCACATTCATGCGCGTGCGAAAGGCCTCGCCACCGGGCAAAGTGTTGACATACCAGCCAATGTGCTTGCGAGCGCTGCGCACGCCTAAAAATTCACCGTACAGGGCGTAATGGTCTTGTAAATGGTCGAGCAGCAGGTTTTTGACCTCGGCCACCAGGGGCGGCGCCAGGTGCGTGCCAGTGGCCATGAAGTGTGCAATTTCCCGAAAGATCCAGGGCCGGCCTTGCGCGGCGCGGCCCACCATAACCGCATCGGCCCCGGTAGCGGCCAGCACGGCACGCGCTTTCTCGGGGCTGTCAATGTCACCGTTGGCCACCACCGGAATGCGCAGCGCGGCCTTGACGGCGGCGATGGTGTCGTATTCGGCCTGCCCCTTGTAGCCCTGCTCGCGGGTGCGCCCATGCACGGCCACCATTTGCACGCCCGCGTCTTGGGCGGCCCGGGCCAGCGCCACAGCGTTTTTCTCAGACTGACACCAACCGGTGCGCATCTTCAGCGTGACCGGTACCTGGCGTTGCACCCCCACCGCCACCACGGCTTCAATGATGGAGAGTGCCAGCGCCTCGTCTTGCATCAGCGCGGAGCCTGCCCATTTGTTGCACACCTTCTTGGCCGGACAGCCCATGTTGATGTCAATGATTTGGGCGCCGCGGTCAATGTTGTAGGCGGCGGCATCGGCCATCATCTGCGCCTCTGTGCCGGCTATTTGCACGGCAATGGGGCCGGGTTCGCCTTCGTGGTTGGCGCGGCGTGAGGTTTTCAGGGAGTTCCATAAGTCTGGACGCGAGGTCACCATCTCGCTGACCGCATAGCCCGCGCCCAGCTTTTTACACAGCTGACGGAACGGCCGGTCCGTGACGCCCGCCATGGGGGCGACGAAAAACGGATTAGCCAAATTGAAGGGGCCGATGTTCATGTGAACAAGTAGTAACGACGGTAGGAATGTACGGTGATGGAGGGGGTGGCAGAACGCCTGAAGATGATTCTAACTGCCTACTATTTCAGCAATTGAAAAGCTTTTTAGGTGCTTTGGGTGTTGATAGCCCCACGCCTTCGCAAACTAGGCCAGCGCTGCCTATACTGCAGCGCTATGCAAGCCTGGCTCGAATCTCTGTTGGTAATGCTCGCCCTGCCCCAGTTTGGTTTGAGCACGGTTTTTGTGGTGTCGTTTATTTCGGCCACGCTGCTGCCCCTGGGCTCCGAACCGGTGGTTTTTGGGCTGGTTGAGCTCAACCCATCGCTGTTCTGGCCCGCTGTTGGCGTAGCCACGGTGGGCAACACCCTGGGCGGCGCCGTCTCCTGGTGGATGGGGCTGGCCTCGCACCAGGTGGTGGACCGCTACAAGCACTCCAGCCACCATGTGCGGGCCATCGACTGGTTGCAACGCATTGGCCCCAAGGCCTGCCTGCTGTCGTGGCTGCCTGGCGTGGGCGACCCGCTGTGTGCGGTGGCCGGTTGGCTCAAACTGCCTTTTTGGCCCTGCCTTTTTTACATGGCTATTGGCAAGTTCGGCCGCTACGTGATGATGACTGCCGCTTTGATGGGGCTGTTTGGGCACTTACCAGCGAGTTGGTTTGGGGCTTAACTTTGGCGCTTAAGTTTGGTGCTTAAGTTTGGCGCTTAATTTTGGCTATTAGGCACCAGGTTCAGGAACTGAACAAGAAGTTCATCACGTCGCCATCTTTCACAACGTATTCCTTGCCCTCAGCGCGCATCTTGCCCGCGTCCTTGGCGCCTTGCTCGCCTTTGAAGGTGATGAAATCTTCATAGGCAATGGTCTGGGCGCGGATGTAGCCCTTCTCAAAGTCGGTGTGAATCACGCCGGCGGCTTGCGGGCCGGTGTCACCCACATGAATGGTCCAGGCGCGTACTTCTTTCACACCGGCAGTGAAATAGGTTTGCAGGCCCAAGAGCGTGTAGGCGGCGCGAATCAGGCGGTTCAGGCCGGGCTCGGACTGGCCAAGTTCTTCCAGAAACATTTGACGGTCTTCGTCGCTCATCTCCGACATCTCGGCTTCCATCTTGGCGCAGATGGCCACCACCGGCGCATGTTGCGAGTTGGCATAGGCGGTCAGACGGTCCAGAAACGGGTTGTTCTCAAACCCGTCTTCTGCCACGTTGGCCACAAACATGGCGGGCTTGGCGGTAATAAAGAAGAACTGCTGCAACAAGGGGCGCTCTTCCTTGCTGAAGTCGATGGTGCGCACCGGCTTGGCTTCGTTCAAGGCGACCTGGCATTTTTCAAGAATGGCGACGAGCTTGATGGATTCCTTGTCGCCCGAGCGGGCGGTTTTGGTGACGCGGTGAAGGGCTTTTTCTACCGCTGTCAGGTCGGCCAGGCAGAGCTCGGTCTGAATCACCTCAATGTCAGAGATCGGGTCGACCTTGCCGGCGACGTGAATCACGTTGTCATCTACAAAGCAGCGCACCACGTTGACGATAGCGTCGGTCTCGCGAATGTGGGCCAGAAACTTGTTGCCCAGGCCCTCGCCCGTGCTGGCGCCCGCTACCAAACCGGCAATGTCGACAAACTCCACAATGGCGCGCTGCACTTTTTGCGGATTGACAATGGCAGACAGCGCATCCAACCGGGCATCGGGTACTTCCACAATGCCCACATTGGGCTCGATGGTGCAAAACGGGTAGTTTTCGGCTGCAATGCCGGCCTTGGTCAAGGCGTTGAAAAGGGTCGATTTACCGACGTTGGGCAAGCCCACGATGCCGCACTTCAAACTCATGGAAATCCTTAAAGAGAGGGGCTGATTGTAATGAGGCAGGGCAATGGCAGCAGAACTTAGCCGACCGACCACCCCTCCCCGAGCGCCTGCGCCTGCTCCAACACCAACTGCACGGCGGCTTCTTCCAAATCTGGCGGGTATTTGTATTTGCGCAAAATCCGCTTGACCATTAACCGCAGCTGCGCTCGCACGCTTTCGCGTTCTGACCAGTCGGTTTTTAGGTTGGCCCGCAAACTGGCGGTCAGCTCCTGGGCGATCTTTTTCAGGGTTTCGTCTTGTAGCTCACGCACGGCCGACTCGTTGTTGGCCAGCGCGTCGTAGAACTTCACCTCGTCTTCGTGCAGGCCCAGCTGCTCGCCACGGTTGGCCGCTTCGCGGAACTTCTTGGCCATGGCGATCAGCTCTTGCATGACCTGCGCGGTTTCGATGCTGCGGTTTTGGTAGCGACGAATCACATCGGCCAGCAAGTCGCTGAACTTGCGGTCTTGCACCACGTTGCTGGCAAACCGGCTTTTGATCTCGCCTTGCAGCAGCCGCTCCAGCAGTTCCACCGCCAAATTCTTTTCGGGCAGGTTGTGCACCTGCGCCAAAAAATCGTCGTCGAGCAAGCCAATGTTGGGCTTGTCCAGACCGACCGATTGAAAAATATCCACCACCTCACCCGACACCACCGCTGAGCTGATGATCTGGCGAATCGCCAAATCGCGCGCTTCGTCGCTGCGCCGTTGGCTGCTCACCTCGCGCTTGGTCAAGATCACCTTGACCGCTTGCATGAAGGCCACTTCGTCGCGCAGCGACTTGGCCTCGTCCAAAGTGCAGCACAAGCTGAACGCCTGGCTCATGGCCAGCGCGTGATTGGCAAAGCGTTTTTTACCGTCGCGCTCTTTGTCCGACTTGATGCCCAGCACATGGTTGGCCGCACCGGCCAAAGTCTTGTGCCCGCCCATGAGAAAGTCGGCGTAGTCAAAGCCGTGCAGCATGGCGCGCAGCACGTCCATTTTTTCCAGCAGCACGGCCAGCGCTTCGCGCGCATCCACGGTGGGCTTGCCCCGGCCTTTGCTGGCGGTGTACTCCTTCATGGCGGCTTTGAGGTCTTCGCCAATGCCGATGTAGTCCACCACCAAACCGCCCTGCTTGTCCTTGAACACCCGGTTCACGCGGGCGATGGCCTGCATCAGGTTATGGCCCTTCATGGGCTTGTCTACATACAGGGTGTGCACGCAAGGCGCATCAAAACCCGTGAGCCACATGTCGCGCACGATCACCAGTTTCAAGCCATCTCTGGGGTCTTTGAAGCGCTTTTCTAAACGCTTCTTGGTCTGGCTGCTGTAAATGTGCGGGCGCAGCAAGGCTTTGTCGCTTGCGCTGCCGGTCATCACGATCTTGATGGCGCCCTGCTCCGGGTCGTCGCTGTGCCATTCGGGGCGCAGGCGGGTGATCTCGTTGTACAAGTGCACGCAAATCTCGCGGCTCATGGCCACGATCATGGCTTTGCCGTCCTGTGCGTTGTTGCGTTCTTCAAAGTGGGCTACCAGGTCGGCCGCTACGCTGGCAATGCGCGGCTCGGCACCCACCACTTTTTCTAAAGCGGCCCAATGGCTCTTGAGTTTGGCTTGCTGGCTTTCTTCTTCATCCTCGGCCAGTTCGTCCACCTCGTCGTCCAGGTGGCTGAGCTCGCCCTCATTCAGGCCCAGCTTGGCCAAGCGGCTCTCGTAATAAATGGCCACCGTGGCGCCATCTTCTTGCGCCTGCTGCATGTCATAAACATGGATGTACTCGCCAAACACCGCCCGCGTGTCGCGGTCGGTGCTGCTCACGGGCGTGCCGGTGAAGGCCACAAAGGTGGCATTCGGGAGCGCATCGCGCAGGTGTTGCGCGTAGCCTGCTTGGTACTTGCTCACCTGCTGCACAGCGTATTCGGGCGACGCAAAGTCTGCCGTGCTGGCCACGCTGGGGCCGTCACCCGTGGTGTAGGCTACCGCCGGACTCGATCCATCCTTCACCTTGCGTGATTTGAGCTTGGCCTCAAATCCATATTGCGTGCGGTGCGCTTCGTCAGCAATCACCACAATGTTGCGCCGCTGGCTCAAGCACGGGAAAGCGTCCTCGTCTTCGCCCGGCATGAATTTTTGAATGGTGGCAAACACAATGCCGCCCGAAGGCCGGTTGTCCAGCAACTCGCGCAATCGTTGCCGCGTAGTGGCTTGCTGGGGTTGTTCGCGCAACAGGTCTTGGCTCAGGCTGAACACGCCAAGCAGCTGTCCATCCAGATCGTTGCGGTCGGTGATGACCACGATGGTCGGGTTCTCTAGCCGGGGCTCTTGCATCACGCGCGCCGCAAAGCACGTCATGGTGATGCTCTTGCCGCTGCCCTGCGTGTGCCACACCACGCCGCCCTTGCCGCGCCGAGCCGCTTCGTCGGTGCTGGCGGCGATCACCACCTGCTCAACCGCTGCACGCACCGCGTGAAACTGGTGGTAACCCGCCACCTTTTTGACCAAATGGCCATCGTCTTCAAACAGCACAAAAAAGCGCAGGTAGTCCAGCAAATACGCCGGGGCCAGTACGCCGCGCACCAAAGTCTCCAGCTCCTGAAACTTGCCCAGCGGGTCCAGTGCCACGCCGTCAATCGTGCGCCACTGCATGAAGCGCTCTGCATTGGCTGAGAGCGAGCCCATGCGCGCCTCGGTGCCGTCTGAGATCACCAACAACTCGTTGAAGGTGAACACATCGGCGATCTGTTCTTTGTAGGTCTGAATCTGGTCGTAAGCCTTCCAGATGTCGGCGTTCAGATCGGCCGGGTTCTTCAGCTCCACCAACACCAAGGGCAGGCCATTGATGAACAAAATGATGTCGGGCCTGCGCGTGTGGCGTGGCCCCTTGATGGTGAACTGCTGCACCGCCAACCACTCGTTGCGGCCGGCATCGTGCCAGTCGATCAGGCGCACAAAGTCACCCCGCGTCTCGCCATCCTTTTGGTACTGCACAGGCACGCCCGTGACCAAGACCCGGTGAAACCCCCGGTTGCCCGACAACAAAGCAGGCTGGCCCATGTCGAGCACCTGTTTGAGGGCGTCTTCACGGGCCGCTGCAGGCACGGACGGATTCAAGCGGTCAATGGCCGCACGCAAACTGACAGCCAACACCACCTCGCGGTTGCTGGTACGCGTCAGGCGTGGGTCTAGGTTATCCAGATCGCGGGCGTTGAGCGGTGTGTAATCGACAGAGGCCAGCCAGCCCAAGGCTTCTTGTTCGAGTTGGTCTTCGGTCACGAAGTCAAGCCGCTTTGCGAACGGGGATCAAGGCAGACTGCTGTGTTGCTTTGGCCGCTTTGAGTTGTGTTTCCAGAATGTGCTTGAGTTCCGCAGGTACAAAGCGCTGAAGTACATCGCGCATCAGGGGTTGGTAGCCCACGCCATGAAATTCTGCGATCAGCTTGTAATTGCGGATCAAGTCCTTGGGCAGACGAATCGAAATGGCTTGTAATTCAAGCGCATCTTCTAGCGCTTGCTCATGGCTGGCGTCGGCCACACCCACAAACTCTGCATCTGCGCCCAGCGTGCGGTCATCCCACGCTTGCTCTGTATCTTTGATCTTTTTGGTCATGTGTAATCTCCTTGGTTGCACAGCGTGTCAAGCCACCATGCCAAAACGCTCATAGATCGCCAATTCCGCATCGTTTGGCTCATAAGCTGTTTTGAGTATCACCTGATCACCTTTTTGTATATACGCAATTTTGAGCTTGCGATTCTGGTTCGTCAGGGCAATGAACCACAAAGTAGGTGGGTTGGTTTTGGTCAATGCTCTGTTGTCATAAAGCAATCGTCCTTCCCTGTTTATAAAGCAATGCTCCACCTCGCGGAGGGTCACCTGATGCTTTTTCTGAAGCTTGGTCTTGACCGCCTCAGACACCACTAGATTTTTCATTTTGCCTCCCATTGTATATACAAAATCGCTCGTCCTGTTGTTTTCCTCACGCCAAAGCCTGGATCACGGGCCTGAACACCGCATTCATCTTGACGATGCGCTGCACAAACCAGTCTAAGTAGGCATCCCATTGGGTTTCGTCTTCAATCGGACTGTCTTGTCGCCAAGTGGCGATGCGGCAAGCGTGGGCGTCGGGCAGTTCTTGCCAATCCAGCTCAAAACCCAAGGCTTACTCGATGCTGGTGCGTTGCGCCAACAGGGTTTGGTACATCTTCTTGGATTCGGCGTGGGTGATATATACCTCCACACCCAGACGATCATCGCGGTGGCTGGCGGTGAGGTTCAGGCCAAAGCCTGCGCGGCCAATGGAATTGTTCAACCAATGCTGAGGCCGTGGCTTTTGCGGACTGATCTGCGGCGCGGAAGTGGCCAATCTGGCCACCAATTCGGTCCACAGCTTGAGCTGGCGTTGCTTGGCAGGCGTGGCGTTGGCGGCGGCCTTGGTTTGCTCGCGGCCCGACTTGGCCCAATCGTTGGGCTTGGCCACCACCTCAAACTTAGGTGCCAGTGGCGAATCGCCAATGCGCCACAGCTCCACCTCCACCGCAAAAAAGCTCAGCTCTTCGGTGGTGTTCTGGTTCAAAAACTCCAGCGCCGCCACATGCTCGGGCCGGAACGACTCGGCCACCCAAATCACCTTCTTGGCCCCCGTGCCCGCCGCGTAGGTGAGCAGTTGCCCAAGGTGCGCGTGGTTGGTCTTCTCCAGCTGGTTTTCGATGATTACTTGGTCATTCCCGCTGGTACACAAGATGTCGAGCTTGAACTCGCCCACCCAATGCTCGGTGGCCACCAGCTCCAGATCGGTCAAACCCAGCGCATCGGCCAGCGCGTTGAGATTGTCCTCTTCGGCCAGCCAAGGTGTGAAGTCGTTGGCTTCGTGCTTCCAGGCTTCGCGGAGGGGGACGCGTTCGAGTTTGCTGAGTGGTTTTTTCATGGCAACTGGTTCAGGAGTATGGATACAACCGTGTCGTTAAGTCTTTACGACCTGCAATACAAAGCCGGAGGTAAATCGATCTGCCACGAAGGTGCTTGTCCGAAGTGCTGAAATACTTGCCTTCGCAGAAGTTCCATTGCTTTGATGTGTGCGCAGCAATCGTTAGGTCGCTATCATCGAAGTCAGCAGATTCGACTAACTCACAGTCCCTTTTGCCCTTGGGGTCGAAAGCAAAGAACAGCTCCCAATGCTTAACGATGATTGGTCGATTCGATAAATTTCTGATTTGGATTTGATTGCCGTGCTCAACGCTGCTGGACCCAAAAGAAATATCCAGGCGGTCACGGTCTCGCCACCACTCAAAAAATTTGATGACTGCAAGGCCCGTTGAAAGTAGCCCGCCCCAGACCGCCATCAAATCCTTTAGATCGAGACTTTCGATCACAGGAGGGACTCCACGGCTGCATCCAACCTTAGCTGGCCGGAAATCAAGCGAGGGAGAATGGTGTCGCGGAGGGATGCAAGTTGCCGCATACGCGCTTGATTTGCACCTATGCTTGCGAAAAGGGGATTGGCAATGTCGCCAAACGAAGTGCGAATCTCACTGGGCGCAACAATCAGTGGTGTGCTACCGACAACCTCAGGGCGAATAGCCGGATAAGCGCCTCCATCAGCAAGATGAGACAACCGGTCGATTGCCGCATCGTTGGTGGCAGCGATAAATACTAATGCTTGGTCTATGACATCACGAGCACGAAGCACTGCAAATCCGGTGCTACCAGTTAAACCAGTTACATCAGAAGCTATGCGCGCAAATGAGCGATTACCAGGCCGAACAGTCCCAACAATTACATCGCCACATCGCAGCACGCGACGAGCACGACTAGGGGCGTTTTCAAAACTGAACTCGATGTATTCATCAATTTGTCCAGCCTTAGTGTTGGCAAGGTCGACGTAAAGAACCCGCTTGGGATGACACTTGGCGCTCCAGCTCTCAGGGTTTAATTCCGCCAAGGCATTCAATTCACAAACACTCCACCCTTTTGGCACAGGCCCCAACTCAGAATCTTCAAAGCTGGCGGGGAACAGGGCGGCGGTGGCTTCGTCCATGCCTTCGGGGATGCGGCCTTGCATCTTGGCGTGGACGGGGTCGAAGTCCACGAACCAGGACTTGAACAGGGCTTGGGCGATGGCTTCGAGGGTGGTGTTGGTTTCGCGCAGGAGAGTGATGCGGTCGTCGAGAACATCAAAGATCTGGGCGATTTGAACCTGCGTTTCAATTGGTGGCAAAGTGATTGCCATTTGCTTTATATGTGAAGGACCAAAGTGTTTGATAACACTTCCTGTAGCCATACGTTCTGCTTGCTCAACAAAACTTCGCGATGAAAGAAAAGCGCGAAGGTACTCATGATGCAATTGAGGACTACGGCTTCTAAATCGTATGATTCCGGTGTAAGCGATTGCATCGACAGCTTCAGGTCCAACCACGCTTACGCGACCAAGTGAAGCACTCGTGCTGATCAAAAAGTCACCCTGACGGAGACCGAAGTGCTTCCACTTGGTATTGACTTTTTCTGGGTCGAGAAAATTGCACCCGTCGAGTTGAACTCTGGGGGTTTCGATGTTCCTAAGCCGAAGGAGTGGAACGCCGGTCTCTCTAAAGTCTTTAGCAAGGATTCCCGGACCCTCTTGAAAATCAGTTACTTTTTCAAGTGATTCCACACCCCAATTTGAAGGAGCTTTCTCACGTAATTCTAGACAAGCGGGACTCTCAGAACTCATACCCCAGCCCCCCCAGCTTCTGGCGAATCAGCGCATCAAGCTCAGCGCCTTTGGCCATTTGCTCGCCCAGTTTGGCGGTCAGCGTTTGCATCTTGTCGGCAAAGGCTTCGTCGTCGTCTTCCACTTCTTCCGCACCCACATAGCGGCCGGGGGTGAGCACATGGCCGTGTTGGGCAATCTCGGCCAGGGGCACGCTGCGGCAAAAGCCTGCAATGTCTTGGTAGTCGGCACTATCGGTGCGCCACGCGGCCACGGTTTGGCTGATGCGGGCTATCACTTCATCTGTCAACTCGCTTTGTACGCGGCTGATCATGGTGGCTTGTTTACGGGCGTCGATGAACAGCACTTCGCCTTTGCGCTGTTTTTGCTTGGCCAAGAACCACAGGCAGGCCGGGATCTGGGTGTTGAAGAACAACTGGCCCGGCAGGGCCACCATCACTTCCACCACGTCGGCATCGACCATGGCGGCGCGGATCTGGCCTTCGCTGTTTTGGCTGCTGCTCATGCTGCCGTTGGCTAGCACAATGCCCGCCCGGCCCGTATCTTTTAGGTGGTGCAGGATGTGTTGCAGCCAGGCGTAGTTGGCGTTGCCCTGCGGGGGCGTGCCGTATTCCCAACGGGCGTCGCCGTCCAGGCTGGCGTGCCACCAGTCGCTGATATTGAAAGGCGGGTTGGCCAAGCAAAAGTCTGCCCGCAGGTCGGGATGTTGGTTGCGGGTGAAGGTGTCGGCGGGTTCCTTGCCTAGGTTGTAGTCCATGCCTCGAATGACGAGGTTCATGGCCGCCAAGCGCCAGGTGGTGGGGTTGGCCTCTTGACCGTAAATGGACACATCGCCCAGCTTGCCGCCGTGGTCTTCGATGAACTTTTCTGACTGCACAAACATGCCACTCGACCCGCAGCAGGGGTCGTAAATCTGGCCCTTGCTGGGCGAGAGCACGGCCACCAGTGTTTTGACAATGCTGGCGGGCGTGTAAAACTGCCCGCCCCGCTTGCCCTCGGCGCTGGCAAACATGCCCAAGAAATACTCGTAAACCTGGCCCAAGATGTCGCGGGCCTTCGATGGGTCGTCACCAAAGCCGATGGTGGAGATCAGATTAACTAGCTCGCCCAGCTTGCCGTCGGGCAGTTGGGCGCGGGCAAAGCGTTTGTCGAGGATGCCTTTGAGCTTGGGGTTGTCAAACTCGATCAGGCTGAGCGCGTCGTCGATGCGTTTGCCAATATCAGGCTGCGGCGCGGCGGCGCGCAGGGCTTCCCAGCGGGCGCCTTCGGGCACCCAGAACACGTTTTCGCTGGTGTAGTAGTCGCGGTCTTCCAGTTCGGCCGCAATGTCTTCGCCGGCGGCGTCGCCATAAAAGAGCTCGTCGGCCGGGTCGCGCAGGCGGGTTTTTAGCTCAGCTTGGCGCGCCACGAAGGCGTCAGAGATGTATTTAACGAAGATGAGGCCGAGCACCAAGTGCTTGTATTCGGCGGCGTCCATGTTGGCGCGCAGCTTGTCGGCCGATGCCCAAAGGGTCTTTTTGATGTCTTCGAGCATGAGCTGCCCCTTCCCTGAAATTTTCTTGATTTTGCACGATGGGATTATGAGGGGCGTATGCGCGAGCGCTTACCGCGCCAGCGCCGCCGCCTCTGCCGCGCAGTCCTGGGCCAGGGTGGCATTGGTGGCGCGGGCGGCTGTTACTTCTTGGCGGGCGGCGCCGAGTTGGGCGTTGAAGTCGGCATTGTTGTGCAACTGCGCCACCACGCCGGCGCCTACCAGCATGCCGGCCTGCACGTCGCTTTGCCAGTGCACGCCACAGATGGCGCGGCTTTGGGCAAAGGCATGGCCGCGCTGAATCAGGGCGTTGGCCCGCTCAGGGGCCACTTCAGTCAAGATCAAAGCCCAGGCCCAGCCCAGGGAGGCGTGGCCAGAAGGGTAAGAGCCGTCTTTGCGCAAGGCCTCTTCTTGCGTGGGCGTGCAAATGGCGTCATTGGCCACCATGAAGGGGCGGGTACGTTTGTAGCTGTCTTTGGCGCGGTAGGTGGCCAGTCCGGCATCGACCAATGTGCGGCGCAACAGCATGTTCAGGTGGGGCGTGGTCTCGGCGCTGATGTGGACACCCAGGGCGCACGCGTAGGTGCTGGCGGCTTTGGGGAAGGAGAGTTCCGCATCTTTCTCGGCCATTGCCCAGCGTGGCGTGTCTTTGAGCACGCGCGTGGCCTGGTAGGCGGCTTGGTCGGCGGCCAGTGCGGCCGAGCCGGCGGCGGGCGGCGGGGGCAACAGCGCCAGGCTGTCTACCCAGGAACCGGCTGCCATGTAGCCCGGCAGAATACCGGGGCGCAACGGCTTGAGATCAGCCGGATTGGTGGTGGGCAGCGGGCCTGCAGCCCATACGGCCTGGCTGGCCAGCAGCAGGCTGCCGAAAGTGATATGGGCAACGCTGGCGACGCAGCCGAGGGAAGAGAAAGGTTTGAAATTCATGGTGCTTCTTTTGAAATAACTGGTGCTCAATACCGTCAACCGAAATCCAGGTCGGCCATAACCGCCTGCCCCACGCGCAGAACCGCGCCCTGCCCGCTCAGCGTGATGGCGTTCATGCCAAAGGTGATGCCGCCGTTGACGCGGTCGTCTTGCCGGTAGGCCTGCAAGGTGTCGCCTACGGCCGGACTGCTCTGGGCCGTGGCGGGGTCGATATTGGGAATGGGGCAACGCGCACAGGGCTTGACGGGCTTGAGCTGCACCCCGTTGGCGTCTTCATTCAGCCCGGCCTGCACACGCAAAAGACTAAGCCGGTCTTCGTCATGCGCTTGCAAGCCGGTCAACACGATGTTGGGGCGAAAGCGCGCCATGCCCACCGCCGCATGACCACTTGCCAGCAACCGCGCATTCAAGCCGTCGAGTGAAGCCTGGCTGACCACCAGCAGCGGGTAGCCGTCGCTGAACAGGTTGGGCGCCTGCACACCGGCCGTCCACTGCAGGCTGGACAGGCGTTGTTGCTCGGGGTCAAAACGGGCCAGGCGGTAGGCGGCTGGGGTGGACACCTTGCTCTCAAACTGCGCCAGAAAGTCGGTGAACCACTGCGCCGCCAGGTCGCCCATGTCAAAGGCGGGCAGGCTGTCGTCCCAGACGGTGACCTGGGTATTGCCCTCGTATTCGTACAGGTTCAAGTAAAGCGCCAACATGCCGGGTGCGCGCAGCACCAGTTGGTCGCCTTTGAATTGGGGGGTCACCAGCGCCAGTTGCGGCGCTTCGCGCTGGGTGACGAAATTACCCTGGGCGTCCACCACCATCCAGGCGCGGTCAAATTCGAGGCCGGTGTCGGTCAGCAGAGACTCTTGCAAGGCCAGGCCGGCACACGATTTCACGGGATAAATAAAAAGCTGCGCAATGCGGGCGTGCAGGTCGCCAGGGGTCAAAGTGCCTGAGGTCAAAGTGCCGGGGTTCACAAGAAGGTCTCCTGATAGCGGTCAAGGGGGTCATTCTGCCCTGCCTTCTACAATCCTGAAATGACCCAACCCTTAGATATTTGCATTCGCGGTGACGGCATTGTGGGCCGCACGCTGGCCCTCTTGCTCGCGCGGGAGCGGCTTCGCGTCGGCTTGGTTGCGGCGCCGGCCACAAGTTCGGTCAACAGCGCGCCCAAGACCGATGTGCGGGCCTATGCTTTGAACGCCTCGTCCAAGGCTTTGCTGGAATCCCTGCGCTGCTGGCCCGAGCCGCAGCACGCCACCGAGGTGCACAGCATGCACGTCAAAGGCGATGAAGGGGGCGAAGTGGCTTTCAAGGCAGCCGAGTTGCAGGTACCCGGCCTGACCTGGATTGTGGATGTGCCCGCGCTTGAAAACCTGCTGGCCGAGGCGCTGAAGTTTCAGCCGCAAATTGAGTTACTGCCAGCGCCCCAAACCGCCCGCCTGAGTGTGGTGTGCGAAGGCCGGGCCAGCCAAACGCGCGCTGAATTGGGCGTGGACTTTGCCGTGACGCCTTACCCGCAAACTGCCCTCGCTGCGCGTCTGCACTGCGAAAAGCCGCACGGGCAAAGCGCGTACCAATGGTTCGCCCCGGGTGAAATTCTGGCCTTTTTGCCCCTGGGTGGGCCAGGGGGACACGAGGTGGCCATCGTTTGGTCGGTGGCGCATGAGCGGGCGCAAGCCCTGCAGGCTGAAAACCCAGCGGAGTTTTGTCGCCAACTGGAGCAAGCCAGCCAAGGCGCCCTGGGACGCCTCACCCTGGCGAGCGAATGCAGCGTTTGGCCTTTGCAGATGGCGCACGCAGACCGCTGGACAGGCCCGTGCGAAGGGGGCCATTGGGTGCTGGCGGGTGACGCTGCGCACAACGTTCACCCCTTGGCCGGGCAAGGCCTCAACCTGGGCCTGGCCGATGTGCAAACCCTGGCCCGTTTGCTGCACGAGCGCGCCTACTGGCGGCCCGTGGACGACGAAAAACTGTTGCGCCGGTATGAGCGCTCGCGCAAAACCGCCGCGCTCGCCATGGGGAGCGCCATGGACGGTTTGCAACTGCTGTTCTCCAGCACCAGCAGCCCGCTACAAACCCTGCGCAACCTGGGCATGAACGGCTTTGACCGCAGCCGCCAGCTCAAGCAATGGGTCGCCCGCCAGGCCATGGGCTTATAAATTCTGTTGAAAGTTTTATGAAATTCACATACTCCCTGTGTACCGCCCTGGCCCTTTTTGCCGTGGGTGCGGCCAGCGCACAAGAAGCGCAGATTCGCAAAAACCTGGCCGAGCGCCTGCCCCAACTCACCAAAATTGACGAGGTGAGCAAAAGCCCGATGCCGGGCCTGTTTGAGTTGCGCGTGAACGGCAACGAAATTTATTACACCGATGCGGATGGCAATTTTTTGATCAAGGGCGACCTGATTGACACCAAGTTGCGCCGCAACCTGACCGAAGAGCGGGTTGAAAAGCTCAACGCCATCAACTTTGACGCCTTGCCGCTGAAGGACGCCTTCACCATCGTCCGAGGCAACGGCAAGCGCAAACTGGCGGTGTTTGAAGACCCCAACTGCGGCTATTGCAAACGCTTTGAGCGCGACCTGCAAAAGGTAGACAACGTGACGGTGCACATGTTCCTCTTGCCCATTCTGGGGCCCGACTCGGCTGAGAAGTCCAAAAACGTCTGGTGCGCCAAAGACAAGAGCAAGGCTTGGCTGGACTGGATGGTGCGTGATGCCGCGCCCAAAGCCGCCAGTTGTGACACCACGGCGCTGGAGCGCAATGTTGAATTCAGCCGCAAATACAAAATCAACGGCACGCCCACGCTGGTGTTTGTAGACGGCACCCGGGTGCCCGGCGCCATCAGCACCGCGCAAATTGAAAAACAACTCAACGACGCCAAAACACCATGACCCAGCCCGCCATCAGCTACCAAGTGCGGGTGCATGCGTTGCACGCGCATTTGTTCCAGGTCACCTTGACCGTGGCCCAGCCGGCCGCCTTGCAACGTTTGAGCCTGCCGGTCTGGATTCCGGGCAGCTACCTGGTGCGCGAGTTTTCAAAAAACCTGCAGAACTTGAGCGCCCGCCAGAACGACCAAGCTGTGGCACTGGCCCAGCGCGACAAATGCACCTGGGAGGCGGCCTGCAACGAGGGGGTGGCGTTGGTGCTGAGCTACGAGGTGTATGCGTTTGACAACTCGGTACGCACGGCCTGGCTGGATGCGCAACGCGGCTTCTTCAATGGCACCAGTTTGTGTCTGCGGGTACACGGCCAAGAGGCGCAGACGCACCAGCTGGAGGTGATAGCTGACCCGGCCTTGAGCGGCTGGCAAGTGGCCACGGGCTTGACACCGCACAAGGTCAACAAGGCTGGTTTTGGCAGCTACCGTGCGGCCGACTACGACGAGCTGGTGGACTGCCCGGTGGAAATGGGCACCTTCTGGAGTGGCCATTTTGTAGCGGGCGGCGTGCCGCACCGCCTGGTGGTGGCCGGCGCACCGCCCAGCTTTGACAGCGCACGCCTGCTGGCCGATACCCAGGCCATTTGTGAAGCAGAAATGGTGCTTTGGCATGGCGCCCAAAACGGAAAAGCCCCCCGCGCTCCGCACACCAACTACCTGTTCATGCTCAATGCCGTGGGCGAGGGCTATGGCGGTTTGGAGCACCGCAACTCCACCGCCCTGATTTGCAAGCGGCAAGACCTGCCCCGCTTGCCCCACACGGCGCTTGCGGCGGCGGCCCCTTCAAACAACACCAAACCGTCGGCCCCCTCAGAAGGCTACACCTCGCTGTTGGGGCTGATCAGCCATGAGTACTTTCATACCTGGAACGTCAAACGCCTGCGCCCTGCCGAGTTTGCGCGCTACGACTACACCCAAGAAAACTACACCGAGCTGCTGTGGTTTTTTGAAGGCTTCACCAGCTATTACGACGACCTGCTGCTGCGCCGTGCCCAGCTGATTGACGACACCACCTACTTCAAGCTGCTGAGCAAAACCATCAACCAGGTGCTGCAAACGCCGGGGCGCCTGGTGCAAAGCGTGGCACAAGCCAGCCTTGACGCCTGGGTGAAGTACTACCGGCAAGACGAGAACACGCCCAACGCCACCGTGAGCTACTACACCAAGGGCGCGCTGGTGGCCTTGTGCCTGGACCTGACCCTGCGCCAGGAAGGCCACACCACGCTGGACGCGGTGATGCGCGCCTTGTGGCTGCGCTGCCAGGCCGGCCCCATGACCGAGGCCGACTTGCTGGCCGTGCTGGCCAACCTGGGCGGCCGCTCGTTTGCCCGTGAGCTGAACCGCTGGGTGCAAGGCAAGGCCGAGTTGCCGCTGCACAGCTTGCTACAAAGCCAGGGCGTTCAGGTGCATGAAGACCCGGCGCCCCTGGCACAACGCCTGGGTCTGCGCGTGTCTGAAAGCGAGGGCATCCGCGTCAAGATGGTGCTGCGGGGTGGGGCGGCAGAACAAGCCGGTTTTGCTGCGGGCGACGAATGGCTGGGCCTGACTGTGGGCAGCGGCGCATCGGCCAGCCACTGGCGGCTGGCCAAGCTAGACGACCTGCTGCTTTACACCGGCACAGCCAAGCGCGTGGGTGCACTGGTGGCGCGAGACAAACGGCTGCTGCACCTGACGCTGACCCTGCCGAAAGCGGCCAGCACCTGGCGTCTGGCGGTACAAGACAACCAACGCGTCAAGCAATGGCTGGGCAAGTAGGCTTTGATCAACGCTGTTAATTAGCGTCCTTGAAACCGGGCCGGACGTTTTTCTCTGAACGCCATCACGCCTTCAATGTAATCGGCGGTTTTGCCCATGGCAGACTGGGTGTCGCGCTCCACATCGAGTTGCTGGTTTAGCGTGCGCGAGGTGCTGTCACGCAGCGCATGCCGCGTGGCCACCAGGGCCTGCGTGGGCATCTGAGCGAGGCGCTGAGCCATTTCCATGGATGCGCCCAGGCAGTCGTCGGCCACGTCCCAAATCATGCCCCACTCTTTGGCCAGCGCGGCGCTGAGCTTGTCGCCCGTCATGGCCAGGGCGGTGGCGCGCGCTAGGCCCAGGCGCTGCGTCAAAAACCAGGTACCACCCGCATCTGGAATGAGCCCGATTTTGCTGAAGGCCTGGATAAAACTGGCACCCGGGGCAGCAATCGCTATGTCGCAGGTCATGGCCAGTGACGCCCCGGCACCGGCCGCCACGCCGTTCACTGCCGCCAGGCTGGGCATGCGCAAATTTTGCAGGCGCCGCGCGGTGGGGTTGAAGGCTTGGTCAATGACCGGGCCCGGGTCAGCGCGGGCCACCAGATCGGGACCGGGCTCAAAGTCAAATTCCGCCAGGTCGGCCCCAGCGCAAAAACCACGGCCCGCACCCGTGATGACCAGCGCACGCATGGCGGGGTTGGCCTCGGCCCGGTCCAGCGCAGCCCACAATTCGCGGTGCATTTGCCGGGTAAAGCTGTTCAGAGCCAGCGGGCGGTTCAAGGTCAGAACAGCAACACCTGCGTGCTCAGGTGGCTCGGTATACAAAACGGTGGGTTCGGCGGTGGGCTCAGACATTCAAGTTCTCCTGGGTTGGTGCGGCAATTTACCACTGCCAAGCCGCCACCTGACACGGTTACATTGCGGCCATGTCACCAAGATGTCCCGCGAGCGGCCTTC
The DNA here is from genome assembly GCA_903960915.1 of uncultured beta proteobacterium. Taxonomy (GTDB): domain Bacteria; phylum Pseudomonadota; class Gammaproteobacteria; order Burkholderiales; family Burkholderiaceae_C; genus Rhodoferax. The sequence goes on from CAJCCO010000050.1 coordinate 17,809, forward strand.
GGTATAGTCAGCACAACAGCAACACCCTCGGAGAGCCGCATGAGCTACGAACTGATTACTGTCCGCACCGAAGCGGACAAAGTGGGCATCATCACCCTGAACCGGCCCAAACAACTCAACGCGCTGAACGACGCGCTGATGAGCGAACTGGGCGCCGCCCTGAAAAGCTTTGACGCCGACCCCGCGATTGGCTGCATGGTCATCACCGGCAGCGAAAAAGCCTTTGCCGCCGGTGCCGACATTGGCGCCATGGCCAACTACAGTTTCTCAGACGTCTATGCGGGCGACTACATCACCCGCAACTGGGAGCAAATTCGCAGCGTTCGCAAACCCGTGATTGCCGCCGTAAGCGGCTTTGCCTTGGGCGGTGGTTGCGAATTGGCCATGATGTGCGACTTCATCATTGCCGCCGACAACGCCCGCTTTGGCCAACCCGAAATCAAACTCGGTGTGATTCCTGGCGCCGGTGGCACCCAGCGCCTACCGCGCGCCATTGGCAAAGCCAAGGCCATGGACATGGCCTTGACCGGCCGCATGATGGACGCCGTGGAGGCCGAACGCGCAGGCTTGGTGAGCCGCGTGGTGCCGCTGGACAAGCTGATGGAAGAAACCCTGGGCGCCGCTCTGATGATCAGTGAGTACTCACAAATCGCCACCATGGCGGCCAAGGAGTCCGTCAACCGCGCTTTTGAAGGCTCACTCAACGACGGCATCCACTTCGAACGCCGCCTGTTTCACGCCTTGTTTGCCACGGCAGATCAAAAAGAAGGCATGGATGCCTTCATGAACAAACGCAAACCCACCTTCACTAACCGCTGATTTGGCCGAAAAAGCAACGTGAAATAAGCCCCCGACAAGCCGCTATAATCTCGCTCGTTGGTGATATAGCTCAGTTGGTTAGAG
>CAJCCO010000051.1 GCA_903960915.1 uncultured beta proteobacterium
CGGGCGCTGCGCCGGCGCGGCAGGACGGGACGCTGGCGCCGGACGTGAGTAACCACCGCCACCGCCACCGCCATCATCGGGCCCGGGGCCGCCCATGCCTTCACGTTTGCCGAGCAATTGCATTTCGGTGGCGATGATGTCGACGGTGTTTTTCTCAACACCGGCTTGGTCAGTGTATTTGCCGTATTTCAACCGGCCTTCCACGTAAATGGGCTGGCCTTTCTTGACGTATTCACCGGCAATTTCGGCCAGTCGGTCGTAAAAGGTGACGCGGTGCCACTGGGTGTCTTCAATGGTTTCGCCGGAATTCTTGTCTTTGCGACGTGATGACGTGGCCACGCTGACGTTGGCCACCGCCTGCCCGGACGGCAGGTAACGGATTTCGGGATCGCGGCCACAGTTGCCGACGAGAATGACTTTGTTGACCGATGCCATGGTGTGTTCCTCCAGAGTTTGTCCAATTATCCAGCCTTTGGCGCCGCTTGCGTCAGTCCGAGCGGGCAAACTCGCGGTAGAGTCCTGCTGCATGAAACGCCTGCCCCCGCTCAATGCCCTGCGTGCCTTTGAGGCAGCCGCCCGAACGGCCAGCTTCACCAAAGCTGGCGAACTGCTGCATGTCACACAGGGCGCCATCAGCCGTCAGATCAAGCAGCTCGAGGACTGGCTGGGCAAACCGGTGTTCATTCGCCACTCGCACGGTCTGGTGTTGACGCCGGCGGGCAGCGTGCTGGCCAAGAGCATTGATCAGGCGTTTGGCAACCTGGCCAATGCGGTGGACCAGATCCAAAACCTGGGCGTGCGCCAGCGTATTTCGGTCAACGTGCCGGAGACCTTTGCCTCACGCTGGCTGGCGCCGCGCTTGCGCGGCTTTCACAGCCGGCACCCCGACATCGACCTGTCGATCACCACCAACGCCGTGGCCAGCCTGCGCGAGGCCCGGCAATATGACTGCCTGGTGATGTACCTGGCCGAGCCCTGGGCGTCGTGTGATTGCCGACTGTTGCGCCAGGAACAGCACATCGCCGTGGCAAGTCCCGAATTGTGGTCAGACGGCCAGGCTCCGAGCTTAGGCAAAGCCACCCTGCTGCACATCCTGGCCGGCGCCAAGCGCTTGCCGGTATGGGAAAACTGGCTGGCCGCCAAGGGCTTGCGCCTGGTCGATGCCCGCCCGGGCATCGCCTTTTCCACCATGGACCAGGCGATCAATGCCGCGGTGTCGGGCGCCGGCGTGGCGGTGGTCGACGCGCCGATGGTGGAGCGAGACCTGCGCGAAAACCGCCTGCGCCGGCTCGACGAGCACGAACTCATCGGCCCGCAGGGCTACTGGTTTGTGGAGCCGCGTGAGCGCGGCGTGCAGGATGCCGCGCACAGCGCCGTGGTGGCGCTGTTTCAGGCTTGGCTTTTGGCGGTCAGCCGGGCTCAGTAGCCGGGCACGACCACGCCGCGCCCGGTGATGGCCAGGGGGATCGTGGCGTAGGTGGTGGTACCAAATACACGGTCAGCCAAATCGACAGCAACGGCGGGGTTGGGCGCCGCCAACTCATCGGCCAGAGACGCTGGCGTGACGCTACCGGCATCTTTGTCATAGTAGAAAGTGCCGCCTGCGGAGGTGCATGCGTTGGTGGGCGCGTACGTGATGTTGGAGGAGCTCGCCGCATCTCCGGTGGGCCGCCACTTGCCAGTAGCGTCGTTAAAACTGATGTTCTGACGCTGGAAATAGTCTTTCAGGGTGTGGCTGTTGCCGGGACCCGCCCAGTTGCAGATAAAGCCCTTGATGGTGCCGGTACTGCTGGCGATGTCGTCGCCGTAGCCAAAGTAGGCCTCACCGTCTCGCGCCTCGGTCGTCGAGTTGAAATTCAAACCGATATTGAAGACTCGGGTGTTGCCATCGTTAAAACCGGCCTGCCAGCCAAAGGTGTAGTTGCCTTTGAGGGTGGTCGGGTCGTAGACAGCGCCAAAGCGGTTGAAGTTGTTGGCCCAGCCCTTGGTGCCGGTCCACTTACCCGCTGGGTCCAGCTGGCCGTCACCTGAAAAATTGGCGTAACTGGTGGCCAATGGGGTGGTGGTGCCAGCGCCACAGTAGTTGCCCTCACGGTGCACCAAGGTCATCGCCGTTTTGGAAGTGCGGGTGTATTTGAGTGTGCCCACGTCGAGAGTGCCACCAGTCACACAGTTTTGCGGGTCAGAAGCGCCACGGGTCACCGCGTAGGTGAGCAGGCCGCTGTACTCGCTCTTGCTAGCACCCGGCGCGTGGCTCAAGCGGATCTCTGCATTGCGGGTGGCAGTGCCGTGGGTGAAGCTAAAGGCGACCGAATAACTGTAAGAACCCGCCACCGGTTGCGAGATCGTGGCGGTGGTGAAGGTGACGTCCGGACTGAAGGCACTGTTCATCTCAGTCTTCAAGTCAACCGTAGCACCCGCAGCCGGCAGGCTCTTGCCAGCGGTGTTGGCCACGTTGATCAGGCTGGCCAGCGTCATCAAGCTGGTGTTGCTGCGCAAGGCCACACCGTCCATCCGTGCATCGAGTTGTGCGGCAGCACAGACCCAATCGGTCGCGGTATCAACGGCGGTCCAAATGCCCACATCACCGCTGGGCAGTGTTCCGTCCTTCGCCGGAACCCCAGCCACCCAGTCCGGGTGCCCCTGATACAGCACCGTTGGCCCATAACAGCCTGCGTTGATCGGGGTCTTGAGGAACTTATCCGCATTGAAGCCCACGCCGGTACGCGGCGTGCTAGCCCCGGTCAGCAAAGCGTTGACCGCATTAGCCGATTTCATGTAACGCGGTGATCGGCTGGCTGCCGCCTGAGCGTCGCCAACGGGAATCAAGCGGCTGGCAAGCTGCTTGGCTGTGGCCATGTCTCCCTGGAACAAGGCTAGCGCAAGCGCCCGGAGTCGAACCGCCGGGGAAGCTTGGGCCAGCGCAACGCTGCCCACTTCCATGCCGACAGGTGAGGCCACCGCCAGCCCGGCCGGAAACACACCAGCCCCGTCAATCGAGGTGCTAGAACCGCTGGACGACCCCCCACCGCAACCCGCCAAGCCAAGCAGCAAGGCCATGGTGACGCCGACGGAGGGGAAATAAAGCAGTGAGGTTTTTTTCATGACCATACTCCATAGAAGGTTTTAATAATTCTGCTACCAGCTCAATCCTTTGTCAATTTTGGATGAAGTCGATTTGGGTGAAGTCGTGGTTTTAGGCGTTTCTTTGACCCTGATCTATCCCGCCGTTGCGAACGTGCCCGTGGCCGAGCCGGTTTACTGGCCAGGCGCCTTGCACCTATGATGCTAGGTTGCCTGCGCCACCCAAACCCATGCCCCTACCTGACACCGATCCCCCCCGCCTGCCCCAGCCCCACCACGCCCACCAGATCAGCATCCGGGGTGCCCGCACCCACAACCTCAAGAACATCGACGTCGACATTCCGCGCAACCAGCTGGTGGTGATCACAGGCCTGAGCGGATCGGGCAAATCCAGCCTGGCGTTTGACACCCTGTACGCCGAAGGGCAGCGGCGCTATGTGGAGAGCCTGTCCACCTATGCCCGGCAGTTCCTGCAACTGATGGACAAGCCCGATGTGGATGTGATCGAGGGCCTGAGCCCGGCGATCTCCATCGAGCAAAAGGCCACCTCGCACAACCCGCCCTCCACGGTGGGCACGGTGACCGAGATCCACGGATAGGTAATTCAAACGTACGAGCTGAAAAATAGCACCACCTGCGGGTCACCACGCCCCTGAGCCGAGTCGCGCCGAGCCATCGATGAGGGCCCGGAACCCGAGACTGTCCGACATACCTCCCTTCTCAGCAGTGCCAGGCGCAGCCCTACCCCGCAGCGTTGGTAAATCCACTGCAGCCATTGCTCACCAACTGACGCGCTGATCCACCTCATCATCCGGCGCCACTTGGGCCGCCTCGTCCCAATCTGCCACAACCTCGACACCATCGCCCATCTGCGCGTCGCACCCGTCCCACAGCGGCGGCCCGCGTGCGGGCGTGATGCGCGGCGGTTCTGCATCCACCCCGATGTGGCCCAGTATTTGGCGAATGTCAGCGCTGTATGTGATGAAGGCGATGATGCGCATTGGCCCGCCACAGATGGGGCATACCAGTGGGAACACCTCGTAGATGCGGGCAATCAGCACCGCCCACAGGTAATGCGATGAGCTCCTGGCTGGCACCGGCTGGGCAGGCTCGGTCTGGGTTGGGAATGGGTTGCTTACCCCAAGTGCGCCGCCCTCGCCCGCATCCGTGCTCGTTGGCTCGGCATGCACCTGCGCCGGTGGCGCCACTGCGCCCTGTGCCAGCGCAGTCACCGCAGCCCTGTGCGGTGAATGGGGTGCCAGCACGCCGAAATAGCGGTGGCGGTGCGTGCGCGGTGGTGGCACCAGGGCCGCAATGCGATCAATCAGCTCCAGTGGCGTGAGGGTGATCTCATCCACCTGGGTGCCGCGCTTGTGGCATTCCCCCAAATCAGTAGACAAATAATGATGTCAAAACTGAAGAGGAGCCATTCAAATGCAACGAACCAAATATGCCGCCGAGTTCAAGTCCGCGACGCCCTACCATTCCAAACAGTCAAGTCACTTTGTACAACGCTACAGAGTGACTTTTTTTGCGTTTTTTTCTTGGAAAACACCAATCCGATAGACCGGGTACGACGCTTATTTGAGGGGTTTTTGTCATTTAAGC
>CAJCCO010000052.1 GCA_903960915.1 uncultured beta proteobacterium
CCATTAGCAATGCGCACTTCAGGACTTCACATGGCCAAAAACCTCGCTCCTACACCCCCTGGAGACAAGCATCTGGCAAACGAGTTGAGCTTGAAAGCGCCATCGTCACCCGCCATGCTCGAGCCCTCTGCCGTCCGCGCGACAGGCGCCGCGCCCACGGACAAAGGGCCACAAGGCTCGAAGTCAGGCGCCATGAATTCCCGGCTGGCTCGCAAAAAATCCGGTCTGCTGAACGACCCATCTGATGCCTTTGACGAAATTCAAAGCAGCCCATCGCAAGACACCGTGCGGGGTGCCGACCGGCTCGAGACCGCTGCGGCCACTGAACCAATGGGCGCCTCAAGCCCGCTGGATGCCGTCAATTTGGAGGCCAGTGGCGCCGAACTTTCGGCCTATGGCGCGCCACAGACCTCCGCCTTTGGTGAACCATTGGTGTTGGCGCAGGCCGTGGTTGACGCGCCCTTAGCGGCAACGCTGTCCAGTGCCTCGGCCAACGCCAGTGCCGCAGCGGCAACCGCTGCATCGTCCATCGGTGCGGGCGGATTCATGGCATTGGCAGGAATGATCGTGGTGGCCAGTCGGGCTGCGGCAACCCATAAAGCACCGACCACTCAACCCACCGAAACACCAACCACCACCTCTTTAAGCCTGGTGGTGCAAGACGGCTACTTGGACGGTGCCGAAGTCTGGGTGGACATGAACGACAACGGTGTGATCGACACTTTGGTCGATTTCAAATTCGGCATATCCGTCAATGGTAAGGTCGACGGCGCTTTGACCGACGCGCAAAAATTACACGCCCTCATCACCACGGGCGGCACCGACATCAGCACCGGGCTGGCCTTTCAGGGCAGCTACAGTGCCACAGCCGGCAGCACGGTCGTCAACCCGTTGACAAGCTTGGTGCAGTCGATGGTGCAGTCAAGCATGGGGTCCACCGCCGGCATGACAGATGCTGAAAAACTGGCCAGAATCACCGAGGTCAAAGCTGAGGCTTTGGCCGCAGTCAACTCAGCCCTGGGCTTGCCAGTTGGTGCCGACCTGACCCGCATCGACACCATCAGCACCGCCACGGCATCGACAGGTGATGCGTCCAGCGGCATCAGCCTGGAGCAGGCTCTGGAGATCAACAGCAAGGCCCTGATGGTGGCCAACATGATGGCCATGGGCGCTGCTGCACTGCAGGGCGCGAGCACAGCTTCGGGGGGCGTGCCCTCCATGTCTACATTTTCAAATTTCATTGTCCAGGGCATTGTCGCCGCCATCAACACAGCGGCTGCAAGCGGTGAAACAGTGGCTTTGGGCGACAGCAACAGCCTGACCTCGATATTGGGCAGTGCCAGCTCTGCAGCGGCAACGGCAGCCACGGCGGCCGGTGGTTCATTTGCCATGGACAGCACCAAACTCTCAGCGGCCAATGCAGCGGTGGCCACCTCGGTCGCATCGACCAACAGCCTGATCACGACCTTGACCGGCAATGCGATCGCCGCCAATGCCATCAACCCTGGCTCGGCCACAGGTGCCTTGACGCAAATGCTGGCGGCCCAAAAAGCGGTGCTGAACCAGTTGGACGAACTGCAAGCCAATAATGTTTCAGTCCTCAATACTTTCAGTGATGTAGGTGCTGTATTCACTGCATCACAAAGTGCTGAGAACACCGCGGGTTTGAAGCTGGGAACCCAAGCCGTCACGGCCCCCGTGATTGAAGAAGACAACTCACACGGCACTGTGACCGCAGTCACAGTCAAACCGGTCAAGGCAGGTGATCTGGCGCAATTTGTGGTTAAGTTATCAGAAGGCGTATTTGTTCAAGCCACTGGGCAGAACAAACCCACCATCGCCATTCAAAACACAGCCACCAGCGAGGACATTGCAACCTACGACCCTGGCTTGTCCGGGGGTGACAAACTGGTTTTCACCTACAGAGTGAAAGATGGCGACACGCTTTTGGGTGTGGCCCCGGGTACGTCCATCCAACTGCCCGATGGCAGCCTCATCATGGATTTGGCACGCAACAACACCAATCTGAGCTTGAACAGTGGATTGCAAAACTTCCAAGCAGCTGAGGTCGTTGGACGGACCCTGGACAACCTTGCCCCCACCCTTTCCATCACCAGCAACAAAGAAGCGCTCAAGACGGGCGAGACCGCCACCATCACGTTCACCTTCAGCGAAGACCCGGCCACCAGCTTTGCGTGGGACGGCACGGCAGGCGACATCGCAGTCACCGGCGGTACGCTGAGCGAGATCAGCGGCAGCGGCCTGACCCGCACCGCCACCTTCACGCCCACAGCCAGCCTGGCCTCGGGCAGCGCCAGCATCACGGTCGCTGGTGCGAGCTATCTTGATGCTGCGGGCAACAGCGGCGGCGCGGGCACCAGCCCTTCCATCAGCATCGACACCCTGGCGCCAGTGGCGGTTTTCAGCGCCATCAAAGACGCCAATGGCGATCTCCTGACTGCAGGTCACACGACCAGCACCAGCTTGCTGCTCAGCGGCAGCAATGAGCTGGGTTCAACTGTCAGCGTCTACAACGGCAGTGCCTTCTTGGGCCTAGCCACAGTCACCGGCACTGACTGGCGCTACACCGTCACAGCAAGCAACGGCGAGGCCTATCACTTAAAGATCACCGAAACAGACCTGGCTGGCCACGTCAGCGCGCCAAAAGCTTATCTGCCCGGCGCGGGTGATGCGGTCATCGACTTGGGAGTCGTTAACGGCGTAGATTACGGCCAGCTGATCGCACCAGTGCAGGTCGATGGTGGCAAATGGTTCTATTACTGGGACCGCAACGGCAACAACGTGGCCGACGACGCAGACGTGATGTCTCGCTTTGAAATCAATCAGATTTTCAATGAAGACAGCAATGGCGAGCAAGGCACTGGAACCACAGATACGGTGCGCTTTGCAACGCTCAACGGCATGCATTTGGCGCTGCCGACTTTAGGACTCAGCAATGCAAACACTGACTTACTTGCGCTGACGCAGGCTGGCACTGCAGTGGGTTCAGCGACCAACGGGGTCGGAGACAACACGGTCAACACGGCCTATGACGATTTGTTGGCCATTTGGGATGCCTACAACGGGGATCAAGTCAGCTTGCAAGGTGTTGAATATTGGCAAGACACGATCGGTGGTCTCCCCCCGAATTGGCTTGACTACGGCTGGGGCGTTTATGCGTCTGCAACGCCTAGCTTCGCAGTGGGCCCAGATGACCTTACTCGTCACTACACCTTCATGTTGGGTGCGGGTTCGCCCAACGAAATGTACGACGGTACGGCCTCTGAGCCAAACACTTCGCCTGTTGCTTTGCAGGTGATTGAACCCAGCATCGTCATCGACACCCGGGGGGCACCTGTGATGACAGGTTCTGCCACTGCGGACGTGCAAGAAGGCGCGGCCGGCACGGTCTACACCGCCTCCGCCACCCAAGCCGGCAGCACGCTGACTTACGCTTTAGGGGGCGCTGATGCGGCTCTGTTCAACATCAACGAGAGCACGGGCGCAGTGACCTTTCGCAACGCGCCCGATTTTGAGGCGCCTGGTGATGTGGGTGACAACAACGTCTACAACATCGACGTCACGGCCAGTAACGGGGTATACACGTCCTTGCCAAAAGCAGTGGCGATCACAGTGGGCAATGTGTACGAAGCCCCAGTGATGGTGACGGGGGCTTCATGGGCCACCTCATTCAATGAAGGGGTGCTCTCTAGCCAGCTGCACATCGATGTGCCCGAACTCAGCCAGGCCAGCGTGGTGCTGGACACCACGAATCAGCAATTGGACTTCTCAGCGCGAGGGTCTCATTTCTTGTATGAGTATTACTACCGAGACGGTGCTCCGATTGTCTGGGCCGATTTGCCCGAGGTGCAGTTGGGCCAGTCATGGTCGGTACAAACGCGCGTGAGCATCAATGATGGTCTCGCAGAACCTCAACAATCTGCCGGAATTGTTTTTTATGACGGTGACGGTGGTTTGCCCAACTTCTATTTTTCGCTGACCAAATGGATTCAGGCGACCTACTCACTGTCTGATGTGGCTGGCGTAGCCACCCAAAGCGGTGGCGGCAATGGCATCAGTGGCGAGGCCTATACGCTGCTGGCACCTGAGACATCGGACGCTTATCTGAAAGTACAAGTCACCGAGCTTGGCTTGACTGACCACTACCAGTTTTTCTACAAAGGCTTGTTGGCACAAGACCCGTGGATCGCCGTGGGTGACGCGAAAACCTTCACCGCTAAGGGCAATGACTCAAGGGTCGGCCTGTTTTACAAAACGAATCAAGTCACCGCCGGTGTGACCTTTGACGATTTCGCCATCACTGTGCCCGTGAGCGTGGCAGAAAACAGCACCGGTACGGTTTACACCGCCAATGCCACTGCAGATAACTCAAGCACACTGACCTACGCCCTGAGTGGCACCGACTCAGCCCTGTTCAGCATCAATGCGAACTCAGGCGAGGTGGCCTTTAAAGCGGCCCCTAATTTTGAGGCACCACTTGATAAAGACGGTGACAATCAGTACGACCTGACGGTAACTGCCAGCGATGGCGTGGCAAGCTCAGTGCCGCAGTCGGTGGTGATTGCGGTGACCAATGTGGTCGAGGGTTCGGCCGTGTACGTGACCGCGGCACCAGCCCAAGTGGCCGAGGGCGATGCCGGCAAGCTTGTCTACACCTTCACCCGCAGCAACGACCTTGGTCGCGAGCTGACTGTCAATATTGGCGTGACTGGAACGGCTGACCCTGAGGACTACTCTCGTCCGTTGCAAAGCCAATGGACTCGTCTCATGGGTGCAAGTCGTTCCCCACAAGCGCCGACTTCAGCCGCTGTAGGGGCTGATGGTGCGGTCTACGTGTCTGGTCGCGCAGACAGCGCACTTCTGGACGGCACGAATGTGCTGAGTGAATCCGGTGGTGGCTATGTCAGAAAGTTTGATGCTGACGGCTCTTTGGTGTGGACCCGCCTCACCGACGCAGTCAATGACAACTATCCCTATTCAGTGACCACAGGCAGCGATGGTGGCGTTTACGTGGCGGGTATGGCCTATAACCCCGCCCAAAGCAACTACGACGGTTTTGTCAACAAGTTCGATGCTGCCGGTGCCTTGGAATGGACCAGTTTCGTAGGCGGACTGGGCTATGACTATATTAAATCCGTGTC
>CAJCCO010000053.1 GCA_903960915.1 uncultured beta proteobacterium
GCCAATCTGTTGCGCAACGCGGTCATGATTCCGGCGGTCACCAACCATGACGATGCCGACATCACCGATTTGGAAGCCTTCCGCGTCTCCACCAACAAGGAAAACGAGAAGAGCGGCGTCAAGGTGACGATGCTGGCCTTCCTGATCAAGGCCTGCGTGGCCGCGCTCAAGAAGTTCCCCGAATTCAACAGCTCCATCGACGGCGATGCGTTGATTTACAAGCAGTACTTCCACATCGGCTTTGCTGCCGACACGCCCAACGGTCTGATGGTGCCGGTGATCAAGGACGCTGACAAAAAAGGCATCATGCAAATCTCGCAAGAGATGGGCGAGCTGGCCAAAAAGGCCCGCGACGGCAAACTCAGCCCGGCTGAAATGTCAGGCGCATCGTTCACCATCTCTTCACTGGGCGGCATTGGCGGGCGTTACTTCACGCCCATCATCAACGCCCCTGAGGTCGCCATTTTGGGTGTCTGCAAGAGCACCATGGAGCCCGTTTGGGACGGCAAGGCTTTCCAGCCACGCCTGATGCTGCCGCTCTCGCTCACCTGGGACCACCGCGTGATTGACGGCGCCGCTGCTGCGCGCTTCAACGTCTACCTCGGCCAGATCCTGGGCGATTTCCGCCGGGTACTGCTCTAAGTCGTCCGTGTCAAACCATTAGAAAGATAACTATGGCAATCCTGGACATCAAGGTTCCCGATATTGGCGACTTCGCTGAAGTAACCGTCATTGAGCTCATGGTCAAACCCGGCGACACCGTCAAACCCGACCAAAGCCTGATTACTGTGGAGAGCGACAAAGCCTCCATGGAGATCCCCTGCAGCCACGGCGGCGTGGTCAAGGAACTCAAAGTCAAGCTGGGCGACAAAGTGAAAGAAGGCTCGGTGGTGTTGGTCCTAGAAGGCGAGGGCGCTGAAGCGAGCCCTTCGCCAAGCTCAGGACCGGCCAAGGCGCTGCCCGTCATTGCGAGCCCTTCGACAGGCTCAGGACAGGCCGAAGCGCGGCAATCCATGGATCGCGTCGTGCCTCGCGATGACGTGCCAGCGCCAACGGCTTCCAACTTCAGCGGCTCCGCCGACCTGGACTGCGACCTGCTCGTGCTCGGCGCCGGTCCCGGTGGCTACTCGGCGGCGTTTCGCGCAGCCGACCTGGGCCTCAAAGTCATTCTGGTCGAACGTTATGCCCAATTGGGCGGCGTGTGCCTGAACGTAGGTTGCATTCCCTCCAAAGCCCTGCTGCACGTGGCCGCCGTGATGGACGAGGTGAGCCACCTCGGTGCCTTGGGCATTGAATTTGGCGCGCCCAAGGTCAACGTGGACATGCTGCGCGGCCACAAAGACAAAGTCATCACCAAGCTCACCGGCGGCCTGGCCGCCATGGCCAAGATGCGCAAAGTGACGGTGGTGCGCGGCTACGGCGCATTTGTCGGCGCCAACCACGTCACCGTGGAAGAAACCACCGGCACCAGCCAAGAAAAAACCGGCAAGACACAAACCATTGCGTTCAAAAAAGCCATCATTGCCGCAGGCAGCCAAGCCGTGCGCCTGCCCTTCATGCCCAACGACCCACGCGTGGTCGACTCCACCGGCGCCCTGGCGTTGAAAGAAGTCCCCAAGCGCATGTTGATTTTGGGTGGCGGCATCATCGGCCTGGAGATGGGCACGGTTTACAGCACGCTGGGCGCCCGCCTGGACGTGGTGGAAATGATGGACGGCCTGATGCAAGGCGCCGACCGCGACCTCGTCAAAATCTGGCAAAAGATGAACGCGCCACGCTTTGACAACATCATGCTCAAGACCAAAACGGTGGGCGCCCGCGCCTTGCCTGAAGGTATTGAAGTGACGTTTGAAAGCGCAGAACCCGGCGGTACCGCCCCCGCGCCGCAGGTGTACGACCTGGTGCTGCAAGCCGTGGGCCGCACGCCCAATGGCAAAAAGATTGCCGCTGAAAAAGCTGGCGTGGCTGTGACTGACCGTGGCTTTATCAACGTCGACATTCAGATGCGCACCAACGTGCCCCACATCTTTGCCATTGGTGACATCGTGGGCCAGCCCATGCTGGCGCACAAAGCGGTGCACGAGGCGCATGTGGCCGCTGAAGTCATCGCGGGCGAACTGCAAGGCAACAAAGAGTTGGCCGCTGCGGCGTTCAACGCACGCGTCATCCCAAGCGTGGCCTACACCGACCCCGAAGTGGCCTGGGTGGGCCTCACCGAAGACCAGGCCAAGGCCCAAGGCATCAAGGTCAAGAAGGGCTTGTTCCCTTGGACGGCGTCTGGTCGCGCGATTGCCAACGGCCGCGACGAAGGCGTCACCAAACTGCTGTTTGACGATTCACCCGAGGCGCATGGCCACGGCAAGATCTTGGGCGGCGGCATGGTCGGCACGCACGCGGGCGACATGATTGGCGAGATTGCGCTGGCGATTGAAATGGGCGCAGACGCGGTGGACATCGGCAAAACCATTCACCCGCATCCCACGCTGGGCGAGAGCATCGGCATGGCGGCAGAAGTGGCGCATGGCAGTTGTACGGATTTGCCGCCGGCGAAGAAGTAAACCTGTCTTCAGGCCAATCTCACAAAGCCCGATCCGGCAACGGATCGGGCTTTGTGCTTTGCGCGCTCGAACAACCGCCGCAGAATAATGTGTATTTGCACAGTACCCATGCCGACCACCCCCAAGCCCAAACTCTACAACTCGCGTCACCCCGAACGCACGCTGCTCTACCAAACGGTGGCCGAGCACTACGAGACTTGGATTGACCTGGCCAGCGCGGGCCAGTCGGGCGGCCAGGGCGACCACAGCCCCAAGCCCTATGTGCGCAAAGCGTTCGAGAGGTATCTGGAGTGCGGTATCTTCGCGCACGGTTTTGCCCGTTCTCGCTGTGGTGACTGCGGGCACGACTTCCTTGTCGCCTTCTCCTGCAAAGGCCGGGGCGTCTGCCCCTCATGCAACACGCGGTGCATGGCAGAGGCGGCGGCACACCTCACCGACCACGGCTTCCCCCGCCTGCCGGTGCGCCAGTGGGTGCTGTCGGTGCCCAAGCGGCTGCCCTACTTCATGCAACGCGACGGCGCGGTGCTGGGCATGGTGCTGCGTATTTTCTTGCGGGTCATCGCGCAAACGCTGCAAGCCAACAGCCCTGGTGCGCAGAACCCAGACAAGACAGCTTTGCACATCGGCGCAGTCGCATTCATCTACCGCTTCGGCTCCAGCCTCAATGAGCATGTGCACTTGCACGTCTGCACAGTCGATGGCGTGTTTGAAGAAGCGGCGGGCGAGGGCGGGGCTGCCGCTCAAGCTCAAGCCCGCGCGCCAGGTGTCATCTTCCACCCGGCCAGCGGCATCGCCTGCGAAGTGGTGGCCCAAGTGCAGGCCAGCTTGCGCAAACGCATCCTGCGCGGCTTTGTCGGGCGGGGCCTGTTAGAGGGTTTTGAGGCCAAAGAGATGCTGGCCTAACGCCACAGCGGCTTCTCGGTGGACACCAGCGTTTGCATAGCGGCGCACGACCGCGCGGGCCTGGAGCGCTTGCTGCGGTACTGCGCGCGCCCGCCGTTTGCGATGGAGCGGCTGCGCAAAGCGGGCGGCGAGTTGGTCTACCGCTGCGCCAAACAGCACAGCGAACCGGGTCACGACAAGCGCGGCACCCAGGTGGACGAGATCACCCTCACGCCACTGGAGCTGATTGATCGCATTGCGGCACTGGTGCCACCACCGCGCACCCACCGCCACCGCTACTTTGGCGTGCTGGCACCCCATTCGCCGCACAGGGCTGCTGTCACGGAGATGGCGCAGAGCGCAGCGGCGCAACCTACGCAACCGGCACAGGTGCAGGCCGAGCCAGCCAGCACGGATGCAGGCGAGGGCGCACTATCTGTGGGCGGTGCTGATGGCCCGCATCTACGAGGTGTTCCCTCTGGTATGCCCGATCTGTGGCGGTCAGATGCGCATCATCGCCTTCATCACGCACAGCGCCGACATCCGGCACATCCTGGAACACATCGGGGTGGAGACAGAGCCGTCGCGCATCACACCCGCACGCGGGCCGCCGCTGTGGGACGGGTGCGAGGCGCAGATAGGCGAGGGTGTCGACGTCGCGTCAGATTGGGACGATGTGGCCCAAGTGGCACCGGACTTCGAGGCCGATCAGCGCGTCAGTTGGGTGAGGGAAGGCAACAGCGATTTGGCCAACGCTGCGGGGCAGGGCTGCGCCTGGCAATGCTGAGAAGGGAGGTATGTCGGACAGTCTCGGCTTGCGGGCCCTCATAGATGGCTCGAAACGACCTGGCTCAGTGGCGTGGTGA
>CAJCCO010000054.1 GCA_903960915.1 uncultured beta proteobacterium
ACCACCGATCGGGCAAAGCCACCCGTCACAGGAAAGCCGCCTGTGAAAGCTGCCGACACATTACTCGCGCCCAAAGCGACTAATTCTTGGTCTGGTGCAATGCGCTGGCGTCGTTTGGCCGCCAAGGTTTGCCCCACCGAAACCGACTCCACAAAACCCACCACGCTGATAAGCAGCGCGGGAACAGCCAACGCTTTCCAAAGCGCCATATCCCATACAGGCAATGTGAGGGGCGGCAAACCTTGGGGGACGACGCCAACAATTTTCACGCCCTGCAACTGCCATTGGAAAGCCCAGGTTAAATAGCTTGTCACAACAATCGCTGCAACCGGCCCTGTTTTGGCCAACACATCGGCCGATCTCGATTGAAATCCCCAACGCATCAGCAGTGGTTTCAAACCTTCGCGAACCCAGAACAAAAATACCGTAGCGCCCACACCAATAGTGAGAGTCAATAGATGAACATGGGGAATTTGTTGCGCCAATGACGCCACCAAATCCATGAAGTTATGTCCCTGCGCGTTGACGCCCACAAGGGTCTTGATCTGGCTTGCCGCAATCAACAACCCTGATGCAGAGATGAAACCGGAGATTACGGGATGACTCAAAAAATGGGCTAAAAAACCCAAGCGCAAAAGACCCATGACAAGCAGCATGGCCCCAGACATAAATGCCAAGGTGATAGCAAAAGCCCAATATGCAGGCGTCCCAATCGCTGCATGCTCGCCAATGGCGGCGGCTGTCATAAGTGATACGACAGCCACGGGTCCCACCGCTAATACGCGACTGGTACCGAAAATGGCATACAAAACCAGCGGTGCCACGCTCGCATACAAGCCGACCTCCGGAGGCAAACCGGCTAACAGCGCGTACGCCAAACTCTGCGGGATCAACATGACGGTCACGATCAACGCCGCCACCAAATCGCTGATCAAAGTCTCGCGGTCGTAGCGCTTGCCCCACTCCAACATAGGAATAGAGGGGAGAAACTTCTTCAAGTTGTGGTGATGAAACATCAGCCCAGCATTGCCAGTTGTGATGCGGTGCTAAGCGACCTATTTCCCATGCAATGTACTAGCCTAACTATTTCGCGGGTGATTGGAGCGTCGGTCAAAGTATTCAAACAAGGCCATTCCGCCTACCATGAAGCCAACGAAAACAGCGGCTTTGGTGTGCCCTGCCGCCATGGAGACCAGCGCAGGTCCTGGACAAAAGCCAGCCAAACCCCAACCCGCACCAAACAAAACAGCGCCAATCACCAAAGGGCGATCCACCTTGCTAGCGGTTGGAAAATGCAATGGACCACCTAAAAAAGTCATGTCTCTCTTTTTAGCTAATGCAAAAGCAAATACCCCCACAACACTCGCCCCGCCCATCACCAAGGCCAAAGAGGGATCCCAAGGCCCTAAGAGATCTAAAAACCCAAGTACTTTGCTGGGGTCGGTCATGCCAGAAAGAATCAGGCCCACGCCAAACAACAGACCCACGAAAAATTCACTGATTCGGTGTTGCATCAAGCTCTCCTTTACTGCACGTGGCGCAGCACGTACACCACTAAAAAGCCAAAGGCC
The DNA here is from genome assembly GCA_903960915.1 of uncultured beta proteobacterium. Taxonomy (GTDB): domain Bacteria; phylum Pseudomonadota; class Gammaproteobacteria; order Burkholderiales; family Burkholderiaceae_C; genus Rhodoferax. Next base: position 1,572 of record CAJCCO010000054.1, read on the forward strand.
ATGAAAGTCAATGTCGACACCAAGGAGCGCAGCGACAAGCGCGACAAGCCACACACCCCATGGCCACTCGTACAACCCGAGCCGTAGCGCGTTCCAAAACCAACCAGCAAGCCCGCCACGGCAATAGCGCCATAACCTGCCTCAATCCGAGGGGCTTCGATAAAGCCGGTGGGTAAAACCAAAGACAACACGAGTGGCGCACTAGCCATGCCTAACAAAAAAGTAAGCCGCCAACCCACTTCGCCTGTTCGGATTCGCAGTAAACCGCCCAAAATTCCGCTGATTCCTAAGATGCGGCCGTTCATCAATATGAACATTGCCGAGGCAAGCCCCAACAACAAACCGCCGGCCAAAGACGACCAAGGCGTAAAGTGAATCCAATCAATCGCCATTCTTTTTTGCTCCTTGTTTAGCCAAACTGTACGTATGAGAACACGACTATCATTCATTGTATGACCCACACACCCTCAAAGCCCTCTGTCTACGG
>CAJCCO010000055.1 GCA_903960915.1 uncultured beta proteobacterium
AGCCCGACCCCGCCAAAATTCGCACCCGTTTCCCGCCCGAGCCCAATGGATACCTGCATGTGGGCCATGCCAAAAGCATTTGCATCAACTTTGGCCTGGCGCGCGACAACGGTGGTGTCTGCCACCTTCGCTTTGACGACACCAACCCCGAGAAGGAAGACACCGAGTACGTCAACTCCATCATTGACGCCGTGAAATGGCTCGGCTTTGACTGGGCCCAAATGGACCACCCAGACGGTCAAGCCGCCGGCAGCGCCGCGCCCTACCAGGCCAGCGACTACTTCGACTTCATGTACCGCGCCGCCGAAGCACTGATCGAAGCCGGTCATGCGTATGTAGACGAACAAACTGCAGAGCAAATGCGCCTGAACCGGGGCGACTTTGGCAAGCCCGGTGTGGACAGCCCGTTTCGCAGCCGCACCGTCGCCGAAAACCTGGCGCGCTTCCGCGAAATGCGCGATGCCAAGCTGCCTGATGGCGCCGCCGTGCTGCGCGCCAAGATTGACATGGCCTCGCCCAACATCAACCTGCGTGACCCCGCCATTTATCGCATTCGCCGCGCCACCCACCACAACACCGGCGACAAATGGTGCATCTACCCGATGTACACCTTTGCGCACCCCATCGAAGACGCGCTGGAGCAAATCACCCACAGCCTGTGCACGCTGGAGTTTGAAGACCAGCGCCCGTTTTACGACTGGCTGCTGGAGCGCCTGTGCGAATCTGGCCTGCTGGCCGCGCCCAGCCCCAAACAATACGAATTTGCCCGCCTGAACCTGACCTATGTCATCACCAGCAAACGCAAGCTGGCACAACTGGTGAATGAAGGCAAAGTGAACGGCTGGGACGACCCGCGCATGCCCACCATCGTGGGCCTGCGCCGCCGGGGCTACACGCCGGAGAGCCTGCGCCTGTTTGCCGACCGCATTGGCGTGACCAAGAGCGACAGCTGGATCGACTACAGCACGCTTGAAGGCTGCCTGCGCGAAGACCTGGAAAACAAAGCCCACCGCGGCATGGCCGTGCTCGACCCTGTCAAGCTCGTGCTGACCAATTGGGCTGAGGCCTTTGGCTCAGACAGCTACCTTGAGGACTGCAGCCAGCCCGCCCTGCCCCACTCGGCCATAGCCGAAGGCCAAACGCCGCCCACCGACCGCAGCTTCAAGATTGGCAAAGAAGTTTGGATTGAGCGCGAAGACTTTGAAGAAGTGCCGCCCAAGGGCTACAAAAGATTGTTCCCTGGCAACGTGGTGCGCCTTAAAGGTGGCTACGTGATTGAATGCACGGGCTGTATGCGCGATGCAGCAGGACGCGTCACAGAAGTGCACGCCAAAGTGATCCCCGGCACCAAGAGCGGCACACCCGGCGCCGACAGCGTCAAAGCCAAAGCCGCCATCACCTGGGTGAGCGTGGCCGACGGCGTGCAAGCAGAAGTGCGCTTGTACGATCGCCTGTTCATGGACGCACAACCCGATGCAGGCGGCAAAGACTTCTTGCAATCTCTCAACCCCGACAGCCTGAAAGTGGTGACCGCGTATGTGGAGCCCTCACTGGCCGCTGCGCAGCCGGACCAGAAGTTTCAGTTTGAGCGCTTTGGGTACTTTGTGGCGGACCGGGCAGACCACGTGGCGGGGACCAAGCCGGTGTTTAACCGGGTGACGGGTTTGAAGGACAGCTGGGGGAAGTGATGCCATCGCTCTAACCGACTGAGCTAAAGAGCCTGAGCCAAAATTTGTAGCCAATGAAATTTTGGGTGTAAAAAGTCTTAACTTTTAGACCAAAGCTAGATGGTTCATGGTTATGGGTTGGGATCAAAAATATCATCTGTGAGCACGTCAATTTTTTCCGGGCGATCTCGCTCAACTGTTGCCAAATACTGCGCCACTGTTCCTCCGCAAAGTGGTTTGAACATCACTCGGATGGTATTGAGTCTCTTACCCATTTCAACGCCCTCGCGTGTTCTGGTTTCAATGAAACCCAGCGACTCCCAAAAGGACTCTGCACGCTTGTTTCCTAAAACGGCGCCCAGTCGTAACCATTGAGCACCATTATTTACTGTCCAAGTTTCGATTCCACGAAATACCGCTTGCGCATCACCAGTTCCATAACGAGTGGAATCCATCATGAACAAGCCGATGTGCCACACATTGGGTGCAAGAAGATCCTGAATGACATCTACTATTGCTGCGATACGGTTAGCTTTATTGATATATCCAATGAGGATTTTTTTTGAATAGCTCCAACCAGAGGGTGGTCCATCATGAATTGCCTCATGCGCCTCATCTGGAGAAGCTGTTTCACCGGTTGCGTTGATGAAGTAATCGGGGTTGTCTTCAAAGAATTTTTGAAGCAGTTCTTCATGCTGAGGAGTAAGTTCGACAACATGAAGATCTGCTACTTGTGAGCTTGGTAAAGTAATCAAAAGATTCATAAAAAGAAGTGTAAATAATTTTTATGAACCGAGATTTTCCATTAGCCCCCGAGCTGCTATCTTGAGCCAACCGGGCACGGCCTAATTCAGAGCCTATTTCTAATGGACACCATTAGAAATCCTCGATTAAATCCACGATCTTCGCGTCTTTTGGCGTTGTCCATGCCCTCGGTAACACCGTTCGGTCTGAACTTCACCTCCCGCGGGCTCCAATCGGGGCCACCGCCCGGAGCAGCTCATCGAGCAAATGATGGTCAGCATCTGGTGTGGCGCAGCCCGCTTTGCGCAGGCCGACATCACCCGTCTTGACGCCACCTTGGTGCCCCTGTTTGGCTGGGGCAAGGCGCAGGCCACAAATCCATCGTCGGGCTGTTCCAGCGCTTTGACCATCCCACTGCCACCCGGGTACAAACCAGCAGTTACCGCTGGCTGTTCGACACCTTGCGCCTGAACCCCATCACCTTGGATGTGGACTCTACGGTCCTGACGCGCTAGGGCGGCCAGCTTGAGGGGCAGACCCGCGTGGGCCTGGAAGTCTCGGAGCTCCTTTACCACCCACAGGCCTGGCGTTACGGGGCGATGCTCACCGACTTGAGCCTACCGGCGCTGGAGGTGTGGCGCCTGCACAGGGGACGAGCAGACTGCGAGAACCAGACGTTTCGCCTATTGGTGGCGCGAAAACGACGACCGTGGTTTGAAGGCTTATTGGCCAACGCAGGGGAGCCGGTCAAGCGCACGCCAGTGCCGTCGACTTTGATGCGCAACGCAGTGATGCTGACTTTTTGGTGGAGTTCTCACCCGAAGCACCCGCAGATTTGAAGCGCTTCGTGGCCGTTGCCCACCTGCATCGCCGCCCCGCGTATTGGAAAAACCGGGTAAATTGAATCATGCAACCCCAATCCATCCTCCACTTCTGGTTCACCGAACTCACCCCCAAGCAGCACTTCGCCAAAGACGCTGCCTTGGACGAAACCATCCGCGCCCGCTTCGGCGCCACGCTGGAGGCTGCAGCCAAGTGTGAGTTGTTTGCATGGCGCGCCACGCCCGAGGGGCGCTTAGCTGAGGTCTTGGTACTGGACCAGTTCTCGCGCAACGTCTACCGCGACAGCCCCCGAGCCTTTGCGCAGGACGCGCTGGCCTTGGCGCTGGCGCAAGAGCTGGTGGCCAGTGGGCAAGACCGCAGCCTGCCCTTGGCGCAGCGCAGCTTTGCCTACATGCCTTACATGCACAGCGAGTCCGCCCTGGTGCACGCGCAAGCCGTTACCCTGTTTGCACAGCCAGGCATGGAAGACACCTTGCGCTTTGAGCTAGTGCACAAGGCCATCATCGACCGCTTCGGCCGCTACCCCCACCGAAACGCCATCTTGGGCCGCGAGTCCACGCCAGAAGAACTGGCTTTTTTGAGTGAGCCGGGGTCGGGGTTTTAACCGGCTTGCTTGGACAGAACCCAAGAGCACCGAATTTCGCAAATCTGCTAATATCCAACCCTCATGAAATGGTCGATCACCTATTACAACGAGCGAGTCAGAAAACAGGTTTTGACCCTGCCTGCGGGCATCGTTGCTGACTACGTGCGCTTGACCGATGCCATGGCGATCCATGGTGCTGATCTGCGAATGCCGCACTCCAGAGCCATGGGCAGCGGCTTGTTCGAATTGCGCCCTAAAGGACCCGAGGGCATTGGGCGTGTTTTCTACTGCACACAGGTGGGCAAAGTGATTGTGGTGTTGCACTCGTTCGTGAAGAAGACGCAAGAGACCCCAGAAGCCGAATTGCGTTTGGCCCGACAACGATTGAAGGATGTTCAAAATGGCTGATACCAGTTACCAACCCGTTGCGCACGATGCTGCTTTTCGCCAAGCGCTGCTGAACAAGCCAGGCGTCAAGGCTGCTTATGACGCGCTGGAAGAGGAATACACCGCTTTGCGCGCGATGCTGCAAGCCCGCCAAGCAGCTGGGCTGACACAAGCCGAAGTGGCCTCTCGCATGGGTACCACAGTTTCAGCGGTGTCGCGCTTGGAGGCATCCTTGCGCAGCGAAAAGCACTCCCCCTCTTTCGCCACCTTGCGCAAATACGCTCAGGCTTGCGGCAAGAAGCTGGTGATTCAGATGGTTTGAGGCATTAACGGAATCCAATCAACATCCTCTACTTCTGGTTCACCGAAGTAACCCCCAAGCAGCACTTCGCCAAAGACGACGCCTTGGACAAAACCATCCGCGCCCGCTTCGGCGCCACGCTGCAGGCGGCGGCGCGATCTGACGGTTTAAAGGATTCCTGGGGCATGTAAACGGGCGGTACTGGTGGGGCAAGGGCAGGTATGACATGGCGCCTTGACCCTGCGTCATTGAAGCGCCCATTAAGCTGAGCCCAGCCCCAACTGACCCAACCCACCCATAAGTAATACTACTTTTGCAACGCCAAATATATTGTTTGTCCCTGCTACAGGCTTCCAGCACACTCTTGGTTTTTGCAAATTACCCGGCAACTACCCCGCAATTACCCCGCAACTACCCCGCGATTAACCCGCAATTACCTTGCAATAGGAAACCCCCGCCATGGCTGACATTCGTATTCTTGAGGGCGCCTCCCCGGCCCAAGTCGTTATCACGCAAAACGGGCAAGACACGCCTCTGCCCGCCCTGTGGTTGCGCGCGCGCAGCCAGGACCCCTCGCAGCGCGATGTGACCACCGGTCAGCGCCTGATGAACCCGCACCAACTGCCGGAAGACCTGCACCTCACCTCGGCCGCCTGGAAAGACGGCCAAAAAGACCAATTGCACCTGGCCTTCAGCGACGGCTTTGCGGGTGACTTTGACCCCCAAGAGTTAATCAGTGGCTCGGTGCTCACCGAAGAATGTCCCGACCCCGTGGCCTGGCGCTCCAACATCTCTCCCCAACCGGTGTACTCCTGGCCCGACCTGGCCGACGAGAAGGTGCTGTACCGCGCGCTTAAAGACTTCATCACGCTGGGCTTTTTGCTGGTTCACAACACGCCTACCCAGTCCGACTCGATTCTGAGCATTGCGCGGCGCTTTGGTTTTGTGCGCGACACCAACTTTGGCCCCTTCTTTGAGGTTTACTCGCGTCCAGATTCCAACGACCTGGCCTATCGCCCGGTGGCCCTGGGGCCACACACCGACAACCCTTACCGCACGCCCGTCCCCGGCATTCAAATTTTGCAATGCCTGCAAAACGAAACCTCCGGTGGGTTTTCTACCCTGGTGGACAGCCTGGCCGTGGCCCAGCAGTTGCGCCAAGAAAATCCGCAAGGCTTCAAGCTGCTGAGCCAGGTGCCCATTCGTTTTGAATACCGCGATGCCACCACCAAATTGGTAGCGGTCAAACCCCTGATTGAGCTGGACGGGCAAGGCGAGATGATGGGTGTGCATTACAGCCCGCGTCTGGACGACATTCCCCTCATGTCCGAGGCTGACACACGCCTTTACCACAGCGCCCGCAAGCGCTTTGGCGAGCTGTTTGAAGACAAGGCCTATGAGCTGCACTTCCGCCTGGAGCCAGGCCAACTGATGATGTTTGACAACAACCGCGTGCTGCACGGGCGCACGTCCTTCAACCCGTCTGAAGGCCACCGCCAGTTGCAAGGCTGCTACATTGACCGCGACGGCCCACGCAGTCAGTACCGTGTCTTGCACCGCAAGCTAGGCCTTGACTGACCCAGCCCTTCAACCCATTCAAGAGAGAACAGAGACATGAAAACAGTCGACTTCATTGAGATGAAACACGGCACCAAGGCCGAATACGAATTTCTGCATGAGCTGGAAACCCAGTACATCCAGGCCCTGCCTGAGCGCCTGTTGGTGGCGCTGGAACGCCTGGGCGGTTCGCTGGAAGGCTACAAAGTTAACCGCCTGCAACATTCGCTGCAAAGCGCCACCCGGGCCGAGGCCGATGGGGCCGATCTGGAAATGATTGTGGCCGCTCTGGTGCACGACATGGGCGATGAACTGTCCCCCGAGAACCACTCGCAAATGGCAGCGTCCATTTTGCGGCCCTATGTGCGCGCCGAGGTGACCTGGGTGGTTGAAATGCACGGCCTGTTCCAGATGAAGTACTACGCCCACCACTACGGCAAAGACCCTGATGGCTACTTGGCCCACAAAGACCACCCATGGTTTGAAACCTGCAACCGTTTTGTTGAGGTGTATGACCAGGCCGCCTTTGACCCGGCCTACCCCACCAAGCCGCTGAGCTACTTTGCGCCCATGCTGAAGCAAGTCTTCTCGCGCGCCCCGTTTGACCCGACCATTACCCACGATTAAGCGCCTGCCCGGTTCGCACCTACGCGCTAAGTTTTGCCCATGACTTACCCTGCTGAGCTGGACAATCCGACCACGCAAAAGTACAAGGCCATTGCGGCAGACCTGACGCAAACTATTCTGAATGGTCAACTGGCGGCTGGCGAAAAGCTGCCGCCGCACCGGGTGCTGGCCAAGCAATTAGGCGTGACCACCGGCACCGTCAGCCGCGCCTACGCCAGCCTGGAGCGTCAGGGCCTGGCCTTTGCGCGGGTGGGTGACGGCACGTATGTGCGCAACCTGGACACCTCGTCCAACGAGAACCGACTGGCCGACAAAAACCTGCCGATTGACTTGGCCCACAACATCGCCATTCCTACCGATGAAGTGGCCGCGCTACGCAACGCTTTTGCCGAGCTGAGCCTGGAGCCCGACTGTCTGGCCGACATCTTGAGCTACCAACCCGAGACCGGCGCCAAGCGCCACCGCATGGCCGGGGCGCAATGGCTGCAACGCTTTGGCACCACCGGTGACTGGCATCGCGTGATGGTGACGCACGGGGCTCAGCATGCGCTGGCTGGGGTGCTGCGCACTTTTGCCCGCCCAGGTGACACTTTGCTGGTGGAGTCGCTCAGCTACCCCGGCCTGCTGGCGCTGGCCCGCTCGTTGCGCTTGCAGGTGATTGGCCTGGAGATGGATGAAGAAGGGTTGCTGCCCGAGGCCCTGGATAAAGCGGCCCAAACCTTCAACGCCAAGCTGCTGTTTTGCACCCCCACGCTGCACAACCCCACCACCAGCACCATGTCCATGGCGCGGCGTGAGGCCCTGGCAGGCGTCATTCGCAAGCGCAGCCTGATGCTGCTTGAAGATGTGGTGCATGCCGCCATACTGAACAAGCCGCCACCGGCCTTGTCGACCTTGGTGCCACAACAGTCATTTTTGATGGCCAGCCTGAGCAAGGTGATGGCCCCGGGTCTGCGTGTGGGTTATCTGGAAGCGTCACCCGAGTGGTTGGACAAGGTGGCTGCCAGCATCCGCTCGGACTGCTGGATGGTGGCGCCCTTGATGCCCGAAATTGCCACACGTTGGCTGCACAACGGTGATGTGGAGCGATTGACTGAATTACAGCGCCAGCGTATTGACGAGCGTTTGGCCCTGGCCAAGCCTTGCCTGCAAGGGTTGCCTTTCAAATGGAGTCAACACCACCCGCACCTTTGGCTCCCCTTGCCCGAGCCATGGCACGCCGGCGAATTTGCTTCTGCCTTGCGCCAGGCTGGGGTGCTGGTGCGCACCGCCGAGGCCTTTGCTGCAGGCCGCAGCCGTGCGCCCCATGCCGTGCGCATCAGCCTGAACAGCACCAGCACCAGCGCCGAGCTGGAGTCCGGGCTGGACATTTTGGTGCGGGTGCTGAAAAGCACGCCCGTGACGGAAAGCGATCCCTGAGCCCCACGGGCCATGACGTCGCCAAGTGTCTCGCCCACTAGCCGTCAGTCCACCGTTTCACACCACAGCATCTGGCCGGCCAATGGCTTCGGCCACGATGACAGCTTCTAGCAAACCCGCATCACTGGTGGCGTTGGGCAGCAGTTGCTTGTGCAGGCTGATCTTGACCTCTGGCTCCTGTGCCCCCATGGCCACCACGGCATCGCGAGCGCTTGTGCGCGCCAACTCAGTGGCGCTCGCCAAGGCCAGCGCCGGGTCGGTGAATTGCTGGGTGCCCATGGTGGAGTGCAGCACAAACAGGCCACTGCCATCCCCCGCCACCCGCACCGTCACCGACTTGGCCACCACGCCCATGGCAGCGCCCACGGCATTGGCCACGTCGCAATAGTCGGGAAAAACCATCTGGCAGTCGAGCCGTTTAGCCACCTCGCCATAGTAAATTTTGACCGGCCCGCCCACGGCCACCACCGGCATGCTGGGCGCCATGCGCACCACCGCCAGACCCACAGCCGGCTGGCCACGGCACACGGCATTGGCCAACAGGTCGTTGGACAGGTTCATGCCAAAGGCGGTCTCCAAAATGGCGCGACTGGTCAAGCGCACGGTCTCGCTCCACACATCTTGGGCATAGGCCCGGGTGAGCTCGGGCGTGGGGAATTTCATGCTGCGCAATCGGCAGCCCAGTTGCGCCGCCATAAACGCCGCCGGCTGTGACCAGTTGTTTTGCAAGCCCAGCACGTGCGAGGCATCTGAGGGGGTGAACGCGCTGATTTGTACCAGCCCTTTTTGCTTGAGCGAGACCAGCGCCCGCTGCGCGGTGCTGGAGGTGGCAATCTTTCTGAACGCCTGGGGGCGCTCGGTGACACGCTGCAACACCTCGGCCTCGCGCGCGGATAACTCGCCCGTCAGCGAGGCCTGGCTGGCACCAAAGGGCAGCAGCACAAAGCGGCCATGCATGGAGCCACCGCCATCTACATCGGCCAGGTCGGCCTCCAGCAGGGCCAGCACCTCGGGGTAGCGCTGCGCAATCAAAGACACCGGCACCACGCGTTGCGGGTTGATGGTGAGTTTGCCCTGCGCGCCCAATGCGACCTCGCTGTCGCCGCCCAAGCCAATGGTGCGCACATCAATGGCGCGCACCATGGTGCGCCAGCCACCCACTTCGGCGCCTTCTTGCGTCACTTGCGGCCGACCGTTGATGAGTACGCCCAGGTCGGTGGTGGTGCCACCCATGTCTGACATGATGAAGTCATTCAAGCCCGACAACCACTGCGCGCCCACCAGACTGGCCGCCGGGCCCGACAGCACGGTCTCAATGGGCCGCGTGGCCACACTTTGCGCCAGCGCCAGGGTGCCATCGCCCTTGACGATCATGAGCGGACAGCTGATTTTCAGGTCGGCCATGGAACGGTTCACCGCATCAATCAGCGTGGAAACACGCGAGATCAGGCGGGCATTGAGCGCGGCCGTCAAGGCGCGACGCGGCGCATCCAGCGAAGACGACAGCTCGGTGGACAAGGTCACGGGTTTGCCAGTGCGCGCCACGATCAACTCGCGCGCCTGGCGCTCATGCTCGGCGTTGCGCACAGCAAAGGTGGCCGCCACAGCAAAAGCGTCCACCTTGTCGGCCATGCGCGCCAAGGCCAGCTCCAGGGCTTCTGTGTCCAGCGGATGGGGGGCGTGGCCGTTGTGGTCGTGGCCACCGGCAATCACCTCAATGGGCATGCCGGCAAAGGCATCGGCAATGCCGGTGCGTGCCACCATGGCGGCGTCAAAGCCAATCAGCACCACCCCGACGGCGCTGCCGTGGCCCTCGACCACGGCGTTGGTGGCCAGCGTGGTGGACACCGACACCATGGCAATGTCTTGCGGCTTCAGGCCCTGCGGCAATTTGGCTACCGCCTGCGTGATGGCCTCAGTGACGCCAATGGCCAGGTCACCCTTGGTGGTGATGGCCTTGGCTGAGGCGATGACGCGATGGGTACGCTCTTCAATGATGGCCGCATCGGTGTAAGTGCCACCGGTGTCTACACCGATGAGGTAGGTGGCGGGTGTCTGGATAGATGCATGGGAGACGGTCATGATGGAGAGAAATTCAAAGGAAAAATGAAAAAACAATGCAAGAGTGTGCCACCACATCGATTGCGTTTCGCCTGACACTGCAAGCCCCCCAAACTTATAAAGTTTCAACCGCGTTTGGCATCTTCAGTCCACTGGTATATTTGCCAGAATAAAAGCGACAAAAAGTCGCTACTTCAAAGGGAGGGTATTTATGTCAATTGTCGAACCAATTAGTGGTGAAACCACGCATGCTAGCGAGAACGGTTTCAAACGGCTGAGCATTGAATTCACGGGCAGCTCCCGCGAGTTCTTCAATATATGGATCGTCAACTTATTGCTCACGCTGTTGACTCTGAGTTTGTACTGGCCTTACGCAAGGGCAAGGCGACTGCGATTTTTCCATAATCACACCCTGATTGATGGTCACCCATTAGGCTTTCATGGCCTTCCATCAAGTATGTTTATAAGCCATTTGGTCCTGCTGACCACTAGCGCAATCTATTTTGCTACGGAGTACTTTTTGCCAGCCTTTGATTGGGTTGGCACCGTGATATTTCTGGTGTTATGGCCAGCCCTCTGGAGAGCCTCCCTGAAATTTCGCATGCTTAATACAAGTTGGCGCGGTTCACGCTTTTCCTTTGCAGGAGACCTCAAGGGCGCTTACCAGACCGTGGTTCCAATTTTTTTTCCGGTTTTATTAATTGCAGTTCTGCCACACCTAACGCCCTTCATTAAAGACTTCCCTGTTTCAGAGGCTAGGTTGATAGGTGGTATTACTATTTTGAGCCTTTTGATGTTGCCGTTGTTATTAGCCCAACTCAAACGCTACCAACATGGGGGTTATGTATTTCTCAGCGAGCGAACCCAGCTGTCAACCACAACGCCGCAGTTTTACGGTTTACTCGTGATTCAATTAACACTTTTTTTTGGGCTGATGGTGCTTGTAATTTGCCTGGGATTTGCAGACCAATTGCTCCCCAACAAATACCACCTGAATTCAACTCACCGTAGTTTATTGACAGTCAGTTTGGCTTACTTTCTGGTTGTAACTGTTAATTACAGTTCTACAGTTGCCCGTTTTCAAAACATACTCTGGTCAGGAACAGCCTCTGACCGGATTCGGTTTTCAAGCAATCTAGGGGGGTTCGCCTATATCGGGCTGTCTCTGAAAAATTGGGTGCTGATTGTGATGACCCTCGGTCTGTTCTGGCCATTTGCCATCATTAGCGCCAACCGGATGCGGCTCTCAGCCATGCAAGTTTGGGTAGCTGAATCAGTCGAAAACTGGGAGGGACCTCTCTCAACGCCTACTCAAGGCGTGTTGGGAGATGCAACAGGTGATTTTTTTGGCTTGGACCTTGGTATATGAATACAGCAAGAGAAACCTCTTCCAAGCACTCATTGAAAACGCTGTGGTTTGATGGCAAGCACCTCACCCCTACAGTCGCAATAATTTCACTTGCGTCTGATGCTTTAGTGGTACTGGCAAATGGGTCAGAACAGCGCTTTTCTATTCAAACAGTACGTTGGCCAGAGCAAGGAATATCAGGCATGCGCTTGTGTGATTTACCAGATGGCAGCAGTTTGCAGCACGATGACGGTCGACAGTGGGACGAATGGGTAGGAATACATGGCAAGCCTCCAAGCTGGGTGTTGACTTGGATGAATAGC
>CAJCCO010000056.1 GCA_903960915.1 uncultured beta proteobacterium
CCGGTGGACCAATGCACGTCCTGCAGCACGCCCTGCGCATCGTTCGGCACGGTTAGCCCGAGGTCACGCTTGATGGCCGCGTTCCACACGCTGGGCAAGTCTGCCACTGGGAGGGAGCCATCCATCAGCGCGCACTCGATCTCCACGCGCAGCATCACGTGCAGGTCGTAGCTCAGTTCGTCGGCTTCGACCCGGATGAAGCCCGGCTCGGCATGGGTCACGGCGGCATAGAACTCGTCGCCTGTCACGTCATGGAGTTGGCTGGGGAAGCGGCTTTGCAGGTCGGCGAAATGCAGGCGCCAGAAGGCCCGGCTGCGCACCACATGGTTCTCCCAGAGGCGCGACTGCGACTCGTGCGCGCCAAAGCTGGTGCCGCCCACCGCATACAGGCCGATCAGGTCCGTGGCAAAGATGCTGCGGGTGTAGGCCGGGTCGACCCCCTGTTCGTACAGCGCATGGCCAGTTTCGTGCGCTGTGCCGAATACCGAGGCCGGCAGGTAGTCGCGCCGGTAGCGGGTGGTGATGCGGACATCTTCCCGCGTGAAAGACACTTCAAACGGATGCACGGTGGTATCGAGGCGCCCGCGCTGCAGGTCGTAGCCTAAGTTGCCTGCCAGGGCCAGGCCAAAGCTGCGCTGCTCGGCCTCAGGAAAATCGCAGAACAGGAAGTCGCGCCGACTAGGCGGCTGGTTACGGGCCGCCGCCACAATCGGCCGCAAGCCGTCGCGCAGCGTGGCAAACAGCTGCTTCAACGAGGCGGCGGTTTCGCCCGGTTCGTACAGGGCCACCATGGCGTCATAAGGATGGCCCTGCCAGCCCGCGCAATCGGCATAGCGGCGTGCCAGGGCCACAGTTTTTTCCAGATGCGGGGCGAAAAGGGCGAAGTCGCTGCGGCTGCGGGCCTCGATCCAGGCGGCTTGGGCCACGGTGCGCAGCGCGGCCCGCTCCTGCGTCAGCGCGGCCGGGATGCGGCGGTGGTGCGCCACCGCCTGGCGCACCTGGGCCACCATGTTGCGCTCGATCGCATCGGCTGGCAGGGTTTGCACCGCATCTTCGGCCGCGGCCAGGGCCGCTTCAGTATGTGGACTGAGCAGTTGTTCCAGCGCCAGCCCGGTCAGTGTCGAGATTTGGTGGCCCCGCGTTATTGCGCTCCCGGCGGGCATCATGGTGCGTGAATCCCAGGTCAGTACCGAGATGGCACAGAGCACGTCATTGATGGCGGCAACGCGCTCATGCAGCGCCTTCATGGGGCGGGTAGTAGGCATCAGATCCTCGACAGGGTTGGGTTTTAGGCGACGCCGCCGGCGTTCAGATGGCAGGCCAGTTGCCGCCCATCGGCGGTGCTGTGCAAGACAGGCGCCTCGCGCTTGCAGCGTTCTCCGGCGTGCGGGCAGCGCGGGTGGAAATGGCAGCCGCTGGGCGGATTCAACGGCGAGGGGATTTCGCCGGCAATCGGATGAAACACTTGCCGCCCGGCGCCCACCCTGGGCACGCTGTCAAACAGCGCACGCGTGTAAGGGTGGCCAGGGGCGGCATAAAGATCGGCCATCGGTGCGATCTCGACGATACGACCCAGGTACATGATGGCGACCCGATCGCACACGTGGCGCACCACGCCGAGGTCATGGCTGATGAACACCGCCGTCAGCCCCAGGTCGCGCCGCAGGTCCATGAACAGGTTGAGCACCTGCGCCTGAATCGAGACGTCAAGCGAGGCCACCGGTTCATCCAGCACCAGCAAGTCGGGCTTCATGGCCAGTGCCCTGGCAATGGCAATGCGCTGGCGTTGGCCGCCGGAGAACTGGTGCGGGAAGCGCCGGCGCAGGTCCGGGTCTAGCCCGACGCGTGTCAGCATGCCGGCCACGTAGGCGTCTGTTTCTTGGGGCTGGATGAGCTTGTGTATTAGCGGGCCTTCGCCGATGGTGTCGCCCACCCGCATGCGCGGGTTGAGGCTGGAGAAGGGGTCCTGGTGCACCATTTGTACCCGTGTGGTCAGTTTCACGGTGTGTCGCCCTTGCTGCCGGGCCACCGGGGCACCGTCAAACTGCACATCGCCCGCGCTGGGGGTGTAGATGCCGGCAATGATGCGGCCGAGCGTGGACTTGCCGCAGCCGGACTCACCCACCAGGCCCAGGACTTCTCCCTTGGGTACGTGCAGGCTGACATCGGTCACGGCGTGCACCGTCTGGTTTGGCGTAGCCAATCCTAGCAATGCGCCAAGGCGCTCAGTCAGGTTGGCGGGCTTGACGAAGCGTTTGGACACGCCGTTGACGTGGAGCAGGGCGGTCATGGCTAAGCCCAATGGAGTGGGTGGTGGCATAAAACGGATCGGCCAGTTGCCGAGCGCTGCAGCGGCGGCGCTGTGCTGCAAGCCGCACTGGCATTGGCGCAGCGCGGCGCGAAGGCACAGCCCTGGCCCAGGTCAGTCAATGACGGGGCCTGGCCCGGGACCTGTTGCAGCCGCGTGCCTGGCGTGTGCTCGGCCGGCACCGAGGCCAGCAGGCCGGCGGTGTAAGGGTGGTGGGGCTCGGCCATCACGTCATCAGCCGGACCGGCTTCGACAATCTTGCCGGCGTACATCACGCAAATGTCGTCGGCCAGGCTGGACACCACGGCCAGGTCGTGCGTGACCCAGACAAAGGCGGTGCCCGTGTCGCTGGCCAGGCGCCGCACCTCGGCCAGAATCTGGCCTTGGATGGATACATCCAGGGCGGTGGTCGGTTCATCTGCCAAGATCACGGCCGGGCGGTGCAGCAGGGCGATGGCGATGGCCACCCGTTGGCGCATGCCGCCTGACAACTGGTGCGGGTAGGCGTCCAGTCGCTCCTGCGGACTGGGAATGCCCACGGTGGTGAGCGCCTGCCTGGCGCGATCCAAGGCAACGGCGGTAGATACGCGATCGTGGGCCTTGACGGCAGCCACCATCTGGGTCGAGACTTTGAGCACCGGGTTCAGCGTCATCATTGGGTCTTGAAAGACCATGGCGATCTGGGCACCGCGGATTTTGCGCAAGGCCTCGCCTCGCAGCTGGGTCAGGTCGACGCCATTGAGCAGCACCTGGCCGCCCGCGATGCGTCCCGGCGCCTCAATCAGGCCCAAGATGGAGTAGGCGGTGACGCTTTTGCCCGAGCCTGATTCGCCCACCAGTCCCAGGATGCGGCCACGGCCGACCTCAAAACTCACGCCATCGACGGCCTTCACCACGCCCCCGCGCACGGCAAACTCGGTACGCAGGTCCTGCACTTTCAGTACGGCATCATTCATCGGCTGCGCCTCGGGTTGAGCACATAGCGGACTTGGTCGCCTACTAGGTTGATGGCGACCACGGTCAGCATCAAGGCAATGCCTGGGTAGATGGAAATCCAATAGCGCCCGGACAGCAAAAATTGAAAGCCGTTGGAAATCAGTGAACCGAGCGAGGGCTGCGTGAGCGGCAGGCCCAAGCCAAGAAATGACAGCGTTGCCTCCAAGGCAATCGAATTGGCCACCTGCACGGTGGCCACCACGATCAGTGGCGGCAGGGCATTGGGTAGCAGGTGGCGAAACAGCACGCGCATGGCGGGCAGCGGCGTGGAGAGCGCGGCCTCAATATAGTCCTTGCCACGCTCGGCACTGGCGGCGCCATGGGCGGTGCGCGCAAAGTAGGCGTACTGCGCCAACGCCAACGCGGCCACCAGCTGCGGCAGGCCCTGGCCGAGCAGGGCCACCAGCACCAGCGCGAGCAGGATGGCAGGCAGGGACAGTTGCAGGTCGATCACGCGCATGATCACAGCTTCGGTGCGACCGCCGTAATAAGCGGCCACCAAGCCGACCACGCCGCCTAGCATCAGCGCCAGGCTGCCTGCCAGCACGCCCACCAGCAGGCTGGTGCGCAGTCCGTACAGAATGGCCGAAAACACATCGCGTCCGGCCGCATCGGTACCCAGCCAGTGCACATAGCCGCCCGGTCCGGTCTCGCCGGGCATGAGGCGCGCGGCCGCGAGGTCGAGCGTGGCTTGGTTGTAAGGGTCCTGCGGTGTGATGAGCGGGGCCAGCAGCGCCGCCAGGATGATCAGGGCGATCACGGCCAGGGCTAACACAGCGACTCGGCTTTGGCGGTAGTCGCTCCAAAAGTTGGCCAGTCGACTCCAGCGGGTTTCGGGCACCAAGCTCATAGTGCGGCCTTGATGCGGATGCGTGGATCGAGCTGGCCGTAAATCAGGTCCACCACCAAGTTGATCAGCACGAAAAGCACCACCACCAACACCAGATAGGCCACCATCACTGGCCGGTCCAGCACGGTGATGGAATCAATGATCAGCTTGCCCATGCCGGGCCAGTTGAACACGGTCTCTGTGACCACCGCAAAAGCCAGTGTCGAGCCGAACTCAAGGCCGAACACGGTCACGATGGGGATGGAGATATTTTTGAGCACATGCAGGCTAAGCACCTTGGCTTCGGACAGCCCCTGGGCCCGTGCAAAACGCACGTAGTCCGAGCTCATCACTTCTACTGTGCCAGCCCGTGCCAGCCGAATTAGCAGGCCAAGTTTGAACAGCGCCAAGTTGAAGGCTGGCAGCACCAGGTGGCTCAAGCCCTCCAGAGAGCCGATCGACAGTTTCATGCCCAGCAGCTCAGTGACCGGGCCACGTCCGCCCGAGGGCAGCCAGCGCAACTCCACCGCAAAGCTCATGATCAGCAGCAGTCCAACCCAGAACGTTGGCACGCTGAAGCCCAGCACCGACACCCCCATGATCAGTTTGGAGGAGAAGGCCTCGGGCTTGTAGCCGGCCCAGACGCCCAGCGGGATGCCGAGTAGGGTGGCGATCAGCATGGCTGTCACGGCCAACTCCAGCGTGGCCGGTAAGCGCGAAAAGATCAGGCCGAGCACCGGCAGCCGGTAAATGAAGGACTCGCCCAGGTCCCCACGCAGCAGGTTACCCACGAAGATGAAGTACTGCTCGTAGAGTGGACGATCAAATCCATAACGTTGGATCAGGCTTTCACGCAGCGCCTGGCTTGATGCCGGATCGATCATGACATCGATCGGGTTGCCGATGGCGTACACCCCGACAAACACCAACATCGACATGGCCACGACGACCAGCACCGCCTGCAGCAGGCGCTGAATGAAAAAACCGATCATGCTGGGCAGTGGATCAGCGCTTAGGCTTGATCTCGTAGGCCAGTGTCTCCTGGTCCATGCGGGCCGGGATGGTCAGCATGCCGGCTTTGGAGGCCCAGACGGTCTGAAGCTGCACCGATGGGATCAGCGCACGGTCACTCATGGACAGCTCGGACGCCTTCTCAAACAAGGCGCGGCGCTTGGTGTCATCCATGGTACGGCTGCCTTCTTCCAGCAACTTGTCAACGGCCGGGTTGGAGTAACCCTGCTTGTTGAAGGCGCCCAGACCCGTGGCGACATCGGCCGTGTGGACCAGAGAGCCGTAGGTGTAGCTGGCCTCACCGGTCAAGGTGCCCCAGCCGCTCATCCACAGGCTGTACTCGCCCTTTTGCTGGGCCGGGAAAAACACCGTGCCGTTGAGGGCATTGGCGTTCACCTTGAGGCCGGCACGTGCCCACATTTGCGACAGCGCTTCGCACACGGCGGAGTCACCAGGCAAGCGGTTGTTGGTGCAGAAGAAATCGATCTCGAAGCCCTTTGGGTAGCCGGCTTCGGTCAACAGTTGCTTGGCTTTGTTGACATCATACGGACGCTCAGGCAAGTTCTTGCTGCCGCCGAAAAAGTTGGCGGGCATCAGCTGGTTGGCTGGACGGCCCAGGCCTTCGAGCACGATACGGACCAGCGTTTTGCGATCAATGGCCAGGTCCATGGCTTCACGCACCCGGGCATCACGCAGGGGGTTGGCGGCAATTTCCTTGCCGTCCACCTTGACCGGCTTGGGCAGGGTTTCCTTGACGTTGGGCGTAATGTTCAGGATGTAGACCGTGTCGGCAATAAAGGTGTCGACCGTCTTGTCGCGCTGCATCGATGCATAGTCGGTGGCGGGCACGTAGTTCACCAGATCCACTTGGCCTGATTTCAGGGCGGCCATGCGTGCAGGATCGCTCGGGATTTCTTTGCGAATCACCTGCTCCCAGTGTTGCTTCTCTCCCCAATAGCCGTCAAAGCGCTTCATCACCAGGTCACCCTTGGGCGCCCATGACACAAAGCGGTAGGGGCCGGTGCCGATGGCGGCTTTGCCAGAATTGAATTGCTCGTTGCGGGCTTCCAGGCCAATCGATTTAGCCACTACAAACAAACGGATAAAGTCGTTAGGCAGTGTCGGCGCCGCCACCTTGGTCTTGACGTGCAGGGTGTACTTGTCGATCACCTTGGTCTCTTTAACCTGCTTGGTGTAGATCGTCATGCTCATCGGGCCGGTGACCAACGGAATGCGATCAATCGAAAACTTGACGTCTTCTGCAGTCAACTCAGAACCATTGTGAAACTTTACGCCCTGGCGAATCCTAAATTCCCAGGTGGTTTCGTCTATTGACTTCCAGGACACCGCCAAACCGGGTTTGAGCTGGAGTTTTTCGTCTGCCATTACCAGGGTGTCAAACACATGGCGCAGGGCCTCGGCCTGCCCGCCCAGGGTTGACCAATGTGGGTCCATGGAGTCGGGACCGGCGCGAACGCCCATCGTCAGCGTTTGCGCTGAAACGGTGGCGCCAAACATGGCGACCATGAGCCCTGCCAGGGCGAGATGTCTGCTTTGCTTCAAAATGACGTTCATCAAATTCTCCTGTTTTGTTACCGTTGCATGGAATAACCAGACTAAAACCCAACTGTTCTACAAAACTATAACACAGGGTTTTCGGTTTGAATTGGCCTAGGTTTATTCCTGAAAACAGGCTCATACTGTTCTAGATTGATGGTACAGTTTGCCGTTTGATCAAGACATTGGCACAGGAGAGCATGAGACAACGCAAGGCTGCTGAATCAGATGACGGCACGGTGAGTCAATCATCGGCAACGCCGTCCGCGAATCTGCTGGGGGACCTGGCTGAGTCGCTAGACCGCGCTTTGCCGGTGCCCCTGGGCACTCAACTGCGGGGATTGATCGAATTTGGCATCGCGCTTGGTGAACTGCCGGCGGGTCAGCGGCTGCCATCGGTGCGCGAACTCGCCGAGCGGGCCAACATTGCGCCCATGACCGTGTCCACCGTTTACCGTGAATTGCGCCTGTCCGGCCTGATCGAAACCAAACCGGGTGCTGGCACCTTCGTGGCTGACGGTCACAGCAGCGATGGTCTGCGGTCCGCGGCGATGCGCACGCTGCAACGACGGGTTGATCGGCTGCTGCTTGAAGCCGAGGAACTCGGCTTGGCGCCGTCGCTGGTGGCGTCCTTGGTCAATGCACGCGTGGCACGCAGTCGCCCGGCCACACGTCCGCTGCGGCTGGTGATGGTGGGTAACTTTCTGGATGCCACTCAAAAATATGCCGATCGAATCAAAACCTACCTGAAGGCGGGTGACAGCATCGCGGCTACTACCCTGGAGTCTTTGCAGCAGGATGCTGCCCACCCGTTCGCCTATGACATCTGTGTCACGCTGGCGCACCGTCGCGGCGAGTTGGAAAACAGGTTGCCTGCGGGCATCCCGGTGGTCGGTTTGAGCTTCATTCCGGCGGAGGAAACGCGGGCCCTTCTGGCTGCCATCGATCCGTTGGCACGGGTCGGCATTGTGTCGGTCTACCCGGAATTCATGGCCCTGATGAAGCTCGGCGTGCTGCGTTTTACCCCACATGTGGCCAACCCGGAGCTGCGGCTGATGACTGCGCCTGATCTCCAGCCTTTTTTGGACCGGGTCGACGTGCTGGTGTACGCCAGTGGGGCCGACGCCATCTTGCCTCATCTGCCTGCCGGCCGACAGGCGATTGAATTCAGGTACGTGCCTGACCCGCACGCCATTGAGCAGACCCTCATCCCCGCCATTGAGCGGCTGCGCAGCCAATCCGCATTTCAAAAGGAAAGAAGCACATGAAGATCAGTGACATGAATTGGCTGCAGGTCGAACAGTACCTGGCCTCGGACGACCGGGCGGTGGTGCCGATTGGCAGCACCGAACAACACGCCTACCTGAGCCTGTCGGTGGACAGCATTCTCAGTGAGCAGGTGGCCATTGATGCCGCACTGCCACTGAACGTGCCAGTATTTCCGGTGCTTGCCTACGGCATAACGCCGTATTTCATGGCTTATCCGGGCACGGTGTCGCTGCGCACCGAGACTTACCAGAATCTGCTGATCGATATTCTGGACAGCCTGCGCAGCACTGGCTTCAAACGGATCTTGCTGGTCAATGGCCATGGTGGAAACGCACCGGGCCTGATTGCGGTAAATCAGTGGCTGGAGGCTAATCCGGGCTGCAAGGTGCGTATCCACAACTGGTGGAATGCACCGAAAACCTTGGCCAAGGTCAAAGAGATTGACCCGGTGGCTTCGCACGCCTCGTGGATGGAAAACTTTCCGTGTACCCGGCTGGCTGGCGTAGTGCAGCCCGACCTGCAAAAGCCGATGGTCGACCTGGCCCACATGCGCACGCTGGGCCCAAGCGGCGTGCGCGAAATGATCGGCGACGGCAATTTTGGGGGCTGCTACCAGCGCTCGGACTCGGACATGCAGGCGGTCTGGTCGGTAGCAGTGGACGAGACCCGTCACCTGATCGACACCCTTTGAACTGAAGCTCCAACATGAACCAAGACACCATACTGATTTGGGGCGCAGGGGCCGTTGGCGGCACACTGGGCGCGTATTTGGCACGCGCCGGTGAAGACGTGCTGCTGGTGGACATTGCAGAGGACCATGTGGCTGCCATGAACCGTGACGGCCTGGCCATTGAAGGTCCGGTTGAACAATTCACTCAGCCGGTTCGCGCGGCAACCCCGGCAGATGTCAGCGGCCAGTTTCGCCGCGTGATCCTGGCGGTGAAGGCGCACCACACGCAACAGGCTGTGCGGGCGCTCAAGCCCCATCTGGCTGAAAACGGTTCGGTGCTGTCGGCGCAAAACGGGCTTAACGAGTTGCTCATCGCCGCTGAGGTGGGGACTGAGCGCACCGTCGGCTGTTTTGTTAATTTTGGCGCTGACTGGCTGGAGCCCGGCCGTATTCTGCTGGGTAACCGAGCTACCGTGGCGCTGGGCGAGCTTGATGGCCGGCTCAGTGCACGCGCTGCCGACTACCACCGCCTGCTGCAAGTGTTTGAGCCAGCAGCGGTGCTCACGCCCAATATTTGGGGCTATCTGTGGGGCAAGCTGGGCTACGGAGCTATCCTGTTTGCCACCGCGCTGACCGATGCCTCCATGTCGGACAACCTGGCCTCCGAACCGCACTTTTCCGTGTTTCACCGCCTGGGCCGCGAGGTGATGGCGGTAGCGCTGAACCAGGGAGTGACGCCGCTGGGTTTCAATGGCTTTGATCCCTTGGCCTTCATGCCTGACGCGCCAGAGGCGCTAGCGCGGCGCTCGGTGGCCGACATGGCTGAGTTCAACCGCCACACCGCCAAGACCCATTCCGGTATCTGGCGGGACCTGGCTATTCGCAAGCGCAAAACCGAAGTTGATGCCCAAATTGCCATCATTGGCGAGATCGGCGCCAAAGCCGGCATCGCCACCCCGACCATTGACCGGCTGGTGGCGTTGATTCACGACATTGAGGACGGCCGCCGGCCACAGTCGTGGGCCACGCTTGACCAACTGGTGTCACTATGAAGCTCGATCTGTCGGGACGACGGGCCATCGTGACCGGTGCGGCGCAGGGCATCGGTCTGAGCATCGTGCAGGCCTTTGTGGCCGAGGGCATGCAGGTGGCGGCGTTTGACATTGACAGCGCCGGCCTGCAGGCGGCGCACGACGCCGGTGCCACTCGAACCACCGCCATCGACCTGGCACAGCGCGACAGTGTGTCCCGCGCTGTGCATGAGGCTGCAGACCAATTTGGTGGACTGGATATTCTGGTGAATTGCGCGGGGGGAGTACGCGGTCAGGTCGGCCGTCCAATTGAAGAGGTCACCGAGCAGGATTGGCTGGTGCTGTTTGAGGCCAATGTGCACGGTGCCTTTTGGTGCGCCCAGGCCTGTGCCGGACACCTGAAACGCAGTGGCTTGGGTCGCATCATCAACATTTCTTCTGGCGCCGGCCTACGCCCCAGCCTGACCGGAATCCAGGCCTACACGGCCTCCAAACATGCCTTGGTCGGTCTGACCAAGCAACTCAGCCTGGAACTGGGGCCGTTCGGCATCACCGTCAACAGCGTAGCGCCGGGCTTTGTCTTGTCCAACCCCTCGACGCAGCGGCAGTGGGAAAGTTACGGGCCAGACGGCCAACAGCGGCTGATCGACAGCATCCATACCAAGCGGCTGGGCCGACCGCAGGACATTGCCGATGCCGTGACTTTTCTCGCCTCGGATGCGGCCAGCTGGATTTCCGGCCAGGTCCTCAGTGTTGACGGCGGACGCTCCTAAAGCCGTTCACAGCGGTCTAACTCGATCATTATTTATCCCAGGCCGACCATGACCCATTCACCCACCCCCTCCACCTTCAGCCTGGCCGTGCACGGCGGTGCCGGCACGATTCTGCGCAACACCATGACCCCAGCCCGTGAGGCGGCCTACCACGCTGGCTTGCGCCGAGCCCTGGAAGCTGGTCGCCTGGTATTGGCCGCGGGAGGTGCGGCGCTGGACGCTGTCACCGCCGCGGTGATGGCGCTGGAGGATGAGCCACTGTTTAACGCCGGCCGTGGTGCGGTATTCACCAGCGCCGGCAAGCAGGAGATGGATGCGGCCATCATGGATGGCCGGGACCGGGCTGCGGGTGCGGTGGCTGGCATTTGCGGGCCGCGCAATCCGATATTGGCAGCGCGCGCGGTAATGGAGCGCACCGAGCATGTGCTGCTGATCGGCGAGAGCGCACTGGCGTTCTGCCGGGCGCAGGGTCTGGCCTTTGAGGACACCCCCTATTTTTTCACCGAAGCCCGATGGCAGGCCCTGCAGGACACCTTGGCCATGCGACTGGCCGGTGTGGACAACCAAGACGCGTCGCGCAAGCACGGCACCGTGGGCGCTGTGGCGCGTGACAGCTACGGCCACCTGGCAGCGGCCACCTCGACTGGCGGCATGACCGCCAAGGCGCCGGGCCGTGTGGGCGACACCCCGGTGATCGGGGCGGGCACCTGGGCCGATGACGACACCTGCGCCCTGTCGGGTACCGGTAATGGCGAAATCTTTATCCGCTATGCCGCTTGTCACGAAATTTCGGCCCGAATGCGCCACGCCGGGCAAAGCCTGTCGCAGGCCGCGCAGGGCGTGGTGATGGACCTGCTGGCGCCCCATGGCGGCTCCGGCGGCATCATTGCGGTGGACCGGCACGGCAGCGTGTCACTGCCCTTCAATTGCGCCGGCATGTACCGGGGCGTGGTGCAGAGCGACGGCGTGCTGCGCACCGCCATCTACGACGAGCCGCTGGTGGACTATGCCGCGCAAGCGGGCAATCGGCCACCAGACGAATTGCTAAAAAACGTCTAGCCATTGATTGACTGCGACCGCTCGCGTCGCACAAGGCAAAGGCGTTTGGAGCCACAAAGCCCGTGACATACTTGCCCCGATGCGGTTGAAATTCCTATCCGCTGATTCCAACATCGGGCTTGTTTCGTGAACACTGATTTAGCTTATCCATCGTTAGCTTCCCTTGTGAATGGGGCCTCTTGGTCAATGGCTTCCAAGATGTTGATGCTGTATGGCGCTGCCATGTGGCTGGCTTTGGGACTGACCTATCTTTTGTCACTCAACGATGCTCGCACCCTGCGCGAGGTGGGCATCTGGCTCAAACCCATGAAATTCATGGCCGCGACCGCTTTGTTTGCCTGGACCACCGTCTGGCTCACCGAAGGCGCAAGTAGCACGGTGGCACAGGGCTCGGCTTACCCAGGCATTTGCGCATTGATTGTGGTGACTTCTTTTTTTGAAGTGGCATATATCACCTACCAGGCGTCCCAAGGCGCCGCTTCCCACTACAACAACAGCGACCGCTTGCACACCCTGTTGTTTGGCGTGATGGCTGTGGCGGCTGTTGGACTCACCGGATCACAGGCCTGGCTGGCTTGGGAGATTGTCTCAACACGGGTATCCGCCGGACTTTCTGTCACCACATGGGGCGTGGTGCTGGGCTTGTCGTTGACGTTTGTCCTTTCAACCGTAAGCGGATTTCTGTTGGGAGGCAATCAACCCCCTGCGGGCCCGGGACTGCCCTGGGTGGGCTGGCACCTGTCCCAGGACATTCGCCCCTCCCACTTTCTGGGCGTGCATGCCCAGCAACTTATTCCCTTATTGGGGTTTTTTGCGGATCGATTCTGCGGAGCCTATGCGGGTCAGGCGCTTGGCGCTGGAACCGTGCTCTACCTGCTGGCTTGGAGCGCTTTGACGTGGACAGGTTTGAGTCACTAGCCCTCAATTTGACAGCCGCGCATGCCCAAGCCTTGGCTGCTGGTGCGCAGTCGTTGAAAGCGCCAGACTCAAATGAATTGACCCATCTACACCGGGGAAAAAGGATTGAAAACTTCGAACCCTAAGGCCTGAAAGTCGGCCACATTTCTGGTGGCAACGGTCAGTCCGTGCACTTGTGCGGTGGCGGCAATCATGGCGTCTTCATACAAAGTGTCTGACCTTCTGTGCATCAATCGCGCCCAAGCCATGAATGCTGACGCATCCATGGGCAAAACGTTGTACGCGCCCGCCACCAAGGCCAACCAGGCCTCAATTTCTTGGGCCTTGGCAGGGTCTTGTTCACGCGTCAACTCGATACCGGCTTGTATTTCTCCGAGCGTGACCGCAGACAAGTAAAGTTGAGTTTCATCCAGTGATTCCAGCCAAGCCACGACACCCCCATGTGGGCGTGGCTTGCGAAGTTCAGAAACCACATTGGTGTCAAGCAAGTAAAGGTGCGTCACTGCATCGGCTCCACGGGTCGACGTTTTGCAAGACCTCGCGGCGGAACTATCAGGTCGGTTCGGGCCTGGTCAGAAAGCAGCAATTGCTTCAAAGACGGGCGCGCTGCCGACTGGAGGCGCCGCCACTCCTGAACAGGCACCAGCACTGCGGCTTCGGTGCCCCTTCGGGTGACCATTTGAGGCCCTTCAAGCAAACATGCATCCAAAAACTCACTAAAGCGCGCTTTCGCATCCTGTACTGGCCAAGTGTGCATACCACCTCCCTTAATTAAACTAGTCATCTATCTAGTCTGCCCGTGCAGCGCAATTTTGTCAAATCAAATGCTGGTGCCCCCATCTTGGGCAAAGGGAAAGCCCTGCGGCACCCAGACCAACAACCTCATGATTGACGTCATTGCACTCTTGGCGCTTCAGGCCATTAGTCATTTGATCAAGAAGAACTGATCCAAAAAGTTTTCAAGCCTAGGTTCGCGCACACCATGCAATCACCGTCTGCAATTACCTTCGGCTTTTTCGCACCTGCACCAGTAAATACACCACCACCGCCAGATTCAGCAGGTTCCAGGCTAGGCCGTTCAGGAAGGCCGCATGGTAGGAACCGGTCCAGTCGAATACGGCGCCCGACATCCAGCCCCCGAGCGCCATGCCCACCATGGTGGCCATCAGAATGGTGCCAATGCGTGCGCCGGCCTGCGACGGGCTGAAATACTCCCGCACGATCAGGCCATAACACGGCACGATGCCGCCTTGAAAAAGGCCGAACAGGCCCGACACGATGTACAGCGGCACAAGGCCATCAAACGGCAGAAACAGCAGCAGGGCGACACCCTGCAACACCGAGCCCAGCAGCAGCGTGCGCAGGCCTCCAATGTGGTCCGATACCCAGCCCGACACCAGGCGGCTGATGATGCCCAGCCCCATCATCAGCGACAACATCTCGGCGCCGCGGGCCGCACCAAAGCCCAGGTCGGTGCAATACGCCACGATATGCACCTGTGGCATGGCCATGGCAACGCAGCAGCCAAGCCCGGCCACTGATAACAGCAACTGTAGGCGGCCGGGGGACTGCCCCAGCGGCTGGCGCGGATCGGACACGCCCAGGAACCGAGCCGATCGAAGCGGTGGCGCTGCACGGGCCGCGTCGTCGCTCAGCGCGACCGGCGCTGCACGCCGAAAGCCCAGCGACAACAGGGCCAGGCTCAAAAGGCAGAAGACACCGATCCACAAGTAGGTCTGGCGCCAGCCCACGGTTTCAATAAAGTGCTGCATGATGGGCGGCCAGATCGTGCCCGCCACATAGTTGCCGCTCATGCAGATCGCCAGCGCGATGCCCCGGTTGCGCGAAAACCATTGCGAGGTGTCCGCCATCAACGGGGCCATGGTGGCCGAGACACCGAGCAGGCCAATCAACAAGCCATGGGCCAGGCTGAACTGCCACAGGTTGCCAGCCAGGCTCGAAGCGATAAAGCCCAGGCCAATGCCGATACCGCCACCCAGCACCACTTTCATCACGCCCAGCCGGTCCGCCAGGCGCCCCATCAGGATGCCGCCAATACCAAAGCCAATCAGTGTGGCGGTGTAGGGCAAGGAGGCGTCGGCGCGCACCACCCCAAAGTCCAGCTGCACCGCCGGCAGCACAACCGAAGGCGCATAGATGCCCACCCCACCAATCGTCATCACCAACAGGGCTGCCACCAGGCGCGCCCAGGCATAGGGCGACTCGATCTGCGGCGCAGGCGTAAGGGGCGTTTGTAAGCCGGCCATTTAGGAGCCCGACCTAAGCCGCCGGGGCCCACCTGTGCAAGGCTTGCGTGAGCACCACCGACAACACCGACACCTCAATGACATCAATTGCATCGGCGTTTGCACCTAGCCAGCCACTTTACGGGCTGCATGGGCCGCTATGCGGGCTTCGATAATGTCGCGGTTTTTGCTGGCGTAGACGTCACCGCGTTTGGCGGCCTTGTTGTAGTACATCAGCGCGCGGGCGTCGTCTTGGTCAACGCCATGCCCATGGTCAAACATAAAGCCTAGGTTGGAAAGCGCGCTGGCGTTGCCCTGTTCGGCAGCCAGCTTGTACCAGCGCATGGCCTCCGGGTAATTGCTCGGTACCCCTTTACCGTTGCCATACATAAAGCCAATCTTGCACTGCGCGTTGGCGTCCACCTGGGCTGCTGCCAGTCGGTACCAGCGCATGGCCTCGGCGTTGTCTTCGATGACCCCATCACCGTGCTCGAACATCACACCCAGGTTGAGTTGCGCGCTCGCGTTGCCTTGGGCGGCGGCCAGTCGGTACCAGCGCATGGCTTCGGCGTAATCGCGTTTGACGCCCAGGCCATTTTCATAGATGCGCGCCAGGCAGCACTGCGACGCCGAGTGACCCAGCGCCGCCGCCAGTTTGTACCAGCTTGCCGCGACTTGGTAATCCTGCTCCACGCCATGGTGACTTTCGTACATGGCGCCCAGGTGGTACTTGGCGTCGGCATGGTTTTGCGCTGCCGCCAGTTTGTAAAAACGCATCGCCTCAGAAAAGTCCTGCTTGGTGCCGCGCCCGTCTTCAAACAGCGCACCCAAAGCGCATTGCGCCGGTGCGAGCCCCTGGTCTGCTGCCAACTGGTACCAGTGCAGCGCCTGCGCAAAGTCTTCATCCTCGCCGAGCCCTTTTTCAAACAGGACCCCCAGGCTGTACAGCGCGGGCGCGCTGCCCTGGTCTGCCGCCTGTTTGTAGCAGCGCTTCGCCTCACGGTAGCTTTGCGCCACGCCCTGTCCTTTTTCGAACATCAGACCCAGATTGAACTGCGCGACAGCCTCTCCCAGGGCTGCGGCCGCGCGGCCTTTGGCCACCTCGACTTCAATGGCTACAGCAATTTCTTTTTGTTGCTGTAGAAGTTCTTCCAATCTGCTCATCGTTGGCTCTTTCAAGGGTTTGGCGCCAAGGTCGGGCACTATGGAGGGCGATTATCATTAATTTGAAAAAAAT
This sequence comes from uncultured beta proteobacterium, assembly GCA_903960915.1. GTDB lineage: Bacteria > Pseudomonadota > Gammaproteobacteria > Burkholderiales > Burkholderiaceae_C > Rhodoferax. The sequence goes on from CAJCCO010000056.1 coordinate 15,905, forward strand.
AATGTGGAAACCCCGAATCATTTCTACATAGTTGTTTTTTTGAACTTGTCAATTCATAAGTTGGCCCGAAGCCAGCGCGGGAAATTGAAGTCAGACTGTCTCCTAGGCTACGTGCTCAGGGAACACCATGAGAAGCACCGCTACCTTATGCGCTTACCATGCGGGCAGTGGCCGGCCGGCCCCAACCTTAGCCCTTAGGAGACACCATGGCACACCCCCAATTGATGCTTGATTACATTTACGACCATGAAGCCACCCACCCCGATGCGGTCTACCTGACGCAACCTATTGGTGGCGGCCAGGTGGTGGACTACACCTGGGCGCAGACGCTGGACCAGGCGCGGCGCATGGCGGCCCATTTGCAAAGCCTGGGCCTGGAGCCTGGTGCGCGCATCGCTATTCTGTCCAAGAACAGTGCCCACTTCATCATGGCGGAACTGGCGATCTGGATTGCTGGCGGCACCACGGTGGCCATTTTCCCGACTGAAACGGCTGACACCATTCGCTACGTGCTGGAGCACAGCGGCGCGAGTTTGCTCTTTGTGGGCAAACTTGACATCTGGGAGCAGCAGACACCGGGTGTGCCGGCGGGCCTGCCTTGTATTGCGCTGCCACTGTCGCCGCCTACCGCTTTCGAAACCTGGGACGCCATCATTGCACGCACCCCGCCATTGACGGGTCGCCCCGCCCGGGCCGGCACCGACCTGGCCATGTTGATTTACACCTCCGGCTCGACCGGCCAGCCCAAGGGCGTGATGCACAGCTTTGAGCGCATCACCGCGGCCAGCCTGGGCATCGTGAAAGAGATCAAAAGCCGCGTGGGGACCGAGGCGCACAACCGCGTGCTGTCCTACCTGCCGCTGGCCCATGTGTTTGAGCGCGCCTGGGTGGAATGCGGCTCGCTGGTGGATGGCAACACCCACCTGTACTTTGCCGAGTCGCTGGACACCTTTTTGCAGGACCTGAACCGCGCCCGCCCCACCACCTTTATCTCGGTGCCACGCTTGTGGCTCAAGTTTCAACAAGGCGTGTTCAGCAAAATGCCGCCTAAAAAGCTCGACCGTCTGCTGAGCATCCCAATTCTGGGCCGCTTCGTCGGCCGCAAGGTGCTCAAGGGCCTGGGGCTGGACCAGGCGCTGCTGGCCGGCAGCGGTTCGGCGCCGATCCCGGCCGAACTGATTTCCTGGTACCGACGACTCGGACTGAACCTGTCCGAGGGCTACGCCATGACGGAAGACTTTGCCTATTCGCACAACTCCACCGACGCCATCAACGCCCCAGGCTATGTAGGCGTGCCCATGCCCGGCGTGCAGGTGCGCTTGAGCGCGGAGGGCGAGGTGCTGATCAAGTCACCCGGCCAAATGGTGGGCTACTACAAGCGGCCCGACCTGGACGCCGAGAGCTTCACCGCCGATGGCTTCTTTCACACCGGCGACCGGGGTGAAATTCGTGCCGATGGCCTGCTCAAGCTAACCGGGCGCGTGAAGGAATTGTTCAAGACCTCCAAGGGCAAGTACGTGGCGCCGGCACCCATCGAGAACCGGCTCAACGCCCACCCGATGATCGAGTTGTCGCTGGTCTCGGGCGTTGGCCAAAGTGCCGCGTACGCCATGGTGGTGCTGTCTGAAAACCTGCGTCCGCAAATGGGCGACGCCACCGTGCGGGCCAAGGTGCAAAAGGAACTCGGTGAGTTGCTGCGCGAGGTCAACAGCGCCGTGGCCGACTACGAACAACTGCGCATGATTGTGGTGGCGCAGGAGCCGTGGAGCATCGAAAACGGCATGCTCACCCCGACCATGAAAATCCGGCGCAGCCGAATCGAGGCCGAGTTTGACGCCCAGTTGGCCCACTGGTACACCAGCCAGGGCCCGGTGCATTGGGCTTGAATCAGGGTTATCCCTTTGTTGCGTGAATTGAGCCTGCGGCGCCTTGAAGTTGTGGCGCATCTGAGTTAGCATTTATCAAGTCGTATATACAACCTTAAAAAGGAACACTTCTATGAAAAAGCTTTTTACCTCCTTCATGGCGCTGACAACGGCTGCCTTGATGGTGCTGCCTATGCAAGCCGCGGCGCAGACCAAATCGCGTCTGGCCCAAATTTTGGAGCGTGGCACCCTGCGCGTGGGTACCACAGGTGATTTCAACCCGATGTCTGTCAAAGATACGGCTACCAACACCTACACCGGCTTTGATATCGAGGCCATGAACCAACTGGCCGCAGATATGGGTGTGAAGATTGAGTACGTGCCGGCCGAATGGGCCACGCTGGTCAACGGCATTGTGTCTGACCGCTTTGACATCTTCTCGGGCGCATCGTTAAGCATGGCACGCGCCAAGACGGTGGCATTTTCCAATCCCTACCTTTTTGCCGGCACGGTGCCTATGGTGAGCAAAAAGACGGGAGCGAAGTTGACTACCTGGGACAGCATCAACAACGCCAACGTCACAGTCGCTGTGCTGATGGGCACGGTATTTGAGCAACAAGCGCGTGCGCATTTCCCCAAAGCCAAGATCCGTGCGGTTGAGAAGCCCGCCACCGGTTACCAGGAAGTGTTGGCCGGTCGAGCCCAGGTCACCGTCACCAGCAATGTGGAGGCGGCCACCCTGATGAAAACTTACCCTGAGCTGGTGACGGTCGGCTCAACCGCCGAAATGCGCAACAAGCGGCCATTTGCTTACCCGATGCCACAGGGTGATGAGGTTTGGCATACCTTTGTGAACAACTGGATTTCTCTCAAGGAGGCTGAAGGCTTCTTCACCGGGCTTGAGACCAAATGGCTCTCCGCCAAAAAATAAGTACTTGGTTGACGTTCCTGGCGCTTGGCTTGTTGGCTGGGTGCTCGGGTTCGTCCGGTGGGGGTGACAGCTACAACTGGGGTTGGTACATCTTCAACCCCATGCAGGCCAAGGGCGTCTCCAATCTTCAATTCCTCATAGGCGGTGTTTGGGCCACGCTGTGGGTCTCACTCTGCGCCATTTGTATTTCGGTGATTCTGGGTGCTCTTGTGGCGCTTGCGGGTTTGTCACGGCGCAAGTCCCTTAACCGGGTCAACCGGGTGTATGTAGAGCTGTTTCGCTCGGTTCCCTTGCTGGTGTTGCTACTCTGGGTGTTTTACGGGCTGCCGGTCATCATCGGCCTGCAACTGAGCGTGTTCGCCACAGGCGTGTTGTCTTTGGCGCTGAGTGACTCGGCCTTTGAAGCCGAAGTGTTTAGAGCCGGCATCCAGTCCGTGCCCAAAGGGCAAATAGAAGCGGCCAAGTCGCTGGGCCTGACCTGGAGCCAACAGATGCGTCTGGTGGTGATGCCCCAGGCGATCAAAGTCATCTTGCCAGCCTTGGGCAACCAGTTTGTTTATGTCCTGAAGATGTCCTCTTTGGTGTCCGTGATTGGTCTGCAGGAACTGACCCGGCGCGCCAATGAGCTCAATGTCAGCGAGTACCGTCCGCTCGAGATTTACACCCTGTTGGTCGCAGAGTATTTGCTGCTGATACTCGTGGTCTCTTACCTGGTTCGTCGCCTGGAGCGCAAGCTGTCCAATACCAACTGACCGATGTTGCTCCACCACTCGACCTGGCCCGAGATCGAAACCTACCTGAAGCGTTCCAGGGGCGTGGTTATTCCCACGGGATCCACAGAGCAGCACGGACCTACCGGCTTGATTGGCACAGACAGCATCACGGCGGAGACCATTGCGCTTGCCATGTCTGAGCGGTGTGGCGCTTTGGTTGGACCCACCCTGACCTTGAGCCAGGCGCAGTTCAATCTGGCATTTCCCGGCACAGTATCCTTGCGTCCGACGACGTTGATTCAGGTCATCATTGACTATGTTCAGTCGCTGTCGCGCCATGGTTTTGAGCACTTTTATTTTCTCAATGGCCATGGCGGCAATATTGCCCCAGCCCATTGCGCTTTTCAAGAGTTGTATGCCGACCAAAGCCTGGGCAAGCATTCGGGAACGCCCATTCAATGCCGACTGCGTAGCTGGTGGGATTTTTCAGAAGTTAATGAGATCAGGCAAGGACTGTATGGCGCTGCTGAGGGAATGCACGCGACCCCTTCCGAGCTGGCGATAACCCGGTATCGCCTGCCAGAAGTCAGTTGCCCCGACAACTTGCCGGCCCCTCCAATGCTGAGCGCCGACTTCATCAAGCGCCATGGTGGGGACAACCATGCGCATGCCTTAGCACACCGAGCACAGTTTCCAGACGGCCGGGTTGGCTCACATTCTGGCCTGGGTCTTGCCGAGCATGGCGCCGCACTGGTAAGTGCAGCTGCCGAGGCCGCCGCGCGCGACTACCTGTCTTTTATTGCCGGGGGTGAGTCATGATTTTCCATGCCTCGGCAATCTCAAGTTACAGCGCCAAGGTACGCCTGGTGCTGTGTGTGAAAGGCTTGGACTTCGAGGAGCGCACACCCGTCAATGGCTACCGTTCCCCAGAGTACCGCGCGCTGGTACCCATGGGCACCCTGCCTGCCATCCAGGACGGCGACTGGGTTTTGTCGGAGTCAGAAGCGATCAACGAATACCTTGAAGAACGCTACCCGACACCGCCGATGCTGCCCCATGATTTACGTTTGCGGGCACAGGCTCGTTTTTTGTGCCGCTTCCATGACCTGTACCTAGAGCCTAAGGTGCGGGCCTTGTTTGGCCAGGTCAAGCCAGCACAGCGAAATTTGCAAACGGTGTTGGGCTTGCGTGAGGACATCGAATCACGGTTAGGGCAACTTGCCAGCTGGGTACAGCCCCAACCGTTCTTACTCACGCCAACCATCAGCCTGGCCGACTGCGGGCCTTTGGTAACCATACCCTTGGCCACGATGGTGCTATCCGCCTGCGGCCAAAGTCTGACGCTGCCGCCAGTGCTTGAAAATTGGCTTCACATCGCATCGGGCCATCCTGACGTGGCCCGTGCTTTGACGCCTTGGCGATCCGCCACGCAGGACTGGCTTACCTCATAAGGAGACACGGTGAACGATTCCCCCAGTCGCAGTCCATTGGCCGATTCGGCCTGGCGTTACCTTGACAAGATCCCGCTCGAAGAGCTGTCTCGTGAAGACTGGGTCTTGCTGGAAGGGCAGCGCGCTGCCTACCTGGCTCGCTACCAGGCCGAGCAGGTGCTTCGCTTGTTAAGCGCGGGTGAGCACGATCCTTGTTTCGGCTACCAAGTCAACAACTACCGGCACTGTTTGCAGTCGGCCACTATGGTGTTGCGTGATGGCTTATCGGAGGAGGACGTGGTGGTGGCCCTGTTGCATGATGTTGGCTTTATAGCTTGTCCAATGCTGCATGGTGATTTTGCGGCCAGCCTGCTCGGCGCCTATGTGTCAGAGCGCAACCACTGGATGCTGCGCCATCACGCCACGTTTCAAAACCTGCACTCCCCCCATATGCCGGGTGTCAACCAGCACGAGCGTGAGCGCTGGCGTGGCCACCCCCACTTTGACTGGACGGCCGAGTTTGTAGCGCGGTATGACCAGACGGCCGCAGATCCAAATTACCCCTGCGAGCCGCTCCAGACCTTTGTGCCCATGGTCGAACGTATTTTTGCTCGCAAACCCGTGGATCGTCGATCAATCACCGTGAAGTCACCTGATTAATAGGGCGTCAAAGTCAGCAGGATGCGTCCATCTTCCAGCTGGCTGCCAATCTCGTGGGCACCCAAATACGGGCCGTTCTCCAGGTTGATCTGGTCGTCAATGCCGTTGCCAACGGGCAAATCTACGGCATCGGGCTGCGCAGGTGGCTAACCATTTCAGACGTTTCATGCCATTCCCTTTTAAGTCTTCTCACCCCATGCAAGAAGCTAATCAAAGGCAATCCACAGCTTGTGCCACTGGCGGTGAGCCGGCTGCAAAGACCGTCAACGGGGCCACAGACGGTCTGAATTCGTGAAATTGTTGGTGGAATTTAAGCGCATAGCTGAGCGCCGGGTGGCCGTAGGGCAAACGTCGTTTGCCAACTGTCAAGTATTCCGACTGGGGCTGCCCGCGGCCTGCGCGGCAGCAGCGCGCAGTTTGTCTTTTTTGCTGGGCCGCTTGCCTTTGATGCCGCCGTTTTCTTGCGACACCGTCACCCCCTTCACCAAAGGAAGGGCGACCTCTTGTGGTTCAAAGCCAGCCACCTGTTCGCGCAACACGGTGATGTGCTGGCGTTTTTCAATCAGGGCGAAATGGGCCTGCGTGTCGGTGCTGACAAAGCTCACGGCCAGGCCGCTTTCACCGGCGCGGCCGGTGCGGCCAATGCGGTGGGTGTAGTCCACCGCCGAGCGGGGCAGGTCGTAATTGACGACCACGGGCAGCTGCGAAATGTCGAGTCCGCGCGCGGCCACATCGGTCGCCACCACCACGGCCAGGCGTGAGGCTTTGAAGTCGGCCAGCACCTGGCTGCGTTTGCCTTGGCTCAATTGGCCGTGAAAAGGCTCGGCGTCAATGCCGGCTTTGCGCAATTTGTCGGCCACGATTTCAGTGGCAAATTTGGTGGCCACAAAAACCAGCACCCGGCTCCAGGCGTTGTCTTGAATCAGGTGGCGCAGCAACTGGGTGCGTCTGGCCGGGTCCACTTCAATGGCGCGTTGGCTGATGTCCAGCGCGGTAGCGGGCTCGGGGCGCACCTCCACACGTACTGGGTCCTGCAGCAGGCTGCTGGCCAGGGCTTGCACTGCAGGCGGGAAGGTGGCCGAGAAAAAAAGGTGTTGACGCTTGGGGGGTAACAGGGCGAGCAGGCGTCCGAGTTCTTCAGAAAAGCCCAGGTCAAACAGCCGGTCAGCTTCGTCAAGCACCAACAGTTTGACGCTGGCCAGGTTGAGTGCGTTGTGGTCTATCAGGTCCAGCAGGCGCCCGGGTGTGGCAACCACAATGTCGGTGCCACTGCGCAGGCCCATCATTTGCGGGTTAATGGACACGCCACCAAAGAAGACGCTGACCTTGACGCCCGGGCTTTGTTGCTCGGCCAGTTGGCGCAAGCTGTCGCCAATTTGAGCCGCCAGTTCCCGCGTGGGCACCAGAACAAGGGCGCGCGGCTGGGGTTTGCCGGCCTGGGCGGGAATCGCGTTGTCATGGCCAGGCTCAAGACGCTGCAAAAGGGGCAGGGCGAAAGCAATGGTTTTGCCTGAGCCGGTTTGGGCTGTGCCGAGCACGTCACGCCCTTGCAAGGCTGCCGGTATGGCCGCGCTTTGAATCGGGGTGGGAGATGTGTAGCCGTGGGCGCTGACGGCACGTAACAAAGACGCAGAAAGTCCTAGGGAGGCGAAAGTGGCAGAGGGCATGGGCAGTGGTTTGGAGAAGGTGGAGCCGCTGGCCCGAGCCGTGCAGTTTAAGCGTTCTGGCGCCCAGGGCAACACGCCGCATAATCGAGCGCTCGCGCCATGCCCTGATTCAGGGGTTTGGGCGCCAACTATTGAAGGCACAAGTGAAAAAAACGTTCAAATTAAACATCGAAGGCAAGCACCCGGAGCGTCTGCTGGAAGCGACCAAACACGAAATTCGTAAATACGTGAAGCGCCAACGTCGCGTTCCGCTCCCAGAGGGTGTTGATTTTTGGGACTTTGATTGCAAGTTTGGCTTGAACGCCGAAAGCGCAGTTGTGGTGCACTTCGCCACCATCACCGAACTGATAGATGCCGCGGTCAAGGACGGAGCCGACGCGTTTTATCTGGAAATGCTGGCCAAACCCGGCCACCGCCAAACCCGGCCTGTCAATTCTGGGGCGGAACAGGCTGATCAGGCATCACCAGGCATCACCAAGCATTAACCGCCTGGTTGCGCCACCGCAGCGCTTGGTAAATCCAAGGCCTCAAACACCAGCAAGGCTGCCCAGGCATCGTTGCCTGAATAGATGACCTGGCTGGGCGTGAGCTGACGGTTGGCCCAATTGGAGGTGGTGGCTTTTCTCGATTTGATAAAACGCCGCTTGAACACCACGGCCACCGCGCCGCGAATGCCGATCTCTTTGATATAGCCCTGGCTCCTGAACACATGGTTCAGGTCAAGCACATTGCGGGGCTCAATGTTCAGCGTGCGGCGTATCTGTTGATGGTCGCCCGCCAGGCCAAAGCCTACTTTAATAATATGGGCGGCTTGCAGCAGGGTGCGTACGACCTCGCGGCTGTCGTCGTCATGCAACTGAAACACATAGGCCGTTTGTCGTGTGGAAAACTGCACCACGTGCGGTCCGCTGGAGACTTCGTCGCGCACAAAGGTGGGTTTGGACTCGGTGTCGAAGCCCAGCACGGCACATTGGTGCAACAGTTGTAGTGCTTGTTCGGCCTGAGCTCGGTTGGCCACCACCACAATATTCTCCAAGCCCAGTTGGTCCAGGGGCGCCAATTCGGCAATGTCGTCTTTGCTGGGGGTGAAAAGTTGGGGCATGGGGCAGCTCAGGCTGGGGAGTGAGGGCTGGTAAAAGCAGAAGAAGGAATTTCAGTGAACCGTTGAGCCAGAGAGTTTGGCAACGATTGCGGCACAGACTGCAGAGGAATTGGGCCAGTTAACGGATTAGCGACTAACTGTTTCCAGCGCAGGTGCGTTGGCGGCTGCAGGCAGGGCAGGCAGGGCAGGCATGGCGTTGCCTCCATTGGGCACGCGGCGTGCACCGTCAAAACGGTTTTTCCAGTAGGCGATGCCCATGTCTTCCACCCGCACTTCGCTGCCAGGTTTGGGGGAGTGGATGAATTTGCCGTCGCCCACGTAAATACCTACGTGGCTGAAGGCGCGGCGCATGGTGTTGAAAAACACCAGATCGCCGGGTTGCAGGTCGGCACGGTCAATTTTTTGGGTGGCGGCTGCTTGTTGTGCTGCGCTGCGGGGCAGAATCAAACCAATGGTTTCTTGGTACATGGCGCGCACAAAGCCGCTGCAATCAAAACCGGTTTCTACGGAGGTGCCGCCGCGCAGGTAGGGCACACCCAGAAAGCCCATGGCCGTAAACACCAGCTCTGAGGCTTTGTTTCCTACGGTTTGACGGACCTGGCCAATTTTGGCCAGCAGGCCTTTGTCAATCAGAAAGCGTTCCATGTCTTCGTTGTTGAGCTGCGGTGCCGCCTGCACATTGACAGACAGCAAGAGAGCAACAAGGAAAAAATTGATTCGCATTGGGGGTAGCATACTAGCCTTGAGGGGTTGCTGTCAAGCTGTAATTAACTTGAAGTTGCTTGCGTAACTTATTGATTTATATAATTTTTAAGGCGTTTTATGTTCAAAGCTTTGTTATTGGAAAACACCGAAGGATTCAGCGCATCGGTCAAGCAACTGGATGAATCGCTTTTGCCTGCGGGCGATGTGCACGTGGCGGTGGCGTACTCCACCTTGAACTACAAGGATGGCTTGGCGATTACCAACAAGAGCCCAGTCGTGCGCCTTTGGCCCATGGTGGCAGGCATTGACGGCGCGGGCGTTGTGACCCAATCCAGCCACCCGGCCTGGCAAGTGGGCGATGCTGTGATTCACAACGGCTGGGGCGTAGGCGAGACGCATTGGGGCTGCCTGGCTGAGAAAGCGCACCTCAAAGGCGACTGGCTGGTGAAGTTACCTGCCAGTATGACTGCACGCCAGGCGATGGCGATTGGTACGGCGGGTTACACCGCCATGCTGTGTGTCATGGCCTTGGAAGACCACGGCGTAACGCCTGCCATGGGCGAAATACTGGTGACCGGCGCTACAGGCGGGGTGGGCAGCGTGGCGATTGCTCTGTTGGGCAAACTCGGCTACCAGGTAGTTGCGGCCACCGGCAAGCTAGAAGAAGAGGCCTACCTCAAGCGCCTGGGCGCCGCCAGCTTGGTTGACCGGGCCACTTTAAGCGCCGCTGGCAAACCTTTCCAGAAAGAGCGTTGGGCGGGTGTGGTGGACGCTGTGGGCTCGCACACGCTGGCCAACGCGCTGGCACAAACCAAATACGGTGGCGTGGTGGCGGCCTGCGGGCTGGCACAAGGCATGGACCTGCCCACCACCGTCATGCCATTCATCTTGCGCGGCGTGACCCTGGCTGGTATTGATTCGGTCATGGCACCCCTGGCCAAACGCCAGCGCGCCTGGGACCGCCTGGCCCGTGACCTGGACCCGGCATTGCTGGAGAGCATGGTGGAAGAAATACCACTGGAAGGCGCAGTTGCCAAGGCGCACGAATTGATGGCCGGTCGCGTGCGTGGCCGCCTAGTGGTCAAGACCGGCGCCTGACCCTAAGCGGCTTTGCCCTTGGCCGCCTGGTGAATCGCCGCGCGCACCCGGGGGTAGGTGCCACAGCGGCACAGGTTGTTGGCCATGGCGGTGTCAATGTCCTGGTCGCTGGGTTGGGGGGTTTGCTTGAGCAGGGCGCACGCGCTCATCAACTGGCCGCTTTGGCAATAGCCGCACTGAACCACGTCGAGTTCGGTCCAGGCCTGGCGCAATGCCTCAGCCTGGGGTCCCTGCAAACCTTCTATGGTGGTGACCTCCTGGTCGCCCACGGCAGACAGTGGGGTGACGCAAGAGCGCACCGGTGAACCGTTGAGGTGCACGGTACAGGCGCCACACAAGGAGGTGCCGCAACCATATTTGGTACCGGTGAGCTGGAGTTCGGCGCGCAACACCCACAGCAGCGGCGTGTCTGGCGTCGATTCCACATGTTTGGGTTTTCCGTTGAGTTTGATCGCGGTCATGTCGGGGCTTTCAAGGACAGTTTCAGAACGCTGAGGTTCATGACAATTTCAGGGGCAGGGCGCGCAGGCGCTCACCCGTCAGGGTAAACAAGGCGTTGGCAACGGCCGGGGCAATCGGCGGTGTACCGGGTTCGCCCACGCCTTCCGGCGCTGCGTTGCTGGGGATGATGTCGGTCTCCACCACCGGGCAGTCTGTGATGCGCAGCATCGGGTAGTTGTGAAAATTGCTTTGTTGCACCTGGCCGTCAACCAGCGTGATCTCGCCGTAAAGGGCTCCGGACAAGCCAAACACAATGGCGCTTTCCATTTGCTGCCTGATCATGTTGGGGTTGATGGGGGTGCCGCAGTCCACCACGCACCAAACCTTGTGCACCCTGATTTGCTTGTCGGCAGACACCGACACCTCAGCCACCTGTGCCACCACGCTGCCGAACGACTGGTGCAAAGCCACGCCCAAGGCACGCGGGCTACCGTCTGGGCCAGCATCACGCGGCTGGCCCCAGCCCGACATTTCTGCCACACGCTGCAATACTTTCAAATGGCGCGGGTGTTTGGCCAGCAAGCCGGTGCGCATGGCCACCGGGTCTTTTTTGGCAGCAAAAGCCACTTCATCAAGAAAACTCTCTTTGAAGAACGCCTGTTGAGAGTGCCCCACCGAGCGCCAAAAGCCCACCGGCACAGGCGCCTCCACAATGGCATGGCCAATACGGGCGGCTGGCCACTCGTAAGGCTGATCAAACGCGCCTTCCGAGGTCGTTTTGTCGGGGCCTGAAGAGGGCAAGTCCAACAAACGCTTCATGGCATGGGGCACCAGCGCCTGACCTGCCGAGGTGTTTTTCCAGGCCACCAATTGGCGGTCCATGTCCAGCCCAGCGGTGAAACGCGCCACGCTGGCGGGGCGGTAAAAGTCATGCGTCATGTCTTGCTCACGGGACCAAAAGGTTTGCACCGGCACCCCGTCCATCTCCCGTGCAATGGCAGCGGCCTGGGCCACATAGTCCACATCCAAGCGACGGCCAAAGCCGCCGCCAAGAAGCTGCACCTGAACCTCCACCTTCGATTCATCCAGCCCCAGCACCTTGGCCACCGCACGCCGCGCCAGTCCCGGTACCTGGGTGGAGACCCAAACCGTGGCCGAGTCTTTGTTGACCTGAACCGTGCAGTTCATGGGCTCCATGGTTGCATGCGCCAAAAACGGGGCGCTGTATTCGGCTGTGAGGGTTTGCGCAGCGGTTTTAAGTGCGGCATCCACATCGCCCTTCTTGTAAAAAGCATGGCCTTGCTCGCTCTCCAGGGTGTTGGACAGTTGCTTGAGCACATCAGCGCTGTTGAGTTTGGCGTTGGGGCCATGATCCCAGGTCACGTCCAGCTGCTTGAGGGCTTTCAGGGCGTGGTACGGACTGCTGGCCACCACCGCCACGCCTGGGGTGCTGCCATTGAAGGCCTCGACCTTCATCACTTTCTTCACGCCGGGCAATTGGCTGGCTTTGCTGGCGTCAAAGCGGGCAACCGTGCCGCCCAGGGTGGGGCACATCACCACACTCGCGTACAGCATGTCGGGTAACACCACGTCCAAGCCAAACTTGGCGCTGCCATCGAGCTTGGAGGCGGCTTCGATGCGGTTTTTATCCCGCCCCACCAGCTTGAACTGTGACGGTGTTTTCAAGGTGACATGGCCGGGACGGCTGATTTGAGACGCCGCGCTGGCCAACTCCCCAAAACTGGCGCTTTTGCCACTTGGGTGCGACACCCGGCCACCTTGCACCGCGCATTCAGCCGCGGCCACCTTCCATTGCTGGGCTGCTGCAGCCACCAGCATGGCGCGGGCCGAGGCACCGGCTTCGCGCATGGGCAGCCACAAGTCCTTCATGCTGGAGGAGCCGCCGGTCATCATCACGCCAATTTCACGCATGAGCTTGGCCATCATCCATTGCTTCAGGTGTTTGAGGGTGCTGTCGTTGTCGGGGTGGTAGGGCAGGCCGTCCGCGACAGAGGCAAGGTTGTTGTAAATTTTGTCAATGGGTGAGTGCTCTAGGCGCACCTGCGCCCAGTCGGCGTCCAGTTCTTCGGCCAGCAGCATAGCCAGCCCGGTATGCACGCCCTGGCCCATTTCAGACTTGGACATCATGATGGTGACCCGGTTATCGGCATCAATCTTGACCCAGCCATTGTGGGCGCTTTCCCCTGCCTTGGTGTCCAGGGGCGTTGAGGTGGTGAGGCGCTGGCGAGGCGGCGCCACCGACCAACCCACCACCAACGCACCAACTGCGCCAGCCGCGCCCAGCAGAATTGTTCTGCGTTTCACCATGTTCTTGTCCTTTTTAGCGTCTGCCAATTTCAGTTTGTTCAGGTCTTATTGTTAATGAGATTGATCAGCCCATCTGGTCTTGTGGGCACAGAAGGGGCTTGTTCAGGCCATTGCAAACCAATAAAAAATTTAAGTTCAATTAAGTAAACATTGTTTAATAAATTAACCACCGCTATTTTTTTATAAACTAAGGCGTTATTTTTAAATCCCAACGCCATGTCCATCAAGCTACAACGCCAACAAACGCTGCAACAAGCACGGCGTGCTTTGGTGCTTGATGCCGCCCGCGCGCTCTTTGATGAAGCGGGTTTGGCAGGTTTCAATATGCGCGATGTGGCGCGTCGTGCGGGTTACACACCAGGCGCTTTGTATGCCTACTTTGACAGCAAGGAGGCCTTGTTGTCGGGCTTGCTGTCAGCCACGCTGGACCGGTTGGAACAAGCCATTTTGAATGCCCGACAGTACAAAACCCGGCCGGACAAAACCCTGCAAGCGCAGGCACTGGCCTGGTTCAACTACCTGCAAGCGCAGCCGCATGAGCTGGACCTGCTACTCGCCACGCTCTTGGGCTCAGGCGCCCCGATAGGTGCACAGGCCGACCTGTATTCCCGCTGGCAAAGCATCTTGCGGCCCTGTGAGGCAGCGCTGTTGGCACTGGGCGCCACACCGCTTGCGGCAGGTCAGGAGTCAGCAGCTTTGCAGGCCCAAGCCTTGGGTTTGTTGTTGGCCCAGCGCAGTTTGGCCGTGGTGGGGCAGGGTGCCAGCGCAGAAGGCATGTTTCGCTTGTATCTGGACCAAGTGCTGGCCCGCTTCATGGTTAACAGTGCACAGTTAAACCAGGCCACCGAGTTGTCCGACCCGGCCTGGCAGGACGACCTGTTTGCCTGAAACCGCACCCAGCCAAGTTGCCAGGCCCACTGGCGCAGAGCCGTCCGCATTAGGTATGCTCACCCCTTCATTCAAGAAAGTGCACCATGTTGCTAGAAGCCACGCCCTCCCAACTTGTCCTGGTGGACTACCAAAGCCGCTTAATGCCCGCCATTTCCGACGCTGCCTCGGTGTTGGCCAATGCCCTGAGGTTGGCGCAAGCCGCTCAATTGCTGAATGTGCCTGTTTGGGCCACCGAGCAAAACCCCTCCAAGTTGGGTGAGACCGACCCCGCGCTCAAGGCCTTGTGCACACGCAGCCTCAGCAAGATGCACTTTTCTGCTGTTGAAGAAGGATTGGGCGAATGGTTACGCCCGCCGGCCAAGCCGCTTGCTGGCAATGCCCGCAGCCTGCCCAAGCATCTGCAAAAACCCCAAGGCAACCCCGATGAGCGCAATACCGTCGTGATTGCCGGCTGCGAAGCCCACATTTGTCTGCTGCAAACCGCCCTGGACTTGTTGGAAGACGAGTTTGATGTTTGGGTGGTGACCGACGCCTGCGGTTCCCGCACCGAACGCAACCGCGACGCCGCGTTTGACCGTCTGGCCGGGGCTGGTGCCGAGTTGGTGACCACAGAGATGGTTCTGTTTGAGTGGTTGCGCACGGCTGAGCACCCCTTGTTCAAGCCGGTGCAGGCGCTTATTAAGTAATCCGGGCAGGTCAGACTACTTTCTTTCAACCAAAGGCCGCATGAGGGCTTTTCAAGTCAGGCTGTAGCAAGCTGCTTAATCATAATTATGAATTCAGTTTAAAGCGACAACTGGAGACCACAACATGACAGCCTATGCAGACTTTCACCGCCGTTCCATCGAGGACCGCGACGCCTTTTGGGCCGAACAAGCCCAGCTGATTGACTGGCAAACCCCGCCCCAGCAAATCTGCGACTACACCAACCCACCGTTTGCCAAGTGGTTTGTAGGCGGCACCACCAACCTGTGCCACAACGCAGTAGACCGCCACCTGAAAGACCGCGCCGACCAAGCCGCGCTAATCTTCGTCTCGACCGAGACCGAGGAAGAGAAAACCTACACCTACCGCGATCTGCACGCCGAGGTGCAGCGCATGGCCGCAATTTTGAAAGACCTGGGCGTGGTCAAAGGCGACCGCGTGCTGATTTACATGCCCATGGTGGCCGAGGCGGCGTTTGCCATGTTGGCCTGCGCCCGCGTGGGTGCCATTCACTCCGTGGTGTTTGGGGGCTTTGCCTCGCACTCCTTGGCCACGCGCATTGAAGATGCGTCGCCCAAGGTCATCGTCAGTGCCGACGCTGGCTCACGCGGTGGCAAAGTGGTGCCCTACAAACCCTTGCTGGACGAGGGCATCAAACTGTCCGCCCACAAGCCCGGCCATGTGATCATGGTGGATCGCCACTTGGCGCCCTACACCCCTGTGGCAGGTCGCGACGTGGACTACGCCACCGAGCGCGCCAAGCACATGAACACACAAGTGTCGTGCGAGTGGCTGGAATCGACCCATCCCAGTTACACCCTCTACACCTCGGGCACCACCGGCAAACCCAAAGGCGTGCAACGCGACACCGGTGGCTACACCGTGGCCTTGGCCGCCAGCATTCCGAACATTTTTCAAGGCAAACCTGGTGGCACATTCTTTTGCACCAGTGACATTGGTTGGGTGGTGGGCCACAGCTACATCATCTACGGCCCCCTGATTGGCGGCATGTCCACCATCCTGTACGAAGGCCTGCCCATCCGTCCTGACGGCGGCATCTGGTGGAGCTTGGTCGAGAAGTACAAAGTCAACGTCATGTTCAGCGCGCCCACCGCCATTCGCGTGCTCAAAAAGCAAGACCCAGCGCTGCTCACCAAATACGACCTGTCCAGCCTGCAAGCCTTGTTCTTGGCGGGTGAGCCGCTCGATGAGCCCACGGCCAAATGGATTTCTGAAGGCCTGAACGGCAAAGCCATCATTGACAACTACTGGCAAACCGAAACCGGCTGGCCCATTCTGACCATCTGCAACGGTGTGGAAAAAGCCCCCAGCAAGTTTGGCTCGCCAGGCAAAGCCGTGTACGGTTACAACGTCAAACTGGTGGACGACCAGACCGGCGAAGAGCTGACCGGGGCCAACCAAAAAGGCGTGTTGACCATTGAAGGCCCATTGCCACCGGGCAATCTGCAAACCATTTGGGGCGACGACAAGCGTTTTGTCAGCACCTACTGGAACACCGTGCCCAACAAGCTGGTCTATAGCACCTTTGACTGGGCGGTACGCGACGAAGACGGCTACTTCTTCATTCTGGGCCGCACCGACGACGTCATCAACGTGGCCGGTCACCGCCTGGGCACCCGCGAGATTGAAGAAAGCATTTCCAGCCACCCCAACATCGCTGAAGTTGCGGTGGTCGGTGTGGCCGACCAGCTCAAGGGCCAGGTGGCCATGGCCTTTGCCATTGCCAAAGACACCTCGGCCCTGGGCGACCCGGCCGCACGCCTGAAGCTCGAAGGCGAGGTCATGAAAGTGGTGGACTCGCAACTCGGTGCCGTGGCGCGTCCAGCGCGGGTGCTGTTTGTCACGGCCTTGCCCAAAACGCGCAGCGGCAAGTTGCTGCGCCGCGCTATTCAGGCCGTGTGCGAAAAGCGTGATCCGGGCGACCTGACCACCATCGACGACCCCACCGCGCTGCAGCAAATCCAGGATCAACTCGGCTAAACAAGGTTTCAGGGCACGGCCAGAACGGTGGCACAATCGCGGGTGTTTTCAGGCCCTTCCAGCCACTAACGCATCCGCCAATCGGTTCAGCCGTGTCGCGGAAGGTTTTTTTCAACCAGCTAATGTTCCCTCTAGGGGAACGGAGGTCAGCGCAATGAGCGAGACTAACGTCTACCAAGCCTATTCAGGCAATACCTACCTGTTCGGTGGCAACGCCCCGTACGTCGAAGAGATGTACGAGAACTACCTAGCCAACCCCGGCAGCGTGCCCGACACCTGGCGCGATTACTTTGACGCTTTGCAGCATGTGCCCGCCGTGGACGGCAGCAATGCCAAGGACGTGCCGCACCAACCCGTCATCAACGCCTTCGCCGAGCGCGCCAAACAAGGCGGCACCAAAGTGGTGGTTGCCAGTGGAGACGCCGAAATGGGCCGCAAGCGCACCGCGGCGCAGCAACTCATTGCCGCTTACCGCAACGTCGGCCAGCGCTGGGCTGACCTGGACCCCTTGAAGCGCACCGAACGCGCCGCCATTCCTGACCTGGACCCCGCTTTCTACGGCTTCACCGATGCCGACCAAGAGACCGTGTTTGACACCAGCAACACCTTCTTCGGCAAAAACACCATGTCTTTGCGCGAGCTGCTCAATGCGCTGCGCGAAACCTACTGCGGCACCCTGGGCGCCGAGTACATGTACACCTCCGAGCAGTCTGAAAAGCGCTGGTGGCAGCAAAAGCTGGAAAGTATCCGCAGCAAACCCAGCTTCAACGCCGACAAGAAAAAGAGCATCCTGGAGCAAATCACTGCCGCCGAAGGGCTGGAGCGGTTTCTGCACACCAAATACGTGGGCCAAAAGCGCTTTTCCCTGGAAGGGGGCGAGAGCTTCATTGCCGCCATGGACGAGCTGATTCAGTCTGCTGGCGCCAAAGGCGTGCAGGAAATCGTGATTGGCATGGCCCACCGTGGCCGCTTGAACGTGCTGGTCAACACCATGCGCAAACTGCCCGCAGACCTCTTTGCCGAGTTCGACCACACCGCACCTGAAGAGCTGCCTTCCGGCGACGTGAAATACCACCAGGGCTTCAGCTCAGATGTGAGCACCGCCGGCGGCCCGGTTCACCTGAGCCTGGCCTTCAACCCTTCGCACCTGGAGATCGTCAACCCTGTGGTTAAAGGTTCGGTGCGCGCGCGCATGGACCGCCGTGGCGACCCCACGGGCAGCCAGGTGCTGCCTGTGCTGGTGCATGGTGACTCTGCCTTTGGCGGCCAGGGCGTCAACCAGGAAACCCTGGCGCTGGCCCAAACCCGTGGTTACTCCACGGGCGGTACGGTGCACATCATCATCAACAACCAGATTGGCTTTACCACGTCTGACCCACGCGACATGCGCTCTAGCGTGTTCTGCACCGACATCGTCAAGATGGTGGAAGCGCCCGTGCTGCACGTCAATGGTGACGATCCTGAAACCGTGGTGCTCGCCACCCAACTGGCCCTTGAATACCGCATGGCCTTCCGCAAGGACGTGGTGCTTGACATCGTCTGCTTCCGCAAACTCGGCCACAACGAGCAAGACACCCCCGCGTTGACCCAGCCGCTGATGTACAAAAAAATCAGCGCGCACCCCGGCACACGCAAGTTGTTTGCCGACAAGCTTGCCACCCAAGGCCTGGGCGCAACCTTGGGCGATGACATGGTCAAGGCCTACCGTGCCGCATTGGACGCCGGCAAACACACCGCTGAGCCGGTGCTGAGCAACTTCAAAACCAAGTTCACGGTGGACTGGGCCCCTTTCCTCGGCAAGAAGTGGACTGACGCTGGCGACACCGCCATTCCCTTGGCCGAGTGGAAGCGCCTGGCCACCAAGATCACCACCATTCCCGAGTCGGTGTCACCCCACCAACTGGTGAAGAAGGTGTATGACGACCGCGCCGCCATGGGCCGGGGCGATTTGCCCGTGGACTGGGGCATGGGCGAACACATGGCGTTTGCCTCGCTGGTGGCCAGCGGCTACCCAGTGCGCCTGTCGGGCGAAGACTCCGGTCGCGGCACCTTCACCCACCGCCACGCCGTCATTCACGACCAAAAGCGTGAGAAATGGGACATTGGTACCTACGTGGCGCTGCAAAACGTCACTGAGAACCAGGCCCCGTTTGTGGTGATTGACTCAATCCTGTCCGAAGAAGCGGTGCTGGGCTTTGAATACGGCTACGCATCAAACGACCCCAACACCATGGTCATCTGGGAAGCCCAGTTTGGCGATTTTGCCAACGGCGCCCAGGTGGTGATTGACCAGTTCATCGCCTCCGGTGAAGTCAAATGGGGCCGTGTTAACGGCCTGACCTTGATGCTGCCGCACGGCTACGAAGGCCAAGGCCCCGAGCACAGCTCGGCGCGCCTGGAGCGCTTCATGCAATTGGCCGCTGACACCAACATGCAGATCGTGCAGCCCACCACGGCCAGCCAGATCTTCCACGTGTTGCGCCGCCAAATGGTGCGAGACCTGCGCAAACCGTTGATCATCTTCACGCCCAAGTCGCTGTTGCGCAACAAGGATGCCACCTCGCCGGTGTCCGAGTTCACCAAAGGCTGCTTCCAGACAGTGATTCCTGAGAACAAGACGCTCAAAGCCGACAAGGTCAAGCGCGTGCTGGTGTGTTCAGGCAAGGTTTATTACGACCTGGTTAAAAAGCGCGAAGAGTCGGGTGCAGACGACGTTGCTATTTTGCGTGCCGAGCAGCTGTATCCCTTCCCGCACAAGGCCTTCGCTGCCGAGCTCAAGAAGTACCCCAACGCCACCGAGCTGGTGTGGACGCAGGACGAGCCACAAAACCAGGGCGCCTGGTTCTTTGTGCAGCACTACATCCATGAAAACATGGGCACGGGCCAGAAGCTGGGTTACTCCGGTCGCGCCGCCTCCGCCTCGCCGGCGGTGGGTTATTCGCACCTGCACCAGGAGCAGCAAAAGGCGCTGGTTGAAGGCGCGTTTGGCAAGCTCAAAGGCTTTGTCCTGACCAAATAAACCTCGTCCCAGAACAACGAACACATACCGAAAGAACTGATATGGCCATCGTAGAAGTCAAAGTACCGCAGCTGTCTGAATCCGTGGCTGAAGCCACCATGCTGCAATGGAAAAAGAAAGTGGGAGACAGCGTCACGGCGGACGAGATCCTGATCGACATTGAAACCGACAAAGTGGTGCTTGAAGTACCCGCTCCCTCCAGTGGCGTGCTGGTTGAAATTCTGGTGGGTGACGGCGGCACCGTCGCTGCCGAGCAGCTCATTGCCCGCATTGACACCGAAGCCAAAGCCGGCGTCAGCGCTGCTGCTACGGCGGCCCCAGCTTCAGCTGTTGCAGCCCTTGCAGTGGCGGCAGCACCAGTGGCAGCGGTCGCGGCATCCGCTGCCGGCTCCGGCCACATGGCCGGTGTGGCCATGCCGGCCGCCGCCAAGCTCATGGCCGACAACAACCTGGCCGCAGGTTCGGTGTCTGGCACTGGCAAAGATGCCCGGGTCACCAAAGGCGATGTGCTCAGCGCCGTGGCCGCTCCCAAAGTTGCTGCCTCCAGCCCCATCCCCACCGGCGCGCCTACCAAGACCCTGCCGCAAGTGGCCGGGCCTGCTGCCATGAACCTGGGCGACCGCCCAGAGCAACGCGTGCCCATGACCCGCCTGCGTGCCCGTGTGGCCGAGCGTTTGCTGCAGTCGCAGTCGACCAACGCCATCCTCACCACCTTCAACGAAATCAACATGGCCCCGGTCATGGACATGCGCAAGCGCATGCAAGAGCGTTTTGAAAAAGAACATGGCGTGAAGTTGGGCTTCATGAGCTTCTTCGTCAAAGCCGCTGTGCACGCCTTGAAGAAATTCCCGGTGCTCAATGCCTCGGTGGACGGCAACGACATCGTCTACCACGGCTACTTTGACATTGGTATCGCAGTCGGTTCGCCCCGCGGTTTGGTGGTGCCTATTTTGCGCAACGCCGACCAAATGAGCTTTGCCGACATCGAGAAGAAAATTGCTGAATATGGCGCCAAAGCCAAAGACGGCAAGCTGGGCATGGAAGAAATGACCGGCGGCACCTTCTCCATCAGCAACGGTGGCACCTTCGGCTCCATGATGTCGACCCCCATCATCAACCCACCGCAGTCGGCCATTTTGGGCGTGCACGCCACCAAAGACCGCGCCATGGTGGAAAACGGCCAAGTCGTGGTGCGCCCCATGAACTACTTCGCCATGTCGTACGACCACCGCATCATCGACGGCCGCGAAGCCGTCCTGGGCCTGGTCGCCATGAAAGAAGCTTTGGAAGATCCAGCGCGTTTGCTGTTTGATATCTAAGCCCACGCTTCATTGAACCTGTACGTCTGGTCCGACACACTGTCATGCCGGACGGCAGGTTTTCTAGCTTATAAAGATTGGAATTCTCATGAGTAAACAATTCGACGTCGTCGTCATTGGCGCTGGCCCCGGTGGCTACATTGCGGCCATTCGTGCGGCCCAGTTGGGCTTTCAGGTGGCGTGTATTGACGAGTGGCAAAACGCAGCGGGTGGCCCGGCTCCTGGCGGCACTTGCACCAACGTGGGTTGCATTCCCTCCAAGGCATTGCTGCAGTCGAGCGAGCACTTTGACCATGCCAACCACCACTTTGCCGAGCACGGCATCAGCGCCACCGGTGTGAAGATGGACGTGGCCAAGATGTTGGCCCGCAAGGACACCGTCGTGAAACAAAACAACGACGGCATTCTGTACCTGTTGAAGAAAAATAAGGTCACGTTTTTCCACGGTCGCGGCAGCTTTGCTGGTCAAGCCGAAGGCGCTTACACCATCAACGTAGCAGGCAAGACCGAAGAGTCCATGACCGCCAAGCACGTCATCATCGCCACCGGTTCCAGCGCCCGTGCCTTGCCTGGCACACCGTTTGACGAAGTGAATGTGTTGTCCAACGACGGTGCTTTGCGCGTGGGCGCTGTGCCCAAGAAACTGGCCCTGATTGGCTCCGGTGTGATTGGCCTTGAAATGGGCTCGGTCTGGCGCCGTCTGGGTGCTGACGTCACCATCCTCGAAGGTCTGCCCACTTTCCTGGGTGCCGTGGACGAGCAAATTGCCAAAGAAGCCAAAAAAGCCTTCGACAAGCAAGGCCTGAAAATTGAACTCGGTGTCAAAGTCGGTGAGATCAAGAACGGCAAAAAAGGCGTCTCGGTAGCCTATACCAACGCCAAAGGCGAAGCCGTCACGCTGGATGCCGACAAACTGATTGTCTCCATTGGCCGGGTGCCCAACACCACCGGCTTGAACGCTGGCAGCGTGGGCCTGCAGGTTGACGAGCGCGGCGCCATTGTGGTCGACGCTGACTGCAAAACCAACTTGCCCGGCGTGTGGGCGGTAGGTGACGTGGTGCGCGGCCCCATGTTGGCCCACAAGGCAGAAGAAGAGGGCGTGGCCGTGGCCGAACGCATTGCCGGTCAACACGGCCATGTCAACTTCAACACCATCCCCTGGGTCATTTACACCAGCCCTGAGATTGCGTGGGTCGGTCGCACCGAACAGCAACTCAAGGCCGACGGCGTGGCCTACAAGGCGGGCACTTTCCCGTTCCTGGCCAACGGCCGCGCCCGTGCCTTGGGCGACACCACTGGCATGGTCAAGATGCTGGCCGATGCCAAGACCGATGAAATTCTGGGCGTGCACATTGTGGGCCCCATGGCCAGCGAGCTGATTGCCGAATGCGTGGTGGCCATGGAGTTCCGCGCCAGTGCAGAAGACCTGGCGCGTATTTGCCACGCGCACCCGTCTTTAAGCGAAGCCACCAAAGAGGCGGCCCTGGCCGTTGACAAGCGCACGCTGAACTTTTGAACCGACAAATTTTCATCACCTAAAAAGCCCGCTTTTAGCGGGCTTTTTGACGGGGGCACGGGTGTCAATCTGGCGGTCTCTAACCAGCCTCAAGCCAACTGAAACCCCTCATTAGAAAACGGCATTTTGCGAACGCGTATACCGGTGGCGGCGGCAATGGCGTTGGCCACGGCGGCGGGTACCGGGGCGTAAGGGGGCTCGCCCATGCCGCCCCATTCTTCGCCCCCTGTGGGCAGCAGCAGGGAGAAAATTTGCGGGGTTTGGCGCAGTTGCATGAGCGGGTATTGCGGCAGGTTGCTTTGTTGCACCCGACCGTCGCGCAGGTTGATCTCGTTCAGGAAGATGGTGCTCAGCGCAAACACCACATTGCCCTCAATCTGCGCTTTGGCCGAGTCCAGGTTGGCCACATGGCCGGGGTCCACGCCCACCCACACTTTATGCAGCGTGACCACTTTTTGCGGGTTCACCGACAGTTCAACCACAGCGGCAGCAAAACTGCCGTAGGCGTCCTGCACGGCCAGGCCCTGAAAATGCCCAGCGGGCAGTTTGGCGCCCCATTGTGCGGCTTTGGCGACACCTTGCAACACTTGGTAATCGCGCCCGTTCTTGGGCAGCAAATCCAGCCGGCCCTGCAAGGGGTCGGTGTTGGAGGCGGCAAAAATTTCGTTCAAAAAGCTCTCACGTGCAAACGGGTTCTGCGAGTGAAAGACAGAACGCCAAAAACCAACAGGCACGTTGATGTCGCAGATGCCATGTCGAATGTCCAGGTGGGGCACTTGGTAGGGCATGTCGCCAAAGGACTCTGCGGCCTGGTGGTCGATACCGCCCTTGATGGCATCGGCGCGCAAGGTGGCAATGATGGATTGCGAGGCAAGTTTGGCCTGCCAGGCCACGAGTTTTCCCTGGGCGTCGAGGACGGCACGTTGGCGGTACAGGGCGGCGGGGCGAAAAAAGTCGTGCTGCATGTCTTCTTCACGGCTCCACAGCAGTTTGACGGGCACCTCGGGCAGGGCGCGTGCGATGGTGACGGCCTGGCGCACAAAGTCTTGTGAGCTGCCGCGCCGTCCAAAGCCACCGCCCAGGTAGGGGCGGTGGATGATGGCGCTTTGCAAGGGCACGCCCATTGTTTTGGCCGCCATGGCTTGGGTTGCCTCGGCGTTTTGGGTGGGCGCCCAAACCTCTACCGTAGCGCCTTTGACCCAGGCGGTGCAGTTTTGAGGCTCCAGGGTGAAGTGGTTCAGGTAGGGCGCAAAGTACTCGGCCTCAACGAGCTTGCCGCCCGGGGTATTGGCCAGGGCGTTGTCAAAATTACCCTGGCTGCGCAGGGATTTGCCGTTTTCAAGGCCGGTTTCCAGGGTGCGGTAGATGCCGGCGTCGTCGAGTTTGTCCAGCCCTTTGTAGTCCCACACCACGGGCAAGGCTTTGACCGCTTGTTGCGCCCGCCACCAACTGTCGGCGACGACGGCCACAAAGTCTGGGCCTGTCACCACTTTTTTAATCCCCCGGCGGTTGAGCACAGCACTTTCGGTGACGCTCTTGGGTACGCCCCCGAATACCGGACATTGCACGATGGCGGCATACAGCATGCCTGGCAGGCGAACGTCAATGCCGTAGACGGCCGTGCCATTGACCTTGCCGGGCAAGTCCAGGCGTTGCACAGGTTTGCCAATGAGCGTCCATTGCGACGGGTCTTTCAGGGTGACCTGCGTGGGCATGGGTTGTTGCGCGGCCTCGGTGGCCAAGGCGCCGTACGACAGGCTGCGTTTGCTGGCCGAGTGGGTGACATGGCCTTTGAGGGCCACGACATCGGCCACGCTGACGCCCCAACGTTTGGCGGCTGCCGCTTTGAGCATTTCACGCGCAGTAGCGCCGGCCTTGCGCATGACCTGTTGAGAGCCACGGGTGCCGCGGCTGCCGCCTGTGGAAAAAGTGACATAGACCTTGTTGCGGGTCAGGTGTTCATTGACGGAGGCAAATTCCATGCGAACGTCGGCCCAGTTGCATTCAAGTTCTTCGGCCAGCATCATGGGCAGGCTGGTGCTGGTGCCTTGGCCCATTTCGGCCCGGGCGACTTCGCAAGTGACCTGGTTATTGGGGCTGATGCGAATCCAGGCGTTGATGTCCACCGCATCGGTGGTCAGGCCCATTTTCTGGTTGGCCATGGCCATTACCGGCAGGTTAAAGCCCAGGCTTAAGCCCGCGCTGGTGGCGGCCACGGTCATGAGAAAACCGCGTCTGTGGGTGGCTGGCAAGGATGAGGGCAGGGGGTTGTTCATTGTCTTGTTCATGGCGTGCATTCTTCAGACTTTGGCGGGGTTGGTTTTGGTGGCTGCTGAACCTTTGCCAAGCTTGGCGGCTTCATGAATGGCGGCTTTTATGCGCGGGTAGGTGCCACACCGGCACAGGTTGGTGATGGCGGCGTCTATGTCGGCATCGGTGGGCTTGGGTTTGCGCGCCAGCAGGGCGGTGGCCGCCATCAGCATGCCGGACTGGCAGTAGCCGCATTGGGGCACTTGCTTGGCCAACCAGACCTTTTGCAAGGCTGTCTGTCCGCTTAAACCCTCAATGGTGGTGATCTTGCGCCCCACGGCGGAGCCAGCGGGAAAGCTGCAGGACCGCACGGGTTCGCCATCAAGCCAAACGGTGCAAGCGCCACAGAGGCTAACGCCGCAGCCAAATTTGGTGCCGGTCAGGCCCACTTCGTCTCGAATGGCCCACAACAGGGGCATGTCTGCCTCAATGTCCAGGTTGTTGGATTTGCCGTTGATCTGTAACTTCATGGAGCGGTCCAATAAATAAAGAGAAGGTGAAACTGTCAATTAAAAATCCTAGTGCATTACGCCTTCCACGTCTATGCAGAGAAGCCCTTGCCGGACGCATCGGAGGCCGGCTTTTGGCCTTGGCGCAAGGCACAATACGCACCGCCATGTCTGTTCACCAAAATTACCAAAAAGAGCTTCAAAACCGGGGCTACGCCAGCGACCCCGCGCAGTTGCGCGCAGTCGATGCGCTGGAGCGTTGCGCCACCGAATGGGCAGCTTTCAAAGAAAAACGCTCCAATCCGCTGAAAAAGCTGATCAACCGGCCGGAAATTCCGCGTGGCGTCTACATGTTTGGCGGGGTAGGGCGGGGCAAGAGTTTCTTGATGGACTGCTTTTTCAACGCGGTGCCGCTCAAGCGCAAAACCCGGCTGCATTTTCATGAGTTCATGCGCGAGGTGCACCGCGAGCTGGCTAATTTGCAGGGCACAGTGAACCCGCTGGACGCACTGGCCCGGGGCATTGCCAAAAAGTACCGTTTAATTTGTTTCGATGAATTTCACATCGCCGACATCACCGACGCCATGATTCTTCATCGGCTGCTGGCGGCCTTGTTTGCCAATGGGGTGGGCTTTGTCACCACCTCCAACTTCAAGCCGGATGATTTGTACCCCAACGGTTTGCACCGCAGCCGCATTTTGCCGGCGATTGATTTGCTCAACCAGCAACTGGAAGTGATCAACGTGGACAACGGCACCGACTACCGGCGCCGCACGCTGGAGCAGCTCAAGCTGTACCTGAGCCCACTGGGTGCGCAGGCGGATGCCGATATGCAAGAGGCGTTTGAGCGCCTGGCCGAAACGCAGGACGAAGACCCGGTGTTGCAGATTGAGTCGCGGCAAATTTATGCCCGACGCAAGGCCGGTGGCCTGGTGTGGTTCGATTTCAAGGCCTTGTGCGGTGGCCCGCGCTCGCAAAATGATTACCTGGAAATTGCCACGCAGTTTCACACCGTGCTGTTGAGCGATGTGCCGCATATGCCGGTTCGCATGGCGTCTGAGGCGCGTCGCTTCACCTGGTTGATAGATGTGTTGTATGACCGGCGGGTGAAGCTCATCATGTCGGCGGCCGTGCCGCCCGAGGGGCTTTACACCGAGGGACCGATGGTGCATGAGTTTCCGCGCACGGTGTCGCGCTTGAATGAAATGCAGTCGAGCGAATTTTTGGCGCTTGAGCGCCGCGACGTGGATACCCGCCTGACATGAAAACACTGTGGATAGGCACGGCACTTTGTCTGCACTTGACGGCTTTTTCACAATCGCCCGCCCCCGTACCTCTACCGGCAGATCCGGCCGTCGAGCGGCAAGCGCTGCGCTCAAAAATTACCGAGGAGCGGGCTCGGGTGGAGACGCAATTCAAAAAAGACGAAGCAGCCTGTTACCAGCGATTTGCCGTGAGCGGCTGCCTGCTAGACCTGCAAAAGCAGCGCCGTCTGGTGCTGGACAAGCTACGCCAGCAAGACAATGCGCTCAATGCCGCTGAACGGCAGGAAAAAGCGCAACGCCAGCTCAAGCAGATCAGCGAGAAAACAGCCCCTGAAAAATTAGCTGAGGAAGCCGCTAAAAGCGCGCAGGCCGAGAAGGATTACAACGAGCGCCAGGAAAAGGCCAGACAAAGCACCGAGTCCGTCAAGCCGCCGCAAGGGCGCGTTGTGCAAAGCCCCAAACCGGCTGGACGGACCTCTGAACAGGCGGCCGAAAGCGAGTTGCGCTTCAATCGCAAACTTCAGGAGGCCCAACAGCGGCGCGAGCGCTTGCCTGCCCCTTCCGAGGGCGCTTCTGGCTCGGCGGCCAAGCCCTTGCCTTCGGCGCCTTGACGTCATGACGTCATGACGTCTTCCCAGCCGGCATGACCGAGTCGCCAGTCCAATGAGTTTGCAGCAAATGGTGGCCGAAGTGTTTGCGCCTGAAGGCCTGTTATCGCGCGCGCTGGAGGAATTCACACCGCGTTCGGGTCAGACCGAAATGGCCAGCGCGATTGCCCGCACCATCGAGCATTCTGGCGTGCTGGTGGTGGAGGCGGGCACCGGTATTGGTAAGACTTTTTCTTATCTGGTGCCGGCCCTGCTGAGTGGTCAGCGGGTGTTGGTGTCGACCGCTACCAAAACCCTGCAAGACCAGTTGTTTCGGCGGGACATTCCGCGCCTGGTTGAGGTGCTGGGTCTGCCGGTGAAGACGGCTTTGCTGAAAGGGCGCAGCAGTTACCTGTGTCTGCATCGTATGGAGCAAGCTCGCCAACACCCCTTGCTTGAAGAGAGCCGAGCACAAAAAACGCTGGCGCGCATAGAGCTGTGGGCGCAGGCCACGCGCAGTGGCGACATGGCAGAGTTACCCGGTCTTGATGAGCGCTCGCCGCTGATTCCGCTGGTGACCTCCAGCCGGGACAACTGCCTGGGCGCCGGTTGCCCGCAGTTTCGCAACTGCCATGTCAACCTGGCCCGGCGCGAGGCGTTGGCGGCTGAAATTGTGGTGATCAACCACCACCTATTTTTTGCAGACCTGGCGGTGCGGGAGTCGGGCATGGCGGAGTTGTTGCCTACCGTCAATCTGGTGATTTTTGACGAGGCCCACCAACTCAATGAAACCGGGGTGCAGTTTTTGGGCAGCCAGCTCAGCACCGGTCAGTTGCTGGACTTTGCCCGCGATTTGCTACAGACCTGTTTGCAACACGCACGCGGCTTGCTGGACTGGCAGCCGTTGGCGCAGGCGGTGGAGATGAGCGCGCGGGACTGGCGCATGTTGCTGGGCAAAACCCACCCCGGCACCAAGTTGCGCTGGACCGACAAGGTGCCAGAAGGCTTGAATGCGCAGGACTGGGACGAGGCGCTGGAGGCGGTGCGTGTGTCTTGTGCGCGCGCCCAGGTGGCGCTGGATACCGTCACAGAAATGTCGCCCGAGCTGCAGCGTTTGAGCGAACGGGCGGCAACGTTGGTGGCGCAGCTTGAAAAATTCTCGCAGGCTGGCGCTGTCGGTACGGTGCGCTGGCTTGATGTGGGCACACAACTTCGGCTCGTGGAGTCGCCTTTGGACATTGCACAAACTGTGCAAGAAAAATTGATCAAACCGCAAGTCGCGACAGAAACGCAGCGGGCCTGGATTTTTACCTCGGCTACGCTGGGCTCAGACGCCACCTTGCGCCGCTTCACCGAACCCTGCGGCTTGGAGAGTGCCGAGATATTGAAGATTGGCAGTCCGTTTGACTATGAGAAGCAAGCTGCTTTTTATGTTCCCGAAGACTTGGTCAAGCCCTCTGACCCGGCGCACAGTGCGCAAGTGGCCGCATTGGTGGCGCGTTCAGCCAGCATGATTGGTGGGCGCACCTTGGTCTTGACCACGACCTTGCGGGCTTTAAGCGCCGTGAGCGAGGCCTTGGAGGCGCATTTTTCAGCCACCGGTCAGTTAGAGATTTTGGTGCAGGGGCAGCAACCCAAGGGTGAGTTGATGGCGCGCTTTCGGCAGGCTAACCAAGACGGTCAACGCGGCTGCATTCTGGTGGCATCGGCCTCATTCTGGGAAGGGGTGGATGTGCCGGGCGAGGCCTTGCAACTGGTGGTGATTGACAAACTGCCTTTTCCGCCGCCCAGCGATCCGCTGGTGGAGGCGCGCTCCAAAAGGCTGGAGGCCGAAGGGCGCAGCGTGTTCAACGATTACTTCATGCCAGAGGCAACCCTGGCGCTCAAGCAAGGGGCGGGGCGCCTGATTCGGCGTGAATCAGACCGCGGCATTTTGGTGGTGTGTGACACCCGTCTGGTGCAGATGGGTTATGGCCGCCGTCTGGTGAAGGCTTTGCCGCCTATGCGGCGGCTGCAAACGCCCGAGGACTTAGAGCAAGCGCTGGAGGCGCTTACCAGACCTTCCACCACGGATCTGTGTTGGCCTTGAAGCCTTTGGTCAGGAACTCAGAGTTGGGAAAGTTTTTTTCCAGGACGCGTTTGGCATCGTCGCGCAGTTGCACCATGCCCAAGGCTTCGTAAGCTTTGTAGATGATGAAAAGCGCCTCTTCCAGGGCGGGGGAGCCTTGAAAGTCAGACACAGCGATCTGTGCGCGGTTGATGGCCGCTACATGGGCGCCCCGGTTGTAGTAATAACGAGCCACGTGAACTTCATAGCGAGACAGTGAGCCCACAATGTAGGACATGCGCAAACTGGCGTCCGCCGCGTATTTGGATTCTGGAAACCTGGCCACCAACTCCTTGAAAGCCTCGTAAGACTCTTTGGCCGCTTTTTGGTCACGCTCGGACAAATCCTGGCGGGTGATGGCAGAAAAGAGACCCAGGTCGTCGTTAAAGTTGATGAGACCCTTGAGGTAGAGGGCGTAATCGAGGGCCGGGCTGGCGGGGTGCAATTTCATGAAGCGCTCGATGGTGGCAATGCCCTGCACACTATCGCCCGCCTTGTACTGTGCATAAGCCTTGTCCACTTGGGCCTGCTGGGCCAAGGGGGTGCCGGCAGCGCGGCCTTCTAACTTGTCAAACAGGGCCACCGCCTTGTCGAAGGCGCCGTTGCTCATCTCATCCTTGGCTTCGGCGTAAATTTTTGACGTGCTCCAGCCGGCCGTTTTGTCTTCGGACGTGGTGGAGCAAGCGGTCAGCAACAACAGGGTTCCTGCAATTGCCCAACCGCAGACAACCGATAATTTGGCTCGAAGCATGAGGTACAACTTTCTTGAAAAATTCCGAATTGATTATATCGACCGAGCTGGATGGCGAGGATACGGAAGACCGTAGCGAGGTAGGCGCTGAGGTCGAATCGCGTCTTCTGGTGATGGGCGAGACCCACCATGGGGTTCGCCTTGACCGCGCTTTGGCCGAGTTGGTGACGGAGTTTTCCCGCAGTTACTTGCAGCAAATGATTGAGCTCGGTGGCGTTAGCGTCAATGGGGGCGTGGTGATGAAGGCCGCAGCCAAGGTCAAGGCGGCAGACCAGGTGGTGATTGAATTACGGCCCACGCCGCAAAGCCAGGCCTTCAAGCCAGAACCCATGGCGCTGGACATTGTTCATCAGGACGAGCACTTGATGGTGATCAACAAGCCCGCCGGGCTGGTGGTGCACCCAGCGCCGGGTAACTGGCAGGGCACTTTGCTCAATGGCTTGCTGGCGCATGACGCACAAGCCATGCACCTCCCCCGCGCCGGCATCGTGCACCGGCTGGACAAAGACACCAGTGGGCTGATGATGGTGGCCCGCACGCGGGTCGCCATGGAGGCGCTGGTTCGCATGATTGCTGCCCGCGAGGTGAGCCGCCAGTACGTGGCGCTGGCGCACCGGCCCTGGGTGGGCAGTGGGCTGCGCGAAGTTCATGCACCCATTGGCCGAGACCCCAGAAACCGCCTGCGAATGGCCGTGGTGGATCTGGAAAGAACGCCGGGCAAAAGTGCCCAAACCGATATCTCGCTTTTGGCAAATGCTGACCAGGGTTGCTTGGTGCGCTGTACCTTGCATACCGGGCGCACGCACCAAATTCGGGTGCACATGGCCTCGATCAACCATCCGCTGGTCGCCGACGAACTGTATGGCGGTCAGCCGGCAGCCGGTCTGACGCGCCAGGCCCTGCACGCCTGGCGGCTGGCATTTATGCATCCCCTCACGGGCGAATCTTTGGTTTTTCAATCGGCGCTGCCGCCTGACCTGAGTCAAGCCCTGAGCCAATGGGGCCTCAGTTACAATCCTTCTCAGGCCTAACCAGCTTCGCCCGGCCTACCGTCTGGGTTACGCGCTGCGAATTGATCAATTTGCCCTTGCGCCTCCCATCGAATCAACATGATTTCGCACCTTGAGGGTGCCCTTGCCCGGAATTGCCACACCATGAATACGGCGGATGCCAAGCGCGTTCTAGAAACCGCCTTGATTTGCTCCCAGCAACCTTTGCAGTTGCGAGAGATGCGTGTCCTATTTGGAGACGCGCTGGGCGCAGACACCATCAAACTCCTTTTGCAAGAGTTGCAACAGGACTGGGCGCAGCGCGGCGTCGAGTTGGTGAACGTTGCCTCGGGTTGGCGCTTTCAAAGCCGGCCTGCAATGCGCGAGTATTTGGACCGTTTGCATCCTGAGAAGCCGCCGCGCTACACCCGCGCTACCCTGGAAACCCTGGCCATCATTGCCTATCGCCAGCCCGTGACCCGGGGTGATATTGAGGACATTCGGGGTGTCACGGTCAATTCGCTGCTGATCAAGCAGTTGGAAGATCGCGGCTGGATTGAGGTGATTGGCCACCGGGAAGTCGTTGGCCGGCCCTCGCTCTTCGCCACCACCAAGCATTTTCTGGATGATCTGGGTTTGGAGTCCCTGGAGCAATTGCCTTTGCTCGATACACCGGCCCTTCAGGCCCAGGCCATGGCGTCGCTCCAAGGCGATGACAGCGGCTTGCAGGCCGAACTCGATATCCATTCTTCAGAGCTGCCCAGCGCGGCGCCTGAAGCCACCCCCGAAGCCCCGCCGAATGAGGCCGAACGGAACGAACTGAGCGAACTGAGCGAACCCGTCCTTGCTGACGACGTTGGCCCGGGGGAACCAATCACTTTCCTGACAGGAACGCAGCCATGAACACCCCCGAAAACGGCGCACCCGTGCCCACCGATTTGCCTGAGACCGATGCCCTTGTGGCGCCAGTTGAACCCACTGTCCATACGGGCGCTCCAGAGACGTCAAGCACGGGCAACCCCTTGTTTGACGCCGTGGTATCGGGTCAGTTTGACGCCGACGAGGAAAGCCCCGAGGTGGTGGTGACCAAGCGGGTGCTGGCGCCGCAGGCTGAATCGCCCAAGTTGCACAAAGTGCTGGCGCAGGCAGGCATGGGCTCTAGGCTTGAAATGGAGCAGCTCATTCTGGAAGGCCGTATCACGGTCAACAACGAACCAGCGCATATTGGCCAGCGCGTGCAGTTTGGCGACCATGTCAAAGTGAACGGCAAGCCCATTCGTTTTCGAATTGAAGCCCCGCCCGCACGTGTGATTGCTTACCACAAGCCTGTGGGCGAAGTGGTGACCAACGACGATCCCCAAAACAGACCCACCGTGTTCAGGCGCCTGCCCAAGCTCTACCAGGGCAAATGGCAGTCAGTCGGTCGGCTTGACTTGAACACCGAAGGCTTGCTGCTGTTCACCAGTTCAGGCGAATTGGCCAACAACCTGATGCACCCCCGCTTTGGCTTGGAACGCGAATACGCAGTGCGGGTGTTGGGCGCCTTGAACAAGGAAGAAAAGCAAAAATTGCTGGACGGCGTGAAGCTTGACGATGGCATCGCCCAGTTCGGTTCTATTGAAGCGGGCGGCGGTGAAGGGTCCAACTGCTGGTACCGCGTCACCATTTCTGAGGGGCGCAACCGCGAAGTTCGCCGCATGTTTGAAGCCGTAGGCCATGCCGTGAGCCGCCTGATTCGTATCCGATATGGCGCCATGATGCTGCCCCGGGGTCTCAAGCGCGGTGCCTGGATGGAGCTTGACGAAGGTGATATTCGGGCCTTGATGCAGGTCGCGGGAACCCGTGCCGATCGACAAACAGCGTCTGAAACAGGGGTCGATGCACCGAACGCCCCGCGCGGTGCTGAGCCCCGGCCGGCCGCTGACCCACGCAACCGCCGCCGTGGAATGCGCGGCAACGGGCCCCGCAGTTCAGGCAATGGCCAAAGAAATGCTGGCCCTGCAGGCGGCCGGGAACAGAACCAGGGTTCGTCTTTTGGCGCTGGTCAAGGCCGTGGAAATCGATCGGATCGCCAGGATCGCCCGCCGGCCTCAGCGCAGCCTGATCCTATGAAAACAGCCTTTGGCTACATAGGCGCCGACAGTTTTACACGCCAACGCCAGGAGCAGGGCGCTCGCCGCGGGGCGGGTTCAGGCTCTTCAGGCGGCGTTACCCGTCGTGGCGGCCGCGGCCGCTAAAGCAAGCCGGGGTTTCGTTCTAGGCGCCGCCTGTGAATCAATCCCCCACCTGCCCAAGGGAGGCATGGCTAACAGGTTAAAATCGCAGGCTTTGCCCCAATGGGTGAATACCAAAAACTTAAGCTCAGGAACACTATGACAATCGAACGCACACTTTCCATCATCAAGCCCGACGCCGTTGCTAAAAACGTCATTGGTCAGATTTATGCCCGCTTTGAAGCTGCTGGCCTCAAAGTGGTGGCCTCCAAAATGGCCCACTTGTCTCGCCGTGAAGCCGAAGCGTTTTACGCCGTTCACAAAGAGCGTCCTTTCTTCAAGGATCTGGTGGACTTCATGATCTCCGGCCCCGTGATGATCCAGGCCCTCGAAGGCGAAGGCGCTGTTTTGAAGAACCGTGACCTGATGGGCGCGACAGACCCCAAGAAAGCTGCCCCTGGCACCATCCGCGCTGACTTTGCTGACAGCATTGATGCCAATGCCGTGCACGGCTCTGACGCCGCTGACACGGCCGCTGCGGAAGTTGCTTTCTTCTTCCCCGGCATGAACGTTTATTCACGATAAGTCATGCAATGACGGTCAACCTGCTCGATTACGACCTCGAGGGTTTGGCCGTCTTTTGTGAACGGCTGGGTGAAAAACGCTACCGGGCGATTCAGTTGTTCCGGTGGATTCATCAAAAAGGCGCACGCCAATTTGATGAAATGAGCGATCTGGCCAAGTCCCTGCGCGAAAAGTTGGCCACTACCGCTGTGGTCAAGCCCCTAGAAGTCTTATCCCAACATATTTCAGAAGACGGCACCATCAAATGGCTGTTTGATGTGGGCGGCGGTGACGCCGTTGAGACTGTTTTCATTCCCGAAGATGACCGTGGCACCCTGTGTATTTCTTCGCAGGCAGGCTGTGCAGTGGGTTGCCGGTTTTGTTCTACCGGGCACCAGGGGTTTAGCCGCAACCTGACCACCGGTGAAATAGTGGCCCAGTTGTGGTTTGCCGAGCATTTTTTGCGTCAGCACTTAGGTCGCCAGGAACGCGTTATCTCCAATGTCGTGATGATGGGCATGGGCGAACCGTTGCAGAATTATTCGGAGTTGGTACCCGCCCTCAAGGTCATGCTCGATGACCACGGCTATGGTTTGTCGCGCCGCCGCGTCACCGTGTCCACCTCTGGCGTGGTCCCCATGATTGACCGCCTGGCCCTGGATTGCCCTGTCGCCCTGGCCGTTTCTCTGCATGCGCCGGATGACGCCTTGCGCGACAACCTGGTGCCCTTGAACCGCAAGTACCCGATTGCTGAGTTGCTTGATGCCTGCAACCGTTACCTGGGCCATGCGCCCAGAGATTTCATTACGTTTGAATATTGCATGTTGGACGGGGTTAATGACCAGTTGGCGCACGCGCAGCAGTTGGTAGAACTGGTGAAAGCGCATGCCACCGGTGGCGTGTGGTGCAAGTTCAACCTGATTCCCTTCAACCCGTTCCCGGCCTCTGGTTTGCACAAGTCGTCCAAGGAGCAGGTGCTCAAGTTTGCCAAGGTGTTGCTGGATGCAGGCATCGTCACCACGGTTCGAAAAACCCGCGGCGATGACATTGATGCGGCCTGCGGCCAATTGGCAGGCGACGTGAAAGACCGGACCGGTGTAGCCAGTCGGATGGCTCGGCAACGCACCATCATGTTGCAACCGGTAGCTTCTTTGGCATCACCCCCTGCGGAGCTTTAAGCCCTGAACATGAAGCGCGCACCTGCCGGATTGAATCGATTCCTGCCTCTTTTCTGGGCTTTGCTGCTGATGGGCCTGGGGCTCTTGCCAGGCTGCAGCACGTTTCAACCCAGCGCTGCTTCGACCACGAGTTCGATGGATGACACCAGCAGCAACGACACGGACGCCCGCAAGCGAGCCCGCCTTCGAATGGCGCTGGCGCTTAATTATTTTCAGATTGGCAGCGCCCGTATCGCACTGGATGAAATCAAATTGTCTCTGGCCGCTGACCCAAGCTTCAGCGATGCGTTGGCTTTGCGCGGCCTGGTTCACATGAGCCTCAATGAATGGAGCTTGGCCGAGCAAAGCTTCTCGCAAGCCCTGGCCTTGAACCCGCGTGATGCCAATGTGATGCACAACAGCGCCTGGCTGATGTGTCAGCAATCCAGGTTTGCCGATTCCTGGCCGCTGTTTGCGAGTGCACTGGCCAGTCCCCAATACGGCGAGAAGGCCAAGTCCTACCGCTTGCTCGGTTTGTGCCAGATAAAAGCGGGGCTAGCCCCTCAAGCTGAGACCAGCCTGGTGAAGTCTTTTGAACTCGAACCCAACGACCCGCTCACCCGTTACAACCTGGCCTTACTGGTTTTTCAACGCCAGGCGTTAGAGCAGGCCCGTTTTTACATTCGCCCCCTGAACAACAGTGAATTGGCCAATTCACAAACGCTCTGGCTGGGTATCAAGGTGGAACGCCGCCTCCAGAACCAGGACGCCGTCTTGCAACTGGCTTCACAATTAGAAAAACGGTTTGCCCAGTCCACAGAGCTTGGCGCCTATCACCTAGGGAAGTTTGATGAGTGAAAAGGAAACAACATTCGTGCACGACACGCCCCAACAGACCCCTGTAGGGGACACCGCGGCCATGACTGCAGGCGCCATGCTGCGTCAAGCGCGTGAGGCGTCTGGCTTGCACATTGCTGCGCTGGCCGTTTCGCTGAAAGTGCCCGTGAAAAAGCTTGAGGCGCTCGAGGCGGACAGGTTTGACCTGCTGCCCGATGTGGTGTTTGTGCGTGCGCTGGCGGCCAGTGTTTGCCGAACGCTTCGCATGGACCCCGCGCCCATCATGGCGCGGCTGCCCGATTCCATGACCCCGCGACTGAAATCGGTGACGCAGGGCAGTCGGGTGTCGCCGAATTTTCAGATCAGCTATGGCAATTTGCCGTTTTTTGGCCAGTTCTCCAAGCCGCTTGGGCTCACCTTGTTGCTGTTGCTCGTGGGCATGGCCGTGCTTTTATTTTTTCCATCCCAACCAACTGCGCCTACGGTCAAAGTAACGCCGGTCGAGTCCATCATTAGCTCACCGGCAACCTTGCCCCTCCCGCCAGCATCAGCCTACGCGACTGTTACCAGCCCGATACCGGGCGCTTCCGCCACATCCGGGGTTGAAGCGTCTGGAGGTGCGGTCAACTCAGCGTCTGTTGTGGCGGGTTCTGGCTTGACTACCGGGCTGGTGGTGTTGAAAGCCACCGCCCCAAGCTGGGTTGAAATTGTGGATGCCCGGGGTATTGTTCAGGTCAGAAAAACATTGCAGGTGGGTGAGGTGCTGGGTGCCTCAGGAAATTTACCCCTCTCCGTGGTACTTGGACGCGCCGATGCAGTGCAGGTGCAGGTTAGAGGTCAAGCTTTTGATGTCAAGGCCTTGGCCAAGGACAATGTTGCGCGCTTTGAGGTGAAGTAATGCAGTTATCAGGTCCTATTGCCACGGCGTTTCCCAAAGCCCGGAATTCACGCCAAGCCCAGGTCAGTTGGGGCTCGAAAATAATTACCGTGGGTGGCGATGCCCCCGTGCGTATTCAGTCCATGACGAATACAGACACGGCCGATGTCATTGGCACAGCTATTCAGGTGAAAGAGTTGGCCCTGGCTGGCTCAGAAATGGTGCGACTGACCGTCAACACGCCTGAAGCCGCCATGGCCGTGGCGCCCATTCGGGAGCAATTGGACCGCATGGGGATTGAGGTGCCGCTGATTGGTGATTTTCATTACAACGGCCACCGCTTGCTGACCGATCACCCCGATTGCGCACAGGCTTTGTCGAAATACCGCATCAACCCGGGTAATGTGGGCAAGGGCGACAAGCGCGACCGCCAGTTTGGTCAAATGATCGAAGTGGCCATGCGCTGGAATAAGCCTGTACGCATTGGCGTGAACTGGGGCAGCCTGGACCAAGAATTGCTCGCCAGCCTGATGGACGAGAACAGCCAAAGAGCTACCCCCTGGGATGCCAAACCGGTCATGTACGAGGCCTTGATCACCTCGGCTTTGGAGTCTGCGCAGCGTGCGGTTGATATGGGTATGAACGCCAACCAGATCATTTTGTCCTGCAAGGTCAGCGGCGTACAAGACTTGATCGCGGTTTACCGTGAGCTGGCCAGGCGCTGCGATTACCCGCTGCATTTGGGTCTGACAGAAGCCGGCATGGGCAGCAAGGGGGTGGTGGCTTCTGCTACGGCCTTGTCTATTTTGTTGCAGGAAGGCATTGGCGACACCATTCGCGTCTCGCTGACGCCGCAACCCGGCGAGTCGCGCACCCAAGAGGTGGTAATCGCTGCGGATATTTTGCAGGCTCTGGAGTTGCGCTCTTTTGTTCCCAGCGTCACCGCTTGCCCTGGTTGTGGCCGTACCACCAGCACCACGTTTCAAGAACTGACCAAGCAGATAGAAGACTTTTTGCGGGCGCAAATGCCGGTTTGGCGTGACAAGTACCCTGGTGTAGAGAAACTCAAGGTGGCGGTCATGGGCTGCATCGTCAATGGCCCGGGGGAAAGCAAGCATGCCGACATTGGCATCAGCCTGCCCGGCACCGGAGAGGCTCCCGCAGCCCCCGTCTTCATTGACGGTGAGAAGCGCATGACCTTGCGCGGCGAGGCCATTGCCACTGAATTCCAGGCCATTGTTGAAAATTACATTGAAAAACGCTTCGGCAACGCCGATGCAGTAGAGGTCGTATGAGTGAGTTGTCTGTTGAGAAAAAAGTGAGCGGGAAAATTGAAAAACTCACCGGTGTGAAGGGCATGAATGATGTGCTTCCGCCGCAGTCTGCTGGGGTGGAGTGGCTGGAGGCCAAGGTGCGCGCCCTGATGTCGCGGTTTGCCTACAGAAACATCCGCACCCCCATAGTGGAGCGCACGCCATTGTTCATTCGCGGCCTCGGCGAGGTGACGGACATCGTTGAAAAGGAGATGTATTCTTTTCGGGACAGTCTCAACGACGATCCACTGACCCTGCGGCCAGAATGCACCGCCGGTGTCGTTCGTGCCGCTATTGAGCACTCCATGCTGTATGACGGCGGCAAGCGCCTGTATTACATCGGCCCCATGTTCAGGCACGAGCGGCCTCAGCGGGGTCGCTACCGGCAGTTTGACCAGATTGGCGCCGAAGCCTTGGGCTTTTCAGGACCTGAAGTGGACGCAGAGCTGATCCTGCTGGCCGTGGCGCTGTGGAAAGAATTGGGCTTGAACGATGTTCGCCTGGAACTCAATACCCTGGGACAACCTGAAGAGCGCTTGTTGCACCGCAAAGCCCTGATTACCTACTTTGAAGCGCACGCTGAACTGCTGGATGAAGATGCCAAACGGCGTCTCTACACCAACCCGCTGCGCATTCTGGACACCAAAAACCCGGCCATGCGTGAAATGGTTGAAGCGGCGCCCCGAACGCTGGATTACCTGGGGGAGGCGTCGCTGGCGCATTTCAATGCCCTCAAATCCATTTTGGAAGCCAATGGCGTGGCATTCACGGTCAATCCCCGACTGGTTCGGGGCATGGATTACTACAACCTGAGCGTGTTTGAATTCACCACCGATCGCCTGGGTTCGCAAGGTACAGTCTGCGCCGGTGGTCGCTATGACTACCTGTTTGAGCAACTTGGTGGCAAACCCGCACCCGCCGTCGGATGGGCTTTGGGGGTAGACCGGGTGCTTGAGCTGCTCAAGGAACAAAACTTGGTGGCCGATCCCGTTAGCCTGGATGCCTATGCCATCGTGCCTGAGGCGCAGGCATTGCCCGTGGCACTGCGCACCTTGCAAACCCTGCGCGAGCTGGGGGTCAGCATTCAAATGCACACCAGCACGGCCGAGGGCATGGGCAGTATCAAGTCGCAATTTAAACGGGCCGACAGCAGTGGCGCACGTTTTGCGCTCATTTTTGGCGCTGAAGAGTTGACCAACAACCAGTTGGCAGTGAAATCGCTGCGCGATGGGGATGGGCAGCAAATTACCCAGTCCCTGGCCGACATTGCCGCCTGGGCGGTCACCCTACAATCGAAAAATTAAAACAGGCACCACTATGGCAAACCAATTAGATCTTGAAGAACAAGAGCAACTCGACCAGCTCAAACATTTTTGGAAGCAATACGGCAACCTGATCACCTGGCTATTGATCGTTGTGCTGGGTGCTTTTGCGAGCTGGAACTTCTACCAGTACTGGCAAAAAAATCAGTCTAGCCAAGCGGCTGCGATGTACGACGAGGTCGAGCGCACCGTGAAGCTGGCCGAGCCTGCCAAGGTGGACCGCGTGTTTGCCGACATGAAAGAAAAATTTTCGTCTACCAGCTACGCGCAGCAAGCGGGTTTACTGGTGGCCAAGCACTATTACAGTTTGGGCCAGCTTGACCAGGCCAAAGCTGCTTTAAGCTGGGTTGCCGAGCAAACGTCTGAACCCGGCTTTCAGGCCGTGGCCCGGTTGCGTTTGGCGTCCTTGTGGATAGAGTCCAAGAACTACGAAGAAGCACTCAAGCCATTGAACGCCGATTTCCCCACCTCGTACCGTGCCATGGTGTCGGACCGCAAAGGTGATTTGCTCCAGCTTCAGGGCAAGAAAGCCGAGGCCATTGCCGAGTACGAAAAGGCTTACAAGCTGTTTGATGAAAAAATCGAGTTCCGCCGTTTGGTGGAAGTGAAGTTGAACGCACTGGGGGTTGATACCCAGATCACATCAGCGTCCGAGGTGAAAAAGTGAATTTTTCAGTCGTCGCAACGGCCCTTAAAACTGGGTGTGCTTTGGGCCTGCTGGCCTTGTTGACTGCTTGTTCAAGCGGACCTGAAAAGCGCAGTCCTGCAGAACTAGGGCCAGACCCCGCTTTGCTCGGCATCAAACAGGCCTGGACGGTGAAAATTCCCCCGGTGGAATTCCCGGTGGACATCAAGGTCAACGGATCGACGGTGGAGATGGCCAGCTCGGATGGTTCTTTGCTGGCGCTGAATGCTGTCACTGGCGCGGAAATCTGGCGTACCAACATCAAGGCGCAAATAGCAGCTGGCCCCGGCAGCGACGGGCGTACCTCGGCGGTCATCACGCGCGACAACGAACTGGTAGCCCTTGAATTGGGGCAAGAAATTTGGCGTCAAAAACTGAATGCCCAGAGTTTTACTGCGCCGCTGGTGGCGGGTGCACGGGTATTTGTGGTGACGGCAGACCGTACCGTGAGCGCTTTTGATGGCAAGTCGGGACGCAAGTTGTGGAGCCAACAGCGTCCTGCTGACTCCCTGGTGTTGCGCCAGCCTGGCGTTTTGTTGGCCGTGGGCGATACCTTGGTGGTGGGTTTGTCGGGACGCTTGGTGGGCTTGAACCCTGGAAACGGTGTTATTCGCTGGGAAGCTGCCATTGCCTCCCCGCGCGGCGCCAACGAAATTGAGCGTTTGGTCGATTTAGTCTCGCACGTGGGGCGTGTGGGCACCGTGGTGTGTGCCCGTGCTTACCAGGCGGCAGTGGGCTGTGTTGATGCCGGCCGAGGGAGCTTGTTGTGGACCAAGACGGCCTCTGGCGCCGCGGGTGTAGACGCTGACAACCAATTGGTTTTTGGCGCCGAGGGTGACGGCAAGGTATTTGCCTTGCGTGCCGCCAATGGCGACACGGCCTGGGAGTCTGACAAGCTGAAGTACCGCAAATTGTTGGCGCCAGTGGTGTTGGGGCGTTCAGTCGCTGTAGCCGATGAATCCGGCTGGGTGCATTTGTTGTCCCGCGAAGACGGTGCTCTGCTCAAAAGATTGTCTACCGATGGATCGTCCCCGGCTGCTGCCCCGATATTGGCCGCTGGAACTTTGATTGTTGTCACCCGCAAGGGTGCTGTGTTTGGCTTCAGGCCTGAGTAACTTGGGCCCTGTGGTCATATGAAACCTGTTTTGGCCCTTGTTGGCCGCCCTAATGTTGGTAAATCAACACTCTTCAATCGCCTGACCAAGTCTCGTGATGCCATCGTGGCTGATTTTGCCGGACTGACGCGCGACCGCCATTACGGCAACGCCAAGCAAGGCAAACACGAATTCATCGTGATCGACACCGGTGGCTTTGAGCCGGATGCCACCACGGGCATTTTCAAAGAAATGGCCAAGCAGACGCGGCAAGCCGTGGCCGAAGCGGATGTGGTGATCTTTGTTGTGGACGCGCGTGAGGGAATTTCTGCGCAAGACTACGAAATTGCCAAATACCTGCGGCGCTTGGGCAAACCCTGTCTGCTCACCGCCAACAAGTCAGAAGGCATGGTGGCCAGCGCGCAATTGGTGGAGTTCTTCGAGCTCGGTCTGGGCGAGGTGATTCCCGTCTCGGCAGCGCATGGCCAGGGCATTCGCACGCTGGTAGACATGGCGCTGGCCCCGCTCAATTTGAAAGACCCGGACGAAACGCTGGAAGAAGCTGCGCCCGGCGTCATCAAGCTGGCGGTTGCAGGGCGACCCAATGTAGGCAAATCGACCCTCATCAATGTGTGGTTGGGCGAAGAGCGCCTGGTTGCTTTTGATCTACCGGGCACTACGCGCGACACCATCTCAGTGCCGTTTGAACGCAACGGCCAAAAGTTTGAGCTGATCGACACCGCGGGCTTGCGGCGTAAGGGGCAGGTGTTTGAAGCCATTGAAAAATTTTCGGTGGTCAAAACCTTGCAGGCTATTGAGTCGGCCAACGTGGTGCTGTTGCTGATTGATGCCACCCAAGGCGTGACCGACCAAGATGCACACATTGCAGGCTACATTCTTGAAAATGGCCGCGCTGTGGTGCTGGCCATCAACAAATGGGATGCGGTCGATGAGTACCAGCGGGAGTTGGTGAAACGCTCCATCGAAACCAGGTTGCCCTTTTTGAAATTTGCCGCCATGCATCTGATTTCTGCCCAGAAGCGACAGGGTTTAGGGCCTTTGTGGGCTTCTATTGCACAAGCCTACAAGGCGGCCAATTGCAAGATGACGACGCCGGTGCTCACACGTTTGTTGCTCGAAGCGGTGCAGTTTCAAAGCCCCAAACGCGCCGGTATGTTCCGTCCCAAGTTGCGTTACGCGCATCAAGGGGGAATGAACCCGCCGGTCATCATCGTTCATGGCAACTCCTTGGAGCACGTCACCGAATCTTACAAACGCTTCCTAGAAGGTCGTTTCAGGAAAGAATTTGACTTGGTCGGAACGCCGCTGCGCATTGAAATGAAGACAGCGAGTAACCCATTTGCCGACAAGGTGAAAGATTAACGTCTTCAACCGAGAATTATGTCCATAACTTGGCACAGTTTGTCCCTGCCGTGCAGGTTATGACAATGAGCTGTGTTATCGTCAGCGCTTCTTAATTTCTGAACACGGAGAATATCGTGAACAACAAAGGTCAGTTACTTCAAGACCCCTTCCTCAACGCTTTGCGTCGAGAGCATGTGCCGGTCTCCATTTACCTGGTTAACGGAATCAAGCTGCAAGGTCAGATTGAGTCTTTCGATCAGTACGTCGTTTTGCTTCGCAATACGATCACGCAAATGGTTTACAAACACGCCATCTCGACCATTGTGCCGGGACGTGCCGTGAATCTCTCTACAGCCGAGGGTGATCAACCTGCCACAGCCTGATAAAAATTCTGCGCCAACTCTTCTGGTTGGGGTAGATTTTGGCCTCCCCAACTTTGACGGTGAACTGGCTGAGTTGGGGCTGCTGGCGGAGTCGGCTGGCCTTCTTCCGGTTGCCCGCATCACCTGCAAAAGAAAGTCGCCTGATGCTGCTCTGTTTGTGGGCAGTGGCAAAGCCGACGAAATCAAACAACTGGCCACCCAGATGGGTGCTGTTGAGGTTTTGTTCGACCAAAGTTTGAGCCCGGCGCAGCAGCGTAACCTGGAGCGGCATCTGGAATTGCCGGTCAATGACCGCACCCTGTTGATTCTGGAAATATTCAAGCAGCGCGCACGCAGCCATGAAGGCAAGTTACAAGTTGAATTGGCCCGCATGCAGTACCTGAGCACCCGCTTGGTACGCCGCTGGTCTCACCTAGAGCGGCAAAGCGGCGGTATTGGTATGCGCGGCGGCCCAGGAGAAACTCAGATTGAGCTCGACAGGCGCATGATTGGCGACAACATCAAGAAGATCAAAGAGCGCCTGAACAAGGTCAAACGCCAACGGCAGACCCAACGCCGCCAGCGCGAACGTCGTGATGCCTTCAATATCTCCCTGGTGGGTTACACCAACGCGGGCAAGTCAACTTTGTTCAACGCCTTGGTGAAAGCCCGTGCTTATGCCGCAGACCAGTTGTTCGCCACCTTGGACACCACCACGCGCCAGCTTTACCTCGGAGAGGCGGGCCGTTCTGTCTCGCTGTCCGACACAGTTGGCTTTATTCGAGACTTACCGCACGGACTGATTGACGCCTTCCAAGCGACACTGCAAGAGGCGGTTGATGCCGACTTGCTGATTCATGTGGTGGATGCATCAAGCCCGAATTACCCGGAGCAGATTGCTGAGGTTCAACAGGTGTTGCAAGAAATCGGTGCTGCCGAAATTCCCCAGTTGCTGGTTTTCAATAAACTAGATGCCTTAGAGGACGAGCGTCGGCCGCTTCAGCTGGAGGACTTCTTTGAAGTGGCGGGGGTTCAAACCCCACGTCTGTTTTTAAGTGCCAAAGACGGGGAGGGCCTTCCCGCACTGCGTCAG
>CAJCCO010000057.1 GCA_903960915.1 uncultured beta proteobacterium
CTGATTGGCAACATGGGCTACAGCAGCGAAGAAGCCGAGGCCGCCATTCGGGATAAAAAATTAGACGCCGTCGCCTTTGGCACTGCCTTTTTGGCAAACCCGGATTTGCCGGCGCGCCTGCAGGCAGGTGCTGCGCTTAATGTGCCAGATCAAGCAACTTTTTACACCCCTGGCGCCAAAGGCTACACCGATTACCCCAGCTTGCAAACCGCCTAATTTTTCAGCGAAGCCATATCAATCACGAAGCGGTATTTCACATCGGCTTTAAGCAGGCGTTCATAGGCTTCATTGACATCGTCCATACGGA
Source organism: uncultured beta proteobacterium (assembly GCA_903960915.1). GTDB lineage: Bacteria > Pseudomonadota > Gammaproteobacteria > Burkholderiales > Burkholderiaceae_C > Rhodoferax. The sequence goes on from CAJCCO010000057.1 coordinate 308, forward strand.
TCATTTCAACATCAGACGTGATGCCGTGTTGGCCACAAAAATCCAGCATCTCCTGGGTTTCTGCAATGCCACCAATCAGCGAGCCAGCCACGGCGCGGCGCTTGAGCACCAGAGGGCTGGTGCTCAAATTCTCCAGTGGGCCGAGGTAGCCGACCATCACCAGGGTTCCGCCTGCGGCAAGCGTTGGCACATAAGGGTTCAGATCATGAACATACGGCACGGTGTCAATGATCAGGTCAAAAAGGCCTGCCACGCCGGCCATTTGCGCCGGGTCGGTAGAGAGAACCACGCGGTCAGCCCCCAGGCGATGTGCATCGGCTTGCTTGTCGGGTGAGCGACTGAACAGGGTGACGTCAGCCCCCATGGCTTTGGCCAGCTTCAAGCCCATGTGCCCCAGCCCCCCTAGACCCACCACGGCCACTTGGCTACCCGGGCCAACTTTCCAATGGCGCAGCGGCGAATAGGTGGTGATGCCTGCGCACAGCAGCGGGGCGGCTCCTGCCAAATCCAGGCCCTCAGGCACTTTGAGCACGAAGTCTTGCTTGACCACGATCTGCTCGGCGTACCCGCCTTGTGTGCGGCTGCCGTCTAACCTGTCTGCTCCGTTGTAGGTGTAGGTGGCGCCGTTTTCACAGTACTGCTCCCAGCCTTTGCCGCAAGAATTGCAGTGTTGGCATGAATCCAACATGCACCCTACACCCACAGAGTCACCCACCTTGAAGCGTGTGACCCGTGGGCCGACCTCCAGCACGCGACCGATAATTTCGTGGCCGGGCACGAGCGGGTATTTGGCGTTGCCCCAGTCGTTGCGGGCGGTGTGAAGGTCGGAGTGGCAGATGCCGCAATACAGAATATCGATGACCACATCGTTGTCGCGTGGGCTGCGGCGGTCAAAGCGGAACAGTTCCAGTCGGCCCGTTGGTGAATGGGCTGCGTAGCTTTTGGTGGTGAAGGGCATGGGTCAAGATCCTAGTTATGAATTTCGGTAAGAGACGTCTGCTCTTACCAGGCGGCAATGGACCCGTCGGTACGGGGCTCCGTGCCACCGCACAACACGCCGTCTGCGTTGCGCCAGATGATTTGCCCACGCCCAAAGGCGATGCGGTTGTTGGACCAGGTCACGTCGTGACCGAGCCGGGCCAGCCCGTGAAAGAGGTGTTCTGGTGTGGAGCGCTCAATGTTGACGCGCTTGCCCGCTTCCCATTCCCAACGCGGTGCGTCCAGCGATGCCTGGGGGTTCAAGCCAAAGTCCACCGTGTTCATGACCATTTGCACATGACCTTGGGGCTGCATGAAGCCGCCCATCACGCCAAATGGCCCCACCGCTTGCCCATCTTTGGTGAGGAAGCCCGGAATGATGGTGTGGTAGGGCCGTTTGCCTGGCGCCAGGCAGTTGGGGTGATCTGCAACGAGTGAAAAATTATTGCCCCGGTTGTGCAGGGCAATGCCGGTACCCGGCACCACCAGCCCCGAACCAAAGCCCATGTAATTGCTTTGAATGAGCGACACCATATTGCCCTCGCTGTCGGCCGTGCTGAGGTACACGGTACCGCCACGGGCGGGGTCACCGGGCAGGGGCAGCGAGGCGTGCTCGCCAATCAGGGCGCGGCGCTCCTGGGCGTAGCTTTCGCTGAGCAGGTCAGCCACCGACACCCGCATGTGCGCGGGGTCGGCAATGTGGGCAAAGCCATCGGCAAAGGCCAGCTTGATGGCCTCGATCTGGCGGTGGTGGGTGAGCAAGGCGTCGCGGTCGGTGAACTCAAAACCCTTCAGGATGTTGAGGGCCATGAGCGCCACCAGGCCGTGGCCGTTGGGGGGTATTTCCCACACGTCATAGCCCCGGTAGTTGACGCTGATGGGGTCACACCAGTCCACCTGAAAATCAGCCAGGTCTTGGGTACTGAGGTAGCCGCCAGCGGACTGCACACAGCTGGCGATGCGCTCGGCCAGCGGCCCACGGTAAAAGCTCTCGGCTTTGGTTTCAGCAATCGATTGCAGGGTTTGCGCATGGGCGCTGGAGCGCCAGATTTCTCCGGCCAGCGGCGCGCGCTCGGGTGCAAAGGTGTCAAACCAGGACTTGAAATGGTCGCCCTTGAGTTGCTGACGAAAGACCTTGGTGGCCTGTTGCCAGGCAAAAGCTACTGAGGGTGACAGCGGGAAGCCGTCTTGCGCCAGTTCAATGGCGCCAGCCATCGAGCGGGTCAAGGGCATGCGGCCAAAGCGCTGAGCCAACGCGGCCCAAGCCGCTGGCGTGCCGGGCACAGTCACGGGCAGCGGGCCGTATTTAGGCACTTCGGTCAAACCCTGCGCGGTCAGCTTTTCAAGCGTCATGGCTTGGGGCGCGGGGCCGCTGGCGTTCAAGCCATGGAGCTTGCCCTGGTGCCAGACCAGCGCAAAGGCGTCGCCGCCAATACCGTTGGCGCTGGGCTCTACTACGGTCAAGGCGGCGGCGGTGGCAATCGCGGCGTCAATGGCGTTGCCACCGGCCTGAAGCACCTGCAGGCCGGCCTGTGCCGCCAAAGGCTGTGAGGTGGCCACCATGCCGCGCTTGGCATAGACCACGTTGCGGCGGGAGGCGTAGGGGTAGTTGAGCGCGTCGAAGCTGAGCATGTTGGGCCTTTGGGTTATTTTTGCGAGTGGGCAAGCGCATCGCGCAGTCCGTCACCCAGCAGGTTGAACGAGAGAACCGGCAGAAAGGTGGACATACCGGATCCTAACGTGCTGAAAAAAGAGAAATTGCTTACCAACTGCCATAGTGCGTCACTAACCCATGCCACAGCGCCCCAACTTCACGTCCCATGCTGGTTTGCCCAGCTTTTGCGGTGGCGTTGGCCGCCAGGTGCACCATCACCAATTTTTGCGCGGGGTCGACAAAGATGGACTGGCCGTAAACCCCCAACAGTGCAAACCGTCGTTGTGCGCCTGGAAAAGTCCAGACTTGGTAGCCATAACCGTAATAGGGCGTCGCCTTTTTCGGATGAAAGGCGTCAGGGTGGCGTCGCCAGTCGGTCGCTTCAATCACAAACTCTTTGGGCAATATTTCCCCCAAATCAGGCCGGTCTGGACGCATACCATCGTTGGCCAACAGAATTCCGAGGCGGGCGTAGTCTTGCGCGGTGGCGTTGAAGTTGCCACTGGCCCGCTCCAGGCCATCGGCACCCGCACGCCACAAGCCCGAGGTCTGGGCGCCCATGGGTTGCCAAAGCCTGGTTTGCAGATACGCGCTCAAGGTTTGCCCGGTTGCCCCCCGCATCACCATGGCCAACATGTCGGTTTCGGCACTGGCGTAATTAAACAGCAGGCCCTGGGGATGAAGCCGAGTCGCGATGACTTTGGCACCGGCTGCCGCTCCGCCAGAATACGCTGCGGCGCCATAGCGCGCCAGGTCATCAGCGCCGTTATAAAGCTCCTCAAATTTGGCCCCTGAGGACATGCGCAGTAAATTGCGAATGCTGGTTTCACCATAAATTGTTCCGGTCAACGTGGGTGCGTAAACCTCTGCCCGGTCATCCAGCGACTTGATCTTGCCTTCTCGCAAAGCCAGGCCTATCGCCATCGCTGTCATCGTTTTAGCCATTGAGTTCGACAAATAGCGGTGCTCAGCGGTGCGCCCGTATTGGTAGCGCTCAAGCTGAATGACGCCGTCCTTGATCACCAGCAATGCCATGGCGGGTTGGCGCTTAAGGTAATCGTCAACCGTCAGCCCATTGATGCCATCCACCTTCCACTTGTAAGCTGGCTCTTTCTCCACCTTGGTCAGGGTAAGGGGCTGTGATGCCGGCTGCATGGCGTTGGCTGTGCCGCCAAAAATACCTGGAATTTCAGCATGGTGGGTGAAAGAGCCCACCCGAAAGCAGCTGTCCATAAACCACGTTCGAGCTGTCCCCACGGGATACCCCTGCGCTTTGCAAAGCGCGGCTTCATTGGGTTCAGCATGGGCTAAAAAGCTATTGAAAGCGATAACAAAAAGCAGAAAAAGGGAGCGAATTTTCATATGAAAAATTTGACCCTTAAACCATCAACGTGTCAATCAGCCTTGGATGCCCGGGAACGGCCCCCACGTGACCCATGAAAAAACCACCCGCAGGTGGTTTGGTGTGAGGACTGAGCAGAATCAGTCAAGGTGCTGGGGCAGCAGACTTCACTCGTCGGCCACGCTTGGCGCAGGCGCCAGCGGTGCGCCTTCGCGCATGTCGGCGGCGGCCTGGCGTACGGCTGCTTTGTCACCGGCACCGGCAAACTTGCTGTACTTGCCCAAAATGCTCACCATTTGGCCGTAGATGCGCGGGCTGCCGGCCAGGCACTCGTGTTGTTCTAAAAAGTCAGCTTCGCCAGTGAAGTTGCCCACCAGGCCACCCGCTTCGGTCACCAGCAGGGAGCCTGCTGCGACGTCCCAGGCTTGCAGGCCAGTTTCAAAAAATCCATCGGTGAAGCCGGCTGCCACGTAGGCCAGGTCCAGTGCGGCTGAGCCGGGGCGGCGCAGGCCAGCGGTGCGTTGCATGACATCGCCCATCATGCGCAGGTAGCTGTTGAAGTCGTCGTCCTGGCGGAAGGGGAAGCCAGTGGAAATCAGGCATTCCTGCAAGCGGGTGCGCTTGGACACGCGCAGGCGGCGGTCGTTCATGTAGGCGCCGCGCCCTTTGGTGGCGGTGAACAGGTCGTTGCGGCTGGGGTCGTAAATGACGGCTTGCTCGACCTTGCCTTTGACGGCCAGCGCAATGCTGACGCAATAAACCGGCAAGCCGTGGATGAAGTTGGTGGTGCCGTCCAGCGGATCGATGATCCAGACGAATTCGGAGTCTTTGGCGCCATGCTCCCGACCTGATTCTTCGGCCCAGATGCCGTGGCCAGGGTAGGCCGTCAGCAGGGTTTCAATGATGACTTTCTCAGCGGCGTGGTCAACCTCGGTGACAAAGTCGTTGACCTTTTTTTGCGAGACACGGACCGACTCAACGTCCAGCGCAGCGCGGTTGATGAGCGAGCCGGCGGCACGGGCGGCCTTGATGGCCACATTGATCATGGGATGCAGATTGGGAGACATAAATTTTGGATGAAGAGCTACAAATCCGTTCCGGCGATGCGGGCGGCGACAATAGCGCGATTTTACCCGTCTCGCCGGCACCCTAAGCCGCCGCCTTGTTTTTGTGAGCCCATGCAAACCCGTTTTATTCTGATCAACACCAGCCATGCCGGCAATGTGGGCGCTGCAGCCCGCGCCATGAAAACCATGGGTTTTGACGATCTGGTACTGGTGGCGCCGCGCTGGCCCAATGTGCTGCGCCGTGAAGAAACCATACAGCGTGCCAGCGGCGCTCTGGATGTGCTGGACAAGGCCCGCATTGTCGAGACGCTGGACGAAGCCCTGGACGGCATGACCCATTTATGTGCCACCGCCATGACCCCGCGAGACTTTGGTCCGCCCACGGTGACGCCGCGCGTCCATTTTGAAACGCTCATGCGCCCCGATGCCGCCACGCCAGCCGCAGCGCCGCCTGACACGGCCAACATGGGCATGGGTTTTTTGTTTGGCTCTGAGCGCTTTGGCATGCGCAATGAAGACGTGTACCGTTGCCACACCTGCCTGAGCATTCCGAGCAACCCGAAATTTGGCTCGCTCAACCTGGGGGCGGCCTTGCAGGTGGTGGCCTACGAGTGGCGCCTCGCCCTGGGTGGATATGCCGTGCAGGAGGCCACCGCGCTGCCCGTGTTGGCCGATGCCAGCCAGGTGGCGGGCATGCTGGCGCATCTGGAGCGTTCACTCATCGCGATTGGGTTTTTGGACCCCCAGGTGCCCAAAAAATTGATGCCTCGGCTCAACCAGTTATTCAACCGTGCGCACGTCACCCAGGAAGAGGTGCAAATGTTGCGCGGTATTGCCAAAGCCATGGCACAACAGGCCGGTTTGCCTAAGCCCTTGTCAGACGCGCAGCACCCTGTGAGCGACTAAACTTGCACGATGTTTTCCAGACTCCGCTCCGACATTCAGTGCATTCTTGACCGCGACCCGGCCGCCCGCAGCACCTGGGAGGTGTTGACCTGTTACCCCGGCTTGCACGCGGTCATTCTGCACCGGCCCGCGCACTGGTTCTGGACGCATGGCTTCAAATGGCTGGGCCGCTTTACCTCCCACCTGAGCCGATTTTTCACCGGCATAGAAATTCACCCCGGCGCCAAAATTGGCAACCGTGTGTTTTTTGACCATGCGATGGGCACGGTAGTGGGTGAAACCGCTGAGATTGGCGACGGCTGCACCATTTACCAGGGCGTCACCTTGGGAGGCACCTCGCTCTACAAAGGCGCCAAACGCCACCCCACCCTGGGCAAGGATGTGGTGGTGAGCGCCGGCGCCAAAGTGCTGGGCGGCTTTGAGGTGGGGGACGGCGCCAAGATTGGCAGCAATGCGGTGGTGATCAAGCCGGTACCGGCAGGCGCCACGGCGGTCGGTATTCCGGCGCGCATCATCCAGAGCAAGGCTGGAGAGAGCGCCGATGTGGCGACCGCCGAGCCCAAGTTCACCGCTTACGGCATCACCCACGAGGACGATCCGGTCAGCCAGGCCCTGCGCGGCCTGATTGACAGCGCCTCAGGCCAGGACCATCAAATTGCCCTGCTGTGGCAGGCCATTGAGACGCTGCAAGCCAACCGGTCAGCCACCAATTGCGTTCCCGGCGACGCCGCGCGGCAAGAACAATTCGAAGCCGACAAGTTCAACCAGCTGGTGGGCAAGTAAGTCGGGTCAAGTCAGTTAGGCCGTTGACCCGGCGTTCGGGTAGGCCGGCGTTGGTTTCAAGGCCGTTTTGGGGCGAAAAGCCTTGCACACGTCGACCTGGGTTTCCAGGTACGGGCCGCCTATCAGGTCGATGCAGTACGGCACGGCGGCAAAAATACCGGGCATCAGGCTAGCGCCCTGGCTGTCTTTCACGCCTTCTAGCGTTTCCTGTATCGATTTGGGCTGGCCGGGCAGGTTGATGATCAGCGACTGGTCCCGAATCACCGCCACCTGGCGCGACAAAATGGCCGTGGGCACAAACCTCAAGCTGATTTGGCGCATTTGCTCGCCAAAACCCGGCATCTCCTTGTGGGCGACGGCCAGCGTGGCCTCAGGCGTGACATCGCGCAAGGCCGGGCCCGTGCCGCCGGTGGTCAGCACCAATGAACAACCGGCTTGCACCAGTTCAACCAGGGTGGCGCTGATGGTGGCCTGTTCGTCGGGAATCAGCCGCGCTTCAAAGTGCAGCGGGTTGTGCAGCGCGCGTGTGAGCCAGTCTTGCAGAGCAGGCAGGCCTTTGTCGACATAAACCCCGCTGGAGGCGCGGTCGCTGATGGAGACGATGCCAATTTTGACGGGATCAAAAGCCAGCGCAGGGGTCATGTTCAGGATTCCTCTGGGGTCGTGTTCTCAGGGTCTGGTGTTGCCGATGCGCTGGTCTGGCCTGGTTGCGCCAATTGCTCGCGCAGCAGCTGAAAAATATCGCGGTAGGCGCGGCCGTGGCGCACAGCCTCGCCGGGTTTTTCAGGGGTGGCGTCTTTGCGCGCCTGCCGAATCAGGGCGCGCAGTTGCTGGCTGTCGGTGTCGGGGCATTTGGTCAGCCACTCGCCAAACGCATCGTCATGGGCCAGCAGGCGGTCACGCCAGGTTTCTGCCAGGTGCAGCACCAGGTTGTCGTGGGCGGAGCCGCTGTGTTGCTCGGTCAAGGCGTCGCGCACGGTTTGCAGCACGGCGGGGTCTACCAGGCGCATCAGCTTGCCGATGAACTGCATCTGGCGGCGCTTGCCCTCAAAGTTGGTGATGCGCTTGGCCTCCAGCACCGCGTCCTTGAGTTTTTCAGTCAGGTCCAGCCGCGCCATCAGGTCAGCGCGCAGCGTCAGCAGGTCTTCACCGAGTTTTTGCAGCTCGGTGCTTTCGCGCTTGAGGTCGGTGCGGCTTTGTTCGTCGGTGCCTTTGAGTTCGCGCTTGAGTTCTAGATCGCGTTCGCTGCCTTCGGCGACGAATTCACCTTTGACGAAGTAGCCTTTTTTGAGTTTGCGTGACATGTTTGGCCGTAGGGAAAGGGAGACGGGCGCGGGTTCGCGCACAGCCAAGTATCATAGCTTCCCATATGAAGAAACCCAATCCACACCTCGCATCGGCCCAAGCGGCCGTCGGCTTTAGCTACAGCCGCCCCTTTTTTGAAGACCTGGTGGACACCGCCCTGGCGCATGCCAAAAAAATTGGCGCCACCGATGCCGGTGCTGAAGCCTCCGAGGGCTGCGGTCTGAGCGTGTCGGTACGCAAAGGCGAATTGGAAAACGTGGAGCGCAACCGCGACAAGTCGCTCGGCGTGACGGTCTATATTGGCCACCGCCGGGGCAATGCCAGCACGTCGGACTTCTCCAAAGCAGCGATTCAACAAACCGTGCGGGCCGCCTACGACATTGCCCGTTTCACCGCCGAAGACCCGTTTGCCGCCTTACCCAGCGCGCGCGATGTGGCGCCAGCGTCCAAGCAGCGCACCGACCTGGACCTGTTTTGCCCCTGGGCCATCACCAGCGAAGAGGCCGCCAAGCTGGCCTTGGTAACCGAGGCGGCGGCCTTGCAGACCGACAAGCGCATCACCAACAGCGAAGGTGCCAGCGTGTCGGCGCAGCAGTCGCATTTTTTCAGCGCCCACACCCATGGCTTTCGTGGTGGCTACGCCAGTTCGCGTCATTCGCTGTCGGTTTCACCCATTGCCGGCAAGGGCCAGGACATGCAGCGCGACGCCTGGTACAGCTCCATGCGCTACCCCGGTGATCTGACTGCACCCGAAGCCATTGGCCGCTACGCCGCCGAGCGCGCCCTGAGCCGTTTGCGCTCACGCAAGATTGCCACCACCGAATGCCCGGTGCTCTTTGAGTCGCCCCTGGCGGCGGGTTTGCTGGGCGCTTTTGTGCAGGCCATCAGCGGCGGTTCGCTGTACCGCAAGAGTACTTTTTTACTCGATTCGCTGGGCAAGCAGGTGCTGCCCAAACACATCGACATCATGGAAGACCCGTTCATCAAGCGCGGCAAAGGCAGTTCGCCGTTTGACGACGAGGGCGTGCGTGTCAAAGCGCGTCAGGTGGTGGAAGCCGGGCGCGTGCAGGGCTACTTTTTGAGCAGCTATTCGGCGCGCAAACTGGGCATGAAAACCACGGGCAACGCTGGCGGTTCGCACAACCTGATTTTGTCGTCACGCCACACCCGCGCGAGCGACGACCTGGACGCGATGCTGCAAAAACTCGGCACCGGCTTGTTTGTGACCGAGCTGATGGGCAGCGGCGTCAACTATGTCACCGGTGATTACTCGCGTGGCGCCAGTGGCTTTTGGGTGGAGAAAGGCCGTATCGCCTTTCCGGTGCATGAAATCACCATTGCCGGCAACATGAAAAATATGCTCAAAGGCATGGTGGCCGTGGGCGCTGACACCTACAACTACGGCGCCAAAACGGTGGGTTCTATTTTGATCAACCGCATGAAAGTGGCGGGCAGCTGATGGGCCCTTGGCAGAGCCTCACACGCCGCCTCGGTGTGCTGCTGGGCCTGGGCGTCTTGTTGGCGTTGGGCGCCTGTTCCACGGCGCCGCCCGAGGGCATCACCTCGGTCACGCCGTTTGAGTTGGCGCGCTATGAAGGCAAGTGGTTTGAAGTGGCGCGCCTGGACCATTCGTTTGAGCGTGGGCTGACCGATGTCAGCGCGACCTACCAGGCACAGCCTGACGGCAGCGTGCGCGTTATCAACCGCGGCTTTGACAGCAAAAAAGGCGAGTGGAAGCAGGCGAATGGGCGTGCGCTGTTTACCGGTGCGACCAACCAGGCCTCCTTGAAAGTGTCGTTCTTCGGCCCGTTTTACGGCGGCTACCATGTGGCCGCGCTGGACCCCGATTACCGCTGGGCGCTGGTGGTGGGGCCAAGCCGTGAGTACGTCTGGATTTTGGCCCGTGACCGCCAACTCAGCGCGACGCTGCGCCAGCAGTTGCTGGACAAGGCCGTGCAACTGCGTTTGCCCACCGAGCAGCTGATCTGGGTCAGCCAGATGCGCGATGGCGGTTGAGCGCAGACCCGCCCTCGGTTGATGCCATTTTCTTCAGGAGCCCGCTATGAAAGCCATCTGGAACGACACGGTGATTGCGCAAAGTGACGACACCGTTTTGGTGGAAGGGAACCACTATTTCCCGCGCAGTGCGGTGAATCCGGCCTTTCTGCAGTTCAGCAACCACAAGACCATGTGCGCCTGGAAAGGCCAGGCGAGTTACTACTCGCTGCTGGTCAACGGCGACATGAATGTGGACGCCGCCTGGTACTACCCCGAGCCCAAGCCCGAAGCACAGTCCATTCGCGACCACATCGCGTTCTGGAAGGGCGTCAAAGTCACGCCTTGAACAGCGTCAACCCACTCAGGACGCCACGGGCAGTTCATCCCAGCGCGTGGTGTAACGCAGCGACCGTTTATCGCAGAGCATGGCCCAGCGCTGGGTGGTGCCGCCTACGGCTGGGCGCAAAGTGCCACGTCCATAGGTGCGGTTGAGGTGGTCCATGGCGGCCATCAGGCGCACCGAGCGGGCCAGCGCGCCCGGGTCGTCAAACAGCGTTTCCTGGCGCCGGGCCTTGTCCGACAGCAGCATGAGCATCACACCGACTTTTTTGTAGCGGTAGCCAGAGCGGTAAATTTTTTGCAGGCCGAGTTGTGCGGCCCGGTTCAGGGCCAGCGTGTCGTCGCTGGCGTCTGCCAAGGGCACCAGCAGGCCGGCGCTGTATTGGCGGTCACTTTCGCGGAAACGGTTGGTTTGCACAAAGACATAAACGGCCGCTGCGACCGAGCCCTGGGCGCGCAGCTTTTCGGCGGATCGGCTCGCATGCAGGGTCACGGCTTCGCGCATTTCCGGCAACGATTCAACCGCTGTGCCAAAACTGCGCGAGGCCATGATTTGCTGCTTGCGGGGCAGCATTTCTTCCAATGCCAGGCAAGAGACGCCGCGCAGTTCCTGGCAGATGCGCTCCATCACCACACCAAATTGCGCCCGCATGCTGGCCGGCGAGGCTTTGCGCAAATCTTGCACCGTGTGAATGCCCATGGCTTGCAGCCGTTTGCCCAAGCGCCGGCCTACGCCCCAGACCTCGCTGACCTCGATTTGCTGCATCCACTGCACCCGCTCAGCGCGGGACAGGGCATGCAGGTCACACACGCCCTGAAACACCGGGTTTTTCTTGGCCAGGTGGTTGGCCAACTTGGCCAGGGTTTTGCTGGGGCCGCAGCCCACGCACACCGGCAACCCGGTCCATTGCAAAACTTGCGCGCGCATCTGCTCGCCCATCGACGCAGCGCCACCGTACAGGTGCGCCAGGGTCTCCACGCGCAGAAAACACTCGTCAATGCTGTAAACCTCCAGCTCCGGGGAAAAACTGCGCAGGATGGCGACCACCCGGTTGCTCATGTCGCCGTACAGGGTGTAATTGGACGAGCGCGCTTCAATGCCATGCTCTCTGGCTAGCTCTTTCATCTTGAACCACGGCGTCCCCATCTTGACTCCCAGCGCCTTCACTTCAGCCGAACGGGCTACCGCGCAGCCATCGTTGTTTGACAGCACCACCAGCGGCACGCCTTCGAGCTGCGGTTGAAAAACACGCTCACAAGAGACGTAAAAATTATTCACGTCGACCAACGCAAAAATGGGCGCGGCGGTCATGGCTAGCCGTGCACGGCGTAACGGCGCACCACGCCCACCACCACCCCCCAGATTTGCAGCTCGGTGCCGTCTGTGAACGTGATGGGGGGGTAATGCGGGTTTTCTGGGTGCAGTTCCACACGGTTCTGGTGTTGGTACAGGCGCTTGATGGTGTAGTCGCCGTTCACCACCGCCACCACGATGTCCTGGTTGTGGGCTTGCAGCGCGCGGTCCACCACGACCTTGTCGCCGTCTTCAATGCCGGCGCCTTTCATGGAGTCGCCGCGCACCGTGAACATGAAGGTGGCCGACGGGTGGCGCACCAGGTACTGATTGAGATCGAGCCCCTCGTCGGCGTAGTCGGCCGCAGGCGAGGGAAAGCCGGCCGACAAGCGGTGTACCAGCAGGCGGATGTGGCTCGCCTGCGGGCTGGGCGCCGCCAGGCTAGGGGCCTGCTGCAGCGTGTGTGGCAGGCTGGATGAAGAAAAAGCGGTGGTCATGGCTCAATAACTGTATAAATATACAGTTTACAGGGATTGGGGCCGTGCTGCCACCGCAGGGCGCTTTGCGATACTTGGGGCTATGCAGTTACAAGACATTCTTTATTCCCAGGGCTTTGGCACACGGCGCGTTTGCGCCGGACTGGTGCAGCAGGGCCTGGTGCTGGTGTATGAACCCGGCAACCCGCTGACGCCGGTCAAGTGCACCGACTCAGCGGCGCACTTTGAAGCGCCAGGCTTGCGCCTGCACGTGCAGGGCGTGGACTGGCCGTACCACGAGAAGGCGTACGTGATGCTCAACAAGCCCACGGCCACCGAGTGTTCACAAAAGCCGTCCACCTACCCCAGCATTTACACCTTGCTGCCCTCGCCGCTGCGCTTGCGGCCGCAAAAAGGCGCTGTGCAGGGCGTGCAGGCCGTGGGCCGGCTCGACCAGGACACCACCGGGCTTTTGCTGCTGACCGATGACGGCAAGTTCATTCACCGCATGAGTTCGCCGCGCCACCATGTGCCCAAGGTCTACGAGGTGACCGTGAAGCACCCGCTGGATGAGGCGCAGGTCAGCAAGTTGCTGTCTGGCGTGGTGCTGGACGATGACCCCAAGCCGGTGCGCGCTGCGGCCTGCGAGGCGGTGTCCAGCCACCACCTGCGTCTGACCTTGACCGAAGGCAAATACCACCAAGTCAAGCGCATGGTGGCGGCGGTGAGCAACCGGGTGGAGGCCTTGCACCGTTCACAAATCGGCGGGCTGAAACTGCCTGACGAGCTGGCGCCGGGCCAGTGGCGTTGGCTCAGTGCAACTGATCTGGCCTTGATTCAAGGCGGCTAAAACCACCGCTCAAGCCAGGGGGGCTAAAAATGCGGTGATCAGTTGCGTGCTCAAGGCCGCTTGCTCCCGGTGCGGAGAATGGCCGCAGGCGCTCAAAGCGTGGCGCGTGATCTGCGCGGGGGGCAGCGCGATGTGCTCAATTTGCGCCAGACTGCCGTACGGGTCGTCCCGCCCTTGCAGCGCCAGCACCGGGGCGCTGATGCTGCGGCACTCGGGGCGTATGTCAAAGCTGCGAAAGCCCGGGCTCAACCACACGTCGTTCCATTGCCAGAAGGCGCCGTCCACATCGGCATGAAAGCGCGCCAACCGTTCGCGCAGCACGCCAGACTCAAACGCGGTGCGGGCGGCTTCAATGGCCGTGATGGACACCGCTTCCACCATGACATGGGGCGCCAACACCACGCAGGCGCTCACCGGTTCACGGCTGGCATGCAGCAGGGCGATGCTGGCACCGTCTGAATGACCCACCAGCACTGGGCGCTCAATATGCAGCGCCTTGCACAGTGCAGGCAACACGTCCCAGGCTTCGGTGTGCAGGTAGTCAGGCTTCAGGCGCCCGCTGTGGCGCACGTCGGGCACGGGGTCGGACTGGCCATAACCACGGCGCGAATAAACCCAGCCGGCGCGTCCCGTGGCCTGGCACAGCGCGGCGGGCCAGTCGCGCCACAGGGCCACGCTGCCCAGGCCTTCATGCAAAAACACCAGCGGTGCGCGGTCGCCGGGCGTGGCGTGGTGGCCTACGGGTTGCACCTCCAGGCGCACGCCCTGAATGTCAAGAACGGTCATGCCGGCGATGGTACGGCAAAGTGCGCACCTGCCCAGGCCGTTCAGACCGGTCAGACCGGCAGCCAGAGGGCTGGCGGCTACACTTGCGGCTCATCTTTATAAGTGGTTTCTTGTGATTTTTACTGCCTGCTCCCGCCCGCTTTTCTTGCTTGCCTTGCTGCTGGGCCTGGCCAGTCCGGTGGTCTGGAGCGCATCTACCCCGGCGCCCATTTTTGTGCTCAATTCGCAGGACGCCAGCATCAGCGTGATTGACCCCGGCCTGTGGAAGGAGCGCAAACGCATTCCCACCGGCAAAGAGCCGCACCACATGTACCTCACGCCCGACGAGAAGTCGCTGGTCGTTGCCAATGCCTTGAGTGACTCGCTCTTGTTTTTGGACCCCAAAACGGCCGAAGTGCAGCGCACCGTGACTGGCATTCTGGACCCCTACCAGTTGCGCTTCTCGCCTGACATGAAATGGTTTGTCACGGTCGCTAACCGGCTCAACCATGTGGATATTTACCGCTGGGACGGCAGCACGCTCACCCTGGCCAAGCGCATTGCCACCGGCAAGACCCCCAGCCACCTGTGGATCGACAGCAAAAGCACGGTGGTTTACGCCTCCATGCAGGACAGCGACGAGCTGGTGGTGGTGGATTTGCTGACCCAGACCCTCAAATGGCGCGGCAAGACCGGCCCCATGCCGGCTGACGTGTTCGGCACGCCGGACGACAAGTTCCTGCTGGTGGGCCTGACCGGCGGTGAAGGGGTTGAAGTCTATGACTTGACGGGCCCGGCGCCTAAATTGGTCAACACCCTCAAAACTGGCAAGGGCGCGCACGCGTTTCGCAGTGCTGGTGACAAGCGCCATGTGTTTGTCAGCAACCGGGTGGCCAACACCATCAGCAAGATCGACTATGTGGGCATGACCGTGGTGGACCGGTTTCCTGCGCCCAGCGGTCCTGATTGCATGGATTTGTCGGCCGACGGGCGCTACCTCTATGTGGCCTCGCGCTGGGCCGGCAAGCTCAGTGTGATCGACACCCAGACCCGCAAGGTGGTGCGCCAGGTCAAGGTGGGTAAATCTCCCCACGGCGTCTGGACGCTGGACCATGCGCCGCGCTGACAGACACCCGACTTATCGCCGACTGGCGGTTGGCGCTCTGGCGTTGACGACCGCTCTGGCCACCAGTTTGGCAGCTGGTTGGGCGCGAGCAGCCCCCCCTGGAGACTGCAAAAACCCGCTGTACCTGACCTTCGATACCGGCCACATGGAGGTGGCACCGCTGATAGCCCAGGTGCTGGCGCGCCACCAGGTTCGCGTCACGTTTTTTGCGGCCAACGAGCGCACCCAAACCGGTGACGGCAGTCTGGGCAACCACTGGGCGCCGTGGTGGAAAGCCCGGGCCCTGGAGGGTCATGAATTTGCCTCCCACACCTACAACCATATGTACTGGCGCGCTGATTTGCCCGAGCCGGGCCGCTTTCGCATGCGGCCCACCGCCGGAGCGCAAGTTGGGCAAAACCTGGTGCTCGATACCCCGGCCTACTGCGCCGAGTTGAACCAGGCGGCGCAGCGCTTGCAGGACATCACCGGTCAAGCGCCCTTGCCCCTGTTTCGCGCCCCCGGTGGCAAGACCTCGCCCCAGCTGCTGGCGGCGGCCAAGTCTTGCGGCTATGCGCATGTGGCTTGGGCGCCCGCAGGCTTTTTGGGCGATGAGCTCGCCAGCGAGCAGTTCAGTAACCCGGCCTTGCTCAACAAAGCCCTGCGCGACATTCGCCGGGGCGATATTTTGATGGCCCACCTGGGCATTTGGTCGCGCAAGGACGCTTGGGCGCCCGCCGTGCTGGAGCCGCTGATCACCGGCTTGCAGGCCAAAGGATTTTGTTTTGAGACGCTGCGCACCCACCCCGCCTACCGGGCCTGGGTCGGTGCTCAGGCACGCTGAAAGGGGCCACCCATGGACTTCTTGACCGACCTTTTTGCCAGCGCCCAGGGCGGGTTGTTCGAGACCCTGATTCAGCCCCTGATGTTCAATCTGGGCATGGGCAACTTGCTGGTGGACGGTTTTGATGCGACCGGCTGGTTGCTGGTGGGGGTGCTGCAACTGCTGGTGCTGGCTGGCCTGATCGGGCCTTTGCAAAGGCTGCTGCCGGTGGAGCCCGTGACCGACCGCGCCACGGTGCGTGTGGACATGCTCTACACCTTCATTCACCGGTTGGGCCTGTTTCGGCTGGTGCTGTTTTTTACCCTCGATCCGCTGTTCCACGCCGGCTTTGGCGCGCTGCGGGTGGCGGGGCTGCCCACCTTCAACCTCGACGCCTGGTGGCCGGGTGTGACCGACCTCGCCTGGGTCAGCCTGCTGATTTACCTGGTGGCCTTGGACTGCCTGAACTACTGGATTCACCGCGGCCAGCACCATTTTGAATGGTGGTGGCGGCTGCACGCCCTGCACCACGCCCAGCGCCAGATGACGATGTGGAGCGACAACCGCAACCATGTGCTGGACGACCTCATCAAACAAACCCTGGTGGTTGTGGTGGCGCAGTTGATTGGCGTGGCGCCGGGCCAGTTCGTGGCCATCGTGGCGCTGACCCAGCTCAGCGAGAGTTTTCAGCATGCCAATGTGCGGCTCTGGTTTGGCCGTCTGGGCGAGCGGCTGTGGATCAGCCCACGTTTTCACCGCTTGCACCACAGCGTGGGCATTGGGCATGAGTCGGCGGGCAGGCACACGCTGGGCGGCTACAACTTTGGCGTGCTGCTGCCCTGGTGGGACATGCTGTTTGGCACGGCCAACTTCGAGCGCCGGTTTGATGCCACGGGCGTGCGCGATCAAATTGAGCAGGGGCGCAATTACGGTGCTGGCTTTTGGGCGCAACAGTGGCAGGGGCTCAAACGGCTGGTGGGGCGTGCCTGATGAACCTGTTTCTTAGCTCTTTCTGGCGCGCGGTGGCCTACTGCCTGCATCCGCGGGTGGTGCTGTTGTCGCTCCTGCCCTTGGTGCTGATGGTGGCGCTGGCGTTGGGAGCTGGTTATTTCTTTTGGGATGGGGCGCTGGCCGCCGTGCGGGCCTGGTTGGAGGCCTCAAGCTTTGTCAACGCCGTCTGGGCCTGGTTGCACAGCGTGGGCGCGGGCGGGCTCAAAACTGTGCTGGCACCGCTGATTGTTATTTTTGCCGTCACCCCCCTCATCGTGGTGCTGTCCTTGTTGCTGGTGTCCCTGCTGGCCACCCCAGCCCTGACTGAATTCGTGGCGCGCCGGCGTTTCCCCCAGTTGGCGCGACAGCGTGGAGCCTCTTGGTTGGTGAGCCTGGCCTGGTCGCTGGGGGCGACATTGCTGGCTTTGCTGGCCTTGGTCATCTCTGTTCCCATGTGGTTGGTGCCGCCCTTGATTCTGGTGCTGCCGCCCTTGATCTGGGGCTGGCTGACCTACCGGGTACTGGCCTTTGACGTGCTGGCCGGCTTTGCCAGCGCCGATGAGCGGCGAGAGCTGTTGCGCACCCACCGCGGTTGGCTGCTGGGCATGGGGGTGTTGTGTGGTTACCTGGGCGCTGCGCCCAGTTTGCTGTGGGCCTCGGGCGCCATGTTTGCTGCTGCCTTTGTGGTGCTGGTGCCGCTGGCGGTCTGGATCTACATGCTGGTGTTTTCCTTGTCGTCCCTGTGGTTTGCGCATTACTGTTTGGCGGCCCTGCAGGCGCAGCGGGCGCAGGCCAACGGCCAGTCGCCCACGGCCTCAATGGACACACCGGTGGGCACACCGGCGGACCCGAACGTCATCGATGTTGAGGCGGTAACATGGCGCGATGACGTCAACAGCACCCTCCCAGACCCCGGCCGCCCGCCCCAGCCCTGACAGCACCCCACGCCGGTTCGGGTTGGTCATCGTGGGCGATGAAATTCTCTCAGGCAAGCGCGCCGACAAACACATGCCCCACGTGATTGAGCTGCTCAAGGCCCGCGGCCTGCAGCTTGATTACGCCGAGTACGTGGGCGATTCGCCAGACCGCATCACCGCCACCTTGAAACGCGCTTTTGAATCGGGTGACGTGGTGTTTTCCACAGGCGGCATAGGCGCCACCCCTGACGACCACACCCGCCAGTGCGCCGCCCGGGCGCTGGGCCGTGAACTGGCGCTGCATCCACAAGCCGAAGTCCTGATTCGCCAGCGCATGCAAGACCTGGCCAAAGAGCAGGGCACGGTGTACCAACCGGTGCATCCTGACAACATCCACCGCCTGAACATGGGCATGTTCCCGGTGGGCGCCAGCATCATTCCCAACCCCTACAACAAAATTCCCGGGTTCTTTTGCTCTCTGCAGGGCGACACGCCAGCGTCGGTGGGTGCGCACGGGGGCGTTTATTTTGTGCCCGGTTTCCCCGTCATGGCCTGGCCCATGATGGCCTGGGTGCTGGACACTTTTTACGCGCATCTGTTCCAGACCGCCGCCTGGATTGAACAATCCGTCATCGTGATGGGGGCGATGGAAGCCGCCTTGACCCCGCTGATGCAAGCGCTGGAGCACGACTTTGCAGGCATCAAGGTGTTCAGCCTGCCCAGCGTGGACCATCCGCAATACGGCCGCCATATTGAGTTGGGCGTCAAAGGGGCGCCCGATCAGGTGGCGCAGGCTTACCCGGCCTTGCTCCAGGGGCTTCAGCAGATGAAAGCCACCTTAGGCCCTGAATTGGTGCGTTCTTGATGGGTTTATTTTGGTGCACGTCAAAGTTGCACCAAAATAATGCATTAAAAATGAGCTGGGCCAGGCAGCTTGTCACGCGCACCCGAAAAACTGGCTGAAACACAAGGCAAAATACAGGGCTTGAGCGGATGCGCCCGGTGCCCGTTGTTGGCACAAAAACTGCATCTGCTTCCCCGTAACCTTTTCACACCAAACCAACCAGGAGTATTTGATGGCCAAGACCGTCGCAGACGTCATGAAGATGGTGAAGGAAAACGAAGTCAAGTTTGTTGACTTTCGCTTCACCGATACCCGTGGCAAGCAGCAACATACGACCGTTCCCGTTTCGCACTTTGACGAAGACAAGTTCACGTCCGGTCACGCGTTTGACGGCTCTTCCATCGCCGGTTGGAAAGGCATCGAAGCCTCCGACATGCTGTTGATGCCTGATCCCTCCACGGCCAACATCGACCCCTTCTTTGAAGAAACCACCATCATCATGACCTGTGATGTGGTGGAGCCTGCCGACGGCAAGGCCTACGACCGTGACCCCCGCTCCATCGCCAAACGCGCTGAAGCCTACCTCAAGGCCTCCGGCATTGGCGACACCGCTTTCTTCGGCCCTGAGCCTGAGTTCTTCATTTTTGACGGCGTACGTTGGAGCACAGACCCCAACAACACGTTCTACGAAATCGAAGAGTACGAGGCGCCCTGGAACACCGGCAGCAAGCTCGAAGGCGGCAACCGCGGTCACCGCCCCACCGTCAAGGGCGGCTACTTTCCCGTGCCACCCGTGGACAGCTCGCAAGACATGCGCGCCGAGATGTCCCTGATTCTCGAATCCGTGGGCATTCCCGTGGAAGTGTTCCACCACGAAGTCGCCGGCGCTGGCCAGAATGAAATCGGCACCCGCTTCAGCACCCTGGTGGAGCGCGCCGACTGGACCATGCTGCAAAAGTATGTGATCCACAACGTGGCCAATGCCTACGGCAAAACCGCCACCTTCATGCCCAAGCCCTACCACGGTGACAACGGCTCTGGCATGCACGTGCACCAGTCGGTCTGGAAAGACGGCAAAAACCTGTTCGCCGGTGACGGCTACGCCGGTCTGTCGGACTTCGCGCTGTACTACATTGGCGGCATCATCAAGCACGCCCGTGCCCTGAACGCCATCACCAACCCTGGTACCAACAGCTACAAGCGCCTGGTGCCGCATTTCGAAGCACCGGTCAAGCTGGCTTACTCGGCCAAAAACCGTTCCGCCTCGATTCGCATTCCTTTCGTGGCCAACCCCAAAGGCCGTCGCGTGGAAGCCCGTTTCCCCGATCCACTGATGAACCCTTACCTGGGCTTTGCTGCCCTGTTGATGGCGGGTCTGGATGGCGTGGAAAACAAGATCCATCCCGGCGAAGCAGCTACCAAAGATCTGTACCATTTGCCACCCGAAGAAGACGCGAAAGTGCCAACCGTGTGCCACAGCCTGGACCAGGCGTTGGAACACCTGGACAAAGACCGCGCCTTCTTGACCAAAGGTGGCGTGTTCACCGACTCCATGATCGATGCCTACATCGACCTGAAGATGCAAGAAGTAACCCGCTACCGCATGTCGGTGCATCCGGTCGAGTTCGACATGTACTTCTCGCTGTAATTGAGCGAATCAACGGGCGTGCCAGGCTGGGCGCCCGTCAAAAAGAGGACGGTTTACCGTCCTTTTTTATTTTTGAAGACATTTTCTTGCCCTGCTTCAAATCACGCATACTTGCCCTCCAAGCATCTGAGGTTTGTGATTTGTAAATTTATGAACTACGTCTTTTTGATGGGCCTGGCTGCCCTGTGCTTCGCGGACAGCAGTGGTGCACAGCAGCGTATTTACCGCTGCGGCAATGAGTACACCAACCTGGTGCCCACCGACCCCTCGCGTGGTTGCCAACTGATTGACAGCGGCCAGCCCACCGTCGTCCCGGGCACCCGTCCGTCAGCACAGGCAGCGCAGGCACCTGTTGCCCAGCGGACGCCTTTGTCATCGGCATCGGCAGCCCCGGCCCTGGCGGCTATGCGCACCAGCTCGGCAGAACAAAAAGCCCGCGACGCCGATGCGCGGCTCATTTTGACGTCAGAGCTCCAAAAAGCACAAAACCGCCAAACGGAACTGCTCAGGGACTACAACAACGGTGAGCCAGAGAAAATGGGCGGCGAGGCGCGCAACCCGCAAAAATACCTGGACCGGGTGGCCGAGATGAAAGCCAGCCTGGCGCGCAATGCGCGCGATATGGACAGCATTCGCCGCGAGTTGGCCCGCATGCCTGTCCCAAGCGCTGCGCTGGCAACTGCTGGCGCGCCTGCGGCAAAATAGCTAGCTTGAAAAAATCATTTACCTCCCCCACGCTGCTGGCGACGTCGCGCTTTCAGTCTTTTGACCTGCTGGCCACCTTGGTGGCCGTTGTGCACAGCGATGGTGCGGTATTGTTTGCCAATGCCGCGCTGGAAGATGCGCTGGGCATTTCCCGGCGCGCCATTGTGGGCTCTTGCTTCCCCGATAGCTTCACCGATGCCAGCCATTTGCAAAACGCCTTGCTGGGCGCCGGTGGCAATGAGTTTGCCGCTTTGCGCTACGACGCCTGGCTCAGGCGCCAAAACCAGGACCCCTTGCCGGTGCACGTGATCGTGACCCAGACCGAAAAGCCCGATGAAGTCATTGTGGAGTTGTTGCCGCTGGAGCAACAGGCACGCCAAGACCGCGAAGAGCGTGTGGCCGAGCAGGCCCAGACCAACAAAGAGCTGATTCGCAACCTGGCGCATGAAATCAAGAACCCTCTGGGGGGCATTCGCGGCGCGGCCCAATTGCTGGAGATGGAGCTGGACTCGCGTGAGCTCTCTGAATACACCCAGGTCATCATCCACGAGGCTGATCGCCTGCAAACGCTGGTCGACCGCTTGCTGGCCCCGCACCGCCGCCCGCACTTGGTGGGGGACGTGAACATCCATGAGGTCTGTGAGCGCGTGCGCTCGCTGATCCTGGCTGAGTTTCCCAAGGGGCTGCAGGTGGTGCGGGACTACGACATTTCGATTCCCGAATTTCGCGGCGACCGGGAGCAGCTGATTCAGACGGTGCTGAACATCGCGCACAACGCCTGCCAGGCGCTGAGCGAAAGGCGCGAAGCCGAAGGCGATGCCCGCGTCACATTTCGCACCCGCATTGCGCGCCAAACCACTTTCGGCAAACAACGCAACCGACTGGCACTGGAATTGCATGTCATTGACAACGGGCCTGGTGTACCCGACGCGATCAAGGACCGAATCTTCTATCCGCTGGTGTCAGGGCGTGAGGGGGGCTCGGGTTTGGGGCTGACGCTGGCGCAAACTTTTGTGCAGCAGCACCATGGCTTGATCGAGTGCGACAGCGTGCCAGGCCGTACTGATTTCAAGATATTGATTCCTCTGCCTTAAGGCTGGAGGACCGAGCTAACCATTGACCTGAGGTAACACCATTCATGAAGCCGATTTGGATCGTAGATGATGACCAGTCCATCCGCTTCGTGCTGGAGAAAGCACTGCTGCGAGAAAACCTGGCGACCCGCAGCTTCACCAATCCACGCGATGTCCTCACGGCCCTGACCTCGGCCAATGACGAGAATGCGCCGCTGGTGCTGGTCAGCGACATTCGCATGCCTGGCGGCTCTGGCCTGGAGTTGCTGGAAAAAGTCAAACAGAAATTCCCGGGTTTGCCCGTCATCATCATGACGGCCTACTCGGATCTGGACAGCGCCGTATCGGCCTTTCAAGGCGGCGCCTTTGAGTACCTGCCCAAGCCCTTTGACCTGCCCAAGGCGGTGGAGCTGATTCGCCGTGCGGTGGAAGAAAGCCAGCGCGAGCAAGTGGCCGAAGAGCGCATGACCGACGCGCCCGAGATGCTGGGCCAAGCCCCGGCCATGCAAGACGTGTTTCGTGCCATTGGCCGCTTGAGCCAAAGCAACGTCACCGTCATGATCACGGGTGAGTCGGGTTCGGGCAAAGAGCTGGTGGCGCGCGCACTGCACAAGCATTCGCCACGTGCCAGTGGGCCGTTTGTGGCCATTAACACCGCGGCCATCCCCAAAGACTTGCTCGAGTCCGAGCTGTTCGGGCACGAGCGTGGTGCCTTCACCGGTGCGCAGTCGATGCGCCGGGGGCGTTTTGAACAGGCCGACGGCGGCACCTTGTTCCTCGATGAAATTGGCGACATGCCGTTCGATCTGCAAACTCGATTGTTGCGGGTGCTGAGCGACGGCCATTTTTACCGCGTGGGCGGTCATGGTGCCGTTAAAACCAATGTGCGCGTGATTGCGGCCACCCACCAGAACTTGGAGCAGCGCGTCAAGGACGGCGCCTTCCGCGAGGACTTGTTTCACCGCCTCAATGTCATCCGCCTGCGACTGCCGGCCTTGCGTGAGCGCAAGGAAGACGTGGCCATGTTGACGCGCCACTTCTTACAGGTCAGCGCCGACCAGCTCGGCGTTGAGCCCAAACGCATTTCTGACAGCGCCTTGGCCTGGCTCTCCAACTTCAACTTCCCCGGCAATGTGCGCCAGCTGGAAAATATTTGTCACTGGCTGACCGTGATGGCGCCCTCGCAACTGATTGAGCCCAAGGATTTACCGCCCGAAGTAGAAGTCTCTGGCCCGGAAGGCCTGGCGTCTGCGCCAAGCCTGCAAAGCAGCAGCGAAGCCACGGGCCTGGATGCCCCAGGCACGGGAGCTACCGCAACGGCAAACGCAGCTGCAAGCACGCCCAACGAGGCCAGCCCGGTTTGGCGCGGCCCGGTGGGCGGTGTCAGCCCGGGCGTGTTGCCGGGTGGTCTGGACAGTTGGGAGATTGGCCTGGAAGCCGATGCCATCGCCATGCTCGCCAGCGGTCGCCCAGATGTTTGGGATGCCTTGACGCGTCGCTTTGAATCACGCCTGATTCAGGCCGCCCTGGGGGCCACCCGTGGGCGGCGTATTGAGGCGGCGGTGAAACTGGGCATTGGCCGCAACACCATCACCCGCAAGATCCAGGAACTCGGCTTGGAGTGAAACGGCTGCCCCGCGTTTCAGGTTCGCAGGGATTCAGAATTTCAGAGCCCACTGAGTTCAACCACCACCGGCGCATGGTCGCTGGGGCGCTCATTGCTGCGGGGTGCCTTGTCAATCTCGCATGAACTGACCAGCGGCTTGAGCGCATCGCTCACCAGAATATGGTCAATACGCAGACCGCGGTTGCGCCTGAAGGCGAAGTCGCGGTAATCCCACCAGGAGTAGCTTTTCTCGGGGTGCGCAAACAGGCGGTAGGCATCGTGCAGGCCCAGCGCAATCAGGGCGCGCAGGTGGTAGCGCTCTTCTTCGGTGCAGTGAATCTGGCCTTCCATGCCAACGGGGTCCCACACATCGGCATCGTCAAATGTGATGTTGTAGTCGCCCATCAGCACCAGCTTCGGATGCGCGGCCAACTCGGTGCGCACCCAGTCACGCAGGCCTTTGAGCCAGCTCATCTTGTACTCAAACTTGTCGCTGCCGGGTTCCTGCCCGTTGGGGAAGTAGCCCGCAATCACCCGTACATCGCCCGCATCGCCCACATCGGCACTGATCACGCGCGCCATGTCGTCACTGAAACCGGGAATGTTGCGCACCACGTTGGCCACCGGCGTGCGCGTCAGCAGGGCGACGCCGTTGTAGGTTTTCTGGCCAAAGGCGTGCGCGTGGTAGCCGGCCTGACGCAGCGCCTCGAACGGGAACTTGTCATCCGTCATCTTCAGTTCTTGCAATCCGAGCACATCGACCGGGTTGGCCTGCAGCCAGTCCAGCACCTGAGGCAGACGCACGGTTAAAGAGTTCACATTCCAGGTAGCAATTTTCATAGGGGCGGGGGTGTGTGGTTGGGTGGAAGGGATAAATCGGATGACTGCGGCTAAGGCTGCAAATCAGAATGATGCCTGTCAATTTTGATTTTAATCAAGGGCAAAAACACCCCCTGCGCAACACTGCGGGCGTACTGGGCGTAACAAGCAAGTGACAGCTAGGCGCGAGACGGTTCAGGAGAGCTGGGATCGCAATTAGCGCGTCGTAACTGGCAAGTCGCAGTTGGCAAGTAATCCCCGTACAGCGGACAGACTGAAAAGTCTGAATATTTTTTGGCATTCATTTTTGGAGCTTTACACACCATGAAATCCTTTACCCCTGCGTTGGTTCGATTTATCAAAGAAGAAGACGGCGCCCAAGTCGTTGAATACGCCCTCATCATTGCCGTTGTGTCTATTGGGCTGGTGTCGGCCTTTGGTTCGAATAGTACTTTGAGCACCAAATTTTCCGAGTTGGTGGCGAGTATAGGCACCTGCTTGACACCTGGGAAATGTTGAAACCTGGCCTAAAAAACCCCACCGTGAAATTCACACCATTCGCTTCCTAGGAGCCACCGCTTGTTACTGCAAAGCCTCTCGATGACGAGTTCAGAATTCCAGGCCATGTTTGAACTGCTGACTCTGCTGGTGTTGAACTGGCGGACGGGAACACTCATGGTTTGTCTGGTGCTGGCGGCGTGCATGGACTACCGGTCGCACCGCATCCCCAACTGGCTGGTGGGGTGGGGGGGCTTGCTCGGCGTGGTGCTGAGCTGGCTCTACCCGCCCTTTCACCAGACCAGTGCATGGTGGCCGTTACAAGGGCTGGTGATGGGATTGGCTTTGTTTTTGCCCTTTTACCTGCTGGGTCTGATGGGGGCGGGTGATGTGAAGCTCATGGCCATGGTAGGGGCTTTCATAGGCCCCGGCCACGTGCTGTGGGCGGCGCTCTACACCTTGATCGCTGGCGGTCTGCTGGCCCTGGTGTGGGTGCTGGTGCAAGGGACAGAAGGGCGGCTGGTGCGCAACCTCAGCGCGCTGTTTCAGTTGAGCTTTATCAGTCTGGCCCAGTCAGACAAGCCCACTTTGCAGGTGCCTGCTGGGCTCAGCGCGGGCAAGTTGCCTTACGCCATGGCCATTGCCATTGGCACGCTGACCTTTCTGGTGCGCCACCAGTTGGGTTTTTGATTAAAAAAATGGAAGCATGCAAATGAAAAATACCAGAGCCGTTCTGATGCTGGTGGTGTCGGTGCTGATGGGCTTGCTGGCTGTCTTCATGACCTTCGGCCGCGCGGCACAACCTGGCGCCGGCCTGCACACGGTCATCGTGGCCGCTGCCGACATGGAGCCGGGCAGCAAACTCCATGCGGCACAACTCAGCGTGAGCAACTGGCCGCAAGACCCGCTGCCCGCAGGCACCTTTGCAGACGTCAAGGACCTGCAGGACCGCGTCTTGAAAAGCCCAGTGCAGCGGGGCGAAGTCATTCTTGCCAGCAAGCTAGCGCCCGTGGGTTCTGCTGGTGGCTTGTCGGCCGTGATTGCCAGTGGCAAACGGGCCATGACGGTGCGTGTCAACGACGTGGTGGGCGTGGCCGGTTTTGCCTTACCCGGTAACTATGTCGATATTTTGGTCAATGCGCAGCAAGACAACACCCAAGGCGGGGAACGCCGAACCCTCACCAAGACGGTGCTCGAGCATGTGCTGGTGCTGGCAGTGGCGCAGGAAGCCGGGCGCGACGACACCAAGCCCCGGCTGGTCAATGCGGTGACGCTGGAGTTGTCGCCAGCGGATGCTGAAAAAATTGACCTCGCTCGCAATGTCGGCACCTTGTCGCTGGTGTTGCGCAACCAGGTGGACAAGGCCAGCGTGCGCACAGCAGGCATCACCAAAGCCCAACTGCTGGGTGACGGCGTGGTGGGCCTTGCGCCCCCTGCGCGAAGGGTGAAAGCCACGCCCACCACCCCCACACAGGCGCCATTGCCAGTGGCGGTGGTCAACCAAACATGCGTCGAAGTGATTCAGGACGGCCAGCGGCGCAACCACTGTTTCTGACAAGCGCGTAGGCCCTCGGCATCACAAAAAACATCTCCCCAATTTCCGATTGGAAAACCCTGTGAAAAAAACATCTTTTGCGCTGGCACTCCTGGCCTGGCTGCTGCTGAGCGTGCCAGCATGGTCTGCGACCGACAAGCCGGCGGCGCCTTCAACACCACCTGCCGCAACCGCCCCTGCGCTCAAACCGTGCGCCAGCGTGACGGTGGCGCCACCCACCTACGTGGTGTTGGGTAAATCTACCGTGGTGGCGCTGCCCACGGCGGCCGTGCGCCTGGTGATGGGGGGCCACAGCGCAGGGGCGGGCCGAGCCGGCAAGCCAGGCCAGTCGGCGGACAAGGGCAGCACCAACCCGACCTCAGCCAGTGCCAGTTCAAGTACCACTTACGACGGCGTGGCAGACCTGGACGTGGTGTTGCTCAGCCCGTCTGAGTTGTACCTGCTGGGTAAAAAAGCCGGCTCCATGAACCTGGTGTTGCAAAACGCCGAGAACCAATGTGCTGTCATGGACGTCATCGTCACGGTGGACGCAACCCCCTTGCAGGCCCAGTTGGCCGAGTTGATGCCGGAAGAAACGGGCATCAAGGTCAGAGGGTCAGAAAACGCCCTGGTGTTGACCGGCCACATCAGCGACGGCTTGAAGCTGGACCAGGCGCTGAGCCTGGCTACCTCGTACGGTGACGGCAAGCGCGTGGTGAATCTGTTGCGCGTATCGGCTCCGCACCAGGTCATGCTGGAGGTCAAGATTGCCGAGGTCAGCAAAACCCTGATCGACAGGCTCGGCTCGAGTGCCGCTATCAAGCGCACCAGCAACGGGGGCGAGAACGTGTTCTCTATGCTGTCAGACTTTTTGAGCCAGGGCGGCGGCTTGCTCGAAGCCTTGGATGTGGGTAAGACCCGCTTCAAGCTGGACGGTCAACAAGAAGATGGGCTGGTGCGCGTGCTGGCCGAGCCCAACCTGATGGCGATCAGCGGGCAGTCCGCCAGTTTTTTGTCGGGTGGAAAAATTTTCATCCCCGTTGCGCAAAGCACAGACGCCAGCACCGGTGGCAGCTCGGTTACCTTGCAAGAAAAAGAATATGGCATTGGCGTGCGCTTCACGCCCACGGTGCTGGACGGCAGCCGCATCAATCTCAAGCTGGTGTCCGAGGTGTCTGACCTGTCGCAAACCGGCTCACCGTTCTCCACGGTCAATGGCGTGGTGTCGGTGATTCCGTCTTTGACCGTGCGCCGCGCCGACACCACGGTGCAACTCAACGACGGGCAGAGTTTTGTCATTGCCGGCTTGATCAAAAACAACGCATCTACCGCTATCAAGCGCTTTCCAGGCCTGGGCGAGGTGCCCATTTTGGGCGCCTTGTTTCGCAGTACGGAGTTTCAGAAAGACCAGACCGAGCTGCTGTTCGTGATCACTCCGCGCCTGGTGAAGCCCCTGGCCAAGGTGCCCACCTTGCCCACCTCCAACTACCGTGAGCCCAGCCGCCAGGACGTCATGCTCCACGGCAAGGCGGAAGCTTCAGCTCCTGTAATCACTCCCGCACCCTGAGGCCCCCGCCATGAACCATCTCACGCTACTTTCACTGCCGCTGGTCCTGGTGGCCTGCGCCAGCGTCACCCCGCAGTACGACACCCAATTTGGCCTGGCCGTGCGCGCCGCGTTGGTGCAACAGACCTTGCACCCTGAGGCGGGCAACCGGCCCGATGAGGTCAGTGGCATGGACGGCAAGGCCGCCCGCGAATCCATGTTGCTGTACCAGTCGAGCTTCCGGGAGCCGCCTCCCGTGGTCAATGTTATTCAGGTGGGCGGAGGCGCCACGGGCAAGTAGAGCGGCGATGACGATGTTTTGTGAAATACCCATGCATGCGAAAAAAACGATGAAAGCCAGGCACGCCAGACATGCTGCCACGCCAACACGTCAGCGTGGCGCGCAGGCGGTCGAGTTTGCGCTGGTGCTGCCGTTTTTTCTGGTGCTGCTCATGCTCACCATTGACCTGGGTTTTTTGATGCTCAACAAGGCGGTTATCACCAACGCCAGCCGTGAAGCTGCGCGTGCCGGCAGCCTGTTGACTGCTACTGCCTGGAGCCCCAGCGACGTAGCCGCTGTGGCCTGCAATTACGCCAAAAGTGCCTTGATCAGCACCAGCCAGGGGAGCCGTACCAGCAACTGCAGCGGTACGTCCGACCCGGTCATTGTGGTGAGCAACCTCAACGGCAATCTCAGCCCGAAAATGGGCGACCCCATTCGCGTGCAAATGACCTATGCGTACCAGGGCTTGCTCAAATCCTTGTGGGGAACCAGCCAAGGTCAAACGCCTGGGTCTCAAACCCTGGAATCGGTCTGGACATTGACCGCCACGAGCACCATGCGCCATGAATAACAGGTTTGCCAGACAACGTGGTGCCATGCTCGTCACCGCGTCCCTTTTCATGATCTTCTTGATAGGCCTGGCTGCCGTGGTGGTGGACGTGGGCCACATGATGACAGCCCGCAACGCGCTGCAAAACGCGGCCGATGCGGCCGCTCTGGCGGGGGCCAGTTGTCTGACCCGCAGCTCGGCCCCGTCCGGCCAGGATTGCACCAGCACGCCCAGCGCCTCATTGAACTGGGCCATGGCCAAAACCAAGGCTGAGTTGACTATTCGCCTGAATCAGGTGGATGGTGTGTCCCTGGTGGATGGCACCGTCACCACCGGTTACAAAAATATGGCCGGTACGCCGGCTAATTTACAAGCCATCACCTTGAGCCCGGTGGGCGCCTATGACAAACCGGCGGTGTGGGTGCAACTGCGCAAGGCCCCTGGCAGCAATGGCGGCCCCTTGCAAATGCTGATGAGCAATCTGTATGGTGGCAGCGGTTTGTCTATGACGGCCACGGCGGTGGCGGTGATTTCGTCACCGGCGACGGTGCCGCCCAACAGCCTGATCCCGTACGCCATCAACCAATGCATGTTCAATTTGTACTGGGACACCGCCCGCAACGCGCCCCGCCTGGCCACCCTAACCTCGCTCAAAGGCGTGCCCCAGGTTCTGGGTCAGCCCTGGGTGTTCAGGATTGGTTCGCTCGACGACGACGACGATGATGATGACCATGACGATGACTGTGATTCTGGACAGTGGAGCAGCTTTGGCAGTAATGATCGCAAGGGAGGGGATGAAGAGAATGACAGCAAGGGTGAGAAAAACGCCAAGTCCAGCAAGGCGCTGATGTCCAGCGGTAACGCCAGCGCAGTGTCCATCGGCGACCCAATCGTGATTCAACCAGACCCCAATACGGATTTCCGCAGTTTGGCTGCGCAGTACCCACCTGGGGCGGATGTCACCCTGGCCGTGATCAACCAGGCCAAAGGACTCAACGCGGTCGGTTCAACCCCGGTAGTGGGCTTTGCCGGTTTTCGCATCACCGTCATCAGGGATGGCTCTGATGGATCCCAGGGTGGCTCTGATAAATCCCAGGGTAAATCTGATCAATACATCCAAGGCCAATTTATCCAAAACACCACCACAGCGGGTGCCAGTGGCGTAGGGGCCTATTTCGGCACTTACACACCACCCCGGCTTGCGCAATGAGGACAACTTCATGAGAACCGATATTCCCGGATACCGCGCCGCAACCGAAGCCCCCAGTCCTCCCGGTGCGCCCCCCAGGCGCGCTCAGGTGCTGGCTTTCGTGGCCAGCAAGGGCGGGTGCGGCGCCACCTTTCTGGCCGTCAATCTGGGTCATGTGCTGGCAAGCCGGGACACGTCGGGTACCAAGGTGCTGCTCATCGACCTTAATTTGCAATTGGGAGAGGCCGCGTGGCTGGTGCGCGACAGCCCGCCCAGCCATGACATGGCCGAAGTGGCGCGCCATATTGCCAGGCTAGATGCCTCCTTTCTGCACGCCTCGCTGCAGCAGGTCACGCCCAACTTTTCAATTCTGGCTGCGCCCGAAAACCCGGCCCATGCCTTGCAGGTCAAAGTCGAGCACCTGGACGCCATTTTGGACCTGGCCGTGACGCAGTTTGATTTCATCTTGCTCGATGTGAACGTGCCGCTAGACGAGCTCAAGCTCAGGGCTTTGGACCGTTCAAACCATATATTTTTGGTGACCCAGGCCATGCTGCCGGCCGTGCGCAATGCCCATCGCCTGCTGGCCATGTTTGCCTCACTCGGTTATCCGCGGGACAAGGTTCAGGTGGTGTTGAACCGCTATGCCAAACGCCAGGCCCGCGGCCACGACCTTGGCCTGGATGAAATGCACCATGTGCTGGGCGAACAGCCTTTCTTCACCGTACCCAACGGCTTCAAGGAAGTGGCCCAGGCCATCAACCTGGGCGAGCCGCTGGCCCAAGTGGACGCCACCAGCCCGGTCTACCACGCCCTGTGTGCGCTGGCTCAATCCGTGCAACCCCTGGGCGTCAGGCATCGTGCCAGTTGGCTGCATCGTCTTTGGCGACGTGCTGCCCCTTAAGCCCTGTTTTTTTCATCAAGGACATTTATGAACCTGCTGGATATGCGTGAACTGCTGAGAAGCAAACCGGAGCCGATGCCTGTGCCGGCGCGCATGGAATTGACAGGCACTGAGTTCCTGCCCGGCTTAAGCCAAACCCCAGACGCCAGTGCCTATCTAGCCCTGAAGAGCCAGCTGCATTTGCAGTTGCTGGACCAAGTTGATTTAGGGGCGCTGGAGGCGATGAGCGATGTGCGCTTGCGTCAGGAAATTGCGCAGGTGGTGGAGGTCTTGCTGACCGAGCACCCCACGCCCATCAACGAGCGTGAGCGCCGCCTGCTGGTGCGCGACATTCAGAACGAGATGCTGGGCCTGGGGCCGCTGGAGTTGCTGATGGCCGACGCCACGGTGTCAGACATTCTGGTCAACAGCTACAACCAAATTTATGTGGAGCGCCAAGGGCGCCTGGCGCTCACCCCGGTGAGCTTCAACGACGATGCACACCTGATGCGCATCATCGACAAGATTGTTTCTCGGGTAGGCCGGCGCATTGATGAGAGCAGCCCGATGGTGGATGCCCGCTTGCCCGACGGCTCGCGCGTGAACGCCATTATTCCGCCGGTCGCGCTGGATGGCCCCATGCTCTCGATTCGTCGCTTCGCCGTCATTCCCCTGCAAATGGCCGATCTGGTCAACGTGCAACAGTCCCTGACGCCGGCGATGGCTTTTTTGCTGCAAGCGCTGGCCCGCTCCAAAACCAACCTGCTGATTTCCGGGGGCACCGGGTCTGGAAAAACCACGCTGCTCAACATCCTGTCGGGCTTTATTCCCGCCCATGAGCGCGTCATCACCATTGAAGATGCGGCCGAGTTGCAGTTGCAGCAGCCCCACGTGGTGCGGCTCGAATCCAGGCCACCCAACATTGAGGGCAAGGGTGAAATAAACCCGCGCGCCTTGGTGAAAAATGCGCTGCGCATGCGACCTGACCGCATCATCATCGGCGAGGTGCGCGGGGGCGAAGCGGTTGATATGTTGCAGGCCATGAACACCGGGCACGAAGGCTCCATGAGCACCATCCACGCCAACAGTGCACGCGACGCGCTCTCACGTATGGAGAACATGGTGGGGCTCTCGGGTATCAACCTGCCCCATAAGACCAGCCGCCAGCAAATTGCCTCGGCCATCACCGTCATCATTCAGGCCAACCGATTGAGTGACGGACGCCGAAAAATCACCAGCATCCAGGAAGTGACCGGCATGGAGGGCGAGGTGATTACCCTGCAAGAAATTTTTACCTTTGTGCAATCTGGGGTGGATGCGAAAGGCCAGGTGCTGGGGCATTTTCAGGCCACTGGCGTGCGTCCCCAGTTTGCCGACAAACTGCATGCACAAGGCATTCAACTGCCCAACAGCCTGTTTGAGCCGTCTTTTCCGATGAATAAGGACGAATGAGGACCTTGCCATGAATCTGCTTTCTGCCCAGTTGACCTCGTATTTTTCACCTTTGTCGGCGACCCTGACCTTTGTGGCGGTGGTGCTTTTTTGTGAGGGTCTGTACCTGCTGTGGAACAGCTACCAGGGGCCGCAGGCAAAAAAGATGGCGCACCGTTTGCAAGCCCTGTCCGCCGGGGCAGACAGCAGCCCGCAAGCTTTGGTGTTGAAAAACAAAATGCTCGCTGAACTCAGCGGCCTGGAGCGTCTGCTCTTGTCTGTGCCGCGCTGGCCGGCACTCGATCGCCTGCTGCTGCAAAGCGGCCTGGACTGGAGCGTGAGCCAGTTGCTGGTTTTCTCAAGCGTTGTGGCGGCGCTGGCCTTGGCGGCCTTAACCGCTGGGGGACGGGTGCTGGCATCTGAGTTGATGGTGGGTTTAACGCTGGGTATGGCGTGCTTGCCCGGGGTCTATGTGCAACTCAAGCGTGCCTCGCGTCTGCGGGCCATTCAAACCCAGCTGCCCGATGCCCTGGACCTGATCGGCCGGGCCTTGCGTTCTGGCCAGGCGCTGACCGCCAGCCTGAAGATGGCTGGAGATGAAATGAGCGGCCCGTTGGCGCGCGAGCTGCGCCTGACGCATGACGAGGTGAACTTTGGTGTCAGCCTGCACCAGGCCTTGTCCAACCTGGGGCATCGGGTCCCCGTGACGGATTTGCGCTACTTCACCATTGCGGTGCTGGTGCAGCGTGAGACCGGCGGCAACCTCATGGAGGTTTTATCCAATTTGAGCCGACTGATGCGTGAGCGCCTGAAGTTGCAGTCCAAGGTGCGTGTGATGACAGCCGAGGGCCGCATCTCTGCCTGGGCACTGGGCAGTTTGCCTTTTGCGCTGGTGGCGTTGATGCATTGGGGCAATCCTGAATTCATCAGCGTGCTGTGGACCGACCCGGTGGGCATTGAGCTCACACAAGTCACCCTGGGGTTGATGCTGCTGGGCTGCTTGTGGTTGTGGCGATTGACACAAGTACGGGTTTAAAGCGTTAGAGAGGAGATACAAATATGAGTGCACTGGTTGTTCTGCTGATGGTTCTGGCCCTGGTATTGGCCGCGCTGGGCGTGTGGAGCCTGTGGACTGGCTCGCCAGCCCAGCGGCAGGGTGCCGGGCTTGATACCGTGCTGCGGGTGTTGGGGCCTTTGGCCAAACTGTCCGCCCCGGAGGTGAAATGGGAGGGCTCGCCCTTGCGCCAAAAGTTCATGCAGGCGGGTATTCGCAGCGCACAGGCGCCGCTGATTTTTTTTGGTGCCAAGACGCTGCTGCCCATCCTGGTCGCTGGGGCCGCTTACCTGGCGCTGCGGGCCGCAGGGGTGGCGCAGGACCGCAACACCTTGCTGTTCGTTCTGTTGGTGCTGGCACTGCTGGCTTGCTACTTGCCCAACCTGCTGGTGCACCGTTGGGCCGCTAGCCGGCAGAGAGAAATATTTGACAACTTCCCGGATGCCGCCGACCTGGTGTTGGTGTGCGTGGAGGCCGGATTGGGACTGGATGCCGCCTTGATCCGCGTGGCCGAAGAAATACGCCTCAAAAGCCGGGTGCTGGCGCAGGAAATTCATTGGACCAACCTGGAAATTCGCGCCGGCATGGCGCGCGATCAAGCCTTGCGCCACTTGGGCCAGCGTTCGGGGCTGGCGGAAGTTGCCACCTTTGCCACGCTGCTGTCACAGGCTGACAAGTTCGGCACCGGCGTGGGGGAGGCGCTGCGGGTTTTTTCGGATGATTTGCGCTACAAGCGCCAAATGCGGGCCGAAGAACTGGCGGCCAAGGTGTCCACCAAAATGCTGTTTCCGTTGGTGC
Source organism: uncultured beta proteobacterium (assembly GCA_903960915.1). GTDB lineage: Bacteria > Pseudomonadota > Gammaproteobacteria > Burkholderiales > Burkholderiaceae_C > Rhodoferax. The sequence continues at coordinate 34,361 of CAJCCO010000057.1, forward strand.
TGTGTATTTTTCCGGCCATCAGCCTGGTGGTGTTGGGGCCGGCGGTGATCCGCATCATGCGCAGCCTCTTGCCCATGATGTCGGGGCAGCCGATGCCTTGAAGTTGGCTAACTTGTGGCCCTGGCCTGGGTGTTTTTGTAGCTGACAAAGCTAAAGCCCAAGCCGGTGCTGGAGACGTGGTGTTCGCGCGCAGTTTCCTGCCACTGCGGCCCCAGCAGCGGGGCGTGGGCATCGCCGTCAAAAGCGGCGTCAATCTCGGTAATTTCTGCACTGTCGGCCAGCGCCAGGGACTGGGCATAAATGTCGGCGCCCCCTATGACCCAGGCGTGCGCCTGTTCGGCACACAGGGCCAGCGCTTCAGGCAATGAATGGGCGGTGAGCGCGCCAGCGGCC
>CAJCCO010000058.1 GCA_903960915.1 uncultured beta proteobacterium
TCTGGCTCAAACCAGACGCCGGGCTCAACGGGTGCGGCGGCGGCAGGTGCTACAGCAAATGGCGCCACCGGCGCCATTGGCGCTACTAAGCCCGCGCAGCCTGCCAACCCAAGAAGAGCGGTGGCCAGCCCCAGCACGCGCAGGGGGAAGTACAGGGTGGGGGTCATGGAACCTCGTTTCAGGCGATGAAAGCGATGAAAGCGATGAACGAGGTGAGCGAGGTGAAAGAAGGTAACGCGTTGAAAGCTGTGAAGGTACGAAAACGCGTCAATGCACCACCACCGGGTTTTGCGCCAGTTCGGCGTATTGCTCCAGCGTGTCTTCCACTTCTTCCTGCGTGGGCGTGTTCAATTGCCAGGCCGAGATGTGCATCTGAAACAGTTCCGCCCAGGAGCCGTCCAGGTAGACCTCTTTGCCGGCCCGCTTGTCAACAATCTCAAAACCGTGGCGTGCCAGCATGCGCACGGGCTGCGCAGGTGCTGCGCTGGGGCTGTTGGCCTCGTCAGACTCGGCATTGGCCAGCATGTGCGTGACTGAATAGGTGTCGGAATCGTAGAGCGTGTGCATGTTGCGTTGAATTATCACTGAAGCTAATTGAGGGCAGGGGGCTAAGGTTTCTACCCAGCAGGTGACTGCCGCCGCCGTAATTTCAAGGGATTTTTTCTGACGAGAGCCATTTCAGGTCCAGGTAGTCGCCATTGGTCTCGGTGATCTTGAGCCGAATCGGCAGGTAAGCCATGTCCTTGCCCAGCCAGACTTCCACCCGCTGGTCGAACTCCTTACGCGGCTTGCGCAACAGCTTGAGGCCGGTTTGTGCGCCACCGGGCAACACCAGCGGCTCTTCGCCCTGCACGGTCAGCAGCCAGGTGTCGGCATCGCGCGGGCCAACAGTTTGCACGGCGAGGGTGGTGCCCTCGGTGAACTGCGCCGGCGACCCTGCCGCCATGGCGCCTAGCTGCAACAAAATGCTCAAGCGGTCCTGCGCCCCAGGCGACAGCAGCACGTCCGGGGTATTGGCGCTGAAGGTGGCTTTGCCGGTTTCGCGGTTGAAGTGCGCGGCTACCTCGCTGCGGTATTTGTCAGAAAACCGCAGCGGCGCCAATCCTTGTGCCGTGATCTGGCCTCGGCTGGTTTGCGTGCGGGCCTGACCAAAGGCGCTGATGGTCAGCCGCGCATCGTAGGTTTGGGCATCGGTTTGCCAGGCCAGTTCGGCATTCACACTGAACGGAAACTTGTTGGCCTGCACCAGGTATTTGAGCCGCACTGAAGCGGGGACGTTGTAGGTGGGAACCCAGGCATTGGCCTGCGGCAATGGGTCAGGCGCTGGCGCGGCAACGGCAGGGGCAGGGGCAGGGGCCGACGCTGCCTCTTGGGGTGCCTCTTGCGGCTTGTTTTGTGCCAAAGTTTGCGCCAGTGCCGGTTCGTTTGGCGCGGTTTCTGCCACTGTGCTGGTCGGTGTCGCGGTCGGTGTCGGTGTGTCTGTAGCCGAGGCAGTTTCCTGCTTCTGTGTGGCAGGTGCTTCAGTCACGGCGGTGGCGCGGGGGGCCGCTCGTGCCGGTGCTGGGGGTGTTTGGGGTGTTGCGCGCGCAGTGGGCATAGTGGGTGCGGCCGGCACGATCAACCGGGTGCTGAACACTTCTCTGGCCGGCGGTTGACGCAAGCCAAGCGGCGCGGTGTTCTGAGACAACAAGGCCAGATGCGCCAGCAGCACCGCACAGGCCAGCAGCAACACCACTTTCAGGGGTGCAGTGGCCCCGGATGCCAACCGGGTGGCATCACTTGCTGGGTTTGTTTTGATCGCCATGAGACGCTGTTGCGGTATGTTAAATTGGTTCCACTCTACGTCATTCTCAACGCCGTTCCTACCCGCTTTCTCTCCCCTAATTGCCATGAAATTTGCTACTTACAAAGACGGCTCACGCGACGGCCAGTTGCTGGTTGTTTCGCGCGATCTGAGCACGGCGCATTATGCGACCGGCATTGCCACCCGCTTGCAGCAGGTGTTGGACGATTGGAACTTCATGGCCCCGCAATTGCAGGACCTGTACGACACCCTGAACTACGGCAAACCCCGCCACGCCTTTCCCTTTGACCCCCGGCAATGTATGGCGCCCTTGCCACGGGCGTTTCAGTGGGCCGACGGTTCAGCCTACCTCAACCATGTGGAACTGGTGCGAAAGGCCCGGGGCGCTGAGGTACCCGCTAGCTTTTACACCGACCCGCTCATGTACCAGGGCGCCAGTGACGACCTGCTGGGCCCGTGTGATGACGTGGTGTGTGCCTCAGAGGCCTATGGCATCGACTTTGAGGCCGAGCTGGCCGTGATCACCGCCGATGTGCGCATGGGCGCCACGCCCGAGCAGGCACTTGACGGCATCCGGCTGCTGATGCTGGCCAACGACGTGAGCCTGCGCCACCTGATTCCTGACGAACTCGCCAAAGGCTTTGGTTTTGTTCAAAGCAAACCCGCCACCGCCTTCAGCCCGGTGGCCATCACCCTGGACGAACTCGGCGAGTCCTGGGACAACGGCCGCGTCAACCTCACGCTGCAAAGCACCTGGAACGGTCGCAAGGTGGGCATGTGCGAGGCCGGGCCAGAAATGACGTTTCACTTTGGCCAGCTCATTGCCCATTTGTGCAAAACGCGCCATGTGCGCCCGGGTTCCATCGTGGGTTCAGGCACCATCAGCAACAAGGACTGGAGCCATGGCTACAGCTGCATTGCCGAAAAACGCGCCATAGAAACCATTCAGGACGGTAAGCCAAGCACCGACTTCATGAAGTACGGCGACACCATTCGCCTGGAGATGAAAGGCCGCGACGGGCAAAGCCTGTTTGGCGCCATTGAGCAAGAAGTGGTGCCTGTATTGCCTGCATCACTGCGGGCCAAATAGCCCTCAAGCCCCGGCCAGTTGGCGTGCAAAGCTCTTCACGCCACGCAGCATCATTTCAATCGACACCGCCACCAGCACCAAGCCCATCAAGCGTTCCAGCGCGGTCACAATGCGGTCGCCCGCCACGCGCTGAATGCGCTCGGCCAGCACCAGCACCGTGGCGCTCACAGCCATGGTCACGCACAGGGCGGCCACCCACTCCAGTCGGCGCTCGGGCGCTTGCGACACCAGCAACAGCACCGTGGCCAGCGCAGACGGGCCGGCAATGGCTGGAATGGCCAGCGGCACAATCAGCGGCTCGCGCAACTCGGTGTCATCCTCGGTCTTGGGGGGTGGAAAGATCATGCGCAAGGCAATCAAAAACAGAATCACGCCGCCGCCAATCTGCAGCGACAACTCGCTCAATCCCATCACGCGCAAAAAGCCTTCGCCCACAAACATGAAGGTCAGCAACAGCACAAAGGCAATGAACACCTCGCGCAGAATCACCAGCGCGCGCCGCTCCGGTGCCACGTGCTTGAGCGCGTTGGCAAAAATGGGAATGTTGCCTACCGGGTCGGTGATCAGAATCAGCAAAATGGTGGCAGAAATAAAGGTGTAGTTCATGCCAAAACTCAGGTGGCGTACAGCGTGTCGAGCGAGGCCAGGCCCTTGACCTCAATGGGGTTGCCAAAGGGGTCCAGAAAAAACATCGTCCATTGCTCACCGGGCTCGCCGGCAAAACGTATCTGCGGCGCCAGCACAAAGTCCAGCTTAGCCGCCTGCAAGCGCTGCGCCAGGGCTTGCCAGTCGCTCAGTGGCAGCACCAGCCCAAAGTGGGGCATGGGCACCAGGTGCTCCCCGACACGCCCGGTGTTGCTGGTCTTGAAAGGCTCGCCCAGATGCATGGAGAGCTGGTGGCCAAAAAAATCAAAGTCAACCCAGGTGGCCGTGCTGCGGCCCTCCTTGCAGCCCAGCACGTCGCCGTAAAAACGGCGCGTCTGCGCAAGGTCGGTGACATGGAAGGCAAGGTGAAATAAGCTTTTCATGCCTTCAGGATAGCAGGCCCGGGCGATCACGCCTTGTGTTCAAACTTCTCCTGGCAATGGACGCAGCGCAAGGCTTCTGGGGCGGCCTGAAGCCGCGCCGGCGCTATGGGCACCTGGCAATCTGCACACAGGCCGTAGGTGCCGGCTTCAATGCGCTGCAGCGCTTCTTCCACCTGGTTGAGTTCGGCGCTTTCGCGGTCGTCCAGCGCCAACTCCAGTTCCCGTTCGGTGCTGGTTTGCGACGGCGAGTCTTGCACCGCAGCAAAGTGCTCGGCCGAGGCCTCCACCCGGCCCACCGGGCCGCCGCGCAGGGTTGCCAATTGCGATTGCAGGCTGGCGCGGCGCGCCAACAGCAGGTCTTTGAACGGTGCAGTTATGGCTGAAGTCAAAGAAGAAGTCATAGGAGAACTCATGGGGGGGGCCTTGTCAGTAAATCGTTACATCAATGTCTTCATGATGCGCTGGGCTGCGGCCGGCGGCATTGACCCACATCAACCGCCTCGCCGTCTAATCTGCCTGTAAGGGCGTGCATAATCCCCTCCCATGTTCTCCCGGCAACTCTTGCAAACCTTGCGTCAAGCCTCACGACTCGCCCGTTTCGTGCTGGCGTGGTTTGTCCTGTCTATCGGAGTGGCAGTGGCCTCGCCGCTGGTACAGCCGCAAGCCATCACGCTGGTGTGCTCTGCCGGTGGTGCCATGAAGATGCTGGTCACCCTGGATGACGGCAGTGCACAAGACCTGGGCACAGCCAGCCTGGACTGCCCTCTGTGCCTGTCAATCGGCGCCCCGCCGCCGCCCTTCCAGCGCCACACGGTGGCACCAGTTCACCCTTTGTCGCATGCTTTGCGACCCTTGGCGGCAGCGCACATTGCTGAACGCACTGCCGCGCCCCTGCCCGCGCGCGGCCCGCCCGCCTTCTCCTGAACCATTGAACCTATCGAGTCTTGGCCCCTAACGTGGCGGCTGGAGGCTTGTTCTTTAATGTTTTTGGAGGATTTCCATGCGAAAAAATTGTATGGCCTTAGCCCTGGCCATGGCCTTCCCTGTGTCATTTACTTGGGCTGACCAAACGCTCACCCTGCCAGCGGTGACGATCACAGCCTCGCCGATTATTGACGGCAATTTCACAGACCCCTTTGGGAGTTACAGCACTAGCGTAAGTGCAAGTCAGATTCAAGATCTCAATGCAGTGGACTTGGCCTCAGCGCTTCGACGCACCCCGGGGCTTACGATTTCACGTTTCAATCCGGTAGGTGCATTTGGTGGCGAAGAGGGTGGTGCGGTCTATATCAGGGGTATGGGCAGCAGCCGACCCGGCAGCGAGATCAAGACCTACATCGATGGCGTGCCGTTTTACATGGGTGTGTGGAACCATCCCCTGCTGGACCTGCTGCCAACGCATGGCATGCAGGGGATTGATGTGTTCAAGGGGCCGCAGCCGCACGTCTTTGGCAATACTTTTGGTGCTATCAACTTAGTCCCCCAAGATGGCGCAAAGAAGAACGGTGTCGAAGGGGACGCACAGTTATCAGTGGGCAGCTTTGGAACTGCGGTCGAGCAATTTTCACTGAGGGGTCGTAGCGGGGATCTGGATTATTCCCTGGCCCAGGGATATGCCAAGTCCAGTGGCCACAGGGACGATTCGCAGGGGCGCTTGGCGAACTTCATGGGGCGGGTGGGGTACAAATTAAACCCTCAATGGTCTGTCAGTGCCCTTATGCTGAAGACCGATAACTCGGCCAGCGACCCCGGACATTCATCCACGATGCTGGGAAAAGGTCATCAATACGACACCAGCGGGGAACTGGCGGCGCTTACCGTGGCTCATGATTACGAATGGGTAAAAGGTGAGGTAAAAGCCTACTCCAACGCCGGTCAGGCCATTCAAAGCCCAGGATTTACGACTGACTTTGAGATGACAGGTATCCGCTGGCGAGAGGAAATAAAAACCTGGGTGGGCGGGAAAATGTTGGCCGGCCTGGATGTCGACCACATGTCTGGCACCGTGTCGCCCATAGGCTTTAGCTCAGAAAAACTGAGCTTAACCTCGTCGTTTGTCGCGCTTAGTCACACTCAAAACATAGGGCAGGGTTGGCGCATCACACCGTCGGCAGGTATGCGCGGGTACGACCATAACGTGCTCAGCGATGAGCTTGCGCCTCATGCAGCGCTTGTGCTGGAGCAGTCTGATCAGGTCGCCATCAGACTCAACGCCTCCAAAGGGCTCAGTTACCCAGGTATTGATGCCGAAGTGCTTTCGAGCCTGATGCCCGCCATGGGAAGCACTTGGAAGTCGCTTCAAGCCGAACAGATGAAGCATACGGAATTAGGGGTGACTTGGACGCCTCAGCCAGGGACCACTTTGGATGCCTTGGTGTTTTCAGACCGCGTCTCGAGTCGGTATGTTTTTGCTTTTTCTCCCGCTGTTGGTTTCCTCAATCTGGGAAGCTATCGCGTGACAGGCTCAGAGATCAGCCTGCAGCATCAATTGGGTCTGGGCTGGCGTTTGTTTGCTGCCTTGAGTACCTTGAACTCTTCCAAGGCTGACTTGCCCTATGCGCCTGCAAAAAGCCTTAGCCTTGGAGCGAACTGGCAGGGTGGGCCTTGGCGCGTAGGCATGGATGCATTGGCACAGGACAAGATGTTTGTTTTGGGACAAGGCCGCGCGAACGGCGCGACCAATACCGACCAGGTTGCAGGGTTTGCCGTGGCCAATGCGCGCGTAGCCTACCAAGTGCCAACCTTGGGCAAGCGGGGGGAGGTCTTTGCCGCTGTAGAAAATATCTTTGACAAAGAATATGAAATGCGCGCTGGCTATCCCATGCCTGGGCGCTCGGTGCAGGTTGGTTTGCACGCCAGTTTTTAACCATCACCTAAGAAAATACCATGCAGACATTCAATAGAAAATTGAAAAAATTAGGCATTAGCCTGACGCTGGCACTGCTTGTCGCCCCAATGGCCTGGTCGCTTGATGCAGCACCGACTGCGGCAGCAGCGCACAAGGCGCACCCCACTCACTTGAAAGCCATTGAGCAGGTGATGAAAAAGCAGTTCGATACTCCGCAAGACCCCTTGACTGTTCGTCCCATTACCCTGGAGGGTGACTATGCCGTTGCAGGGTGGACTCAGGGCGCGCGCGGGGGGCGCGCGTTGTTGCGGCTTGATAAAGGACACTGGCAAATTGCCTTGTGTGGTGGGGACGGCCTGCTTCAGGCCGAAGCACTGGCCCAAGCCGGATTGACCCCCGCGGCTGCCAAACGCTTGGCGTTTCATATTCAACAATCAGAGGCGCGCTTATCGCCTGCTCAACGCAAGCAGTTGTCTTTGTTTGGAGGGATTGTGAGAGTCGACGCCGCTCATGGTGCCCATCCAGGGAAAACCCAGCCGTTCACCACTAAACACTAAGGCCGAACCCCTGTTCGGTGGTTGCTCATAAGGATATATGCCATGCATTTAAATACAGTTGTAAAGTTCATCATCGCCTTGGCGCTTGCCCCCGTCAGCGTCGTCTACGCGCACGTGGTGTTGGGCGAACCTGCCGCTCTGGCCAACACCTATTACCGCGCCAGCCTGCAGGTGGGCCACGGCTGCGATGGCTCGCCCATCACGGCATTGCGCGTGACTTTGCCTGCCGGTTTTCGTGGCGCCAAGCCCATGCCCAAAGCAGGCTGGGTGCTGGAGGTTAAATCCGCCAAGCTGGCCAAGCCCTATGAGAGCCATGGCAAAACCATCACCGTCGACGTGACCGAGGTCACCTGGAAAGCTGCCAGCCGTGACAACTGGCTGCCCGATGCGCATTACGACGAATTTGTGCTGCGCGGCGCCTTGGGCAGCAGCGCGGGCCCGCTGTGGTTCAAGGTCTTGCAAACCTGTGAGACCGGCAGCATTGACTGGGCGCAGACCCCAGCCAGCGGGTCGTCGACCAAGGGTTTGAAAACGCCGGCGGCTTTGCTGGAGGTGATTGAATCGGGTGCCGGCGGACACGCGCACTAAATGCGGCATCATCAGCACTTTGTCGGCATTTCAGGATGACTATGGCGCAATGGATGGACCAGAACCGTGGCTAAGCCCAACGTGCGCTTGGCGTGGGTGGTGGGCAGCGTGTTGCTGGCGCACCTGGCGGCGCTGTGGGCCTTTCAAAGTGGGCTGCTGAAAAGGGCCGTGGAGGTGCTGGTGCCGGTGGTGATGGTCACCGAGCTGTCGACACCGCCGCCCAAAGTCCAAGCCGTTCAAACGCCCCCTGCGTTGACCAAGCCCAAACTCACGCCGCCAGCCCAGGCTGCGAAGGCTGCACTGCCTGTACCACCGCCGCCCCAGCCAGTAAGCGCCGTGGCGCCCGACCCGGTGCCTGCGGCCCAAGTCCCCACGGTGGTGGCCGCTGCGCCCAAAGCCATGCCCGCCCCTGTTGGCCCACACACAGGCACGAATACGGTTACCAGCACGAGTGTGACAGTGGGTACGAATGTGGGTGCGGCCGCAACGGCCCCTTTGGCACCAGCGCCGCCTGCACCCCTCAAACTGGAGCTGCCCTCCAGCGATGCCGATTACCTGCAAAACACGCGCCCCGCCTACCCTGCTATGAGCAAGCGTTTGGGCGAGCAGGGCAAGGTGCTGGTGCGCGTGCTCATTGGGGTGGACGGTACGGCCAGGCAGGCCGAGATTCAAAAGTCCAGTGGCTTTGACCGGCTCGACCAAGCCGCCCTGGCCACGGTGCAGCGCTGGCGCTATGTGCCGGGTAAACGCGGCGGCGTGGCCGAGGCCATGTGGTTCTCCGTGCCTTTAGTTTTTGTTTTGGAGTAACTGTTAATGAATGCTGAAACTGGTTTGTTGTCCTTGTGGACCCAGGGCGACTGGGTCACCCGCGCGGTGGCCTTGCTGCTGTTGGCCATGTCGCTGGCGTCCTGGGTGGTCATTCTGGTGAAAGCCCTGGGCCTGCGCCAGGCCGCCGCCCAAGCGCGTGCGCTGCCCGCGTTTTGGCAGGCGGGTGCTTACCCCAACGGCTTGGCACTCCTTGGCGCTGATGCGCCCAACCACTTTCGTCAACTGGCCCTGGCCGCCCAAGCGGCAGATGAGCACTTGAGCACGCGCCTAGGCAACAGCAGCGTGACCACGCCAGAGGGCAACGCGCTGCGGCTGGCCGCACTGGACCGCAACGACTGGCTCACGCGCTGCCTGCGCGGGTCTATGGACGGCGCCACCGCCCAGTTGCAAACCGGCCTGGCGGTGCTGGCTTCGGTGGGTTCTACCGCGCCCTTTGTGGGCTTGTTTGGCACGGTCTGGGGCATTTACCACGCCCTCATGGCCATTGGGGCGGCCGGCCAGTCCACCATCGACAAAGTCGCGGGACCGATTGGCGAGTCGCTCATCATGACCGCGCTGGGGCTGGCCGTGGCCATTCCTGCCGTGTTGGGCTACAACGCGCTGGTGCGCGCCAACAAGCACGTGTTGGCCCAGCTCAACGGCTTTGCCTACGACCTGCATGCCTTGTGGCTTACCGGCGCCCGGGTCACTCCTGTGCAGTTGCCGCACAAGGACTGACCGCCATGGCATTTGGTACCCAAGACGACACCGATGAGGTGATGAACGAGATCAACATGACGCCGCTGGTAGATGTCATGCTGGTGCTGCTCATCATCTTCATCATCACTGTGCCGGTGATGAAGCACGCCATCAACATCGACCTGCCGCGCGCCAGCAATGTGCCGCAAGACGCCAAGCCTGAAACTATTCGTCTGAGCGTGGATGCAGCCGGCCAGTACTTCTGGAATGACGTACCAGTGACCGATGCCAATTTGACCCTGCAGCTGCAAACTGCCGCGGCACGCCAGCCGCAGCCTGAGCTGCACATCCGCGGTGACAAAGCGGTGCGCTACGAGCGGGTGGCGCAAGCCATGGCGCTGGCCCAGCAAGCCGGCGTGCGCAAGATCGGGTTCATCACCGAACCTGCCCGTTGAGTGCTGTTTGTAATTTTTATTTCCTAACTTTTCTTTTCACTTTTTATCTGGAGAACCCACCATGAAACTCGCTGCAAAAATTACTTTAAAACTCACCACACTTGCGCTCTTCACCACGCTGGCCTGCGCCAGCGCAATGGCTCAGACCGGGGCCTCTGGCGTGGATGTCAAGGACGCCTGGGTGCGCACCAGCGTGCAAGGCCAGAAAGCTACTGGCGCCTTCATGAAAATCACCGCCAAAGACGGCGCCCAACTGGTGAGCGCCTCCTCGCCCGTTGCAGGCGTGACCGAAGTGCACGAGATGAAAATGGACGGTGATGTCATGAAAATGCGCGCTGTGCCCGGCGGCTTGCCTTTGCCCGCTGGCAAGACGGTAGAACTCAAACCCGGCGGCTACCATGTGATGCTGATGGACCTGAAAGCCGCCTTGCCCAAGGACAGCACCATTCCCCTGACGCTGGTTTTTAAAGACGCCAAGGGCGTGCAAAGCAAGCTCGAACTCAAGGTGCCCGTAACCACCGCTGCACCCGGCGCCAAGGGCGGTAAAGACGGCATGGAGGCTGGAAAGCACTCCCATTAAGTCGTCACTCGCCTCCTGCAAATTACTGCTGAACCATGGCCCGCCAAACCTCCATCTGCTTTGCTGCTGCCCACGGCACGCGCGTGCTGTGGCTGGCTGTGTTGCTGGCGATTTTTGCAGCCCTGGCGCCCACGCTGTCGCACGCGCTGGCTGCTGCCGGCCAAACGCCAGCCCCGTTGCTGGAGGTGTGCACCAGCAGTGGCATGCGCCCAGCTGGCGCGACCGGGCAGGGCGGCGAGCAGAGCGAAGCGCCGACCTCACTTCAGGCGCTGTCTGACTGCTCCTTTTGTTGGCTCGCCACCGACAGGTTGGCCCCTGCGCCGTATTCGGAGCCCTATGCCTTTCAGGGCGCAATGGCGCACCAGCGGCCCAGGGCAGAGCAACCGCATTTTTTTCTTCGTCCATGGGTGCTGGCGCCGCCACCCCGCGGCCCTCCTTTTTTCAGTTGATTCCCCTGGTTGTAGTGGTCTGACCGTCTAGGTTCGGTTGGACCGAGAGCGCCGCTGGCTTGGACAGTCGGCGTGCTCATCCTCATGGTTAATTACATTGGAAATTGCATGGAAACATCAAACTTTTTTTGGCGGGCTGTTCGCGGTTGCCTGCTGTTTATCGCGGCCACCTTTGCCGTAGGCGCCTGGGCCGCCACCGTCGAGGTCACCGACGCCCTGGGCCGTCAGGTCAAGATCAACACACCCGTCAAGCGCGTGGCGCTTAACTTCAATTTTGAAGAATTCACTGCTGTGGCGGGCAAGGACGGTTGGCGCAAGGTCGTGGGCATCTCCCGCGCACCGTGGGAGGGTTGGCGCCCCGTCATCTTCAAACGCTATGCCGCCGTCATTCCCAACCTGCAAGCCATGCCCGACATTGGGCATTCAGACGATGGCACCTTCAGCGCTGAAAAAATCATTGCCCTCAAGCCAGACGTGTTGTTCATGGCCGAGTGGAGCTACAAGGCCCTTCAAACTGCGCGTGAGCAGATTGAAGCCGCCGGCATTGCTATTGTGGTGATTGACTACAACGCACAGCTGCTGGAGCACCACCTGGCCTCTACCCGCGCCATCGGCAAGGTCATGGGCACAGAAGCCCGTGCTGAAGAACTGGCCCAGCTGTATGAGCGCGAGTACAAAAACGTGCTCACCCGCATTGCCAAAGCAGGTGGTGCGCGCAAGAAGGTCTATGTGGAGTTAGGCCAGGCCGGGCCGGAGACTGTGGGCAACAGCTACAGCGGCACCATGTGGGGCAAGCTCATCACCACCTTGGGGGCCGATAACCTGGCCGACGGCAAACTGACCGGGCCCTGGGGACCGATCAACGCTGAGGCGGTGCTGGCCGAAAATCCAGACCTGATCTTCATGGCGGGTTCCTCCTGGGTAAATAAACCCAAGGCCGTGAAAACCGGCTACGAAGCCACACCTGAAATCACCCGTCAAAGCCTTGCGCCTTATGCGCAGCGCGCAGGTTGGAGCAACCTCAAGGCGGTGAAAAACGGTGAAATTCACGCCATTGAGCATGGCATGTGCCGCACGCTGTTTGACTTTGTAGCCATGCAGTACATCGCCAAAAGGTTGTACCCGCAAGCCTTTCTTGATGTCGACCCGGAGGCCTCGTTTCGCACCTACCACGACAAGTATTTGCCGGTGGCTTACAGCGGCACCTGGATGCTGCCCCTCAAGCCATGAGTACTGCTGCGCGCTTGCATGCGGTAAGCACCGAGTACCGGCGCGCAGCATCACGGCGGGTCACGGTACTGCTTGGGGCGCTGCTGGCCTTGGTGCTGGCCGTGCTGGTTGATGTTGCCACGGGTCCGGCATTTTTGCCTCTGTCCGTGGTGGCGCGGGCGGTGCTGGGCTATCCCAGTGAGGCGTCGGTGCAAGCCATTGTCTGGTCTATCCGCCTGCCCGTGGCGCTGACTGCGGTAGCGGTGGGGGCGGCACTGGGTTTGTCTGGCGCCATCATGCAAACCATCTTGAACAATCCGCTGGCATCGAGCTATACCTTGGGCATTTCAGCCGGTGCCGGATTTGGCGCATCGCTGGTGATTGTGTTGGGTGCGTCGCTGCCAGTGCCCGAGGCCTATGCCATCCCCCTCAATGCCATGCTGTTTGCTGGGGTGGCCTGTGCTGGCGTTTACCTCATTGGCGGTGCACGCAAGGCCACCGCCGAAGGTCTGGTGCTGGCGGGTATTGCGTTGTTGTTTTTGTTTCAGGCCCTGACCTCGTTGTTGCAGATGGTGGCCTCGCCCGAATCGTTGCAACAGGTGGTGTTCTGGCTGTTTGGCAGTTTGCAAAAGTCCACTTGGCCCAAGTTGTGGGCGTTGGTGGGGGTGCTGGCGGCCTGCCTCCCTTTGCTGGTGCGAGATGTCTGGGGTTTGACGGCGCTGAAACTAGGCGATGCCCGTGCGGCTGCACTCGGTGTGCGGGTGCAGGCGCTGCGCATCCGTTGTTTTGTGTTGATCTCAGTCTTGACTGGCATAGCCGTGGCATTTGTCGGCACCATCGGTTTTGTGGGTTTGGTGGCGCCCCATGTGGCGCGCATGCTGATTGGCGAAGACCAACGCGGTTTCCTGCCTGCCTCCGCGCTGATGGGCGCGGTGTTGCTGTCGCTCGCCTCGGTGGCGAGTAAAACTTTGTCGCCTGGTGCCATTCTTCCGATTGGCATCGTCACGTCGCTGATTGGCGTGCCCTTTTTCATCTGGATGGTGCTGCGCACCCGCAGGAGCTATTGGTGAGTATTCAAATTCAAGGGCTGGGGCTGCGGTATGGCAGCCGTGCCGTGCTGCATGGCATTAGCTTGACGGCAACCGCCGGTCGTGTGCTGGGCATTGTGGGACCCAATGGGTCGGGTAAATCGACCTTGGTCAAGGCGGTGGCTGGTTTGCTCACAGGGGAGGGGACGATTCTGTTCAATGGCAGTGCCACCCGTCCCCGCCACGTTGCTTACATGCCGCAAGATCTGCAGGCGCCTATGGCCATGACCGTGCTGGAGGTGGTACTGCTGGGGCGTCTTGGCCAATTGCGGCTCAAAGTCAGCGCACAAGACCTGGACGCGGTGCAGCAGGTGCTGCAAACGCTTGGCCTGGTGGATTTGGCTGGGCGCTATGTGAGTGAACTCAGTGGCGGTCAGCGCCAAATGGTGTTCTTGGCGCAGGCGCTGGTTTCGCAGCCCCGAGTGCTGCTGCTCGACGAGCCCACCAGTGCGCTCGATATACGGCACCAGTTGGAGGTTCTGGAGGTGGTGCGCAGCCTGACCCTGGCGCAGACGCTGTGCACGGTCATGGTGGTACACGACCTCAATGCGGCCGCCCGATTTGCCGATGAGGTGGCCTTGCTGCACGAAGGCCGGTTGCTGGCCTGGGGCGCCCCGGCAGAGGTTCTGACGGTAGACAACCTGGCCCGGGGCTTTGGTGTGGAAGCCGAGGCGCTACGCTGCCAGGATGGTCTGGAGGTGGTGATACCCAGGCGGCCCGTGCGCTGATGCCCGGATCTGGCCGCTAAAACGTGCAAAAACCTATGCTTGGAGCGCAGGCTTTGGGGTAAGCTGTTGGTTCACTGTTGACGCGCCTTGGACCAGCCCGTTGCACTTCTCGTCCACCCCATTAGGAGCACCACATGACTGATTCACTGAACCCCGGTTTTGGCAAATTCGTGCCCGGATTTGATTTTTTGCAGAACCTGGCCAAAGGGACCTCAGAGGCGGTGCCCCAAATGCCTAACCTGGCCAACTGGATTGCGCCCACACTGAACGTGGAAGAGCTGGAAAAGCGCATCACCGAGCTCAAGGCCGTGCATTTCTGGCTGGAACAAAACTCCAAGGCCCTGGGCGCCACTGTGCAGGCGCTGGAAGTGCAAAAAATGACCCTCGCCACACTCAAAGGGATGAATTTCAATTTTTCGGACATGGCCAACGCACTCAAGCTCAAAGCGGCCGACACCGTGGCCTCTAGCGTGCAAAGCGTCACCGAAAAAGCCGCTGCCACCGCCAAGTCGCTGTCTGACGCTGCTGAAGAAGCCGAAGAAGTGGCCAGGAAAGTGAGCAAGGCGGCCAAGCCGGTGGCCGCCACAGCCGCTGCCGGCCTGGTGGACCCGCTGCAGTTGTGGGGCTCGCTGACTCAGCAGTTTCAACACATTGCGGCCAGTGCGCTGAAAGACGCCGCCAAAAGCATGCCCAAGCCCAGTTCAGGTGCCGGCAGCGCGGTGGCTAAGGCAGGCACCAAGTCCAAACCAGCCGCGAAGTCTGGCGCCAAAACGCCTGCTAAGACGCCAGCCAAGAAGGTGGCTAAAAAGACCTCTGCGGCCAAGCGCTAAACCCATTTTTTCTCTGATACCTGACTGATGAAATTATTTCCCTACGGCCATGCCACGCATCCACAGTGGCAAATGGCTGCGGGCCTGGTGCTGGCGCAAGTGCGTGCGCAAATGGCGCTGCACGGTTACGCCAGTTCGCCCACTTTGGCCCTGCTCTACATCACCGACCATTACGCGGCACAGGCGCCAGACATCCTGGCGCATTTGAGTGCTGAATTGCCTGAAATTGCCGACTGGTCTGGCACCGTGGGGGTGGGCGTGGCCAGCAATAACGCCGAATACTTTGACGAGCCCGCCCTGGCGCTCATGCTGTGCGAGTTGCCGCCCGACCAATACCGTGTGTTCTCCGGTATTGCACCGCTAGGGCTGGGCTTTGAGGCGCACACCGCGCTCATTCACGCTGACCCCAGCACGCCGGACTTGCCTGAGCTGATTGAAGAGATGGCTTTGCGCACCGATTCGGGCTACCTGTTTGGGGGCCTGTCAGCCAGTCGCCGACAAAGTGTGCAGTTTGCCGTGGGCGGCAACGGCAACCTCAGTGGGCATGGCGGCGCCAGCGGTGTCTTCAGCGGCGGCTTGAGTGGCGTGGCGTTTGGTGAAGGCATCAGCTTGGTATCGCGCGTGACGCAGGGCTGTGTGCCGCTGTCGCGCGCCCATGTGGTGACCGGCGCTGACGGCAACCTGGTGACCGAACTGGACGGCGAACCTGCGCTGGACGTGTTGTTGCGAGAACTCAATGTCTCGCTGGACCAGCCAGAAACCGCGCTGCAAGCGGTGCGGGCTACCCTGGCCGGGTTGATGACCCCATCTGAAGAGAGCATCAGCAGCGACCGCCAAGCCGTAGGCCGTACCGGCAACTTTGGCACCGAGGTGGTGGTGCGCCACATCATTGGGCTAGACCCCAAACGCCGCGGCGTGGCCTTGGCCTCGCAGGTGGCGCTGGGCATGCAGCTGGCGTTTTGCCAGCGCAACCGCCAAGCCGCCAAGGCCGACCTGATGCGCATCTGCGCTGAAATTCGTGAAGAGCTGGAGCCCGAGGAACTGCCGGTAGAGGCCGCCTTGGCCATGGCGGCTTCTGAGTCTGAGGCGGCACCGCATCCGGCGCGCGGCATTGCAGGCGCCATTTATGTGAGCTGCTCCGGGCGCGGCGGCCCGCATTTTGGTGGGCCCAGCGCCGAGCTGCAAATTATTCGCCGCGCCTTGGGAGATGTGCCCCTGGTGGGCTTCTTCGCCAGCGGCGAAATTGCCCGCAAGCACCTCTACGGGTACACCGGGGTTTTGACGGTGTTTACCAGCGCTTAGCCCTACACCCCACGGGCCCGGTCGGCGTGAAACTGCGCCACGAAGGCGCCAAAGGTGCCGGCGTCCAGCGCCTCGCGTACTTCGCGCATCAGGTTCAGGTAGTAATGCAGGTTGTGAATGCTCGCCAGCATGGGGCCGAGCATTTCACCGCAGCGGTCCAGGTGGTGCAGGTAAGCACGGCTGAAGCCGCCCAGATTGCTGCCATCGGCCCGGGTACTGCCGGCGCAGGCGTAGCAGGTGCAGGTTTCATCGAGCGGGCGTTGGTCGGTTTTGTGCCGGGCGTTGCGAATTTTCAGGTCGCCAAAGCGAGTGAACAGGTGGCCGTTGCGCGCGTTGCGCGTGGGCATGACGCAGTCAAACATATCAATGCCGTTTTGCACTCCGGCGATCAAGTCTTCCGGTGTGCCTACGCCCATCAGGTAGTGCGGCTTGTGGGCGGGCAACTTGGGGCCTACGTGCGCCAGCAGGCGCAGCATGTCGGCCTTAGGCTCACCCACGCTCAGACCGCCCACGGCGATACCGGGAAAGTCCAGGGCTTCCAGCCCGGCCAGTGATTCGTCGCGCAGGTGCTCAAACATGCCGCCCTGCACGATGCCAAACAGGGCGTTGGGGTTTTGCAACCGGGCAAACTCGTCCTGGCAGCGCTTGGCCCAGCGCAGGCTCAATTCCATGGAAACACGGGCCTCGCGCTCGGTGGTGATTTGGCCTTTGGTCTTGGGTTCTACCGACACATACGGCGTGCATTCGTCAAACTGCATCACGATGTCGGAGTTCAGCGTGGTTTGAATCTGCATGGAGATCTCAGGCGTGAGAAACAGTTTGTCGCCGTTGACCGGCGAAGAAAACTTAACGCCTTCTTCCGTGATCTTGCGCATCTCGCCCAGACTCCAGACCTGAAAGCCGCCAGAGTCGGTGAGGATGGGTTTGTCCCAGCGTTCAAAGGCATGCAGGCCACCAAATTGCTGAACCACCTCGGTGCCCGGGCGCATCCACAAATGGAAGGTGTTGCCCAGAATGATTTGTGCGCCCATGTCTTCCAGGCTGCGCGGCATCACGCCCTTGACCGTGCCGTAGGTGCCCACCGGCATGAAGATGGGCGTTTGCACCACGCCGTGGTTCAGCGTTAGCGTGCCGCGGCGTGCATGGCTGCCGGCGTAACTGCCAGTGGCGGGGTCGGTTTTAAGGCGTTCAAATTTGAGCATGGGCGGGATTGTAGGAGGGGGCTGCTGGGGGAAACTTGCTGAAAAAGGGCTCAATTTGGCTGCAAGAGCCGATTCAGCGCTGACGCGCCAGCACCATCGCGTCGCCGTAGCTGAAGAAACGGTACTGCGCCCGAATGGCGTGGGCGTACAAAGCCATGATGTGGTCATAACCGGCAAACGCACTCACCAACATCATCAGGCTGGATTTGGGCAGGTGAAAGTTGGTGACCAGTAAGTCAACCAGTTTGAACTCAAACCCTGGGGTGATGAAAATTTGCGTATCGCCACGGGCTTGACCACTCAGCGCCCACGACTCTAGCGTACGCACGGTGGTGGTTCCGACCGCCACAAGGCGCCCGCCACGGGCGCGGCACTCGGCAATGGCTTGTTGGGTTTCTGGCGGTACGTCGTACCACTCGCTGTGCATGTGGTGCTCCGCCAGATTTTCGGTTTTGACGGGTTGGAAGGTGCCCGCCCCCACGTGCAGGGTCACGTGCGCACGCTGCACGCCCAGGGCGTCAATTGCGGCCAACAGCGCGTCATCAAAATGCAGCGCGGCGGTGGGGGCGGCCACGGCGCCGGGGTTTTTGGCAAACACGGTTTGGTAGCGCTGCGCGTCTTGCGCCGAATCGGCGTGGGTGATGTAGGGCGGCAGGGGCACATGGCCGTGGCGTGCCATCAAAGTATGGGGGTCGTCACCGGCATCGTTGGACAGCACAAAACGAAACAGCGGGCCCTCGGCGTCTGGCCAGCGGCCCAGCAGCGTGGCGCGCAGGTTGTCATTTGTGCCGGGCGCGCCCACCAGCGCGACCGTGGTGCCGACCTCGGGTTTTTTACTCACCCGCATGTGCGCTGCCACCTGGTTGCCGTCGAGCACCCGTTCGATCAACAGCTCCAGTTTGCCGCCGGTGGGCTTTTCGCCAAACAGGCGGGCGTTGATGACCTTGGTGTCGTTGAACACCACCAGATCACCTTGTTTCAAGAGCTGCGGCAGGTCACGAAAAATACGGTCGTTGGGCGTGGACAGGGTGCCGTCCAGCAACTTGGCGCCGCTGCGCTCTGGCGCCGGGTACTGGGCAATGAGTGCCTCGGGCAAGACAAAGTCGAAGTCGCTTAAAGAAAAAACGCGCGCCGCTGGGGCCGTGGGGGAGGGAGATGAAGTGGGCATAGAGCTTGAGGGTTGGACGAACCCGTACCAAGTGGGGTAAAGACGCCGATTGTCGCAGCCTTGGGGCCCCAAGTCAGTTGAGAAGCTGATAGCATATTGGTGTTTTAACACCAAAACAGGGTTTGTTTATGAGCCGCTTAACCATCACACTGTCTGAGTCGCGCTACCGGGCGCTCAAGGAAGCTGCCGCACAGCGCGATAAAACTATCGGCCAATTGATTGACGAAAGCCTGGATTTTTACGGCATTAAATCGCGCGCCCAGGCGCTTGATCTGGTGCGTCGCGCCAGAGCGGGTAGTGCGCTGAGTGAAGACCAGGCGCTCGCATTGGCGCAAGAAGAAGTGCACGCCATGCGCCGCCCGGTGTGAGTAACTTTTATGTGATTGACACCAACGTCATGGTCGCTGGTTTGCTCACCGGCCATGCGGACTCCCCGGTGGCACGCATTCTGGACGGCATGCTCACCGCCGCGTTTCCTTTTGTGGTGTCCGAGGCCTTGTTGGCCGAATACCATGCGGTCTTGGTGCGCCCCAAACTGTGCAAGCTCCACGGCTTGTCCGTGGCCGAAATAGACATCATCCTGACCGATATGGCCCACCATGCGATTGTGTTGCCCCCGCCCTCTTCTGCAAACAATTCGGTGGCCCCAGATTCAGGCGATCAGTTTCTGTGGGACCTGCTCGCCAGTCGTCCAGATTTGGTCCTGGTGACGGGCGATAAATTGTTGTTGCAAGATGAAGCGATGCAAGGCAGGGTGATCTTGCCGCAAAGCTTTGTGGCGCAGTGGGAGCATTGAGGGCTATTGCCTGGGCTATTTTCGTTTCGACACCGCTGGCTTGGACTATTCAGCCTGCCAAGACGCCAACCGTTTCCGAAGCTTGCGCCACAATCACATGATGACCAGCGTGCCGTCCGCCCCCGCCCATGCCAAGCCTTTAAGCGCGCCCCAAAAAGCGTTGCAAAAGCTCGGGCTGGTGCGGGCTATTGATTTGGCGCTGCACTTGCCTTTGCGCTACGAGGATGAGACCCGTATCGCGCGCCTGAGTGAGGTGCGCGAGGGTGAAGTGGCGCAGATTGAGGCGCTGGTGACGGCGTGCGAGGTCAAGTTGGGGGGCAGCCGCCAGTTGCTGGTGACGGTGGACGACGGCAGCGATACCTGCACCATGCGCTTTTTCAGCTTTTACCCCTCACACCAGAAAGCGCTGGCAGTGGGCAACCGCATTCGCGCACGGGGCGAGATTCGGGGTGGTTTCATGGGGCTGCAAATGATGCACCCCACCTTCAAACCCGCCGGGGGCCTGTTGGCGCAGGCGCTGACGCCGGTGTACCCCACGTCGGCTACTTTGCCGCAGGCTTATTTGCGCCGGGCGGTGCAGAGCGCGTTGGCGCGGGCCGATTTGACGGACACCGTGCCCTTGGCATTTTTGAATGAAATAGGTTTGTTGCCGCAGTGGAACATGGGTCGGGTGCTGGCGTTTTTGCACCAGCCCACGCCCGATGTGGCGCTGGCCACGCTGGAAGACCACAGCCACCCGGCCTGGCAGCGTCTGAAGGCGGAGGAGTTGTTAGCGCAGCAAATTTCGCAGTTGCAGGCCAAGCGCGCGCGTGACCGTCTGCGCGCGCCGCTGCTGCGCGCCCTGCCCAAGCCAGGGCGCCAGCCCTTGCCCGAGCAGTTGTTGGCAGCCCTGCCGTTTGCGCTGACCGCTGCGCAGCGCCGCGTGGGCGAAGAAATTGCGCGTGACTTGGCGCGCGCCGCCCCCATGCACCGTTTGCTTCAGGGCGATGTAGGTTCCGGCAAAACCGTGGTGGCGGCGCTGGCTGCCGCCATTTGTATGGAGGCGGGTTGGCAATGCGCGCTGATGGCGCCGACCGAAATTTTGGCTGAGCAGCACTTTGCCAAATTGGTGGGCTGGCTGGCGCCCTTGGGCATCACCACGGCCTGGCTCACGGGCAGCCAGAAAACCCAGGCCCGGCGCGAGATGCTGGGTTTGATTGCCAGCGGCGAGGCCAAACTGGTGGTGGGCACGCACGCGGTCATTCAGGACAAGGTGCAGTTCAAAAACCTGGCGCTCGCCATCATTGACGAGCAGCACCGCTTTGGCGTGGCTCAAAGACTGGCACTGCGCAACAAACTCACGGCGCAAGCCGAAACAGAATCCGAACCACACCTTTCCCCGCTGGAGCCGCACCTGCTGATGATGACCGCCACCCCGATACCGCGCACGCTGGCCATGAGTTATTACGCCGATCTGGAGGTGTCCACCATTGATGAGCTGCCGCCGGGGCGCACACCCATCATCACCAAAGTAGTGAATGACGCCCGGCGCGACGAGGTGATTGAACGCATTCGGCACCAGCTCAAGGAAGGGCGGCAAATTTACTGGGTGTGTCCGCTGATTGAAGAGAGCGAAGCGCTGGACTTGACCAATGCCACTGAAACCCACGCCCAGTTGAGCGCCGCTTTACCGGGTGTGATGGTGGGTTTGCTGCATTCGCGCATGCCGGTGGCTGAGAAGAAGGCGGTGATGGCGCTGTTCACCAGCGGTGCCATGGGCGTGTTGGTCAGCACCACGGTGATTGAGGTGGGGGTGGATGTGCCCAACGCCTCGCTGATGGTGATAGAGCATGCCGAGCGTTTTGGTCTGAGCCAGTTGCACCAGTTACGCGGACGGGTGGGACGCGGCGCGGCGGCCTCGGCCTGCGTGTTGCTGTATTCCACCGGTGATGCGCCGCGCCTGGGTGAGACGGCGCGCGCGCGACTGAAAGCCATGGCCGAGACCAACGATGGCTTTGAGATTGCCCGCCGCGACCTGGAAATTCGCGGTCCTGGCGAGTTTCTGGGAGCGCGTCAGTCGGGCGCTGCATTGCTGCGCTTTGCCGACCTGACGCTGGATGCTGAGTTGCTGGACTGGGCGCGCGACGCTGCGCCGCGGCTGCTGGACCAGCACCCGGCGCTGGCCGAAAAGCATGTGCAGCGTTGGCTGGGCAGCAAGTCTGAGTACCTGAAAGCCTGAGGCCGCAGGCCCCCCGAGTGACTCATAGGACAATAGCCGTATGACTCTGACTGAACTCAAATACATTGTGGCCGTGGCGCGAGAGCGCCATTTTGGCAAGGCGGCTGAAGCCTGTTTTGTGTCGCAGCCGACCCTGTCGGTAGCGATCAAAAAATTGGAAGAAGAGCTGGATGTGAAACTGTTTGAGCGCAGTGCCAACGAAGTGACGGTGACGCCGCTGGGGGGCGAGATTGTTCGCCAGGCGCAAAGCGTGCTGGAGCAGGCGGCCCAGATCAAAGAGCTGGCCAAGCGCGGCAAGGACCCGCTGGCCGGTGCGCTCACCTTGGGCGTGATCTACACCATTGGGCCGTATTTGCTGCCGGATTTGGTGCGCCAGTCCATCAAGCACACGCCGCAAATGCCGCTGATGTTGCAAGAAAATTTCACAGTCAAGCTGTTGGAGATGTTGCGCACCGGTGAGATTGATTGCGCCATCCTGGCCGAGCCGTTTCCAGACGCCGGCCTGGCCAGTGCGCCTTTGTACGATGAGCCGTTTCTGGCGGCCGTGCCAGCCAACCACGCGCTCGCCGCCAAAAGCAGCGTGACCACAGAAGAGCTCAAGCAGGAGTCGATGTTGCTGCTGGGCAGCGGCCACTGCTTTAGAGACCATGTGCTGGAGGTTTGCCCGGAGTTTGCCCGGTTTTCCAGTAACGTGGAGGGTATTCGCCGCAGCTTTGAGGGTTCGTCGCTGGAGACGATCAAGCACATGGTGGCTGCCGGCATGGGCGTGACGCTGGTGCCGCGACTGAGCGTGCCGCAGGAAGCGCTGGCTGCCAAGCCGAAGGCGAAGCGGCATGAAGATGCCTATGTCAAGTATCTGCCGTTTGCGGGCGATGCCCCCACGCGACGCGTGGTGCTGGTGTGGCGCCGCAGTTTTCCGCGCTATGAAGCCATTGCCGCGCTGCGCAACGCCATTTACGCCTGCGAACTGCCAGGTGTGAAGCGCCTTTCCTGAATTGAGCGCCGTGTTGTTATCTGCACGCCCCCGCTTGGCCCAGTACCTGAACCTGATTCGCTGGAACCGCCCGGCGGGTTGGCTGTTGCTGCTGTGGCCAACCTTAAGCGCCCTGTGGATTGCTGCTGGCGGCTTTCCGGGCTGGCATCTGTTGCTGGTGTTCACGCTGGGCACGGTGCTGATGCGCAGCGCCGGGTGTTGCATCAACGATGTGGCCGATCGCGAGTTTGACCGCCACGTGAAACGCACCGCGCAGCGCCCGGTGACCACGGGTGCGGTCTCGGTGAAAGAGGCGCTGGTGCTGGGTGCGGTGTTGGCGCTGTTGGCGTTTGCGCTGGTGCTCACCACCAATGCCACCACCATCGCCTGGTCTTTCGCGGCCTTGGCCGTTACGCTGGCCTACCCGTATGCCAAGCGGTTCGTCTCGATGCCGCAGGCGGTGCTGGGGCTGGCGTTCAGCTTTGGTATTCCGATGGCTTTTTCGGCGGTGCAGGGCAGCACGGACTGGTCATGGGCAGCGCTGGGGGGGAGCGTTCCGCCGCTGGCCTGGCTGTTGTTGTTGGGGAATTGTTGCTGGGTGCTGGCCTACGACACCGAGTACGCCATGGTGGACCGCGATGATGATCTGTTGATTGGCATGAAAACCTCGGCCATCACGCTAGGGCGCTGGGACGTGCCCGTTGTGATGCTCTGCTACGGGCTGTACCTGTTGATTTGGGCCGTGGGCCCGGTGGCCTACGGGCGCAACCCGCTATTTGGCGTGGCACTGGGGGCCGCGCTGCTGCAAGTGGGCTGGCATTACCGGTTGATTCGCCTGCGCACCCGCGAGGGTTGTTTCAACGCCTTTCGGCAAAACCACTGGCTGGGCTTGACGCTGTTTGCCGGCATTGTGGCCAGCTACAGCTGGCCCTGACTAAGCGGCAACTTCATTGAGAGACGGGAAATTTCAATCCTTGACGCACACAATGCCTCAGGCGCCGCCGAACTCATCCCCCAGTTCCTGGGCACGTTGGTGCGCGGCTTGCATGGCTTTGGCAAACTGGGCTTTGATGTCGTCTTGCTCCATGGAGGTAATGGCGGCGTAGGTGGTGCCGCCCTTGGAAGTGACGCGCTGGCGCAGCACTTCGGGGCCGTCGGTGGACTGGCGGGCCAACTCGCCCGCACCAATGAAGGTGGCCACAGCCAATTGGTAGGCTTGCGCGCTCGGCAGGCCCATGGCGGCGCCGGCCTCTGTCATGGCCTCCATGAAATAAAACATATAGGCAGGGCCCGAGCCGGACAGGGCGGTTACCGCGTCAAGCTGGGGCTCTGCGTCTAACCAGAGCAACTCGCCGGTGCTGGCCAGCACGTGGCTGACCCAGTCCCGGTCTGCTGCGGTGACATCGGGGCGGGCAAAAAGGGCTGTGATGCCTTTGCCAATCAGGGCCGGCGTATTGGGCATGGCGCGAATCACACGTCCGGTGCCAAGCCACTGTGCAATGCTGTCGCTGCGAATGCCTGCGGCCACGCTCAGGTGCAGGGCGCCCCGCGTGTGCGCTTGAATTTGCCCAGCGGCTTCCTTGAAAATTTGCGGTTTGACAGCCCAGACCACCAGGTCAACACGGTTCAAAAAGGCGCCCGCAGTCGCCTCTGCGGTGATGCCAAAGCTGGTGTGCAGCTGGTCGCGGGCGGGCGCAAAGGGCTCCACCACGTCAATGTGCGCAGGGGCCATGCCCTGGCTGATGAGGCCGCCAATGATGGCGCTGGCCATATTGCCGCCGCCGATAAATGCGATGCGCTTGTCCATGAAACTCTCCGCTGGGTGACCACACCGAGTGGCCAAAGCTGATGAGTCTAATCTTTCAGCCAGCCTGTCTCACCCGCCCACAGGCAGCGCTGGCAGCACAGTTTGGCGCACGGCATGCTCCCAGCGTGCCATCAGTGCCTGCGCTTGATGGGGCGCCATCGTCGGCTCAAAGCGGCGCTGAGCGCTCCACAGGTGCGCGAGTTCGTCGGTGCTTTGGTATACGCCAGTTGTCAGTCCCGCCAGGTAGGCTGCACCCAGCGCGGTGGTTTCAATCACTGCCGGGCGGAGCACCGGGATGCCCAGCAGGTCAGCCTGGAACTGCATCAAAAAGTCGTTGACGCAGGCGCCGCCATCGACCCGTATTTCGGAAACCGCCACACCGCCAGCGGCCACCGCATCACGGCTCATGGCTTGCAGCAAGGCGGCACTTTGAAAGGCAATGCTTTCCAGAGCGGCGCGGGCAATGTGGGCGACTGTGCTGCCGCGCGTGAGGCCGGTAATGCTGCCGCGCGCTTCGGGTTGCCAGTAGGGCGCACCCAAACCGGTGAACGCCGGTACCACCATGACGCCAGCGCTGTCGGGCACGCTTTGCGCCAAGGCTTGCACTTGCGAGCTGTCGGTGATGGCGTGCAGGCCGTCGCGCAGCCACTGCACCACGGCACCGCCCACAAATACGCTGCCTTCCATTGCAAACTCAGGCTGGGAAGTGGTCTGAGCGGCGCTGGTGGTGATCAGGCCGTTGCCCGAGGTTTGAAACTGGTGGCCGGTGTGCATCAGCATGAAGCAGCCGGTGCCATAGGTGTTTTTCACCATGCCGGCTTTGAAGCAGGCTTGGCCAAATAGGGCGCTTTGCTGGTCGCCTGCAACGCCCCCAATGGGCAGCGCACTGCCCAGCCACTCGGGCTGGATTTCGCCATAGTGGGCGCAAGAAGGCTTGACGTCGGGTAGCAAGCTGGCCGGAATGTCCATCGCCTGCAGCAATTCGGCGTCCCACTGGTTGGTGTGCACATTAAAGAGCATGGTGCGCGAGGCGTTGCTGACATCGGTGGCGTGCACACGCCCGCCAGTGAGTTGCCAGATCAGCCAGCTGTCCACGGTGCCAAAGGCAAGTTCACCCTTGTCGGCCAGTGGCCGGGCACCGGGGACATGGTCCAGTAACCATTTGAGTTTGGTGCCGGAAAAATAGGCATCTACCAACAGTCCGGTTTTTGCCTGAATGGTGGGGGCAAGGCCGCGTTCTCGCAGCCCCAAACAGGTCGGTTCGGCGCGACGGTCTTGCCAAACGATGGCGTTGTGAATGGGCTGCCCCGTTTTACGGTTCCAAACGACCGTTGTTTCGCGCTGGTTGGTGATGCCCAGGGCGCTGACCTGCTGCGCACTGATGCCGGCTTTAGCCAGCGCGTCCCGTGCGGTGGCAAGTTGGGTGTGCCAGATTTCCTGGGGGTCGTGCTCAACCCAGCCGGGTTGTGGGTAATGCTGCGTGAGTTCTTGCTGCGCCTGCGCCACAACGCGGCCCTGCGTGTCAAACACAATGCTGCGGGAGCTGGAGGTGCCCTGGTCCAGGGCGAGCAGGTAAGTCATGGGCGGTTCCGTCGGGGTAGTTGGCTGAAAAATATAACGAGGCTTATTGAAACACAGCCCTCGCCCACCCTGAGCAGGCGTGGGGCCAGGCAAAAAATCAACAAATTAGTGGCCCCAATCCCAGAATATTTGCAATTGCCGGGAAAAAGATGTTGACGAAGGGCTAAGCGCCATGCATAATCGTGGGCTTCGCTTGAAAAAGTATGAAGTATCTGCCCAAAAAGAATGCTGTGTGAGTGGTTCATGCAGCGGACGACGGGTCCAAGACTGATTGATTGACTTTGTTGCCATGCAAATGCTGGTGATGAGTTAGTTGGTGCAAGTTGGGAATAAAGAAATGATCCAGACTGAATCTAGATTAGAAGTTGCCGACAATACTGGCGCAAAGTCCGTCCTGTGCATCAAGGTGCTCGGTGGTTCGAAGCGTCGCTATGCAAGCGTTGGCGACGTAATTAAAGTGAGTATTAAAGAAGCTGCTCCACGCGGTCGCGTCAAAAAAGGCGAGATCTATAGCGCGGTGGTGGTTCGTACGGCCAAGGGCATCCGTCGTAGCGATGGTTCTTTGGTTAAATTCGATGGCAACGCAGCAGTGTTGCTCAACGCCAAATTAGAGCCAATCGGCACCCGAATCTTTGGACCAGTAACGCGTGAATTGCGTACTGAGAAGTTCATGAAGATCGTGTCCTTGGCTCCTGAAGTTTTGTAAGGACACGGTATGAACAAGATTCGCAAAGGCGACGAAGTCATCGTGCTCACAGGGCGCGACAAGGGTAAGCGCGGCAAGATCTCGCTGCGCAAAGATGACTCCTACGTGCTGATTGAAGGTATCAACTTGGTAAAAAAACATACCAAGCCAAACCCTCTCAAGGGCACAGCAGGCGGCATCATTGAAAAATCAATGCCTATTCATCAGTCCAACGTAGCCATTTTTAATGCAGCTACCGGTAAGGCTGATCGTGTGGGTATCAAGTTGTTGGCTGATGGCAAGCGCGTTCGCGTTTACAAGTCCAGCGGCGAAGAAATCAAGGTGGCATAAGCATGGCTCGTTTGCAACAACACTATCGCGAAAAGGTCTCTCCTGACCTGATGGCCAAGTTTGGCTACAAATCCCCAATGCAGGTGCCTCGTATCACTAAGATTACGTTGAACATGGGTGTCAGTGAAGCCGTGGCTGATAAAAAAGTCATGGACCACGCGGTCTCAGATCTGACCAAAATTGCAGGTCAAAAACCTGTGGTTACCAA
>CAJCCO010000059.1 GCA_903960915.1 uncultured beta proteobacterium
ACCAAGCAAACACGGGCGGCGCACTGGGGGGCGTGAACGGCGCGACCCCAACGCCAAAGCGACGGGGCCGGCTTATATCAAACGCGTGATTCCCACCTACGACATCATGGGCGAGGAAAGCTTGCTCAAGATCGAAGCGACTGCGGACCGCATCTTGGCCGAAGTGGGGCTGGACATTCGCGACGACAATGAAATTTTGGCGATGTTTAAAAAGTCAGGCGCCAAAGTGGACGGCATGCGGGTGCGTTTTGAGCCCGGACACCTGCGCGAGATTCTCAAAACTGCGCCCAAAGAATTCACCCAGCACGCCCGCAACCCGGCCCACTCGGTTCAGATTGGCGGCAACAACGTCGTGTTTGCACCGTCGTATGGATCGCCCTTTGTGATGGACCTCGACCGGGGACGCCGATACGGCACCTTGGAAGATTTTCAGAATTTCGTCAAACTCACCTACAACACGCCGTGGCTGCACCACAGCGGCGGCACCGTTTGCGAACCCACCGACATTCCCGTCAACAAGCGCCACTTGGACATGGTCTACGCCCACATGCGTTTTTCTGACAAAGCGTATATGGGTTCTATCACCTCGGAAGAACGTGCTGAAGATTCGATCGAAATGAGCCGCTTGCTGTTTGGGCGTGAATTTGTAGATCAAAACTGTGTGATTTTGGGCAACGTCAATGTGAACTCGCCGCTGCTGTGGGACGGAACGATGACCAAATCAGCACGGGCCTACGCGCGGGCCAACCAAGCGGCGGTGATCGTGCCCTTTATTTTGGGCGGGGCGATGGGGCCTGTGACCAATGCCGGCGCCATTGCCCAAGCCCACGCAGAAACCATGGTGGGCTGTGCGATGACGCAGCTCGAGCGCCCTGGCGCACCGGTGATATACGGCAATTTTCTCTCCAGTATGTCGCTGCGCTCTGGCTCGCCGACCTTTGGCACGCCTGAGCCGGCAATTGGTTCGATGGTGGTAGGCCAACTGGCACGGCGTTTGAATTTGCCGCTGCGCTGTGCGGGCTCGTTTACGACGTCCAAGCTCCCCGATGGCCAGGCCATGCAAGAAAGCGTGATGTCCATGCTCTCGGCCATTCACTGCGGTGCCAACTTCATCTTGCACTCTGCAGGTTTCCTCGACGGATTGCTGTCGATGAGCTACGAGAAATTCATGATGGATGCCGATTTCTGTGGCGCACTGCACAGCTATTTAGGCGGCGTAACAGTGGATGACAACAGCTTGGCGATGAACGCCTTCCAAGAGGTGACGCCAGGCGGCCATTACTTGGGGAGTTCGCACACCATGGCCAACTACACCACGGCTTTTTATGACTCCACCATCTCTGACGACACGCCTTTTGAATCGTGGACCGAGGCCGGAGAAAGTGACTCGGCCAAGCGGGCGAATAAACGCTGGAAACAGTCCTTGGCTGATTACGCAGCGCCCACCATGGATCCCGCAGTCGATGAATCGATTCGCGACTTCATGGACAGAAAAAAAGCATCCATGCCCGATCAATGGTATTAATTGAGTAACCCACGAGGACCTG
>CAJCCO010000060.1 GCA_903960915.1 uncultured beta proteobacterium
AGGCGATCATGTTTTTGATGACATCGTGCCACTATTTGCCGGGCAGTACCGGAGCCGTTGGCGACAATATGGAAAAGGCGAAGGGTTCCAAGTACTTGCTTCCCCAGTAACTGTGCCAGGTACGAAAATCTGAATTCAGTCTCCATGACTACATGAATCTGCGATTGACCGTCCTTTGCATCACTTGATAACTATAGGAATATTGTGAAAACGTAATATTTGTTATGGTTGGCAAGAGCGAGGCGACCGTAACCCATTGATTTTAAATAGAGAGTACGTCATCGGCCACTTGGCATGACTCTCGCAGTATTGATGGCATGAACGAAATGCCTATCCGCTCATTGGCGAACCTTGCCCTGAGCGCAACAACTGTAGCCTATGACCCAGCAGTCTTAGAAGGTTTAGTTTGCACCCATTGGCGGCGCAATCTGTTTCCGGCGCCATTGGCATTGCTTGCGAAAAACCATAACCAAGCATCATTCACGGCGACGCGGAATTGATGCAATTCATTCTCGCTCTATTGCTGGTTATTTGCCTGATTAGCGCACTTGCGGCTTTGATCAAGCTGCTGGTAATTCTTGCAAGCATCGTGCTTTGCATCGTCCTCCTGATGGCCCTGCATTCCCAGTTGTCCAGATAACAAAAGCAAAAATTAACACATGGGATTTCTGACAAACCTGATTTTTGGACCGAGTTATTCGAATCGCGCGCGCCGCGACCAACGAAGTTTTGGGACTTCATTTAAAAACCTCATTAGTCCGATCAACAGCTATGGCAAGTGCTTTTGCTGCGAAGGGTCTGGCAAAAGGACGTTTAGCTGTAGAGCTTGTGACTCTACCGGAACCCATAGAGGAACGTGCCGGAACTGCTCGGGTACCGGTCAGTTCACCTTACCGGAAAAGCCTTGCCCTACCTGTCAAGGCTCCGGGCTTTTCGGAAGGCATCAATGTCGGCGGTGCTCAGGTCAAGGTCGTCTGGCTCCTATTAGCTTTGAGTGCAAAAAGTGCCAGGGCGCTGGAACCTACTCATGCACTTGTAAAAAGTGCGGGGGCGATGGTGATTTTGAAGTGAGCTGCCGAAAATGCGACGGATCTGGATGGCATCGCTTCTAGCGGTGCCTCTACTGTCAATGTAAACGATGTAACTTGTTCGAATTAGGGAGGCGTGAGTATGAACTTTTTGTATGAAATTCGAATGAGGCTTGAATTTGCCCTGTATGTAATGTTTGGGAAACTGGTCGTTGGACTGGTTTCATTGTTTCTCTACATATTGCTATTTTCGTTTGGGCTTCCGCTCATTTTGGTATTTCTCTTTGGTTAAATCTGAGTTGCGTCGTTTGACAAAGAAACGCCAACTGAGCGCGAGTGCTCTTTCAGTTATGGGTTGCAGAAAGACCGGGTTTCCTGACCTTGATAGATCAATCGGCGGTCTGTGGTCTGGAGATTTGGTTCTTATTGCCGCCTGTGATGACAGTGGAAAAACTGCGCTTGCATTAAACATAGCTGAGCATCTTGCGCTCAAGCAAGGACTGTCCGCAGCCTACTTTTCGACTCACATGGGAGTCGAGCAAATAACTACTCGACTTCTGGCGTCGATAGGACGGATCTCACTGGATAGTTTGCGAACTGGAGTGATGTCTGAGCATGAGGGTCTTCGTTTTGATGCGGCGACACAAGAGCTGCTTGGGTCAGCTATACATGTTGAGGCAATGCTTGGCTGGGAGTTCATTAACCTTCGTAAGCGGGCTTTGACTCTTGCGCAGCGCTATGGTCGATTAGGTTTATTGGTCATCGACTCGCTTGATTACTTGGATTTGAGGCCTCAAAGCGTCGCATGGGACAGTGTTCAGCGATCTATTCAGCTACAGCAGTGCGCAATGCTCTCTGCAGAACTCAAGTGCCCTGTGATAGCACTGGTACGTATCTCCGAGGTCATTGAAGTCCGTGGGGATGCTCGGCCCGTTCTAAGTGACTTGGCTTTATCGGTGAAAGGTCTGAAAAGCATACAAACAATACTTTCCATCTATCGGGAAGATCAGTATGCAGCCGGCGAGTGTTTAGAGCCCGGCATTGCACAGATCAAAGTTCTTCAGAATAGATTGGGGCAGGCAGCTTCGTTGAAACTTGCCTTCTTGGAACGCATTGCAAAATTTGAGAGTTTGGCCTTCAGCGAGTAGATGACTCTGAGGAGCAAAGCGGCAATTCTTTGCCTACAGAACGGCAATTCTTTGCTCACCTCTACAGCTGAATCAGGTGTCGATGTTGCCGGCGCGAAGGGCGTTGGTTTCGATGAATTCGCGCCGGGGTTCGACTTCATCGCCCATGAGCATGGTGAAGACGCGGTCGGCTTCGATAGCGTCGTCAATCTGTACGCGCAGCAGGCGGCGCACGGTGGGGTCCATGGTGGTTTCCCAGAGTTGGCTGGGGTTCATTTCGCCAAGCCCTTTGTAGCGCTGGCGGCTGGTGGCGTGCTCGGCTTGGGCAATGAGCCAGGCCATGGCTTCGCGGAAGTCGGCCACTTTTTCTTCTTTTTGGCGCTCGCCTTCACCGCGCATGACTTTGGCGCCTTCGCCCAACAGGTCTTTGAAGGTGTTGGCGGCTTCGGCCAGGGCGGCGTAGTCGG
This sequence comes from uncultured beta proteobacterium, assembly GCA_903960915.1. Classification (GTDB taxonomy): domain Bacteria; phylum Pseudomonadota; class Gammaproteobacteria; order Burkholderiales; family Burkholderiaceae_C; genus Rhodoferax. The sequence goes on from CAJCCO010000060.1 coordinate 2,623, forward strand.
CACCGTGGACAAAGTCTTGCGTGAGCACGCTGCTTTTGACGTTGCCGTGGTGGCGACGGCTGATGCGCAAAATGGGTTTGTCGCTGCGCACGTCAAACTCGCCAGCGACTTCGGCGTCGGGCAGGCGGGCTTGCAGGGCGGCGGCTGAGCGCTCGGCGTCTTCAACGGTATCGAGGTTGAGGGCTACGCCGTCGGCCACAGAACGCAGGGCTTCGGCGTCCATGAAGTTTTTCAAACGCGCAATGACGGCCTGGGCCACCTGGTGTTTGCGCGCGAGTTCGGACAGGGTGTCGCCATTGATGGTGCTGGGGTTGGCGCCGCCGGTGAAGACGCTGGCGTTGACCAGGGCGATGCGCAGCAGGAAGTTGTCGAGTTCGCTGGGACCTTGCAGGTACAGCTCTTCTTTGCCGGCTTTGACTTTGTACAGCGGTGGCTGGGCAATGTAGATGTGGCCGCGCTCCACCAGCTCAGGCATTTGACGGTAGAAAAAGGTGAGCAGCAGGGTGCGAATGTGGGCGCCGTCAACGTCGGCATCGGTCATGATGATGATGCGGTGGTAGCGCAGCTTGGCGACGTTGAAGTCGTCGCTGCCGGTGCTGCCGCCGGCTTTGCCGATGCCGGTACCCAAAGCGGTGATGAGGGTCAAAATTTCGTTGCTGGTGAGCAGCTTTTCGTAACGGGCTTTTTCGACGTTCAAGATCTTGCCGCGCAGGGGCAGGATGGCCTGAAATTTACGGTCGCGGCCCTGTTTGGCAGAGCCGCCGGCGGAGTCGCCCTCGACGATGTAGATCTCGCACATGGCGGGGTCTTTTTCCTGGCAGTCGGCGAGTTTGCCGGGCAGGCCCATGCCGTCAAGCACGCCTTTGCGCCGGGTCATGTCGCGCGCTTTGCGGGCGGCTTCACGGGCGCGGGCGGCTTCAATGATTTTGCCGACGATGATCTTGGCGTCGTTGGGCCGTTCTTGCAGGTAGTCAAACAGCAGCTTGCTGACAATGTCTTCAACCGGGCCGCGCACTTCGGAGCTGACCAGCTTGTCTTTGGTCTGGCTGGAAAATTTGGGTTCGGGCACTTTGACGGAGAGCACGCAGCACAGGCCTTCGCGCATGTCGTCGCCGGTGACTTCGACCTTGGCTTTTTTCGCGATCTCGGAGTCGTCAATGTATTTGTTGATGACGCGGGTCATGGCGGCGCGCAGGCCGGTGAGGTGGGTGCCACCGTCGCGCTGGGGAATGTTGTTGGTGAAACACAGCACTTGCTCGTTGTAGCCGCTGTTCCACTGCATGGCAACTTCTACGCCGATGTTGGTGCCCTGGTCGCTCTGGCGGTCGCCCATGGCGTGGAAGATGTTGGGGTGCAACACCGTCTTGCCTTTGTTGATGAAGTTGACAAAGCCTTGCACACCGCCGGCGCCGGCAAAGTCGTCTTCCTTGCCGGTGCGCTCATCTTTGAGGCGAATGCGCACACCGTTGTTGAGGAAGCTGAGTTCGCGCAGGCGCTTGCTCAAGATTTCGTAATGGAAGTCGTTGTTCTGCTGGAAGATTTCGGTGTCGGGCAAGAAATGCACTTCGGTGCCGCGCTTTTCGGTTTCGCCGATGACGCGCATGGGCGAGACTTCGACGCCGCCAACGGTTTCAGTGAGGCGGTTTTGCACAAAACCTTTGCTGAACTCCATGACGTGCACTTTGCCGTCGCGCCGAATGGTCAGGCGCAGCATTTTGGACAGCGCGTTAACGCAGGAGACGCCCACGCCGTGCAGGCCGCCCGAGACTTTGTAGCTGTTCTGGTTGAACTTGCCGCCGGCGTGCAGCTCGGTCAGGGCAATTTCAGCGGCGGAGCGCTTGGGCTCGTGCTTGTCGTCCATCTTGACGCCGGTGGGAATGCCGCGCCCGTTGTCCACCACGCTGATGGAGTTGTCGGAGTGGATGGTGACGAGGATGTCGTCGCAGTGACCGGCGAGTGACTCGTCGATGGAGTTGTCGACCACCTCAAACACCAAGTGGTGCAGGCCGGTGCCGTCGGAGGTGTCACCGATGTACATGCCGGGGCGTTTGCGCACGGCCTCCAGGCCTTCCAAAATCTGGATGGAGCCTTCGCCGTAGGCCTCGGAGGCGCCGACCTGGTGCGCGTCGATGATGGGCTGGAAGTTGGAGCTGTCCGCCGTGCCTTCGCCCGTGTTCACAGTGGAGTCTTCACTCGGCAAATTTCCAACGGGCTTATTTTCTTCGGTCATGGCAGGCTTTTCTTCGGTTGGGGGCAGGCTCTTGTCTCGAAAAACAGGGGTCTGGGCCTCCGGGGGGTCAATAATTTCTCAAACTCTTGAAGGACCAAACCCGCAATGAACGTCAGGTTCATCGCGGGTTCGGGTTTTGTATTGCTACAAATCGGGGGGTCAAATGCGCATGGGCATGACGACGTATTTGAAGGTGGCGTTGTCAGGGATGGTGAACAGGGCGGAGCTGTTGCCGTCGGAGAGCTCCAGCTTGACCATGTCTTGCGTCATGTTGGACAAGGCGTCGATAAGGTAGGTGACGTTGAAGCCAATTTCAATGCTGTCGCCCCCGTAATCGATGTCGAGTTCGTCGACGGCTTCTTCTTGCTCGGCGTTGTTGGAGGCCACACGCAGGGTGCCAGGGTCGAGGTTGAGGCGAACGCCCTTGAACTTGTCGCTGGTCAGAATGGCCGTGCGCTGCAAAGAGGCCAACAAGGCGCTGCGGCCCAGAGTGACGCTGTTTTTATGGTTCTTGGGAATGACACGGTTGTAGTCAGGGAACTTGCCTTCCACCAGTTTGGTGACGAATTCCATGCCGTCAAAGCTGAATTTAGCCTGGTTGTTGGCAAACTGCATCTCGATGGCGCCTTCTTTGTCGGACAGCAGGCGTTGCAGTTCGATCACGGTTTTGCGCGGCAGGATGACCTCTTGTTTAGGCACTTCCACGTCCAGCGTGGCAGATGAAAATGCCAGGCGGTGACCATCGGTGGCCACCAGGCTGAGTTGCTTGCCTTCGGCCACAAACAGGATGCCGTTGAGGTAGTAACGAATGTCATGCACCGCCATGGCGAAGGAGACTTGGCTGAGCAGGTCTTTCAAAGTCTTCTGCGGCACGCTGAAGACGGGGCCAAAGTTGGCAGCCTCTTGCACCAGGGGAAAGTCTTCGGCCACCATGGTTTGCAGGGTGAACTTGCTCTTACCGCCTTTGAGGATGAGCTTGCTGGCGCTGGATTCAAGCGACACGGTCTGGTCTGCCGGCATGGTGCGCAAAATATCAATGAGCTTGCGCGCGCCAACGGTGGTGCTGAACGAGCCGGTATCACCTTCCATCTCGGCGGTGGTGCGGATCTGGATTTCCAGATCGCTGGTGGTGAGTTGCAGAGACGTGCCGGTTTTGCGGATCAGCACATTGGCCAGAATTGGCAAGGTGTGGCGGCGCTCCACAATGCCTGCCACTGATTGCAGCACCGAGAGAACTTTGTCCTGAGTGTTCTTAAGTACGATCATGTCTACCCTTAGATTGGTTTTTTCAATTCAATTCCGGCATTTGAACAAAATCCGGCAATCCCGCCATTTTCTCTTGTTTCAGCGCCTTTACCCTTTACCCCTTCAGCGTTTGCTCCAGAACATGAAGTTGTTGATTCAGTTCTGTCATCTGCTGGCGCTCTCCCCCAATTTTGCGCACGGCGTGCAACACCGTGGTGTGGTCTCGACCGCCAAAAAGCTCGCCAATTTCAGGCAGGCTTTTTTGCGTCAGCTCTTTGGCCAGGTACATGGCAATCTGGCGCGGCCGGGCAATACTGGCGGGACGCTTCTTGGAGTACATGTCCGCAACCTTTATTTTGTAGTAATCGGCCACGGTTTTTTGAATATTTTCTACAGAAATCTGGCGGTTCTGAATCGACAGCAGGTCACGCAGGGCCTCGCGGGCCAACAGAATGGAAATTTCTTTCTGGTTAAAACGTGAATAAGCCAGAATTTTGCGCAAAGCGCCCTCCAGCTCGCGCACGTTGGAGCGTACGTTCTTGGCCACGAAAAAGGCCACTTCTTCGGGCATGTCTATGCCCTCCACCCGGGCTTTGTTGATCAGGATGGCGACGCGCATTTCCAGCTCTGGGGGCTCAATGGCCACGGTCAGGCCCGAGTCGAATCGGGACACCAAACGCTCGTGGATGTCGGTCAAGCCTTTGGGGTAGGTGTCGCTGGTCATCACAATGTGCGACTTTTTGGCCAGCAAGGCTTCAAAGGCGTTGAAGAACTCTTCTTGCGTACGGTCTTTGTTGGCGAAAAACTGCACGTCATCAATCAACAACAAATCAAGCGAGTGATAACGCGCCTTGAATTCATCAAAAGTTTTGCGCTGATAGGCCTTAACCACATCTGAAACAAACTGCTCTGCATGGATGTAGAGAACTTTGGCGCTAGGCCGGTCTGCCAGCAACTTGTTGCCCACGGCATGCATCAGGTGGGTCTTGCCCAGGCCGACGCCACCGTAGATAAAAAGCGGGTTGTACAAATGCCCGGGCATGCCCGCCACATGCATGGCTGCAGCGCGGGCCATGCGGTTGGCTGTGCCTTCAATCAGGGTGTCAAAAGTGAGCGCGGTGTTGAGCCGGTTTTTAGGGACGCCCGCCGCCCGGTCTTCGGCCATGTCCAGCGATTCTTCAATGGGCAGGTTTTCAACCAGTCGGGTTAGAGATGTAGCTCTGACAACGGGTTCCCGCTGAGCCAGCGCTAACTCTAGTTGAATGGGCTGGCCTGAAAGCTTCTCCAGCAGGCTGGAGATTTTGCTGCTGTACTGGGCCCGAATCCAGTCCATTTTGAAACGGTTGGCGACAAAGATGGTGATGTGCGAGAGATCATCGGCGACCTGCGCGGACAGGGGTTTTATCCAGGTGTTGAACTGCTGTTCGGGGAGCTCCTGGGCCAGTTGGTCGACGCAGGTTTGCCAGAGGCTGGGGCCGGCGCCGGTGTTGCTGGAGCCCGGCTGGTGGGCGAATTGTCCCGCGGTCATTGTTGTTCTTGGTTTCTGTGGATAGATCAAAATTGTCTTGCCTTGAATTGTAAATTATCAAGTATTTATCCACAAGCTGGCCCTGAGCCCACTAACCTCCAGCTTTACAAGCTGTCTAATACGTAAGGTGTTGCCGGGATTAGGAAAGTTTGCGATAATCGCCGGTTCCCCGCATTGTGATGGGGGAGATACGAATCGCGTCCCGCGAAGTATTTAGGCAATTGTCTGGGTACGCGGGGCGTCACTGAGCCCTTTAGGATTTCCAAAATGAAACGCACTTACCAACCCTCCAAGATCCGTCGCGCACGTACCCACGGCTTTCTGGTTCGCATGAAAACCCGTGGCGGCCGCGCTGTGATCAACGCACGCCGCGCCAAGGGGCGCAAGCGTCTGGCGGTCTAATTTCCGCTGCGTCCTTAGCGCGTTGCTGATTCGCACTTCCGCCGCCGCATCGCATGCAGCGACTGAAATCGCGAGCCCAGTTTCAAGCAGTTCTGGCAGGCGGCACCGTCGCCCGCTCTGCCCACTTTGCCTTGCATAGTGTGGCGCTGAATGCCAACGTGGCCCCGACACCTGCTTCATTGCTACAAAAAGCGCCTTCTGCGGCGCTTTTTGTCGTGGATGACGTCTGGATGGGCGCCATGGTGCCCAAACGCTGGGCCAAACGCGCCGTGACCCGCAACACCATCAAACGCCAGATTTACACCGTGGGCCAAGAGTTTGAACCCGGCCTGGCCAAAGTGGCCCACCTGGTGCGCCTGCGTGCCGGGTTTGACAAGGCGCAGTTTCAAAGCGCGACCTCTGAGGCCCTCAAAGCCGCCGTGCGTCTTGAGTTGCAACGCTTGTTCGAGAAAGTGGTGGCCCTGCGTACGCCATTGACCGCGGTTGAATTACAAGGCAGCGCCGCATGATGCGGGCCTTGTTGATGGGCTTGGTCAAGGGCTACCGCTTGTTGCTCAGCCCTTGGTTGGGCTCGTCCTGCCGCTTTGAGCCCACCTGTTCGGCCTACTCTCTAGAGGCCTTGCATAAGCATGGCGCGGCAGCGGGCACTTACCTGACACTGGCGCGCCTCGGGCGTTGCCATCCCTGGTGCGAGGGCGGGCACGATCCGGTCCCCGCCCAGCCTCCCCGGCTCTTTACCCAGCTTTTTTCTCCTTCCACACAAAAGAAGTCTTCATGAACGATATTCGCCGCACGGTTTTGTGGGTTGTTTTTGGTTTTTCCATGGTCTTGCTCTGGGACCAATGGCAGGTATACAACGGCCACAAAGCCACCTTTTTCCCCAGCGGCGCCACTGTGACCAGCCCGGCCACGTCGGCAACGCCCGCGGCCCTACCCAATGCACTCCCCAATGCCGTGCCCGCTGCGGTATCTGGCGCCACAGCAGTCAATGCCGTGCCTGGCGCAGCGGCACCGGTGCTGCCCGCCGCGACAGCCCCTGCCGCAGCGCGTGAACGCCTGGTGGTGAACACCGATGTGCTCAAGCTGACTTTTGACACCCAAGGCGGCACATTGGTGCAAACCGAGTTTCTCAAGTTCACAGACAGCGCCGACAAAACGCGCTCTTTTGTCTTGCTGGATGAAAGCAGCTCCCGCAACTACACCGCTCAAAGCGGCTTGATTGCCCCCGTGGTAGGCCAAGAAATGCCAACCCACAAAACCGTCATGGCGGTGGTACCAGGCGAGCGCACGCTCAAAGACGGCAGCCAAGAGCTGGTGGTGCGTTTTGAGTCGCCTGAAGTGGGCGGCATCAAGTTGGTCAAAACCTTCACCCTGACGCGCGGCGCTTATGCGGTGGTGGTCAAGCATGAGGTGTTCAACGTAGGCAGCACCCCCGTGGCACCCCAGCTGTACCTGCAGTTGGTGCGCGATGGCAACAAACCCGTGGGCGAGTCTTCTTTTTATTCCACCTTCACCGGCCCAGCCGTTTACACCGACGCCCAGAAGTACCAAAAAGTGGAGTTCTCTGACATCGAGAAAAACAAGGTTGACGTGGAAAAGACCGCCACCAATGGCTACGTGGCCATGGTGCAGCACTACTTTGCCAGCGCCTGGTTGCTGGGCGACGGCATCAAGCGTGACCTGTTTATGCGCAAAGTGGACACCAACCTGTACGCCGTGGGCATGATTGCCCCGCTGAGCAATATTGCCCCCGGCAGCAGCCAGGTGATTGACGCCAAATTCTTTGCCGGCCCGCAGGAAGAAAAAGTGCTGGAATCGCTGGCACCGGGCCTGGAGCTGGTGAAAGACTACGGCTGGCTCACCATTTTGGCCAAGCCACTGTACTGGCTGCTGGACCGTTTGCACGGCTTCATTGGCAACTGGGGCTGGTCCATCATGGCGCTGGTGCTGCTTTTGAAACTGGTTTTTTATTGGCTCAACGCCAAGGCCTACGCCAGCATGGCCAAGATGAAGGCCGTCAACCCCAAGATCATGGAAATGCGCGAGCGGCTCAAGGCTGACCCGCAAAAAATGCAGCAAGAGATGATGCGGATCTACCGCGAAGAAAAGGTCAACCCGATGGGCGGCTGCTTCCCCATCATGGTTCAAATTCCGGTGTTCATCGCCCTGTACTGGGTGCTGTTGTCCAGCGTGGAAATGCGCAACGCCCCCTGGGTGATGTGGATTCATGACCTTTCGGCGCCCGATCCTTACTACATCCTGCCCCTGGTCATGACCCTGACCACCGTGCTGCAAACTGCGCTCAACCCCGCGCCGCCTGACCCATTGCAAGCCAAGATGATGTGGTTCATGCCGCTGGCCTTCAGCGTGATGTTCTTCTTCTTCCCGGCTGGCCTGGTGCTGTACTGGATCACCAACAACGTGTTGTCGATTGCGCAGCAGTGGGTCATCAACACCCGCATGGGTGTGCCTCCCCAGTTCAATCTGCCGAAATTCAATTAAGCACAAATCCCCCCGAAGCGCCTGCGGCGCCTCTCCCCGGGGGGCGACAGCAGCGGCCCGGCGCAGCCGGTTCCGCGTTGTCTCTGGTTTAACGTACGACCCGCCACCGCTGCTTGGGTGGCCGTGTGTCCAACGCGTCCCTGACTACACTCCCCCTCTATGCTGAGCCGTCACCACGACCCTATTCTGGCCATTGCCACCGCCCCCGGGCGCGGCGCGGTGGGCATTGTGCGGGTGAGTGGCAAAAGCCTTGTTGCCCTGATGCAGTTGCTGTTCGGGCGCGCCCTGCCGGCGCGCGAGGCCATGTACCTGCCCTTCGCCGACGCACAGGGCGCACCCATTGACCAAGGCCTGGCGATTTACTTCCCGGCGCCGCACTCGTTCACTGGCGAAGATGTGCTCGAACTGCAAGCCCACGGCGGGCCGGTGGTGTTGCAGTTGTTGCTGGCGCGCTGTCTGCAAGCGGCACAGCACACCACCCCGGCAGGCGCTGCAGTGCTACCAGGTTTGCGCCTGGCCACTGCGGGCGAGTTTTCAGAACGCGCTTTTCTCAACGACAAAATCGACCTGGCCCAGGCCGAGGCGATTGCCGACCTGATTGATGCCAGCACGGAGGCCGCCGCGCGCAGCGCCAGCCGCTCGCTGGCCGGTGCGTTCTCGCAGGAAATTCACCAACTGCGCGACGCCCTGATTCACCTGCGCATGTTGGTGGAGGCGACGCTGGATTTTCCGGAAGAAGAGATTGATTTCTTGCGCAAGGCCGATGCCCAGGGTCAGTTACACCGCCTGCAGCAGCGTTTGCATGCCGTGTCGCAACGCGCTCAGCAGGGCGCGCTGCTGCGCGAGGGCATCAAAGTGGTGATTGCCGGGCAGCCCAACGCCGGCAAATCGTCCCTGCTCAACGCGCTGGCCGGGGCCGAGTTGGCCATCGTCACGCCGATTGCTGGCACCACGCGCGACAAAGTGCAGCAAACCATTCAGATTGAAGGCGTGCCGGTGCATGTGGTGGACACCGCCGGCCTGCGCGAGAGTGCCGACGAGGTGGAAAAAATAGGCATTGAACGCGCCTGGGACGCGATTGAAGGCGCCGATGCCGTGCTGTTTTTGCACGACCTGACCCGCGCAAATGCCCCCGACTACCAGGCCGGTGACGCAGCCATTGCAGCGGCCATGGCGCGCAAGGTGTCTGCCCGCGTGCCGGTACTCGATATCTGGAACAAAGCCGACGCCAGCGACACCGCGCTGCCCGCTGCCGGGCTGGTGCTGTCCGCCAAAACCGGCGCCGGGCTGGATGCGTTGCGCCGTGAATTGCTGAAACTGGCCGGGTGGCAGCCAGGCGCCGAGGGCGTCTACATGGCGCGCGAGCGCCATGTGCAGGCGCTGCAGCAGGTGGCCAGCCATCTGGAATTTGCCAGCGCGCACCTGGCAGCGCAAGCCCAGTCGCTGGACTTGCTGGCCGAAGAGCTGCGTCTGGCGCAAAACGCCTTGAACCAGATCACGGGTGAATTCAGTTCGGATGATTTGCTGGGCGTGATTTTTTCCAGCTTCTGCATCGGCAAATAAACGTCGACAAATAAAGGTCGACAAATAACCGCGCGCTGGTCAGTGCCCGGCAAAGTCCAACAAGGTGAACAAGGGCAAGCCCGAGGCGCGCAGGCGCTCAGAGCCACCGAGTTCGGGCAGGTCCACAATGGCGGCGCCTTCCATCACGTGGGCGCCAAGTTTTTCCAGCAGTTTCTTGCCCGCCATCATGGTGCCGCCGGTGGCAATCAGGTCGTCAATCAAGAGCACGCGGTCGCCCGGTTTGACGGCGTCGGTGTGCAGCTCCACGGTGGCGCTGCCGTATTCCAGTTCGTAGGTTTCTTCTACCGTGGTAAAGGGCAGCTTGCCTTTTTTGCGGATGGGCACAAAGCCCACGTTGAGCTCATAGGCCACCACCGCACCCAGAATGAAACCCCGGGCGTCCAGTCCGGCCACCACATCGGGACGCATGTGGGGGTCCATGTAGCGGTGCACAAAGGCGTCAATCAACACCCGAAAGACCTTGGCATCTTGCAACAGCGGCGTGATGTCGCGGAACTGCACGCCCGGCGCAGGCCAGTCGGGCACGGTACGAATGTGGGCTTTGAGGTACTCGGTGACGGGTAAGGTGGAAGGCGTTTGTTGCATGAATCAGGGACCTGTTCTTTGAGACACTATTGTGCACGCCAGCGAGTGCGCCGTGCGCTTGACCGGTGGGCGGCTCAGCCTTTGCGCAAGCTCTGCTCGGCCAGGGCCAGGCTTTGTGCCCTGCCGGAGAGTACCAGCGTGTCGCCGTCTGCCAACACCGGGTCTTGCGCCAGGTCCATCAGCTCGCCGGTGTGTCGGCGCAGGCTGACGACTCGCACCTCCATTGCCGGCAAAGCCTGGCGCGACAGGCGTTGGCCCAGGGCCTGTGCGCCTTCGCTCAGCGTGACGGTGGTGAGCCGCTCTTGGTGGAGTTCGTCGAAGGTGTCGTCATCGGCGCCATGAAAGTAACCCCGCAGCAGTTTGTAGCGGGCATCGCGCTGTTCCTGCACGGTGCGAATGACGCGGCGCATGGGCACACCCACCAGCGCCAGGGCGTGGCTGGCCAGCATCAGCGAGCCTTCAATCGCCTCGGGCACCACTTCTGTGGCACCGGCTTGTTGCAGGGCTTCGAGGTCATGGTCGTCCTGCGTGCGCACAATCACCGGCACTTGGGGCGCGTGGGCGCGCACATGCGCCAGCACCTTGATGGCGGCTGGCGTTTCAAGGTAGGTAATCACGACCGCGCTGGCGCGCGCCAGCCCCGAGGCCATCAGGGCGGGCAGGCGCGCGGCGTCGCCAAACACCACCGAGTCCCCGGCAGCGGCCGCCTGACGCACGCGGTCGGGGTCGAGGTCAAGCGCAATGTAGGCAATGTTTTCGCGCTCCAGCATGCGTGCCAGGTTCTGGCCGCAGCGGCCGTAGCCGCAAATGATGACGTGCTTGGAGGTGTTGATGGTCTTGCGCGCAATGTTAGTGAGTTGCAGGGACTGTTGCAGCCACTCGCTGCTGACTAGGCGCAGCACAATTTTGTTGCTGTACATGATGAGAAAGGGCGTGGCCAGCATGGACAGCACCATGCTCGCCAGAATCGGGTTGAGCAGCGCGGGCGGCACCAGCGCATGCGCTTGCGCCAGGGTCAGCAACACAAAGCCGAACTCCCCGGCTTGCGCCAGGTACAGGCCCGTTCGCAAAGACACCCCCATGCTGGCGCCCAGGCCGTGCGCCAGGCCCGTGACTAGCGCAACCTTGAAGAGAATGGGCAAGGTCACCAGCAGCAGCACCAAGGGCCAGCGCTCCAGCACCAGACGCCAGTCCAGCATCATGCCGATGCTGATAAAAAACAGGCCCAGCAGCACGTCGTGAAACGGGCGTATGTCGGTCTCCACCTGGTGCTTGTATTCGGTTTCGGAGATCAGCATGCCGGCAATAAAAGCACCTAGCGCCAGGCTCAAGCCGGCCAGCTCGGTCAGCCAGGCCAGGCCCAGCGTGACCAGCAGCAGGTTCAGCACAAACAGTTCTTCACTCTTGCGCCGCGCCACCAGGGTGAGCCACCAGCGCATCACGCGCTGCCCCCCCACTAGCAGCACTGTGATCAAAACCACCGCTTTCAGGCCCGCCTCCAGAAGCGTGCCCACCAAGTCTTCGCCAGCGGCGCCCAGGGCGGGAATCAGCACCAACAGTGGCACCACGGCCAAGTCCTGAAACAGCAACACCCCCATCACGCGCTTGCCGTGGGGTGACTCCATCTCCATGCGCTCGTTCATGAGCTTGACCACAATGGCCGTGCTGCTCATGGCCAGCGCGCCCGACAAGGCCAGTGCCGCCTGCCAGCTCATGCCCCACAGCCGCGGCGCTAGGTAAGCCAACGCCAGCGTGGCACCGGTGCTGAGCAGCATGGTGAGCACCACCTGAAACAGACCCAGGCCAAACACGTGGCGGCGCATGGCGCGCAGTTTGTGCAGGTTGAACTCCAACCCGATGACAAACATCAAGAACACCACCCCGAACTCGCCCAAGTGGCGTACGCCATCGGCGTTCTTGGCCAGCGCCAGTGCATTGGGGCCAATCAGCACGCCAACCGTCAAATAGCCCAGCATGGGTGGCAATTTCAGGTAGCGGCACGCCACCACGCCGAGCACGGCGGCCAGCAGGTAAAACAAAGTCAGTTCTAAGGGGCTCATGCCTTGATACTAGCAAGTGTCGGGAGCCTCTATAAAATGCCGCCATGACAAGTCAAAAATCGGTAGGTTCAAATTTCAATGCCGAGCGCGCTATTCGCATGGCGCAGGAAACCCTGGACATTGAAGCGGCCGCCCTTTTGCGTTTGAAACAGCAACTGGGCGACTCGTTTTCCCAGACCGTGGCCCTGATGCTGAATGTGACCGGACGAGTGGTGGTGATGGGCATGGGCAAGAGTGGTCATATCGGGCGCAAGATTGCCGCCACGCTGGCCTCCACCGGTACGCCCGCCCTGTTTGTGCACCCGGCCGAAGCCAGCCATGGCGATCTGGGCATGATTCAGAAGTCCGACCTGGTGCTGGCCATCTCCAATAGCGGAGAGTCTGCCGAACTCACCGCCATCTTGCCGGTGCTCAAGCGCCTGGGGGTGCCACTGGTGGCCATGACGGGCCAAGACGATTCCAGCCTGGCGCGCTACGCCGACCTGTTTCTTGATTGCCGTGTTGAAAAAGAAGCTTGCCCGCTGAACCTGGCGCCCACCGCCAGCACCACGGCGCAACTGGCGCTGGGCGATGCACTGGCCGTGGCGCTGCTGGACGCGCGTGGCTTCAAAGCGGAAGACTTTGCCCGCTCCCACCCCGGCGGAGCGCTGGGGCGCAAACTGCTGACGCTGGTCAGCGACGTGATGCGCAGTGGCGACCAGGTGCCCGCCGTCAACCCCGAGGCCAGCTTGATCAACCTGATGCGCGAAATGAGCGCCAAAGGCCTGGGCGTGGCCGCCGTGGTGGATGAACAACGGCACGTGCTGGGCATCTTCACCGACGGCGACCTGCGCCGGCTGGTGGAAAAAGGCACCGACTTGCGCACCGCCACCGCCGAGCAGGTCATGCACCGCTCGCCCACCACCATTGCTTGCCACACGCTAGCGGCCGAAGCCGCGCAGTTGATGGAGCAACGCTGCATCACCAGCGTGCTGGTGCTTGACGCCCAAGGCAGCCTGTGCGGCGCGCTCAACACCAACGATTTGATGCGGGCCAAGGTCATCTGATGGCGCCCGCCCTCAATTTCGCACCCGAGCTGCTGCTCAAGGCCCAGGGCATCCGCGTGGTGTTCTTCGATGTGGACGGGGTCTTGACCGACGGCGGCCTGCACTACACCGAGGCGGGTGAAACCATCAAACGCTTCAACACCCTGGACGGCCAAGGTCTCAAGCTGCTGCAGCGCGCTGGCCTGGTGGTTGCTGTCATCACTGGACGCGACTCCCAACCGCTGCGCACCCGGCTGCAAGCCCTGGGGGTGACGCAGGTGGCCTACGGCACCGAAGACAAACGCCCGGCCGCCGAGCACATGCTGCAAAGCCTAGGGCTTGACTGGCAGCAAGCCGCCGCTATGGGCGACGACTGGCCCGATCTGGCCGTGATGCAACGCTGCGCCTTTGCCTGCGCGCCGCTCAATGCCCACGCCGAGGCGAAAGCCATCGCCCACCACGTCACCACCGCACGAGGCGGCGACGGGGCGGTGCGGGAATTCTGCGACCTGCTGCTGATCGCCAGCGGCCAATACGCCAACTTGCTGCAGGCCAGCACCGACGGATGAAATTGCTTCGATTCCTGTGGGACCGACTCTCGCTGTACCTGCCGGTCATCCTGATGGGCGTGCTGGCGTTGGGCGCCTACTGGCTGGTGCGCAGCACCCCCATGCTGATAGTCCCAGCGCCTGCGGCGCCTGTCAGCCATGAACCCGATTACTTCATGCGCCAGTTTTCTGTCAAAACCTTTGATGCCACTGGACGCCTCAAAAGCGAAGTCAGTGGCAGCCAGGCGCGCCACTTCCCCGATACCGATACCCTGGAAATTGACGAAGTACGCATTCGCTCTTTCAATGCACAAGGCCAACTCACCACAGCCACCGCCACCCGCGCCTTAACCAATGGCGATGCCTCTGAGGTGCAATTGTTCGGCAAGGCCGAAGTGGTGCGCACGGAGCAGGCCGATGCAACGGGCGCCACCAAGCCCCGCCTGATGTTCAAGAGTGAGTTCTTGCACGCTTTTATGAAAACCGAACGCGTGATCTCTAACCAGCCCGTGGAACTGACACGCGGTCAAGACCGCTTCACCGCCGACGCCATGGACTTTGACAATCCTTCAAGCACCATGGAACTGAAGGGCCGCGTCAAAGGCATTTTGGAACCCGCCAGCCGACCATAAAGAGGCTGGAACCCGGGGCACTGGCACGGATTGGGCTATTGTCAAAATCACCCGCCCATGACAAAAGGGCCACAAGGGCCCTTTTGTTGGGGTTGGCCTAGGCCAACCTGATGCTAAGCAGGTGCTTAGTAGCTGCTGCGGCCACCGCCGTAACCACCACCACCACCGCCGCCGCCGCCACTACGGCCGCCGCCAGCGCCACCGCCGTAACCGCCACCGCCGCCGCCGCCACTACGGCCGCCGCCAGCGCCACCGCCGTAACCGCCACCACCACCACCGCCGCCACCGAATCCACCGCCAGTGCGGGGAGGACGGGCTTCCATTGGACGGGCTTCGTTCACCACGAGACCGCGACCGCCGTACTGTTGGCCGTTCATGCCGTTGATAGCAGCTTGTGCCTCAGCGTCGCTGCCCATTTCCACAAAGCCGAAGCCTTTGGAGCGGCCAGTGTCACGTTCCATCATGACTTTTGCGCTGGTGACTGTGCCGTGTGCAGCAAATGCTTGTTGCAGATCTTCGTCACGGAAAGAATAGGGCAGGTTGCCCACATAAAGTTTGTTGCCCATGAAAGGACTCCTCAAAATAACTCAAAAAGCGATGGAGTCCAAAACCGCAATCAACAAACCAATGAAGACTTAAAGCAGACGCGAAACTGACTAAACACCGCAAACTCGTACGTTTAAAAAAAACAATACGGCGCCATTATGCTTCAGGAATATTTTTTTGCGTCAAATATTTTTAAACCGACACAAATCAGTGGTATTAGCAACAATTTTGAGACTTTTTACCAGTTGGCTTCGCGGTCCGGGGTGGCGCTGATCTTGTGAATCGACAGGTCTGCGCCGTCGTACTCCTCTTCCTGACTCATGCGCAGGCCCATGGTGAGTTTGAGCACGCCATAGACCACCAAGCCACCCAGTAGCGCCCAGAGCAAGCCCATGAGCGTACCTATAAGTTGTGCCTGAAAGCTCACGCCGCCCAGGCCGCCCAACTGCTTGCTGCCAAAAATACCGGCCGCCAGGCCGCCCCAGGTACCGCACAGGCCGTGCAAGGGCCAGACACCCAGCACGTCGTCAATTTTCCATTTGTTTTGTGTCAGGGTGAACATGACCACAAAGATGGCGCCTGCCAAGCCGCCCACCACCAGCGCACCGACCGGGTGCATCAGGTCAGAGCCGGCGCACACGGCCACCAGCCCGGCCAACGGCCCGTTGTGCACAAAGCCGGGGTCGTTTTTGCCCAACAACAGCGCCGCCAGCGTGCCGCCCACCATCGCCATCAAGGAATTCACCGCCACCAGCCCCGAGATTTTGTCCAGTGTTTGTGCGCTCATGACGTTAAAGCCAAACCAGCCGACGGTCAGAATCCAAGCGCCCAGCGCCAAAAACGGAATGCTTGACGGAGGATGCGCTGAAATGGCGCCGTCCTTGCGGTAGCGGTTGGCGCGAGCGCCCAGCAGCAACACGGCGGGCAACGCAATCCAGCCGCCCACGGCATGCACCACCACGCTACCGGCAAAGTCATGAAACTCGGCACCGGTGAGGCTTTCAATCCAGGCCTGTACGCCAAAGTGGCGGTTCCAGACAATGCCTTCAAAGAAAGGGTAAACAAAGCCCACCACCACGCCCGTGGCAATCAACTGTGGCCAAAACTTGGCACGCTCCGCAATGCCGCCCGAAATAATGGCCGGAATGGCCGCCGCAAACGTCAGCAGGAAAAAGAACTTGACCAGCTCATAGCCATTTTTGGCCACCAATTGCTCGGCGCCGACAAAAAAGCTGGTGCCATAGGCCACGCTATAACCCACCATAAAGTAGACAACGGTAGAAACCGAGAAGTCCACCAGAATCTTGACCAGCGCGTTGACCTGGTTTTTGCGCCGCACGGTACCCAGCTCCAAAAACGCAAACCCGGCGTGCATGGCCAAAACCATGACCGCGCCCAGCAGAATGAACAAGGCATCTGCGCCCTGTTTTAGTGCTTCCATGAAGACCTCTTTGAAAAATAGGGGTTAAGTTGGTGCATTTTTTTGCAACTGCACAAAAGGCACCAAAACTAAGCAATAAACACGCCAAATTTGAACGGCACACATCCCAAAACTGTGCGGCCGGGCTCCGGACTCTTGCCTGGCGAGGGCCAATGCACGCGCCGGTTACGATTGGACGATGGAAGCATTCTTGATCTCAACCGGACTCGTGGCCCTGGCCGAAATGGGCGACAAAACCCAGCTTTTGGCCCTTATATTGGCCGCGCGCTTTCGCAAACCCTGGCCTATCGTGCTGGGCATTCTGGTGGCCACGCTGGCCAACCACGGCCTGGCCGGCGCCGTGGGCGCCTGGGTAACCACGCAATTGGGGCCCCAGGTTTTGCGCTGGGTGCTGGGCGCATCTTTTATTGCCATGGCGGTCTGGATGCTGGTGCCCGACAAGATCGACGACGAGGACACCGGACAAGCGCCGCGCTTTGGCGTATTTGGCACCACCGTGATCGCCTTCTTTTTAGCCGAGATGGGCGACAAAACCCAAATTGCCACCGTCATGCTGGCCGCGCAATACAGCCCCTACATCTTGGTGGTAGCCGGCACCACGCTGGGCATGATGCTGGCCAATGCCCCCGTGGTCTGGCTGGGCGAGCGCATGACGCGCCTGGTACCGCTGCGCATCGTGCACCTGGTGTCCGCCGCCATCTTCATGGCCCTGGGGTTGGTGGCCCTGCTGGCGCCGGCTTGATATACTGCCCTGGCGCCGATTTGCTACAGCTTGCGGGCGCTTAACAAGTTCAGCTAAAGACGCCCTGCCCACCCGGCTTCGCCTTTAGCGACGCCGGGTTTTTTATTTACAAATGAACGTCACGCCACAGTCCATGCACTTCGATGCGCCTTTGCAGCTGCAAAGCGGCGCCTCGCTGCACCACTACGACCTGAGTTTTGAAACCTACGGCACGCTCAATGCCGAGCGCTCCAACGCCGTGCTGATTTGCCACGCGCTCAACGCCTCGCACCATGTGGCGGGCGTTTATGCCGGGCAGGCCAAGTCCGAAGGCTGGTGGAACAGCATGATTGGCCCGGGCAAAGCGGTAGACACCGCGCGATTTTTTGTCATCGGCGTGAACAACCTGGGCTCCTGCTTTGGCTCCACCGGCCCCATGCACACCAACCCCGACACCGGGCAGGTCTACGGCGCCGACTTTCCCGTGGTCACGGTTGAAGACTGGGTCAACGCCCAGGCCCGATTGCTCGACGCCCTGGGTATTCAAACCCTGGCCGCTGTCATGGGCGGATCCTTGGGCGGCATGCAGGCCCTGAGCTGGGCCCTGCAATACCCCGACCGACTGCGCCACGCCGTGGTGGTGGCCAGCGCGCCCAACCTGACCGCCGAGAACATTGCCTTCAACGAGGTCGCGCGCCGCGCCATCGTGACCGACCCCGACTTCCATGGCGGCAACTTCTACCAGCACGGCACCGTGCCCAAGCGCGGCCTGCGCATTGCCCGCATGATTGGCCACATCACCTACCTCAGCGACGACGTGATGAACGAAAAATTTGGCCGGCAACTGACCGCCGTACCGCGCCCTGCAGCGCTTGCTGCGGCCGCCGCCACCGCTGCCACGGCCGAAGAAGCCGCCACCGCCAGCGCATACCGCTACTCCACGCTGGACGCCGAGTTCCAGATCGAGAGCTACCTGCGTTACCAGGGCGACAAGTTTGCCGACTACTTTGACGCCAACACCTACCTGCTGATCACCCGCGCGCTGGACTACTTCGACCCGGCCCGCACCTACGGCGGCGACCTGAGCCACGCGCTGGCCCGTGCCACCTGCAAGTTTTTGCTGGTGAGCTTCACCACCGACTGGCGCTTTGCCCCACAGCGCAGCCGCGAAATTGTCAAAGCCCTACTCGACAACCGGCGAGATGTGAGCTACGCCGAGATTGACGCCCCGCACGGGCACGACGCCTTTTTACTCGACGACCCGCGCTACCACAGCGTGGTGAGCGCCTATTTCCAACAAGTGGACCAGGGGTTGGGCACATGAGCGACAACTCCACCATGCAAGCCATCGCAGCCCTGGTGCCCCACGGCAGCCGCGTGCTCGACCTCGGGTGTGGCGACGGCGCCCTGCTGGCCTACCTGCAAAGCACGCGCGGCTGCACCGGCTACGGCATTGAAATTGACGACCACAACGTGCTGGCCTGTGTGCAGCGCGGTGTCAACGTCATCCAGCTCAACCTGGACGAAGGCCTGTCCTTGTTTACCGACGCCTCGTTTGACGTGGTGCTGCAAATCGACACCCTGCAACACCTGCGCAACGCCGAGGTGATGCTGCGCGAGACCGTGCGCGTGGGGCGCCTAGGTATCGTCGCCTTCCCCAACTTTGCGCACTGGCCTAACCGCCTGAGCGTGTTGCGCGGGCGCATGCCCGTCACCCGGCGACTGCCTTACCAGTGGTATGACACGCCCAACATCCGCGTGGGCACACACGCCGACCTGGCCGTGCTGGCGCAACGCAGCGGCCTGCGCGTGCTCGACAGCTTTGGCCTGCAAAACGGCCAGACCGTGCGCTTTGCCCCCAATTGGCGCGCCGGCACCTCGGTCTACACCCTGTCGCGCTGAGCCACACTGCTGGCCTCGCCAAGCCCAAAAGCCCGCGCCATGCCCATCTCACGCTTAGAGGCCTTCAAATTCTGGCTCAAGCTGGGCTTCATCAGCTTTGGCGGCCCAGCCGGCCAGATTGCCGTCATGCACCGGGAGCTGGTGGAGAACAAACGCTGGATCTCGGAAGACCGCTTTCTTCACGCGCTCAACTACTGCATGCTGTTGCCCGGCCCGGAGGCCCAGCAGCTGGCCACGTACCTGGGCTGGCTGATGCACCGCAGCTGGGGCGGCATCGTGGCCGGGACGCTGTTTGTGCTGCCCTCCCTCTTTATCTTGCTGGGCCTCAGTTGGCTGTACGTGCTGTTTGGCAGCCTGCCCTGGCTGGCGGGGCTGCTCTACGGCATCAAGCCGGCAGTGGCGGCGCTGGTGGTGCAAGCGGTGCACCGCATCGGCAGCCGCACCTTGAAACAACCCAAGCAGGCCCCGCTGCTCTGGGCCGTGGCCGTGCTCAGCTTTGTCGCCATCTCATTCCTCAACGTGCCCTTTCCGGCGGTGGTGTTGGCTGCGGCGCTCACTGGCTGGATCGGCTCGCGGTGGCTGCCCGGGCAGTTTGCCGACCGTGTCACCCCTACTACCGGCCCCCAAGCCAGCGAACACGGCTTACACGGCGTACACGGCGAACACAGCGCAAATGCCGCGCCACCGGCTGGCCAGGCCCTGATTAACCACAACACACCGCGGCCCGCCCACACGCGCTATACCCCGGCCCGGCTGGCGCGGGTGCTGCTCATTGGCCTGGGCTTGTGGCTGCTGCCCATGGGCCTGCTGGTGGCTTGGCAAGGCTGGCACGGCGCGCTGGCGCAGATGGGCTGGTTTTTTACCAAGGCCGCCCTGCTGACCTTTGGCGGTGCGTATGCGGTGCTGCCTTATGTCTACCAGGGCGCCGTCGAGCAATTTGGCTGGCTCAGCGCAGCGCAGATGATGGACGGCCTGGCCCTGGGCGAAACCACGCCCGGCCCGCTGATCATGGTGGTGGCTTTTGTCGGCTTTCTGGGCGGCTGGAGCCAACAAGTGCTAGGGCCTACGCACCTGCTGGGCGGCGCTGCCCTGGCCGCCATCGTGGTGACCTGGTTCACTTTTTTGCCCTCGTTCATTTTCATTTTGGCGGGTGGCCCGCTGGTCGAATCCACCCACGGCAAACTGCATTTCACCGCCCCCCTGACGGCCATCACCGCCGCCGTGGTGGGCGTGGTGGCCAGTCTGGCGGTGTTTTTCATCGCGCACATTGCTTACCCCAGCGGGGTCGCCGGCACCGGCTGGAGCCGGCTCGACCCCGTGGCCATCGGCCTGACACTGGCCGCTGGGCTGGCCCTGCTGCGCTTCCGCCGCGGCCTGGCAGAAGTCCTGGCGGCTTGTGCGCTGGCGGGTTTGGCCGCCAAGCTGCTGGGCTGGGCCTGAGCCTGCCACGCGCTTGGGGCAACGGCTTGCAACAGCATAGTGCGAGTTCGTGCGAGTCCCTGCGGTTGACGGGAAAAAGTCACAACAGTACACTGGTGTATTGAAAATGCGCTTCCTGACTGGAGATTTTGATGACTGACCTCGTGGTTCGACGCTTGCTGGTAGACTTGGCCACGCCGTTTCCTGGCCGCTGGAACGGTGGCGACGCGTTTCGTTCGGCATTTTTCAATGCCCTGTCTATGAGCTTTCCTGTGGGCGAGCAGTACTTCATGGACTCGGTGCGCAACGGCCTGAAGGCCTTGCCCGAGGCCAAGCGCGCGGCACTGGCCGCCGAGGTGCAGGGCTTTGTGGGCCAGGAGGCCACGCACCGGCGCCTGCACGCCCTGTTCAATGGTCAGCTGGAAAAGCTGGGTTACCGCAATGAAATTGAAGCGCGTGCGCTGCGTCGCCTCAAGGCCAACGCCCCCCGCAACGTGCGCATGCACGTCGCCGCCACCGCCGCCACCGAACACTTCACCGCCCTGTTTGCCAACTGGATGCTGCGCCACCCCGAAGCACTGGCCGGCGCCGAACCCCGGCTGCAAACCCTGTGGCTGTGGCACAGCGCCGAAGAGGCCGAGCACGCCTGCACTGCCTTTGACGTCTACAACGCGCTGGGCGGTGACTACACCAGGCGCATCCGCACCTTCCACTACATCACCATCACCTTCCTCGCCGACGTGATGCGCCAGACCGTACGCAACCTTTGGCACGACGGCAGCCTGTTCAAGTGGCGCACCTGGCAAAGCGGCGCCCAGCTGCTGCTGGCGCGCGATGGCATGCTGCGCGGCAACTACCGCCAGTGGCGCGACTACAAGGCCCGCGACTTTCACCCCAGCCAGCATGACGCCACCCTGTCCCAAAACTGGCTGCGCGACAACGCCAACCAGTTTTCCGTGGTCGGTCAGGCAGCCTAAGCCATGGCCGCCCTGCTGACCCACCCCATGCTGCAGTTAGCGCTGTCATTGCTCGTGTTCTACGCCTTGTTTTTAGGGTGGTACGGCGGACGGGGCACCCCCTTGAGCGCCGCTGAAATTGAAACCTTCAAACGCCTCATGGCGCCCAACCTGCAAGACCCAGCCAGCCAACACCTTCTGGACGAGATAGAGGCTTTGGTGGCCAAAGACGATGGGCGCGAGTTTGTTATGCAAAACCTGGTGCGTTACCGGCCCAAGGCCCTGTACCCGCCAGGCCACCACTACAGCGACGACCCGCGCGAAGCCGACAGGCGCTACGGCCGCTCCATCGTCTGGCCCTTGCTGCGCTACGGCAATCTGCCGATCTGGATTGCACGGCGTGCCGGCAACTTCATCGAGCCCGACGGCGCCGACGCCTGGCACTACGTGGCCATGGTGCGCTACCGCAGCCGCCGCGACTTTCTGCGCTTTGCGCTGGCCAGCGAGAAGAAAAACAACTTCATCCACAAATGGGCCGCGATTGAAAAAACCCACGTCTTCCCGGTGCAACCCCTGATCAGCCTGGTGTTTGTGCGCGCCATGGTGGGCATGGCGCTGGCCCTGCTGGGCGTGGCGATTGGCGGCTGGCTGCGCTAATCAAGCCCCTCAAGAATCGACCGCCTTTGACCTCCTCAGTCTCTGCCAAAGCCGTCCTCTGGAGCGCGGCCACCCTGCTTCTGGGCTTGTTTATCTGGCTCGGCCTGCCCGCCACGCTGCGGGTTTTGGGCTTGCACCCGGCCTACCACGGCCCGCTGCATTCCTTTGCGGGCAAGCGCGCCCTGGTGATCACCACCAGCCATGCGGTGCTGGGTGACAGCGGCAAAGCCACCGGGGTGTTCGGCTCCGAAATGACCGCGCCGTACTACGCCTTTTTGGATGCCGGCATGCGCGTCGATGTGGCCAGCATTCAGGGCGGCGCCATTCCGATAGAGCCCATCTCATTTCTCTGGCTGCTGGCCGCGCCGTCTGATCAACGCTACCTGAAAGACCCCGCTTTTCAGGCCAAGGTGCAGCACTCGCTGCCCATTGAAAAGCTGGACATCAGCCAGTACGACATCGTCTTTCTGGCCGGTGGCTGGGGCGCCGCCTACGACCTGGGCACCTCCGCCGCCCTGGGCCAGTTGATGACCCAGGCCTGGGCTGCGGGCAAAGTGCTGGGCGGTGTGTGCCACGGCCCGCTCGGGCTGCTCTTGGCCAAGGACAGCTCGGGGGCCCCTTTGTTGCAGGGCAAACATGTGACCGCGGTCACCAACCGCCAAGTCGCACAGCTGGGCATTGAAATCACCCCCCAACACCCCGAGCGCGAGTTGCGCGCCGCTGGCGCCCTGTTCGAAAGTGCCAGCGCCTTCCAAGATATTTTTGCCAACCACACGGTCGTTGACGGCCGCCTGGTCACCGGCCAAAACCAAAACGCCGGCATTGAAACGGCGCAGAAAATGATGCGTGCCGCAGGTGCAACGCCCCTCTAAAATTAATAAACCCAAAACACGGGTGGAGACAAGACACATGAGATTTAGAAAACCCCTGGTCATCACTGCGGTGGTGGTCGCCAGCCTAGCCACCTTGGCCTATGCCAACCGCCTGTACATCTTGCAGTACTCGCTGGGTTGGTACACCGACATCATGCACCCGCGCGAGGCCAACAAGCCCGTGCCCTGGGCGGCTGGACCGGCCCAAGCCGCCCAGCCACTGGCGCAGCGTCCGCCCAACATCATCGTCATCCTGGCCGATGACCTCGGCATCAATGACGTCACCACCCACGGCGGTGGGCGCGCCGCCTTGGGTGTGCCCACCCCCAACATTGACGCCATTGCCCAAAGCGGCGTGCGTTTTGACCAAGGCTACGCCGGCAGCGCGATCTGCACGGTATCGCGCGCGGCCATGATGACCGGGCGCTACCCCTGGCGTTTTGGCGTGGAGTTCACGCCCACCCCCGGCGCCATGGCGCGGGTGGCCGGCCAGTTGTACGCCGGCAAAGACCGCCTGCACCCGGTGGTCATTGACCAGGAAAAAGCCGCCAAGTCCAAAGACTTCAACGACCTGGGCATGCCCGCCACGGAACAAACCATGGCCGAGCTGCTCAAAACGCGTGGCTACCACAACATCCACATCGGCAAGTGGCACCTGGGCAGCACGCCCGAGATGCGGCCCAACAACCAGGGCTTTGACGAAAGCCTGTTCATGGAAAGTGGCCTGTACCTGCCACAAAAAGACCCGCGTGTGGTCAATTCCAAACAAGATTTCGACCCCATCGACAAATTCCTTTGGCCCAACATGCGCTTTGGCGTGAGCTACAACGGCGGCAAATGGTTTGAGCCCAACAAGTACCTGACCGACTACTTCACCGACGAGGCCGTCACCGCCATCAAGCGCAACAAAAACCAGCCCTTCTTTATGTACCTGGCGCACTGGGGCGTGCACACGCCGCTGCAAGCCAGCAAGGAAGACTACGACGCCCTGTCCAACATTCCCGACCACCGCCGCCGGGTCTATTCGGCCATGGTGCGCTCGGTCGACCGCAGCGTGGGGCGCGTGCTGCAAACCCTGCGCGAAGAGGGGCTGGAAGAAAACACCATCGTCATCTTCACCAGCGACAACGGCGCACCCGGCTACGTTGGCCTGCCCGAGGTCAACCAGCCTTACCGCGGCTGGAAATTGACATTTTTTGAAGGCGGCCTGCGCGTGCCTTACGTGGCCAAGTGGCCCGGCCACATTGCGCCCGGCACGCAGTACAAACAACCGGTCTCCAACATCGACATTCTGCCCACCGTGTTGGCCGCCGCTGGCGCCAAACTGCCCACTGACCGGGTGATTGATGGCGTCAACCTGCTGCCCTTTCTGGGCAAGGCCCCGGCGGGTGTGCAAGGCGACCGGCCGCTGTTCTGGCGAGCCGGCTCGTACCGCGCCATGCAGCAAAGCGGTTGGAAGCTGATCGCCTCAGAGCACCCGAAGAAAAACTGGCTTTTCAACCTGCGCGAAGACCCCACCGAACGCAACAACCTGGCTGGCAAACAAGCTGCCAAGCTGGCCGAAATGACGGCCCAACTGGTGGCGCACCACGCCCCCATGCCGCCCCCGCTGTGGCCCTCGTTCCTGGAGTTGGCCGTGGGGATCGACAAGACCCTGGACAGCAACCATTTACCTGAAGACGAGTACACCTACTGGGCGAACTGAGGCCTGAAGCCGGGACGCCGGGCGTTGCGCACGGCGACACGGCGCTTCGGCGGCCTTAGCCACCCTGCCTGTCATGAAAAGCCGATTTTCCCGCTTCACTCGCTTCGCCCCCTTCCAACGCTTCACCCAGGCAAGGCGCTTGGGGCTTTTGGGGCTCGGGCTACTTTTGCTGTTCCTGCTGGGGCTGGCAGGCAAGTCCCTCTGGTTCTCTAGCGCGGCCCGCACCACCGCCCAGCAAGACACTGAACGCCTGAGTTGCGCGCTGCCCGACGTCGCTACCTCGGCCCCGCACCCGGGCATGGTCTGGGTGCAGGGCGGCCAGTTTGCATTTGGCGACACCGTGTACCCCGAAGAACAACCGGTACGCCCCACCACAGTGGCCGGTTTCTGGATGGACCGCACCGAAGTCACCAACGACGAGTTTGCCCAGTTTGTGGCCGCCACCGGCTACATCTCCGTGGCAGAACGCGCCGTGGACACAGCGCGGCACCCAGGCTTGCCGCCCGACCTGCAAGTGCCCGGCGCCGTGGTGTTTACCCCGCCCAACGACCTGCAAGGGCGGGGCGACCTGATGCAGTGGTGGCGCTACACCGCAGGCGCCCAGTGGCGCCACCCGGGCGGCCCGGCCACCGACATCAAGGGGCGCGGCGCCTTCCCGGTGGTGACGGTGACGCTGGAAGACGCACAGGCCTACGCGCGCTGGAAAGGCCGCACCCTGCCCACCGAGGCGCAGTGGGAATGGGCGGCGCGCGCCGGTCAGACCCAGGCCGGCCAGGACCACAACCAACCCGCGCAGGCCAACACCTGGCAAGGACTTTTCCCGGTGGTGAACTCGGGCGACGACGGCTTTGTCGGGCTGGCCCCCGTGGGCTGCTACGCGCCCAACGCCTGGGGCCTGTTCGACCTGATGGGCAATGTGTGGGAACTCACCGCCGATGTCTACCAGCCGCACCACTTGCAACCCGCCGAGGCGCTGACTGCGGGACAGCGGGGCTCACCCGCAGGGCAACTCGTGATCAAGGGCGGCTCGTTTTTGTGCGCGCCCAATTACTGCATGCGCTACCGCAGTGGCGCGCGCCAGCCGCAAGACGCCGACCTGGGTGCCAGCCACCTGGGTTTTCGCACCGTGTTGCAGGCACCGGGGCCGTAAAAGAAGCGTTGCGGGTGGGTGGGCCGAGCGTGGCCCGCCTCAAGCCGGCGCCTGGCGTGCAATCAGGTAATGGTTGATCACACCCTTCAGGTGCTCTTTGAGTTGGGGCGGATTGACCGGCCGGCTGAGCGCCTGGTAACTGCCCACAATGGCCAGATAAAACAGCGTGGCCAGTTCGGCGGCGGTTTTGGCATTGCCCGTGAAGCGTTCAAACTTGTGTTCAAACAAAGCCATTCGGGCCTGGTCCACCTCGGAC
Source organism: uncultured beta proteobacterium (assembly GCA_903960915.1). Taxonomy (GTDB): domain Bacteria; phylum Pseudomonadota; class Gammaproteobacteria; order Burkholderiales; family Burkholderiaceae_C; genus Rhodoferax. The sequence continues at coordinate 28,589 of CAJCCO010000060.1, forward strand.
AGCATTTGCGCCACCGCCGGTTCACGCCGGCCCAGTCCGCGCAGGGCCAGCTCAAAGCGCATGTTTTCCAGGTCAACCCCAGCGTGCGCCAGGGCCGCGTCCAGCAGGCGTTCCAGATCGGCCTGCGGATCGGGCGTGGACTCATCGTGCAGCCGCCGGTCTGATGCAATTTCGTTCTCGCGCCAGCGTGCCAGCAAGGCCGCAATCAGGTCTGCGTGGTCGCTAAAGTGCCAGTAAAAACTGCCACGGGTCACGCCCAGCGCGTCGGCAATCACCAGCACGCGCACCTTGTCAAAACCACCTTCCACCACGGCTGCAAAAGCGGCGTCCAGCCAGTCGTCGCGCGTCAGTCGCGGGCTGTCTGAACGTCGTCTGGTTTTGGGCGCGGCCGTCATGGCATCCTTGGGGTTGGGGGACAAACGGTATTCTCTTTCAAATCGGCGGAGATACGCGCTTTATCCGTGCTAACCCTGAAGCGATTCGCCAGGGCTTGGTGCTACATTAATCTCCACAATACACCAGTGTACGGAATATTTTCGATGATGTCGCTCAAAACCCTGTTGATGCCGGTGATCAGCCAGCGCCTGCTGGCCCGTGAGCGCCTGCTCAAGCTGCGCGCCAAGGCCGAGCGACAGCGCCAGGCGAGCGGCGCGCGCCATACCCTGCACTACTTTCACCAGACCGATGACCCGTACAGCGCTTTGTTGGGCGCGGCCCTGGCGCAAATTTTGGGCCGCTATGACGTGGACCTGGTGCCCCACTTGGTGAGCCCGCCCCCTGACAGCGCGGCGCCCGATCGCGACAAGCTCATCGCCTACAGCCGCCGGGACGCGCAAGCGCTGGCCAAACATTACGGCCTCGCCTTTACCGACCCGCAGGTGCAGCCCAAGACCTCCGAGTTGGCGCTGGCCCAGGCCGTGCTGGTCAAAGCGATTGCGCAAAAACGATTTATCCCCTTGATCAAACCCGTCTCGCAAAGTCTCTGGCGCATCAGCGAATTGCCCGACGACGCGCCTTGGACGCAAGGGCCGCAAGCCACGCCGCAGGAGGTTGCCGCGCATCTGCAGGCCTCCGATGCCCTGCGCCAGAAGCTGGGCCATTATTTAGGCGCCACATTGTTTTATGCCGGCGAGTGGTACTGGGGCCTAGACCGCCTCTACCACCTGGAGCGGCGCCTGCAAGACCTGGGCGCGGCGCGCGCGGGGGTGCAAGGCGAGCTGTTTTCCCCCAGCCAGGACCTGCAACAAGCCCTGGCCTTGCCGTCGCTGCCGTCACTGCCGTCGCCGGTGTCCCCGCCCTCACCGCCACCCCCCATCGAGTTTTTCTTCTCCCTGCGCAGCCCGTACTCGGCCATTGTGGCCAAACGGGTTTTTGAGCTGGGCCGCCTGACCGGTGCCGCGGTGCATTTGCGCTACGTGCTGCCCATGGTGATGCGCGGCTTGCCGGTGCCCCGCAGCAAACGCCGCTACATCACCGAGGACACCGCGCGCGAGGCGTTTGTGCGCGGCATTCCCTTTGGCCGCTTGAACGACCCGGTGGGGCGCCCAACCGAACGCGGCCTGGCCCTGGTTGATTTTGCGCAGCAGCAGGGCAAGGGGCAGGCCTATGTGCTGTCCTTCATGCAGGGCGTCTGGGCCGAAGGCATTAACGCCGGCAGTGCGCGCGGCTTGCGCACCATCGTCGAGCGCGCTGGCCTGTCCTGGGCTGATGCGCGCCTGGCTTTGAAAGACGAGGCTTGGCGTACCGTGGCCGAGCGCAACCGCGAAGACCTGCTGGCACTGGGCCTGTGGGGCGTGCCCTCGCTGCAGGTGCAAGAGGTGGCCGTGTGGGGCCAAGACCGCCTGTGGGCCATTGAAGACAAACTGCGCGCCGTACAACCGGGCGACCTGGAGAAAACACCATGATGACGATGCTGACGAAGCGCACCGGCCTGGCCGGCGCAGTGCTGGTGCTGGGCCTTGCCGCGCCGGTGCTTGCGGCCGCGCCCACACCGGGCAAGCGGCCCAACATTGTGGTGCTGCTGGCCGACGACTGGGGCTTTAGCGATGTAGGCGCTTTTGGCGGCGAGATTGCCACCCCCCACCTGGACGCCCTGGCCCAGCGCGGCATGCGCTTTAGCAACTTTCACGTGGCCGCTTCATGCTCGCCCACGCGCTCCATGCTGCTCACCGGCGTGGACAACCACAAAAACGGCGTGGGCAACCTGCGTGAATCCATGCCGCGCGAACACCTGGGCCAACCCGGCTACCAGGGCTCGCTCACCCACAACGTGGTGACGCTGGCCAGCCTGTTGCAAAACGGCGGCTACCGCACCTACATTGCCGGCAAATGGAACGTGGGCAACGAGCCCTACAACCTGCCCAACCAACGCGGCTTTGACCGCTCCATCGTGCAAGGCGACACCGGCTCGGACAACTGGCAACCCGACAAGCGCTACCTGCCACACGGCCCCACCGTGAACTGGTTTGAAGACGGCAAACCCCCAGTGATGCCGGCCGAGTTTTACTCCTCCGAATACTTTGTCGACAAAACCATCGCCTACATCGACTCGGGCGCCGCCAGTGGCAAACCGTTTTTTGCCTACGTGGGCTTTCAAGCCAACCACGTGCCGGTGCAAGCGCCACAAGCCTACATTGACAAGTACAAAGGCCGCTACGACGCCGGCTGGACCGCGCTGCGCCAAGCCCGCCGCGACAAGGCCGCCGCCTTGGGCTTGGTGCCCAAGAACACGGCCCTGGCCACCATGAACAGCACCGACAACTGGGACGCCCTGAGCCCCAAGGACAAGCAGTACCAGGCCCGCCTGATGGAGGTCTACGCCGCCATGGCCGAGGCCATGGACCACCACGTGGGCCGTCTGATTGCCCACCTGAAAAAAACCGGCGAGTATGACAACACGGTGTTCATGTTCATGTCGGACAACGGCCCCGAGGGCTCGGACTACGCGCAGGCACGCTTGTGGCTCATGGCCAACTACTCGCGCGACCTGGACCGCCTGGGCGGCAAAGGCGCCACGGTGGTGCCGGGGCCGAGCTGGGCCAGCGCCAGCGCCTCGCCACTGGCTACCTACAAGTTTTATGCAGGTGAAGGCGGCATACGCTCGCCACTCATCATTTCGGGCGTGGCCGGCATGGCGGCCAACCAAATCAGCAACAGCCTGACCCACGTCACCGACATCACCCCCACGGTGCTGGACCTGGCCCAAATAGCGCACCCCGGCAGCACCTACAAGGGCCAAACCATTGAGCCCCTGAGCGGGCGCAGCCTGCTGCCCGTGCTGACTGGCGCCGCCACCCGCGCGCGCGGCCCCGACGAAGCCGTGGGCTATGAACTGTCCGGCAACCAGGTGCTTTTTAAAGGCGACCTCAAACTGGTGAAGAACATTCCCCCGGTGGGCGATGGCGCCTGGCATTTGTACGACCTGAGCCAAGACCCCGGCGAAACCCGCGACCTGCAAGCGCTTCAGCCCGAGGTCTTCAAAGCCCTGCAAGCCGAGTACGCCGCCTGGGCCAAAGCCCACGGCGTGCTGCCCATGCCCAAGGGCTACCAGCCGCAAACGCAGGTCATGATCAATTCCTTTTACAACTACTGGCTGCCGGCCTACCAGAACACCGTGTTGGCCACGCTGGCCGTGCTCCTTGGGCTGTCAGGCCTGTGGTGGTGGCGCCGGCGCAACCGGCAGCCTTAAGCGCCACAGCGCCCTGGCCCCATGAGCACCTCGGGATATTTCACCAGCCCCTGGCCCGCTGAAGACGGCGGACCGGCGCGTCTGCAAGTGCCGCGCAGCGGCGCCGCGCTGGGCCTGCAGCCGGGTGAGACGCTGCAGTGCGTGACGCGCAACACCGTGCTGTCCACCATGACCGTACTGGGCGCGCCTGGCGAGGTGTATTTGTTGACGCACTCGGCGCTGCGGGCCCGCCTGGGCCTGGCCACCACCTCCTGCGTGGAGCTGATTGACCCGGTTAGCCTCAAACCCCTGCGCCGTTCGCCGCGCCTGCCCGGTGGCCCCATGTGGCCCGGCGGCATGGCCATTCACCGCAATGGCGACCTCTACGTGGTGTACGGCCGCTACCTGCATCGGCTCAACCGCGCGTGTGCCTTGCTGGGGTCGTTGAAGCTGCCGGTGAACGAGCCCTACAACTCCTTTGTCATTCTGGACAACGGCCACATGGTGTGCAAAAACCTCTCGGCCACCCGCGCGGCACAACTCCATGTGGTGAATGCCCAAACGCTGCAAGCCACCGGCCCGGATGTGGTGTGCCCCGAACCCTCCATTGCGCGCCTCAGCGCGGTTGGCAACACGGTCTACGTGGTGGGCGTGCGCAGCATTTTTCGCTACCACTGGAGCGACGAGGCCGGCACCTTGCTGCCCGATACCGACTGGCGCTTTGACTACCTGGGCGACAGCGCCCAAACCTACGGTTGGGACGTGGTGCTTGACGGCCAGAACGCCTGGTTCATGGACAACGGCCTGCACCGCTACCTGTACAAAATGCTGGGCGCCGGCGTGAGCCCCACCGCCAACCGTTTGCTGCGCGTGTCTTTGACCGATGCCACCGACCACCAGGCCTGGGGCATCAGCGGCATGGCCGGGGGCAGCATCACCAACCCGCCTTTGGTAGATACACAGCGGCGCATTGTGGTGGCCTACGACGCCGCCAATGCCTACGTGCGCGCCTGGCGCTTCGAGCCCGGCAGCCCGCACCTGACGACGCTGTGGCACAAGCACCCGTTTGGCTGTGCCAGCCACATGGTGTTGTACCCCGAGACGGGTGAGTTGCTGCTCAACGACTACCGCCGCCTGGGCGAGGAAGTGGTGGTACTCGACATTGAAACTGGCGAAGAGCGCGCCCGCGTGCGCAGCGGTGGCCTGACCCAAGGCGTGGTGTTTCCAAGCCCAGGTTGGGGACGCGATGTGTACTGGTCGTCCATGGGGCGGCTGGCGCGCATCAGCGTGGCCGAACCCGAAGCCATGGCGGCCCAGCGAAAACTTGAATTTTGAAGGGAACAAGCCAATGAAAAAAACCATTCTGATCACCGGCGCCGGCAGTGGCATTGGCCGCGACGCGGCGTTTGCGCTGGCCGCGCGCGGCCCCCAGGTGCTGGCCACCACATTCAACGAGGAACAGGCGCAAGCCTTGCGCGACGAGTGCCTGCAACGCGGGCAGGCGCTGCAGGTCTTCAAGCTCGACATCACCGACGCCGCCGACCGCGAGAAGGTCTTGCCACTGACCATTGATGTGCTCATCAACAACGCCGGCCGGGGTGACTCCGGCTCGTTGGCCGAGGTGGCGGTGAACCGCATTCGGGCGGTGTTCGAGATCAACCTGTTTGCCACGCTAGAGCTCACGCAACTGGTGCTGCGCGGCATGATTGCGCGCAGCCGGGGCACCGTGCTGTTTGTCAGCTCGGTGGCCGGGCGTTTGCCCGTGCCGTTTTTGATGCCGTACTCCATGAGCAAATTTGCGTTGTCTGCGGCCGGCGCGGGTTTGCGCGCCGAAATGGACCAGCTGGGCAAGCAAATTCAGGTGGCCCTGATCGAGCCTGGCGCCTTTCACACCGGCTTCAACCAGGCCATGACCGAACGCAAATACGACTGGATGCAGGGCGCGTCCTACTTTGCTGGCCAAGCCGAAAAAATGAAGGCCAAAGAGGCCCGCGAGTTCCGTTTTCTGGAAGCCCGCAGCACCGACTCCATCGTGGCGCAAATCGTCAAGGCGGCTGAAGCGCGCCGCCCACGCCTGCGCTACGTCGCCCCCTGGATTCAAGGCTTGGGCGTGCGCCTGGCCCGCATCTTTGGCGCCTGAAATGAACTGCAACCAACCACTCCCTAGGACTTTCCCATGAACCTTCGTCGCCTTCTCATTGCATCCACCCTGCTGGGTGGCCTGGTCTTGCTTGGGGCCTATGTGTTTCGCGCGCCCTTGAGCGTGGCTGTGGCCGAGCGCCTGGTGGTCAAAAGGCTCAGCTACGACCGCCTGGCCGAGCTACCAGACGGCTTGCATGTGGGCCTGTGTGGCGCCGGTTCGCCCTTTCCCGATGAACAGCGCGGCGGCCCCTGCACCCTGGTGGTGGCGGGCAAACGCCTATTTGTGTTTGACGCCGGCAACGCCAGCGTGCGCAACATCGGCAAGATGAACTTCAACACCGGCAGCATCGAGGCGATCTTCCTCACGCACTTTCACTCCGACCACCTCGACGGCCTGGGCGAGCTGATGCTGCAACGCTGGGTCTCGGCCTCCAATACCCAACCGGTTCCGGTGCATGGCCCTGAAGGCGTGCAACAGGTGGTAGCCGGCTTTATGCAGGCCTATGCGCAAGACCAGCATTACCGCGTGGTGCACCATGGCGACGCCATCATGCCGGCCACCGGCTTTGGTGGCCGGGCCCTGCCTTTCAAACTGGGCGCAGATGGCCGCGTGGTCATCCTCAAAGACGGCGACCTGGAAATCACCGCCTTCACGGTCGACCACGGCCCGGTGCACCCGGCCATAGGCTATGTGGTGCGCTACAAGGGCCGCAGCCTGGTGCTCAGCGGGGACACCAAAAAGTCAGCCCCGGTGCAGCGCGAAGCACAGAACGTAGACCTGCTGGTGCACGAGGCCCTGTCGACGCCGCTGATGCAAACCCTGCAAACCGCCGCCGGTCAGGCCCAGCGCAAGAACCTGCAGCAAATTTTTCTTGACGTGCAGAACTACCACAGCTCACCCGAAGACGCGGCCACCATTGCGCGCGACGCCAAGGTAGGCTTCCTGCTGCTCAACCACATTGCGCCGCCACTGCCGTTGCCCGGCATGGAACGCGCCTTCCTGGGCCAGGCCCATGACATTTACAGCGGCACCATCAAGGTAGGACAAGACGGCGACTTCATCAGCCTGCCCATTGGCAGCAAAGACATCGCGTTCAAACGCGGCTTCTGAACGCCCCTCACCTTTGACCCACAGAACACCCCATGCGAACCCTCCCCACCATCAACCGCGTCTTGCGCACCCCTGAAGCACGTTTTGCCCACATCAGCGACTTTCCCTATGCCGTGCACTACACCGAGGTAGGTGGCCTGCGCATTGCCTGTGTGGACGAAGGCCCGCGCGATGCGCCTGCCGTCTTGCTGATGCACGGCGAGCCCACTTGGTCTTACCTCTACCGCAAGATGATTCCCGTGCTGCTGGCGGCGGGTTACCGTGTGATTGCACCCGACCTGGTGGGCTTTGGCCGCTCGGACAAGCCGGCCGACCGGGCCGACTATTCCTACCTGAACCACGTGCAGTGGATGAGCGCCTGGATGGAGGCCCGTGACCTGCGCCACCTGACCTTGTTCTGCCAGGACTGGGGCTCGCTGGTGGGCTTGCGCATGGTGGCCGAGGCGCCCGAGCGCTTTGACCGCGTGGTGCTGGCCAACGGCGGTCTGCCCACCGGCACTGAGGGCATTCCGTTTGCCTTCAAAATCTGGCGGGCCTTTGCGCGCTGGAGCCCGCTGTTCCCGATTGGCCAGATCGTCAAGGCGGGTTGCGTGGCCGGCCTGACGCCGCAGGAAGTGGCCGCCTACGACGCGCCGTTTCCCTCGTCCAGCTACAAGGTGGCCGCCCGCGTGTTTCCAGGCTTTGTGCCCACCACACCCAACGACCCTGAGCGCCAGAACAACGAGCGCGCCTGGGACCTGTTCAAGCGCTGGGACAAACCGTTTCTGACCCTGTTCAGCAACCGCGACCCGATCACCCGGGGCGGGCAAAAAATCTGGCAAAAATTGGTGCCCGGCGCCCAAGGGCAGGCGCACGCCAAAACGCGCGATGCCGGGCATTTTTTGCAAGAAGACAAAGGCGCCGAAGTGGCGCAGGCCATGGCCAACTTCATCCGCGACACGCCGCTGGCGAACTGACGCGAGCTGACCAATTGCCGTTAAGCTGCGAGGCAACCAACCCTAGTTGCCCCGCCTGCCCTTGATGGACCTCACGCCATGCCTCAATTCGCCGCCAACCTCTCGCTGCTCTACCCCGAGTTAGATTTTCTGGACCGTTTTGAAGCGGCGGCGCGCGATGGCTTCACGGCGGTGGAGTTTTTGTTTCCGTACGCCTACCCGGCCGCCGAGCTGGCGGCGCGGCTGCAGGCGCACGGCTTGCAGCAAGTGCTGTTCAATGTGTCGCCCGGCCACTGGGACGCCGGCGAGCGCGGGCTGGCGGCTTTGCCGGGGCGCGAGGCCGAGTTTCAGGCCAGCCTGCACCAAGCGCTGGCCTACGCGGCCGTGCTGAACTGCCCGCGCCTGCATGTGATGGCCGGCATCATGCCGGCCGATCAGGAGCGCGAGGCGCTGGCGCCCACCTACTACCAGAACCTGCGCTGGGCTGCCGCGCTGGCCGCGCAGCAGGGCGTGGAACTGCTGATTGAGCCGCTGAATACACGCGACACGCCCCGCTATTTTTTAAACCGGCAAGACCATGCGCACGAGATTCTGGATGCGGTCAACGCCCCCAACCTCAAAGTACAGATGGACCTGTACCACTGCCAGATTGTGGAAGGCGACGTGGCCATGAAGCTGCGCAAGTACCTGCCTACCGGGCGCGTGAGCCACATCCAGATCGCCGGTGTGCCCGAGCGCCAGGAGCCCGATAGCGGCGAGTTGAATTACCCCTACTTGCTGCAGCTGCTCGACGAGCTAGGTTATGCCGGCTGGGTGGGTTGCGAGTACCGGCCCCGCCGCGGCGCACAGCCCGGCGCCACCTCCGCCGGCCTCAGGTGGCTGCAGACCTGGAAGTAAGTCTGGGCCTGGTCCGCAGGACGTGGCATGATGCGCCAATTTTATGAATGCACCCCAAGGAGCACCGCTATGAACGCCAGAACCCCCGAGTCCGTCCTGAACGCAGCCCAAGCGCTTGACCAGGTCAGCAATGCTTGGGACAACGATATTCTGGCGCAGCTCAAGGCCTATATTGCCGTGCCGTCCAAGTCGCCCATGTTCGATGCCGACTGGTCCCAGCACGGCTACCTTGACACCGTGATGCGCAACGCGGCGACCTGGGTGGAGGCGCAAAAAATTCCGGGCCTAAAGCTGGAAATTGTGCGCATGGAAGGCCGCACACCGGTGATGTTTTTTGAGGTGCCGGCATCCAACGGGGACGGGCCAGCGACGGTCGACTCGAACCAGACCGTGCTGATGTACGGCCACTTGGACAAGCAACCCGAATTTTCCGGCTGGCGCAGCGACCTCGGCCCCTGGACGCCCAAGTACGAAAACGGCAAGCTCTACGGCCGCGGCGGCGCCGATGACGGCTACGCGGTGTACGCCAGCATCGCCGCCCTGCAAGCCCTGAAAAGCCAAAAAGCGGCGCACCCGCGCATCGTCGGTCTGATTGAAACCTGCGAAGAAAGCGGCTCCTACGACCTGCTGCCCTACGTTGATGCGCTGCGCCCCCGCCTGGGCGACGTGGCGTTGGTGATTTGCCTTGATTCAGGCGCCGGCAACTACGACCAGCTGTGGCTCACCAGCAGCTTGCGCGGCAACGCCACAGGGGTGTTGAAGGTGGAGGTGCTGACCGAAGGCGTGCACTCCGGCGACGCCAGTGGTTTGGTGCCGTCCAGCTTTCGCATCATGCGCCAGGTGCTGGACCGACTGGAAGACAGCGCCACCGGCCGCCTGTTGCCGGCGTCCTTCCACTGCGAAGTACCGGCCGACCGGCTGGCGCAAGCGCAAGCCACGGCTGCGATTTTGGGCGAGGAGGTCTACAAACGCTTTCCCTGGGCGCATTACGACTGCGACGGCGCCACCGCCTTTGCCCTGCCCACCACCACCGACCCATTGCAAGCCCTGCTCAACCGCACCTGGACGCCCACGCTGAGCGTGACCGGGGCCGAAGGCTTTCCTGACTTCAAGAACGCCGGCAATGTGCTGCGCCCCTACACCGCTTTCAAAATCAGCCTGCGCCTGCCCCCGCTGGTGGACGCCGGCACGGCGGTAAAAGAACTCAAAGCCTTGCTGGAAGACAACGCGCCCTACCAGGCGCGCGTGACGTTTGAGAGCTCGGGTGGCGCCACCGGCTGGAACGCGCCCAGCACCGCGCCCTGGTTTGAGCAGGCGCTGAACGCGGCCTCTCTGGCGCAGTTTGGGGCGCCCTGTGGCTACATTGGCCAGGGCGGCACCATTCCTTTGATGAGCATGCTGTCCAAGGGCTTTCCCAAAGCGCAAATGATGGTTTGCGGCGTGCTCGGGCCCAAGAGCAATGCCCACGGCCCCAACGAGTTCCTGCACGTGCCCTACGCCAAGAAACTGACCGCCGCGGTGGCGCAGGTGATGGCGCAAATGGCGGCCTCCCAGGGCGCCGACAGCGACAGTGCCTCTGCTTCTTCAGCCGCCTGAAAGACCCGCCCATGTCCCTATCGTCCACATCGCCCAACTTGCCGGTCTCCCTGTCTTTTGTTGCCCGTGATGGTGAAAAGATAGCGGCGCTGGACTGGCCGCTTGCGCCGCAAGCGCGCGTGCGCGGTGTGGTGTTGCTGGTGCACGGACTGGGTGAGCACATGGGCCGCTATGCCCATGTGGCGCGCCAGCTCAATGAATGGGGCTTTGCGGTGCGCGCCTACGACCAATACGGCCATGGCGAATCTGGCGGGCCGCGCGGTGGTTTGACCGCCGATGAGCGGCTGCTTGACGACCTGGCCGACATGGTGGACCACACCCGCGCCCGCATGAGCCCGAACACGCCGCTGCTGGTGCTGGGCCACAGCATGGGGGGCTTGGTGGCCGCGCGCTTTGTGGCGCTGGGTCTGCGCCCGGTGCAGGCGCTGCTGCTGTCGTCGCCGGCGCTGGACCTGGGGCTGTCTGCGGTGCAGAAGTTGCTGATGGCCACGCTGCCCAAGCTGGCGCCCAATTTGCGCGTCGGCAATGGGCTGGACGCGCGCATGATTTCACACGACCCGGCGGTGGTCAGCGCCTACCAGAGCGACCGCCTGGTGCATGACCGCATCTCGGCCCGGCTGGCGCGTTTTATGGCACAGGCAGCACCCGCCACCGTGGCCATGGCATCGGGGTGGACGGTACCGACCTTGCTGCTGTTCGCCGGCGCCGACACACTGGTGAACCCGGCCGGCAGCCGGGCGTTTGCCGCCGCGGCCCCGGCGCAGGTGGTGAGCAGCCAATGCTTTGAAGCGCTGTACCACGAGATCTTCAACGAGCAACAGCCCGCCCCGGTGTTTGCAGCGCTGAAAGACTGGTTAGACCGCCGCTTCTAAGCGGGCGGCGGCGCGCTGCTGGCGTGCCAGCCACACCAGCGAGGCGGCCGTGAGCGCCACCGGAAAGAGCGAGCCGTAGTTAAGCAGCGTCCAGCCTCTGGTGGTGACCAGCAGACCGGAGGCAAACGAGGTGAACGCCATCATGACGAACACGCTAAAGTTCAAGGCGCCCTGGGCCTCGTCTTTTTCTTCTGGCGTGTAGGTTTGCAGCGACAGCGTGGTGCTGCCGGTGAATAAGAAGTTCCAGCCCACGCCCAGCAAAAACAGCGCAATCGCAAACTGCTGCGTTTCTACGCCGCTGAGCGCCACCACAATGCTGGCCAAATTGAGCAGCACGCCTGCGCCCATGACGGGCATGGTGCCAAAGCGTTTGATCAGGTGGCCGGTAAAAAAGCCGGGCGCAAACATGCCAATCACATGCCACTCCAGCACCAGCGCAACATCCGAAAACGGCAAGCTGCACTGCTGCATGGCAATGGGGGTGGCGGACATCAAGAGACTCATCACGCCATAACCCAGCGCACCAGACAGGGCCGCCACGATGAAGGCCGGCTGGCGCACGATCTCGCGCAAGGGGCGCCCACCAGCGCCGGCTTTTTTAGCCGGCGGCGGTGCAAATTGAATGAAGAACAAGAGCACCATGGCCAGCACGGCCACGCCGGCCAGGGCCAGATAGGCGCCGGCAAAAGGTACGCTGGTCAGGCTGCGGGTTTGTTGCGCCAGATTGGGGCCCACGACAGCGCCAATCAGGCCACCGGCCATCACCAGGGAAACGGCTTTTTCACGCCAGGCGGGCTCGGTCAGCTCGGCGGCGGCAAAACGATAAAGGTTGGCGTTGGCGTTGTAATAACCGGCCACCACGGTGGCGGCAACCAGCAGCCAAAAATCTTTTTCCACCACGGCGTAGGCACACAGCAGGGCCGACAGCAGCGCCACCAGCAGGCCGAGTTGAAACGAGACCTTGCGGCCAAAGCGGACCTGGGTTTTGGCCACCAGCCCGGTGGACAGGGCGCCGCCAACCACGTAGCCCATGACCGGCAACGTGGCCATCCAGCCCAACGGCGCCAGGCTCAGGCCCACCAGGCCGTTGATGGCAATGAAGGTGACGTTGTTGGTGAGAAACAAGCCTTGGCAAAGGGCGAGCAGCCAGAGGTGACGGTTCATATGGGGTCCAGGTTTTACGCGGTGGCCAGAGCCGTCAAGGCGGCCAGTGCAGCCAGCGCAGCGGTCTCCGACCTTAGCACGCGCGGCCCCAGGGTGACCGGGACAAACCCGCTGGCCAACGCCAGGTCTTCCTCGGCCCCACTGAGCCCGCCTTCGGGGCCCGACAAAAAAGTCAGGCGCGCACCCGGCCCGCCAAGAGCCAGGGCCTCGTTCAGACGGCGGGTGCCTGGGCGCAATGACAGCAACAGCGCCACGTCCACCACGTCTGCAGCGTTAGTCCCACCCGGCGCAACCCGCCCTAGGCGCGCCTTCAGCCAAGCGCTGTAGCCCATCACCGCATGCACCAGCGGCACGCGGTTGCCGCCGCACTGCTCGCAGGCGGCCACCGCCACGCTTTGCCAGTGCGCCACTTTTTTCTCGGCGCGGTCACCCACCAGGCGCAACACGCTGCGCTCGGTCATGAGGGGCTGGATGCTGGCCACACCCAGCTCGGCGGCTTTTTCCACCAGCCAGTCCATGCGGTCGTTGGCGGGCATGCCCTGGGCGAGGTGGACGGCGCGAGGCGCCTCGCGCTCCACGGCATGGTGGGCCTGCACGCGCACGCGCACGTCGCTGCGGCCCATCTGCTCAACCTCGGCAACAAACTCGCCGCCTTCGCCGTTGAACAAGGTGATAAGGCCGCCCGGTTGCAGGCGCAGCACTTGCACATGGCGCGCCGCCGTGGGCGGCAGGTCCAGCACCAGGCCTGGGGCCAGCGGCAAGGGGCAATAAAAGCGCGCCATGCTCAGGCGCTGCCCGCACCGCCCCCACCGGTGCGCGGTGTGAGCATGGGGTAGGCCAGGCTCAACCCTGGCTCGGTGCCCTCGACTTTGTCGATCAGGCGCAGCAGGGGGCGCAGCTCGCGGTAGCGGCTGCAGGTGGCGCGAATGTAGGTGATGAAGCGCGGCGTGTCGGCCAGGTACTGCGGCTTGCCGTCGCGCAAGGTCAGGCGGGCAAAAATGCCGGCCACCTTCAAGTGGCGCTGCAAGCCCATCCATTCGACGCCTTTGTAAAACTCGCCAAAGTCATCGCCCACCGGCAAGCCAGCCTGGCGCGCCTTGTCCCAGTAGCGGATGGTGATGTCCAGGCAGAAGTCTTCGTCCCAGCTCAAAAAGGCATCGCGCATCAGGCTGGCGATGTCGTAGGTGATGGGGCCGTACACGGCGTCCTGGAAGTCGAGCACGCCCAGGGCGGTGCCAGGCGTCGGAGCGACCATCAAATTACGCGGCATGAAATCGCGGTGCACGTAAACGCTGGGCCAGGCCAGGTTGTGCTCAATGATGCAGGCAAAGGCTTCGTCGAGCGTGCGGCGCACCTCGCCCCCCACTTCTCCTTGCACGGCCACGCCCCGGTGGCGGTGCAAATACCAGTCGGGAAACAGTTCGAGCTCACGCTTGAGCAGGGCGCTGTCATACGGCGGCAGCACGCCGGGGCGCGAGGCTTTTTGCCAGTCCACCAACGCGTCCACGGCTTGCAGGTACAGCCCCAGGTTGGCTTGCGGGTCTTCGCGCTGGATGACCTGCATCATGGTGTGCGCGCCCAGGTCGCTCAGCAGCATGAAGCCGTGCGTGGCATCCCAGTCCAGCACTTCGGGCACGCGCAGCTGGGCATCGGCCATCAGACGGGCCACTTGGACGAAGGGCAAAGAGTTCTCTTTGTCCGGCGGCGCGTCCATGATGATGCGGCTGCACACGCCGTCGGGAAGCTGGGCTTCAACACGAAAGTAGCGGCGAAAACTGGCATCGGCCGAGGCGCTGCGCACGGTGTTGGCAAGCACGCCCTGGCTTGAAGCCAGTCCGGCCAGCCAGGCATGGAAATCGGCTTCGCGCTGGGCATCGGCCCAGATGGGTGCAAGGCCTGGAAGGGGTTCGGGTGTAGGGGTGTGGCTCATGGATAATCCATTCTACAAAGCCGCACCTGCAGGCCCATTTGCCAAGCCCGTATTCAGTATTCATCGCCTTTTGTCATTTTTCCGTTTTGCCCGCCGACTCAGCCCTAGCCCCATGCGCCCCCTGCTGCAACCCTTGACCCGCCAGGCGCACCCCCATGCGGTGCGCGCCGTGGCGTGGGCGGTGGCGCTGCTGGTGCTGCAACCCCTGGCGCTGGGTGCGCAGGAACTGCCAGCCAGCCTGCTTGAAACCCCGCCGCTGCAGCTCAAAAGCAGCCCGCAGCTGCAAGAGCAAATAGCCCCCTCTGTGCGCAAGGTGCAGCCGACCTTCATCACGGGTGACCTGCTGAGCGGTCGGCCTGACCTGGAAACCCAAGTGCAAGGGCAAGCGGTGCTGCGCCGCGGCGACCTGGTGATCAAGGCCGACCAACTGGATTACGACCAGGCGCAGGACCTGGGGCAGGCGACGGGCCACGTGCGGGTGAACCGCGCGGGCAATGTGTATGAAGGCCCCTCGCTGCAGCTCAAGCTCGATACCTTTGAGGGGTTTTTTCAGGAACCGCGCTACTTCTTTTACAAGAACCAGGCCCACGGCAGTGCCGAGCGTGTGACCTTTGTTGACGAGCAGCGCACGGTGATCACCAAGGCCACCTACACCACCTGCCGGCGCCTGCCCGGGCCGAGCTGGATGCCGGACTGGATTTTGCGCGCGGCGACCCTGACCCTGGACAACGACGAGAACGTAGGCACGGCCGAAAATGTGGTGCTGAGCTTCAAGGAACTGCCGCTGCTGCCGTTGCCCTTTGTGAGTTTTCCACTGAGCGACCAACGCAAGTCGGGCTTCCTGCCGCCCACGCCCAGCGTGGACAACGTGAACGGCACCATGCTGGGCATTCCGTACTACTGGAACATTGCCCCGAACCGGGATGCCACGCTGACGCCCACGCTGATGACCAAGCGCGGGCTCAACCTGGCCAGCCAGTTTCGCTACCTGGAGGCCGATTATTCAGGGCAGGCACAGTTCAATCTCATGCCCACTGACCGCCTGCGTGACAGCAGCCGCTGGGGCTTGTCCGCCACGCACAATGCGGCGCTGGACAACCCGTTTGGCCCGGGCAGTGCGGCACTTTCCTTGAACCTGAACCGGGTCGGTGATGACAATTACTGGCGCGACTTCACCCAGTTCAACACCTCGCTGACGCAGCGTTTGCTCAGCAACGATGTGAGCCTGAGCTGGAGCCAGGGGAGTTTTGCCAACAGCTTGCGCGCCGTCAAATGGCAAACGCTGCAAGACACGGCCTCCGTCATCACGCCGCCGTATGACCGCTTGCCGCAATTGGCCACGCGCTATGCGCCCGCCGCGTTGAACGGTTTCAATTATTCGGTGGACGCGGACTTCACCAACTTCCAGTCCGTCAGCGCGCTGACCGGCCAACCCAATGCCCAGCGGGCTTTTTCTTTATTGCAGATCAGCCGGCCCTGGAGCGCGCCGTTTGGCTACCTCACGCCCAAGCTGCAGTTGCATGCGGCCAGTTATCAATTTGATGCGGAGCTGAGCAGCACCGGCTCTATGTCGGGCAACCACGTGGTGCCTACCTTCAGCCTGGACAGCGGACTGGTGTTTGAGCGCGAGTCGAGCTTGGGCGGTATTTCATTTTTACAAACACTGGAGCCGCGCGCCTTCTACGTGAAGACGCCCTACCGCAGCCAGAGCAAGCTGCCCAATTACGACACCGCCGCGAGTGACTTCAACTTCACCTCCATCTATTCTGAAAACGCCTTTGTGGGCAATGACCGCATCTCCGACAACAACCTGCTCACCCTGGGCTTAACCTCGCGCTTCATGAACCAAGGTGGTGCGGAATTGGCGCGCTTCAGCGTGGCACAGCGCCTGCGCCTTGAGGAGCAACGGGTCACCTTGGCTGACGGCGGCGCGGCCGTGCCCAGCGGGCTCAGTGATGTGCTGCTGGGTGCCACGCTCAATCTGAACCCGCAATGGACGCTGGACTCCACGGTGCAATACAACCCCGCCACCAGCCAGTCCACACGCGCCACCGCCAGTGCCCGCTACAGCCCGGGCAACTACCGCGTCGTCACCGCCGCCTACCGCTACCAGCGCGATGCCAGCGAGCAGATCGACATTGGCTGGCAATGGCCGCTGAATGACCTCTGGGGTGACCGCGGTCAAGACCTGGGCGCCGGGCGCGGCCAGGGCGAGGGACGCTGGTACGGCGTGGGCCGGCTCAATTACAGCCTGCCCGACGCCAAGGTGGTGGATATGGTGCTCGGGATTGAGTACGATGCGGGTTGCTGGGTGAGCCGCGTGGTGGTGGAGCGCTTGCAGACCAGCACCTCCACGGCGAACCAGCGCATCATGTTCCAGATGGAGTTTGTGGGCTTCACCCGCCTGGGGGTCAACCCCTTGAAAACCTTGAAAGACAATATTCCCAATTACCAGTACCTGAGGGAGCAAAGCAGCTCGCCCAGCCGATTCAGCCATTACGATTGACCCACCATGACCCAGCGCGTTGTGCCTTTTAGCCTGGCTTGTATTGCCATTCTCGTGTCCGCGTCCATGACAGTACGAGCGCAAAGCTTGCAGCCCCTTAACAAGCCAGCCACCCCGGCGGTGAGCCAGGCGGACTTTATTGTGGCGGTGGTGAATTCCGAGCCCATCACCAGCAGCGAGGTGCAGGCGCAAGTCAAACCCATCTTGCAGCAGTTCGCCCAGCAAGGGCGCGCCACGCCGCCGCTGGCCGACCTGCAGCGCCAGGTGCTGGAACGCCTGATCATGGAGCGCGCGCAACTGCAGCTGGCCGCAAGCTCCGGCATGCGGGTCGACGAGGTAGCGATTGATCAAGCGGAGCAAAACGTAGCCCGACAAAACCAGATTGATGTGCCCGAGCTGCGTCGCCGAGTGCTGGCCGACGGGCTGGCAATGTCGCAATTTCGCCAACGGCTGCGCAACCAGCTGCTGTTGATGCGTTTGCGCGAGCGCGAGGTGGAGAGCCGTGTGCGGGTGAGCGACCTGGAGGTGGAGCAGTACCTGCGCGAGCAAAGCGCGGTCGACCCCGCGACCCAGCCGGTGCACCTGGCACAAATTCTGGTGGCCGTACCGGAGGCGGCCACGGCGGTGCAAATTGCAGCCCTTGAAAACCGCGCAAAAAGCGCCCTGGCCCGCGCCCGGGCCGGTCAAGATTTCTCCGCCTTGGTGGCCGAGCTCTCTGACGCGCCCGACCGTGCCAACGGCGGGCAAATGGGCTTGCGTACGCCCGACCGTTACCCCACCATTTTTATTGAGGCAACGCAAAATTTGGCCAGTGGCGATATCTCCAGCCTAGTGCGCTCCGGCGCCGGCTTTCATATTTTGAAAGTCATCGAGAAAAGAAATTCCGGCCTGCCCAATATGACCGTGACGCAAAGCCGCGCGCGCCATATTTTGTTGCGGCCAAACGCCAACCTGACGGAAAAAGCGGCAATGGAAAAGCTGGCTGAATACAAGCGCCGCATCGTGGCCGGTCAGGCCGACTTTGCCGCCTTGGCGCGCGACAACTCCCAAGACAGCTCAGCCGCCCAAGGCGGCGATCTGGGCTGGGCCAGCCCAGGCATGTTCGTCCCCGAGTTTGAAGAGGTCATGAACCGTTTGGCGCCAGGGCAAATCAGTGAGCCGCTGATTTCACGCTTTGGCGTGCACCTGATTCAGTTGAACGAACGCCGCCAGGCCACCTTGAGCCAGCGCGAGCAGATGGAAACGGTGCGCGCCCTACTGCGTGAGAAAAAGATCGACGAGGCCTACACCATCTGGGCGCAAGACCTGCGCGACCGGACCTACGTGGAAATACGTGAGGCGCCACTGTGAGTGGCCACCCAAAACACGGCAAACACATCGCACGTAAACGTTTTGGCCAACACTTTCTGACCGACGGCGGCGTCATTGAGGCCATCGTTGCCGCCATAGACCCCCAACCCGGCCAAGCCATGGTGGAAATTGGCCCCGGCCTGGCCGCCATGACACAACCGCTGGTAGAGCGCCTGGGCCACCTGACGGTGATTGAGCTGGACCGTGACCTGGCCGTGCGCCTGCGCGAACACCCGCAACTCACGGTGATTGAATCTGACGTGCTGAAAGTGGACTTTGCGCCCATTTTGGTGGGTAAAACAGCCCCCAAACTGCGGGTGGTGGGCAACCTGCCCTACAACATCTCCACGCCCATCTTGTTTCACCTGCTCGAGCAGGTCGCCCTGATTGAAGACCAGCACTTCATGCTGCAAAAAGAGGTGATAGACCGCATGGTGGCGCGCCCGGCCACCTCAGATTACAGCCGCTTGAGCGTGATGCTGCAATGGCGCTACGCCATGGAAAACGTGCTGTTTGTGCCGCCAGAGAGTTTCACCCCGCCACCCCGGGTGGACAGCGCGGTGGTGCGCATGGTGCCGCACGCTTCTCCCGCGCAAGTTGACGTCAAACTGTTGAGCGAAATCGTGCAGGTGGCGTTCAGCCAACGGCGAAAAATCATGCGCCATACTCTGGGTCGCTGGCTGCAGGAGCACGGCTTTACGGGCACGTTTGACGAGCAGCGCCGGGCCGAAGAAGTGCCAGTGGCTGAATACCTGGCCCTGGCCACACAGCTCCAAGCCAGCCGCCCGGTGGCACATGATTTATTGCCCCCCAGTACCTGAACCACGACCCCCCAACAAAAAGGCTCGCCAACTGGCGAGCCTTTTTTGTTGAGCCGGAAAGATCAAGCCGCGGCCAACCAATACCCCGCGTTGAATGGACTGCTCATGCGCAGCGCCAGGGGCGATACATCCAACAATTTATCGGTTGGCATTTTTTCGCCGGCTTCAGCGGCGATTTCAATGCCAGACACGGCAGTGCTGTCCGTGTCTGTTGCTTTTGCCTCGTTCGCCCGTTCTGCTTGGCTGGTGTGTGCAGAACGGGCTACAGAAAAGAATAGAAGCACCGGAAGGGAATTTTTCGGTCCCCCCAGTAATCAGCAGCATCCCTGAAGATATCCAGCAGCTGCTCACGCGCTTCCTTGTCGAACTTGACGTTGGCCGGAATGTGTTCCAGCACAGCAATAAAGCCCGGCTGCGGGCCAGACTTGTAGACCGGGTCGGTCATGCTGTCGTACAAGGCATCAAAATTTTTACCCACTTGGGCAGGCAGCATGAATTGCTGGCCAATCAGATCGAGCACATCTTGCTTGGTCTGGGCATTGGCCAGGTTGGCATACAGAAAGTGCTGACCCAGGGTCTGCGCCGCATCCTGCAACTCCTGCACGCGAAAAGCCCGGATGGACTGGACGATGTTGGTTCTGATACCACGAAGTGGTACCTCGGTTTCAGCACGCTGTGGTGCTGGCGCTTCTACTTGAAGTGACATATTCATTCCCGCTTCACATTCCAAAAAACAAATTAACAAATTAACAAATTACGGCACGATCTTGCGGAAGCTTGCATAGTGATCGGCCGTGTAATAACAACTCTCTGGTGTCCTGGCAGGCCCACCGCACACGATGCGATGGGTTCCGCGTTTGCGGCTGCCGGGCAGCATGACGGTGTATTCGCGGTAGTACCCCCGCGTATGCAAGGGCAGTAAACGCTCCCGGTTGCCAAAAACGACGCCATCTTTTTCATGGGCAAAAGGGCCGCCTTGCAGAATCAAGGCATAGGTTTTTGCACCAGATCCGGGCAGGTCAGCGACCAAAATCGTCGTTTTTGCTGCGGTTAGCGTGGGCTGTAAAGCCTGCGCTGAACAGATGCCGAACAGGGCACCCAGCAAAAATCCGACGAATACCAACTTAAGGCTTGGCCACCGAGACGCTGACAACATAGACAACACCGACAACACTGTTCACCATATCTCGGGTTACTCCGGGTTACCCTGAGAAACCTCAGGCAACCCCGGGTAAACCCGGAAATTTCTAAGGCCGTAGTGTCGCTTACTCTGGTGTAAATTGCAAGCGTCTGCCTAATAAACAGGCAGCCGCAGGGGTTTGACAGGCTAGTTAAGTTAGCACTGGCTTAGCTATTTGTCCTTACCGGGTGGCGTTTGCGTCTGCAACGGTGAGGGCTGTCATGTTAACAATACGGCGCACTGTCGTGCTGGCCGTAAGAATATGCACCGGTTTGGCCGCCCCCAGCAATACCGGGCCGATGGCAATGTTGCCGCCGGCAGCGGTTTTGAGCAGGTTGTAGGCGATGTTGGCGGCATCAATGTTGGGCAGAACCAGCAGGTTGGCGTCGCCCGACAGCGTGCTATTGGGCATCAGGGCGGCGCGGGCGGCGCCGTCGAGCGCCACGTCACCATGCATTTCGCCGTCCACTTCAAGCCAGGGGGCGCGCACGCGCAACAGCTCCAGGGTATCGCGCATCTTGACCGCGCTGGGCTGGTTGCTGCTGCCAAAGTTGGAGTGCGACAGCAGCGCCGCCTTGGGCCGAATACCAAAGCGCATCATTTCTTCAGCCGCCATGGTGGTGATCTCGGCCAGTTGGGCCGCGGTGGGGTCGTAGTTGACGTGGGTGTCCACCAAAAATACCTGCCGCTCCGGCAGCAGCAAACCATTCATGCACGCGTAAGTGTGCACACCCGGGCGCTTGCCGATGACCTGGTCGAGGTATTGCAAATGCATGGCCGTGCTGCCCCAGGTGCCGCAGATCAGGCCGTCGACATCGCCTTTGTGCAGCAACATGGCGCCAATCAGGGTGAGCCGCCTGCGCATTTCAATTTTGGCCACTTGGGCGGTGATGCCCTTGCGCTCGGTCATGCGGTGGTAGGTTTGCCAGAAATCGCGGTAGCGGTGGTCTTGCTCGACGTTGACCACGCTGTAGTCAATGCCTTCGCGCAGGCGCAGACCAAACTTCTGAATACGCTCGGCCATCACCAATGGGCGGCCAATCAGGGTGGGCAGGGCCAAGCCTTCGTCCACCACGATCTGGGCCGCACGCAACACGCGTTCTTCTTCGCCCTCGGCGTAAGCCACGCGCTTTTTCAGGCCCTTTTTGGCGGCCATGAAGATGGGCTTCATGGTGGTGCCGGAGGCGTAGACGAAGCTCTGCAATTTTTCGCGGTAAGCGTCCATGTCCGGGATAGGACGCAGCGCCACGCCACTGTCAGCCGCCGCCTGGGCGACCGCCGGCGCAATCTTGATCATCAGGCGCGGGTCAAACGGCTTGGGAATCAGGTACTCCGGGCCAAATGCCAGCTGTTCACCGGCATAAGCCGCCGCCACCACTTCGCTTTGCTCGGCTTGCGCCAGCTCGGCAATGGCGTACACCGCTGCAATTTCCATCTCGACGGTGATGGTGGAGGCGCCCGCATCGAGCGCGCCACGGAAGATGTAGGGAAAACACAGGACATTGTTGACCTGGTTGGGGTAATCGGTGCGGCCGGTGGCAATCACGGCGTCGCTGCGAACGGCTTTCACGTCTTCCGGAGAGATTTCAGGATTGGGGTTGGCCAGCGCAAAAATGAGTGGCTTGGCCGCCATCTTGGCGACCATTTCTTTCTTCAGCACCCCCCCGGCCGACAGCCCCAGAAAAATGTCCGCCCCCTCGATGATCTCGCCCAAGGTGCGTGCCGAGGTTTTTTGCACGTAGACAATCTTGTCCTCGTCCATCAACTCCGTGCGCCCTTCGTACACCACACCCGCCAGGTCGGTGACAAAAATGTTTTCACGCGGAATGCCCAGCTTGACCAGCAAGCCCAGACAGGCCAGCGCCGCAGCGCCCGCGCCCGAGGTCACCAGCTTGACCTTTTTAGGGTCTTTGCCCACCACTTTGAGGCCGTTCAAAATGGCCGCACCCACCGTGATGGCGGTGCCGTGCTGGTCGTCGTGGAAGACCGGTATCTTCATGCGTTCGCGCAGCTTGCGCTCCACATAAAAACAATCGGGCGCCTTGATGTCTTCCAGGTTGATGCCGCCAAACGTGGGCTCCAGCGAGGCGATGATGTCCACCAACTTGTCGAGGTCGTGTTTTTCGTTGATCTCGATGTCAAACACATCAATACCCGCAAACTTCTTGAACAACACCGCCTTGCCCTCCATCACCGGCTTGGCCGCCAGCGGGCCAATGTCGCCCAGGCCGAGCACCGCCGTGCCATTGGTGATGACCGCCACCAAGTTGCCCCGGCTGGTGTATTTGAAAGCGTTGTTGGGGTCTTTGACGATCTCCTCGCAGGGCGCGGCCACACCGGGCGAATAGGCCAACGCCAGGTCATGCTGGTTCACCAACTGCTTGGTCGCCGCAATAGCGATCTTGCCGGGGGTGGGAAACTGGTGGTATTCGAGGGCGGCGCGGCGCAACTCGGCGCGCTTCTCTTCGTTGCTGGTGGTGTCGGTCATGAAATTCTCCTGGTGTGATCAGCCTGACCGGATCAGCCTGGCAGTCAGCGTATGGAGGGCGAATTGTAGGCCCCGCCCCGTCCAAAACACCGCCGTGACCAGGTCGTCGTCGGGTGGGGTACTTTTTACTTTTTTCGACCCAATCGCCGCACTGTGCGCCTAAAGGGGGCCCGCCTGTCGCACAATGTTTGGCTATTGCACCACTTTTACCCCTCAGGAACCCGACATGACTTTGACCGCCTCCGCTGCAAACGCCTCTGGTTTTCACCCCCTGCGCCGCAACGCCCTGCTGCAAACCCTGCAGGCAGAAATTGACCGGGGCCGCCTGCCCGGCGCCGTTGTCGTGCTGGCGCGCCACGGCCAGGTGAGCTGCTTTGAGAGCCTGGGCGTGCAAAACCCGGCCACCGGCGAAGCCATGAAGAAAGACAGCATCTTTCGCCTGTTCTCCATGACCAAGCCCATCGTCTCGGTGGCCATCATGCGCTTGCTGGAGCAGGGTCGTTTGTTGCTGAGCGACCCGGTGGCGCAGTACCTGCCGGAGTTTGCCAACCAGCAAGTGGCTATTGAGCGCAACGGCATCGTCACGCTGGTGCCCGTCACGCGGCCGTCCACCATTCAGGACCTGCTGCGCCATACCGCCGGCCTCACCTACGAGTTCTCTGGCGAGTCAGCCGTGCAACGCCTCTACATCAAACACGAAATCAACCAGCGCATGGCCGGTCGCGACAGCGCCGCCAGCAGCCAGGCCCTGGCGGCGCTGCCCCTGATGGACCAACCCGGCAGCGTGGGCGAATACAGCCGCGCCACCGACGTGCTGGGCCGCGTGGTGGAGGTCATCAGCGGCCAGTCCCTGGGCCTGCACCTGTCCGAGCATATTTTTGCCCCCTTGGGCATGACTGAGACGCGGTTTTATGTGCCGCCATCGCAGCAACACCGCATTGCCCAGCCGTTTGACCACGACCCCGACGGCGGCGTGCCGCTGACCTTGCCAGCGGTGGACGTGCCTCCGTCCTTCGAATCCGGTGGCGGCGGCCTACTGGGCACTGCCCACGACTACGCCCGCTTTCTGCAAATGATGCTCAACCGCGGTGAGTTGGACGGTGTACGCCTGCTGGCGCCCCATATGGTGGACTTCATGACCTGCGACCACCTGGGCAATATCCCCGGACGCGACAGCCTGATTGAAGCCGGCGAAGGTTTTGGCCTGGGCTTTGCTGTGCGTACCGCGCGCGGACAAACTCCGGTGCCCGGCCCGGTGGGCACCTACTACTGGAGCGGCATGGCGGGCACCAGCTTCTTTGTAGACCCGACCAACAACCTGTTCGCCATGCTCTTGATCCAGGCACCCAACCAACGCGCCTACTACCGCCAACTGTTTCGCAACCTGGTGTACGCCTGCTTGTCGGCCTGAGGCGACTTAACCCGAAATTAGCGCTTGACCGTGAGGCCGCCCGGTGCGGCGTTGCGGTCATCGGTCAGCGTTTGCAAAAAGCTCACCAAGTCCGCCACATCCTGCGCACTGAGCAGCGGCGGTGCACCGGCCTGCAGTCCGTACGGCGCCCTTTGCACCACATTGCCGCGGTAAGCCACGGGCAGGTCGTTGAATTTGTCCACCACGCCATTGACAGTTGGGTACCAGCGTTCCGGCTGGGTATCGCGGGTGGCGTAAAAGGTGACCGCCTCACTCAAGGTGCTGATGCTGGCATTGTGAAAATAGGGCGCCGTCAGGGCGATGTTGCGCAAGGTCGGCACTTTGAATTGACCACACAAGTCGGCTCGTGCACTCAAATCGGTGCGTTTGGGGCCGCACAAGCCCATGTCAAAAAATGTGGCATCCGCGTTCTTTTGAATTTGGGGATTGCGGGGTAGGCCCAGCGCGGCATAACTGAAGTTGGTGAAGTTCGGGCGCTCTCCCCCAGACCCGGTGCTGCTGGTGTGACAACTGGCACAGCGCCCCTGGTTAGGGTTGTTAAAAATGGCCAGCCCGCGCTGCTCAGCCGCCGTGAAGGTGGCGGTGCCATCTGCCACCTGGTCGAACTTACTGTTGAACAGCAAATAGTCCGTGTCAAGCGCTTGGTAAGCCTGTAGCGCCGTTTGCAGTTTGTCAAAAATTTGCTGATCTGTCGGTGACGCGGGCACATTGAACTGGCTGACAAAGTCATTGAAATAAGGCAGTGCCCGCACTTTTTGCGCAACCGCAGCCACATCCGCATTGGCCATCTCGGTGCTGTCCAGAAGAGGACCGGCGGCTTGTTCGGCGCGGCTGTTGGCGCGCCCGTCCCAGGTAAAACCGCCAAAAGGCAGGCCGTTGGCATCAAAACGAAAGGCGGCGTTACTGGCCAAGTACATCAAGCTGGGGCTGCTGCGAAATCCTTGCTGGTCCATAAGCAGACCACCCAGAGGCAGCACAGTGCCGGTGGCATCGGCGTGGGCGTTGTCATCGGTGTGGCAACTGGCGCACGACTGTTGCCCGCTGGCGGACAGCGCCTTTTCAGCAAACAGAGCCTGGGCCACACTCAAAGGGGTGGCTGTTGCGCTCACCGTTGAAGTGGTGGCGCCACCCCCACAAGCCGTCAAAAAACCCATCAACACGCACGCGCCAACCACGCCGGAAATACTATTCAAAGCCACGACAAACCCCTCTTATATTTGTGAATTTTTGAATAGTAGAGTCAAAGCATGGAGAAATTATGGAGGTTGGTTGGCGACAAGGCCGCTTCAGGTACTCAGGCCACCACCAACTTGGCTTGCTCGCCACGGCGCGGGGTTTGCGAACCCGTTAAAACAAAGCCGCGGCGCAGCCCTTGTGCATCATTGAATTGCCACAGCCCGGGCTCTGCGCTCAGCCACTGTCCGGGCGTTCCCGGTGCAGGCGGTGCCACCACCATCGGCAACGCCGGGGTTTTGACGGCCACGGGCATCAGTGGAAACACCACCTCGGTGCGCTGCCCGACCAAGGTGGCCGCCAGGGCTTTGGCCGCGCTCATGATGGGCATGACATAGGGCAGCGTGCGCCCGCCGGTAGGCTGACGTGGCGTCGAACCGGCGGCTGCTTCAGCATGCCAAAGCCCGGGCCCGTACTGCGCGCTGTCGCCCAGGCTAAAAATATGCGGCGCACTGGTTTGCAGACTGGCGTCCACCTGCACGCCGCGCTCGCACACCAGGCCTGCGGCTTGCGCCAGCGCCGTCTCAGACCTCAAGCCTATCGCGCTGAGCACCATGTCGACGGGTACCTGCACGCCACTGGTGAGCTCGACTTGCAACGCGGCGCCTTGGGTTGGACTGGTTAGGCTAGCTGAATTGGGGGGCGTGGTGTAACGCACGGCTTTCACCGTATCTCCCCAATGCCAATTCACCCCCAACGCGCCCAAGGCGTCGCGCAACTGCAGCGAAGCCTCTGGGGGCAACAGCGCCGCCAGGGGGGCGTTGGCAGGGTCCACCACCGTCACGCCAAAGCCGCTGGCCGCCAGGTCGTTGGCAAACTCGCAGCCAATCAGGCCTGCGCCCATGATCAACACCTGCGTTGGCCTGCCGTCGGTTCTGGGTGGGGTGAGGCGGGCATGGAACAGCGCAAAGTCGTCCAGCGAGTTGATCGACAGCACCTGCGTGGCCGCTTCGCCCTCCAAGGGCACGCGAATCGGCTGCGCACCCGTAGCCAACACCAATTGGCTGTAAGAAAAATCACCTTGGCTGGTGCTGATACTGTTCGTCAAGGGGTGCAGCGCGGTCACTCGGGTGTGCGCTAGCAGCGTAACCTTGAGCGACTCACTCATCTTGGCCGCCGCCGTGCTGACCAGCTGTGCCGGGCCGCGCTGCTGCACCAGTGCATTGGAGAGCGACGGCTTGGCATAAAAGTCACCGCTGTCGGCGGTTACCAGCAGGATTGGCGTCTGGGTATCGAGCTTGCGAAATTCGCGGGCGGTGGTCCAACCGGCCAGGCCGGCGCCAATGATGAGGAGGGGAGCAGTCATAGGGGGCTTAAGCGTTAAAGCGCGCTGCGCGCTTTAAATTTCGACCATTTCAAAGTCGGCCTTGGCCACCCCGCATTCTGGGCACGCCCAGGACTCGGGCACATCGGCCCACAAGGTGCCGGGCGCAATGCCGTCTTCCATGTGGCCAGTGGCCTCGTCGTAAATAAAGCCGCAAACGATGCAGAGGTAGGTTTTCATAGCGTGTTCCTGATGGGGTAATTGAATAAAAGAATACTACGGTTCGGGTCTCAGGCCGCGATGCTGGCCACGCCTGCAATGCCCGCGCTAACCTTGTCGAGCTGGGCCTGGTAATGCCTGGCGTGGCGCTCTTCCACCTTCGCCAAAGCAGCAAAGCGTTTCTGGGCTTTTTCCAGCGTTGCTTTGAACGCTGCGGCGTGCACTTTGGACTCTTCAATCTGCTCGTCCATTTCGGCCACGGCTGCCGCGTTGCCTTCACGCTCAGCGGTTTGACGGAAGCCGGGGTACATCTCGGTGTACTCGTAGGTTTCGCCGTCAATGGCAATTTGCAGCGCCTTGGCCGGCGTCATGCTGGCCTTGGGGTAGAGTAAATCGAGGTGGCCAAAGGCGTGCATCACCTCCTGATCGGCGGTTGCTTCAAAGGTTTGGGCGGTTGCTTCGTCGCCCATCTCACGCGCCAGTTTGGCAAAGTAACGGTATTTGATGTGGGCCATCGACTCGCCGGCAAAGGCGGCTTCGAGGTTGGCCATGGTTTGAATCGCGGGGCGGATAGCGTTTGTCATGAGGAGCTCCTAAGGGTTGAATGGTTCACTGATAGCGGTTATTTATCAGCACAGGAAGAATGTTAGGCCTTATCTATTGTTATAGCCAATTGGTTTTGGCTAATTGATTGATAGACGCTATCGGGCCGGGTCTCGCGTTTCACATTTCATCTGGCTTGCTTTCCACCTTTTGCACATTGGCGCTACATTGGCGTGCCAAGCCCCTTAACGCCCTGCCAACACACCATGACCCAAGCCCAAACCCAAGCCGACTACCCACTGTTCCCGCCACTAGAGCCCTACCGCAGCGGCCACCTGCCCGTGGACGCCTTGCACACGCTGTACTGGGAAGAATGCGGCAACCCCGAGGGCGTGGCGGTGCTGTTTTTGCACGGCGGGCCGGGCTCGGGCCTGTCGCCCAGCCACCGGCAGTTTTTTGACCCGGCCTACTACCGCATCGTGCTGTTTGACCAGCGCGGCGCGGGCCAGTCCACGCCCTTGGGCGAGGTACACGACAACACCACCGCGCACCTGCTGGCCGACATTGAACGCCTGCGCGAACTGATGGGTATCGAGCGCTGGCTGGTGTTTGGCGGCTCCTGGGGTTCCACTCTGGCCTTGGCTTACGGCCAGGCCCACCCAGAGCGCTGCACCGGCTTTGTACTGCGCGGCATTTTTCTGTGCACACCGGCCGAAATTGACTGGTTTTTGTACGGCATGGGCCACTTCTTCCCGCAAGCGCACGACGCCTTCGTCGCCGACATTCCCGAGGCGCAACGCGGCGACCTGCTGAGCGCCTACAGCGAACGCCTGTTCAGCGACGACCCGGCCATTAGCCTGGCGGCCGCGCGCCGTTGGAGCCGTTACGAAGGCAGTTGCCTGCATCTGCTGCCCCACCCCGAGGTGGCCGACGCCTTTGGCTCAGACGCGGTGGCACTGGGCGTGGGCCGGTTGGAGGCGCATTATTTTCGCCACCAGGCCTTTTTCAGCGAAGACCAGTTGATCCGCAACGTCGAGCGCATTCGCCATTTACCGGCGGTCATTGTTCAAGGCCGCTATGACGTGGTGTGCCCACCGGTGTCGGCCTGGCGCCTGCACCAGGCCTGGCCGCAAGCGCGCTTTGAGATGGTGGAAGACGCTGGCCACGCCGCCTCAGAGCCCGGCACCCGCGCAGCCCTGGTGGCCGCTACCGAGCGCTTCAAAAACACCGGCACTTTGTAAGCGCAGGGCTCACACCTGCGGCAGCAAAAAGCGCCGCTCCCAGGCGCTGATTTCCTGCTGGTAGCTCTCAAACTCCACGGCCTTGACGGCGCAAAAACCGGTCACAAACGCATCGCCCAACAAACGCCTGCTGTGGGAACTGGCCGCCATGCGCGTGTGGGCATCTGAAAAGTTGCGCGGCAAGGCGTGCGGCAGGTGCGCAGCGTTGTCGCTGGGGCTCACGGGCGCGCTGGGTTGCAGACCTTCGTCCATGCCCGCCAGACCGGCGGCGAGTGAGGCGGCCAGCGCCAGGTAGGGGTTGGCGTCGGCGCCAGGCAGGCGGTTTTCTACCCGCCGCGCACTCGGGCTGCCAGCTGGAATACGCAGCCCGGTGGTGCGGTTGTCATAGCCCCATTGCAGATTGACAGGCGCCTGCGCGCCAGGCACAAAACGGCGAAACGAATTCACAAACGGCGCCAGCAGCAGCAGCATCTCGGGCAGGTAGGTTTGCTGCCCACCCAGGAAATGGCGAAATGGCGCGCTCTCGCTGCCGTCGTCCTGGCTGAAGATATTGCGCCCGTGCGCGTCCACCACGCTTTGGTGCAAATGCATGGAGCTGCCCTGCACGCCGGCCATGGGTTTGGCCATGAACACCGCATTCAGGCCGTGCGCAATAGCGATCTCCTTGGCCGCGTACTTGAATAAAAAAGCCTGGTCGGCGGCGGCCAAAGCGTTGCCGTGCAACAGGTTGATCTCAAACTGGCTGGGGCCTACCTCGTGTATCCAGGTGTCGGCCTGCACGCCCAGCGTTTCCAGCGCCGCTTGAAACGCGTCCCAAAACGGCGCGAGTTCATTGCGCATGTTCAGGCTGAAGGCCGACTGCCCGGTCTCGGCCCGGCCGCCCCGCGCCAGCGGGGGCTGCAAGGGCAGGTGGGGCTCCAGGCTGGGGGCGGTCAGGTAAAACTCAATCTCGGGCGCCACCACGGGCGTCAGGCCCTGCGCGGCATAGCGCGCCAGCACCGACTTCAGCAGCGAGCGTGCCGCAAACACGCACGGCTCGCCCGACAATTCGACGCAGTCGTGAATCACCACCGCACGCGGGCTCTTGGCCCAGGGGGCGAGCTTGAGGGTGCTGTGGTCAGGCACCAGCCGAACGTCGGGGTCGGCATCGGGAAAGATCGGGTCATACGAATAGTCGCCGGTGACCGCCTGCATGGGGATCGCCTGCGCAATGCGCAACTCCTGGCCCTGGGCAAAACGGGCCGCAGGCATCAGTTTGCCGCGCGGGTAGCCGGAGATGTCGGCAAACACGCACTCCACCTCACGAATGCCGTGCTGGTGAAAAAAAGCGCTGGGGTCGTGGCTGGCGGGGGGGGCTGTGGACATGGACAAATGCACCGGGTTGTTGTACAAATTCTAGAGTGGAATAGGGGCCGGGTGCGATACTTCCGCCCCACTGCACTTTCAAGCCTTCACCCTTGGAGAACCTGTCATGCCCCTGACCCTGATCAACCAACACCTGCGCTTAGCAAGCTACCTGCCCGCACTGACGGCGTTGTCTGTTTGCCTGCTAACCGCCGCACCCGTACACGCCTACAAGGTAGAGAAAACCTGCGAAGAAGTCAAAAGCAAGGACGGCAACAAAAAAATCTGCAAAGTGGTGCGGGTGGCAGAAAAACCGGGGGATAAGAAAGAAGCAGTGGTTGAGAAAGATGCGCATGGCAAACCCATCGCCCCGAAGAAAGACGCCAGCGGCAAACCTGCTGATCCGAAAAAAGACCCCAAGAAAGAAGAGAAAAAGGAAGAAAAGAAAGCCGATCCCAAGGCGGCTGCACCCAAGCATTGAGGCCACCTTGATGCCCGCGCGCCCCGCGCAACGCTTGGGCTGTCCGCACTGCCTGCGCCCGCAAAACGCCTGTATTTGCCGCTGGGTCTGCCGTATCGAGCACCAAGTGGAAGTGCTGGTCTTGCAGCACCCGCTGGAGGTGCACCACCCCAAAGGCAGTGCGCGCCTGCTGCACCTGTGTTTGCCGCACAGCCGCCTGCTCTGCGGTGAAATATTTGACCCGGCTGAGTTGCAACACCACTTGCGCGCGCCCTGGGGCCACGCGCCCGCGCCGCAACTCAGCGTGCTGCTCTACCCCAACACAGCAGGCGACCCGACTTTGCCAGCGCCACCCGAATTACCGCCCACCGCGCTGAGCGCGCCCGCGCGCATTCGCCTGGTGGTGCTGGACGGCACCTGGCGCAAAAGCCGCAGAATGCTGTACGCCAACCCCCTGCTGCAGCCGTTGCCGCGCCTGGCCTTGCAAGACATGCCGCCGTCCAATTACCAGCTGCGTCGCGCCCACCGTGCCGACCAACTCTCCACCCTAGAGGCGACCTGCGCCGCCCTGATGCAACTGGAGCGGCAGACGGCGCCGTTCACGCCATTGCTTCGGGCATTTGACGGGTTTGTGACCCAGCAACTGGCATGGCAAGGCGCGTTAATTAGCCCGTCGGCAGCGGTTTAAGCCCGCATCAAAGCCTCAATCGCATCGGCCTCTACCGGCACACCACGGCTGACCAGTTCACAGCCGGTGGCGGTGACGATGGCGTCGTCTTCAATGCGAATGCCGATGTTGTGGAACTGCTCGGGAACGCCAGGGGCGGGACGCACGTAGATGCCGGGCTCAATGGTCAGCACCATGCCCTCACGCAGAATGCGCGCCGGCCGGTCTTTGATGGTTTGGCCCGTCAGCGCATCCTTGCGCTCGCTCACCGTGCCAATCTCTGACGGCTCGGTGTAGCCGCCGCAGTCATGCACGTCCATGCCCAGCCAGTGGCCGGTGCGGTGCATGTAGAACTGAAAGTAAGCGCGCTGCTCAATCACGTCTTGCAGGGTGCCCACCTTGTTTTTGTCCAGCAGGCCCTCATCCAGCATGCCTTGGGCCAGTACTTTGACGCTGGCCTCGTGCGGGTCGGTAAAGCGTGCGCCGGCGCGGGTGGCGGCCACGGCGGCGTGCTGGCTGGCCAGCACCAGCTCGTACAGCGTGCGCTGCGGCCCGGTGTACTTGCCGTTGGCGGGGAAGGTGCGCGTGATGTCGCTGGCGTAGCCGTCAAGCTCGCAACCGGCGTCAATCAGCACCAGCTCGCCGTCACGCACCGGCGCGGTGTCGGCGCGGTAGTGCAGCACGCAGGCATTGGCACCGGCCGCCACGATGGAGCCGTAAGCCGGCGCTTGCGAGCCATGGCGGCGAAACTCGTGCAGCAGCTCGGCGTCTAGGTGGTATTCGCGCACCTCCTGGCCGGCGCGCAGCATGCGTGCCGACAGTTGCATGGCGCGAATATGGGCGCCGGCGCTGATCTGGCCGGCGCGTCGCATCAGGTCTTGTTCGTGCGCGTCTTTGACCAGCCGCATCTCATCGAGCGGGCCGCACAGGTCGCGCTGCTGCTCGGGGCACAGCGTGCCGTAGCGCACGCGCGCGCGCAGTTGGCCCAGCCAGCCGTCAATACGCGCCTCCAGGCCGGGGTGGGTGGCAAACGGGTACCAGACGGCGTCGCGGCCGTCCAGCAAAGCCGGCATGTGGGCGTCCAGCTCACTGGAAGACAAGGCCGCCTCCACGCCCAGTGCGGCCGGGGCGGCATCGGGGCCTAAGCGGTAGCCGTCCCAGATTTCACGCTCCAGGTCTTTGGGCTGGCAGTACACGGTGCTGCGGCCGTCGCCGGTGATGACCAGCCAAGCCTTGGGCTCGGTGAAGCCGCTGAGGTAGTAGAAATAGCTGTCAGGCCGGTACATGAAGTCGGCATCGCGGTTGCGTTGTTGCTCGGGTGCCGTGGGAATGATGGCCACGCCATGAGGGCCAATGCGCCGGGCCAGCTCGGCGCGGCGTTGGGCATAGAGGGTGGTGGGCACGGCAATATTGGGTTGGGTCATGGGGTGGTCCAGTCAGCGCTTGGGAAGTGAGTCAACAGGGGTGAGCTTAAATCAGTGGGGTGGCTGGGGCTCAAGTCTGGTTAATGGCCTGGTTCAAGGCCTGGTTCAAGGCCAGCAAACGCTCAGGGGTTCCAACGTCGGTCCAGTCGCCCGTGAACAGTTCGGCGCTGACCCGGCCCTGGTCCATGGCGGCGCGCAACAAGGGTGCCAGCGCAGCCTTGCGGCCTTGCGGGTTGCCCGCAGGAATGTCACAAAAGGGCGGGGCAAACAAGGCGCGGCGGTACAAGCCCATGGTGGAGTAGGTGTACTTCACGGCCGCCTGGTTCAAAGCCAGGCCTTCTGCACTCAAGCCAAAGTCGCCAGTCGGGTTGTGGGCCGGGTTGGGCACCAGCCAGAGGTGGGCCAGGTGGTCGCTGGCCACAAAAGCGTCTACCGCGCGCTGGCTGAACACAAAGCTGGGGGCAAACACGTCGCCGGCCAGCACCCAGAACACCTCTCCCAATTGCGGCAGGGCGCGCACAATGCCGCCGGCGGTTTCAAGCGCTGCGCCAAAGTCTTGCCCTTCGTGCGACAAGGCCAGGTGCAGCGGTGTGGCGGCTGCTTGTGTTCCTTTTGTTTCTTGTGTTTCTTGTGTTTCTTGTTGAAATTCCAATTCAAATTTCACCGCAAAGTCGCTGATTTGCTCGCCCAGCCAGGCGGTGTTGACCACGATGTGGCGAAAACCGCCCTGCGCCAACGCCTCCAGCGGCCACTGCAGCAGCGGCTTGCCACGCACGGGCAGCAGCGGTTTGGGCGTGTGGTCGGTCAAGGGACGCATGCGCTCGCCGCGTCCGGCGGCCAGCACCATGGCGACCGCACCGCTCATCGCGAGCCCATGCTGACCGGGCCAAACACCGCCTGCGCTTCACGCGGCAGGCAGCGCCAATAGCGCGGGTTGGCGGTGACGGTCGCACCCAGTGCGGCGGCGGCCTGCCAACCCCAGCGGGGCTGGTACAAAAAGGCCCGCGCCAGCCCCACCAGGTCAGCGTCACCCGCTTGCAATGCGTCTTCGGCCTGTTGCGCGGTCGTGATCAAGCCCACCCCGGTGGTGATGAGGCCGGTGGCTTGGCGAATCTGCCGAGCAAACGGCAACTGGTAGCCCGCGCCCAAGCTGATTTTTTGCTGCGGCGACACGCCGCCAGACGAGACGTGAATAAAGTCGCAACCCGCGGCTTTCAGGCGCTGGGCGAACGCGGTACTTTGGTCTACATCCCAGCCGCCTTCGACCCAGTCCGAGGCCGAAATGCGCAGGCCCAGCACGCCGTCAAAGGCCTGGCGCATGGCGCTGAAGACTTCCAGCGGAAAGCGAATGCGGTTCTCAAAACTGCCGCCGTAGGCATCGTCACGCTGGTTGGCCAGGGGCGATAAAAACTCGTGCAGCAAATAGCCGTGCGCGCTGTGAATCTCAATGGCTTCAATGCCCAGGCGGTCAGCGCGCTGCGCGGCGGCCACAAAGGCGTCGCGCACCTGCGCGAGTTTCTCCAGGCTCATGGCGGTGGGCGGTGTTTCGGTGGGCAAATGCGGCAGCGCCGACGGGCCAAAGGTTTCCCAGCCGCCTTGCGCCGGTGCAAGCAGTTGGGCGCCGTCCCAGGGCACGGCGCTAGAGGCTTTGCGCCCAGCGTGTGCGAGTTGAATGCACACCGCCATGTGCGGCGCCAGACGGCGCGCGCGCGCCAGGTTGTCGCCCAGCGCCTTTTCGGTGGCCGGGTCCCACAGGCCCAGGCAGCCCGGGCTGATGCGGCCTTCGGGCAGCACGGCAGTGGCCTCCAGCGTCAGCAGCGCCGCGCCGCTGTTGAGCAGGCTGCCCCAGTGCATCAGGTGCCAGTCGGTGGCCTCGCCGTTGTGCGCCGCGTACTGGCACATGGGCGCAATGACGATGCGGTTGGGCAGCGTCAGCCCACCACGGGGCGAGGGCAGGGTCAGGGGAGAAAAAAGTAGGCTCATGCAATGCTCTGAAATAGCGGCCCAGGCACCAGCACCCGGCCGAGAAAAACGATGCGTCCGAGCATACTGCAAGCCCCCGGTCGGGCCCGGTGGCGCTGGGTCGGTAAAATGCCGGGTTTCCCCTAAAGCTTTCAGTAACCCAGCGTTACTCACCCCATTACCCGGAGTTTGCACAGATGGCCGATACCCCCACAACCCCCGCAACAACCCCTGCCGCGCCCCGCACGACAAGCCGCGCCGACATGGCCAACGCCATACGCGCGCTGGCCATGGACGCTGTGCAAGCCGCCAACTCCGGCCACCCCGGCGCCCCCATGGGCATGGCCGACATGGCGGTCGGACTGTGGGGCTCACACCTCAAACACAACCCGACCAACCCACACTGGCTGGACCGTGACCGCTTTGTGCTGTCCAACGGCCACGCCTCCATGCTGATTTATTCGGTGTTGCACCTCACCGGCTACAAACTGCCCGTGAGCGAGTTGAAGAAATTTCGCCAGTTGCACAGCAAAACCGCAGGCCACCCCGAAGTGGGCGTCACCCCTGGTGTGGAAACCACCACCGGCCCGCTGGGCCAGGGCATCACCAACGCCGTGGGTATGGCGCTGGCCGAGAAGCTGCTGGCGCATGAGTTCAACCGCGAAGGCCACGAGGTGGTGAACCACCACACCTACACCTTCATGGGCGACGGCTGCCTGATGGAAGGCATCAGCCATGAAGCCGCCGCACTGGCCGGCGCCTGGAAGCTGAACAAACTCATTGCCCTGTACGACGACAACGGCATTTCCATTGACGGCCAGGTGGCGCCTTGGTTCATTGACAACACCGCGCAGCGCTTTGCCGCCTACGGCTGGAACGTGATCGGCCCGGTGGACGGCCATGACGCACAAGCCGTGGCCAGCGCCATTGCCGTGGCCAAGCAGGCCACCGACAAACCCACCCTCATCATCTGCAAAACCGCCATCGGCAAAGGCAGCCCCAACCGCGCCAACACCGCCAAGGCCCACGGGGAACCCCTGGGTGCCGAGGAAATTGCCCTCACCCGGGCGGCACTGGGCTGGCCGTCCAAGCCTTTCGTCATCCCCGCCGAGGTGTACAGCGCCTGGGACGCCAAGGCGGCCGGTGCTGCCGCTGAGGCCGCCTGGAACGACAAGTTCAAAGCCTACCAAGGCGCCTTCCCCGAGCTGGCCAAAGAGCTGCTGCGCCGCATGAAAGGCGAGCTGCCGAAAAACTTCAACCAGGTCGCGGTGGACACTGCCGTTGCCGCCCACACCAAGGCCGAAACCGTGGCCTCGCGCAAAGCCTCACAACTGGCGCTGGAAGCGTTCACCGCCGCGCTGCCCGAAATGCTGGGTGGCTCGGCCGACCTGACCGGCTCGAACCTGACCAACACCAAGTCCACCCCCAACCTGCGCTTCAGCGAGACCGGCCAAAGCAATGGCGGGCGCCACATCAACTACGGTGTGCGTGAGTTCGGCATGGCCGCCATCATGAACGGCGTTGCGCTGCACGGCGGCTTCATTCCTTACGGCGGCACCTTCCTGACCTTCAGCGACTACAGCCGCAACGCCATTCGCATGGCGGCGCTGATGAAGCTGCGCGTGGTGCACGTGTTCACGCACGACTCGATCGGTCTGGGCGAAGACGGCCCCACCCATCAGTCGATTGAACACGCCGCCTCGCTGCGCCTGATTCCCAACCTGGACGTGTGGCGTCCGGGTGACACCGCTGAAACCGCCGTCGCCTGGACCGTGGCGCTGCAAAACAAAACCAAGCCCACGGCCTTGCTGCTGTCGCGCCAGAACATCAACTACGCGCCCAAGTCCAACCTGGCCGACATCAGCAAAGGCGCTTACGTGCTGGCTGAGCCGTCTGAGGTCGGCATGAAGAAAAAGACCCAGGCGGTGCTGATTGCCACCGGCTCGGAAGTGCAGTTGGCGCTGAAAGCGCAAGAGTTGCTGGCGCTACGCAAGATCGCGGTCCGCGTGGTGTCCATGCCCAGCACCACCACCTTTGACAAACAAAGCGTGGCCTACAAAAACAGCGTGTTACCCGCCGGCATCCCGCGCGTGGCGGTAGAGATGGGGTCGACCGACGGTTGGTGGAAATACGGCTGTGCCGCCGTGGTCGGTATCGACTGCTACGGCGAATCGGCGCCTGCGCCGGTGCTGTTCAAACACTTCGGCTTCACGCCTGAAAACGTGGCTGACACGGTTGAAAAAGCCTTGCGGAAATAATCTAGTAAGTAAGAGCTGTGATGATGGCGGCGAGTTCTCGCAGCGCGCTGCCCCACTGATTTGATGTTTTAACTTTTGGAGTAAATGATGACGATCAAGATAGGTATCAACGGCTTTGGCCGCATCGGCCGCATGGTGTTTCGTGCTGCTGTTCAAAACTTTTCCGACATTGAAATCGTCGGCATCAACGACCTGCTGGAGCCCGACTACCTGGCCTACATGCTGCAATACGACAGCGTGCACGGCCGCTTCAAGGGCGAGGTGCGTGTTGATGGCGGTGCCTTGATCGTCAACGGCAAAAAGATTCGCTTGACGCAAGAGCGCGACCCGGCCAACCTGAAATGGGCCGAGGTGGGTGCCGATGTGGTGATTGAGGCCACCGGCCTGTTCCTGGACAAAGCCACGGCCGAGAAGCACCTGGCAGCAGGCGCCAAGAAAGTGATTTTGAGCGCCCCGTCCAAAGACGACACCCCCATGTTCGTGTTCGGCGTGAACGACAAAACCTATGCTGGCCAAGCCATCATCAGCAACGCCTCTTGCACCACCAACTGCCTGGCCCCTGTGGCCAAGGTGCTGCATGACAAATGGGGCATCAAGCGCGGCCTGATGACCACGGTGCACGCCGCCACTGCCACCCAGAAGACCGTAGACGGCCCGTCCAACAAAGACTGGCGCGGGGGCCGTGGCATTCTGGAAAACATCATTCCATCCAGCACGGGCGCCGCCAAGGCGGTGGGCGTGGTGATTCCTGAACTGAACAAAAAACTCACCGGCATGTCGTTTCGCGTGCCGACCTCCGATGTGTCGGTGGTCGACCTGACCTGTGAACTCAACCATGAGGCCAGCCTGAAAGAGATTTGCGCCGAGATGAAAGCACAAAGCGAAGGCGCCTTGAAGGGCGTGCTGGGTTACACCGAAGACAAAGTGGTGGCCACCGACTTCCGTGGTGACGCCCGCACTTCCATCTTTGACGCTGACGCCAGCATCGCGCTGGACGGCACCTTTGTGAAAATCGTCAGCTGGTACGACAACGAGTGGGGCTACTCCAACAAGTGCCTGGAAATGGCCCGCGTGGTATCGAAGTAAGCCGCCTTCTTGGCAAGAAAAAAGCACCCTAGGGTGCATTTTCTTTGTCCAGTTCTCTTCAACAAAAGGACCGTTTGAGTCACGCAGCTAACCTGATTAGCCCTCGTCGGTCGGTTCATAAGTAAAGCCTCCGGTAGATCCGCCACCCAGCCAACAGTCGGGGGTGCCGTCAAGTAGCTTTGGCCCCCACTCCGACACGAATGCATCGCTAGTGCATTTGAGATGGGTTATTTGCTCCGGTGTGAGTTCTGAGCGAAGCGGGTGCGAGACACCGCTGAATGCATTGCTCCTACGTTCGTATTCATAGTTCGAAATATGCTCACGGATGCGGTCAAGCTTCATCTTCGGATGGACAAGGGCGTTTCTGATTTGAAACATTTGAATCGCGGACTTGTTTGGCTCAACGCTGTGGTCAAACGCTAGGCCTGAGGTGATAAACACCATACGACATTTTTCTTCAAAAGAGACCTTTCGTTCGCGACTGTCCCAGTCCTCCCGTTTTAGCTTTCCTGCAATGTTGATAAACGCCTCAAGTTTCACCGCACACAGGATTGCGATAGAGAATCGAAGGCTAGTATTGCCCTCAGTCCACAACTCATAGATGGTCTCAAGGTTTTGTTCAATATCCCTAAACAGAGAGTCATAGGATGTTTCCTCGTGGCGGATGTGGTTCATGAAGGTTCTATCAGTGCTTAAAAAATGTCACGACTAAAAGAAGCAAAAGAATCATTCCAAGTAGCCACTTGAGCATTGCATTTATGTCTTTCACAAAAATGCCAAATGCTTCTCGCAAATTGGAAACCTGCAATTGTGTTGATACCAACAAGGCGCCTTCATCCAGAATTGTTTCGCCACGTACCAGTGGAATAGGCAGTTCGATTGACGCAACATGCAATTCAGGCGCGGAGGTGATGTCCCATATCGAACGTAATATTGAATCAATGTTCATCCCCCGAACTTTGATAACAATCAGCTTTGGGACTCGACCGTTTCGCACGGTGTCCACTAAACTTGCAAACTGATTTATCGGCAACATCACTTCTACGAAATACATCGCAGGCCAAGGATACTCACCTAACCTTGCCGGGAGATATGACAGGCTACCGATGCCTAGGGCATCTTCGTGAAGGCTATCAACTTGAGAGCAGATGCGGACATGGCCTTCAATATCTTGTAGCCTCTCGCCAGTTAACAGACTTATGTGCTGGTCCTGAGAAAGCTGTACTTTGAAAGCAAGAACAGTTTCACTCTTGGGGTTGTCGAGGGGTTTTAGAGATTCACCTGCCCAGTCAAAGATGTGACTATCGCCAAATTTTTCTGAAAGAGTCGCTTCTACTATAGTTAAAAACATTTTGTCTATCCCAATAAAACAATAAAAACATACGGGAATTTGGATCCCGACGAATAGCCAGGACTTCCGTTGTTGAAATGGCTTAAGCCCGCGCTCCAGCGCAGCGTAGGCCAGCGCAGTTCTCAGATCAATCGAAGACTTGTTCCGTTGAATTAAGACATCAATAGCCAGCATGACCGAATAGCTCGACCGCAGGCGGAGCTTACCAAGGCTGGGATTCCGATCGAGACAAATCATCTGAGCCAGATTTTGTTCGTGGAATACGGAGAAACTACTTTTTGTATACCCTAGGGCGAGAGGGTGAACTCATTACCACTAACCCGCCACCAACACCGAAAAAGTCGCTCCTAGAGCGGTTTACGGCTGTCTTTGTTTGATCTGAGCAACGCACCCAAGGTCATTCGTCATAACCAAGACTCTGCCGTCGCTTCTTTTCCGCAGCATCCACGGCAGGATTGACATTTGACTCTTCATCGATCAAGAAAATAATTCCTCCAATAACTATTGCTATAACCAATGCCACCGTCGCCGTCACATATTCCACCGCCAAAAAGATGACTCCGGCAACTAGCGCTAGACCCAGCGCCAAAATAGCAGCCCAGATCCCAAGTGAAAAAATCTGAGGCAGGAACATAAGCACGACAACTGCCAAGACAATTCCTAGTGCGATTTCAATAATCAACATAGAAGTTTCCCTATTGCTGAGCTTAAGATGCTTTGCTTGAGCAGATTCACGATGAGATCAGTTGCTGTCGTCCCTGACTCCAGCGCCTTTAGTCGTAGCTTCCGGTGTAGGTCCATAGGTATATTGATCGTCAGTCGTTTGTGACCCGCTGGTGCTGGTTGCCCTTTAGTCATGACCGACGACACAGCCAGATCAGTGTCAACATTGACTGGATGAGCCTCGGTGAATGCCATTGTCACTTCTGATTTACTCATAACTCTGCCAGCGAACACCGGCTTCTTTAGAGACGCTACCTTGCTTATTTGGACTTCCTCAATAGTTTGACCACTTCCCCGATTAAACCGGTCATTATTGGCGTCGATTGAGTCTTGACCGTGAGTGCCAATCCAATTTTGAAAGGAGACTTGTAGTCAACAGTTAGCTTGTTGACTATGGATAACTATATCCCTTTACAGGTTTGTCACCTCCTACCTGGTTTCAGATCTGCGGTGCAGTTCCCTTGATTTGATCTTGCCCTTGGCTTCTTTCGAGCTGTGCAGAAATCGGTATGGGCCCCTCCCCCTCGCAACCTTGCCGGGAGGTACGTCTGATAATCGCCGTTATTGGCGTCGAACGCGCGGTTTCATTTCAGGCCGCGTCTGGCAACTCAATCTTGACTTCCAGCACTTCCAGGTTGCCCTGACGTTCCAGGTTGACCTTGATATCGGCCGGGTTGATCTTGATGTATTTGCTGATCACGGCCACCAGCTCGCGCTGCAGGTCGGGCAGGTAATCAGGCTCGGCGGCATTGCGGCCACTGCGCTCGTGGGCCAGAATAATTTGCAGCCGCTCTTTGGCGACGCTGGCCGTTTTCTTTTTTTCGCCCAGCAGGAAGGAAAGGAATGACATCACCTTATTTACCTCCGAAGAGTCGCTTGAAAAGCCCCTGCTTGGGCGCTTCAATAAAGCGCATGGGCTTGTCTTCGCCGAGGAAGCGGTCAATCACATCCTTATAGGCTTCAGACACGTCGCTGCCCTGCATGTGCACTGCCGGCACGCCCTGGTTAGAGGCTTGCAGCACCGATTCACTCTCGGGAATGACGCCAATGAGTTTGATGCGCAAAATATCTTGTATGTCTTCCAAAGACAGCATCTGCCCCTGGTCTACCCGCGCCGGGTTGTAACGGGTAATCAACAGGTGCTCCTTGATTGGATCAAGTCCTTCCACAGCGCGTTTGGTCTTGCTGGCCAACATACCCAAAATTCGGTCCGAGTCGCGTACTGAAGACACCTCAGGGTTGGTCACCACAATGGCTTCATCGGCAAAATGCATGGCCATCAAGGCACCAGTTTCAATGCCGGCGGGCGAATCGCACACGATGTACTCAAAGCCCATGGCAGCCAGGTCCGTCAACACCTTTTCAACACCGTCTTGTGACAGCGCGTCTTTGTCACGGGTTTGTGAGGCTGCCAGCACATAAAGGTTGTCGCACTGCTTGTCTTTGATGAGTGCCTGGTTCAGGTTGGCTTCGCCCTGAATGACGTTGATCAGGTCATACACCACACGGCGCTCACAGCCCATGATCAGGTCTAGGTTGCGCAGGCCCACGTCAAAGTCAATAACGGCAGTTTTGTGCCCACGCAGAGCCAGACCGGTTGCAAAACTGGCACTGGTGGTGGTTTTACCCACGCCACCTTTGCCGGAGGTCACCACAATGATTTTTGCCATGGGTCAGAAGTCTTTCAAGAAAAAAATGGGGTCGGGGTTATGGGTACTTGAATCGTCAGGTTTTCAAGGCTTCAAT
Source organism: uncultured beta proteobacterium (assembly GCA_903960915.1). Classification (GTDB taxonomy): domain Bacteria; phylum Pseudomonadota; class Gammaproteobacteria; order Burkholderiales; family Burkholderiaceae_C; genus Rhodoferax. The sequence goes on from CAJCCO010000060.1 coordinate 70,201, forward strand.
CAGCAGCTTGTCCTGTCCGTCATTGCTCAGGCGCACCTGGGCCGCTTTGCCGCGCACATCAGCAGGCAGGGGGTTTTCGCTGGTGCGGTAGACACCCGCAATGGAAATGAGTTCGGGCTCCAAGCAGAGCGAAAAAATACGCGCCTGGGTGTTGCCACTGGCACCGGCCATGGCTTTGCCGCGCAAGGGGGCATACACGTGAATATTGCCGTCAGCCACCACCTCGGCACCCTGGTTGACCATGGCCAACACCACCAGATCAGCGCCACGGGCATAAATCTTTTGGCCTGAACGCAGGGGTTTGTGAATCACCATGGTGGCCGGACCGGCTACCGCAACTTCTCGAATCACCTCATGCACCACCTCGTGCACAACTTCCCGAACCACTTCTTTCACCTGTTCAGGTGGCGCAGAAGCTGGCGCTTGGCGTGCGCGAGCTTGCTCCGCAGGCGCTTCAACCAAGCCTAGGCTCAGGGCTTGTGCCGTGCATGCTGCATTGGCACCTCGCACCGCCACAGGAATCAGGCGACAGTTGCGCAACGCCTGCAACAGTGGATTCAGGTCGTCAATTTTTTTATGGCTCGCCAGCTGCGAAAAATCAAGCACCAAGGCATCGTTGTCGAAAAAATCAGGGCTGTCTCCCAAGGGGCCGTATTGCTGGCTCAATTCCTGCGCCAGCAGGTCCCAGTCTGTGGTTTTCACCAGCAAAGCCACCAGAGGCAGTTGGGCGCTCTTGATTTCAAAAGAGACCTGGCCGGAGGGGCGGGCGGTGGAAGAAACAGACATGAAGGGGAAAAACGATGGAGGACTGAAAAAGACAGTAAAACGGGGGATGCCAACGAAGTCGATAAAACAAAACAAGGGTTTGCTGGAGACGGCGAATCTTACTTGATTGACCGCTGGTTTTACTTATTTTTTAAAAGCTTATTTCGCCTGTGAACATCTTTATTTTTTGCTTTGGGGATGTTCTTTATCTTCTTCTTATTTCTCTATTTAAAAGATAGTAGTAGTAGATAAGGGAAGCCTCGCGATGTGGATAAGCCTTAAAAACATATTTAAATCAATAGCTTGTCTTATTTCAACTCCTGTGCGTGACCCTGCTCTCGCTTTGTAGTCCTTGGATGAACAACTTGCGCGTTTTGATTTGTTCTGTGGATAACCTGCGCCTTATGCCAACTCTATGCACAGCTTTATGCTTTGACAAATACCCAACCCTGTGATTGAGACCTGCTTGACCCAGTCAAGCCCATAAAGGCATCAAGAAAACCTGACCTGCATCAAATACTGCTGCCCTGTGGCGTGCCATTCTCAAGCCTCCAAAAGGAGACTTTATGACACACACCAGTATCCAGATTATTCGTGACGAGCACAGCACCTTGAGCGCTCTTTTGCGCTCGCTGGGCATGATGGTGGACCGGGGTCCCGCCCATCAACCGGAGGCATTTTTTGACGTCATGCGTGCCATGTTGTTTTACATTGATGAATTTCCCGAACGCCTGCACCATCCCAAGGAATCGGCCCTGCTTTTCCCACGGGTGGCCCTCCTGGTCCCTGAAACGTGGCAGACCATTGCGCAACTTGAAAGCGATCACCAACGGGGTGAGTCCGCCGTTCGCGATTTGCAACACCTGTTGTTGGCCTGGGAGTTGGTAGGAGAGTCCAGACGCGCCGCGTTTGAACAGGCGTTGAAGCATTACATAGCGTTTTATCTGGCGCATATGCAGCTGGAAGAACAGGTGATATTGCCAGCGGCTATTCAAACCCTGAGCGTGGCTGATTGGCAAGAACTGGATGCGGCTTTTACTGCCAATTGCGACCCCTTGACCGGAAAATTTCCACGCGACCCCGTGTACGACCGCTTATTCAGCCGCATTGTGATGAATGCGCCTGCCCCCATTGGCCTGGGTGCAAATGCTGCAGGCTGATGGCTGATCAGTTCAGTCCCCTCGGTTGCTGAACTTAGGTTGGTCGGCATACCGAGGGCGTCAAGAAACTGACTGGCTGGTGTGCGACAAGCCCGTTGAAGGCGATCGCTGAGAATAGGGCTCCACCATGCGCTCACACCCTCTCAACTCTTTGACACCCACACGCCAACTGGTCTTGTTGGCTTTGGCCTTGTCCACAGGTGCCGCTTTGTCACTGGGCATCACGCGCTTTGCTTACGGTTTGCTGTTGCCGCCCATGCGCAGTGATTTGGGGTGGTCCTACACCTTGGCAGGCGCCATGAACACGGTTAACGCGCTGGGTTATTTGTTGGGCGCTTTGTTGACGCCCCGCCTGATGCAGCGCCTGGGTGCCGTGCGGGTGTTGCTAATGGGCGCTGTGCTGGCCAGTGTTTTCATGGGTTTGAGTGGTTTTTTCACCGAAGCGGCGCCCTTGTTGCTGCAACGGTTGCTGGCGGGCATGGCCAGTGCATTGGTCTTTATTGCTGGCGGTTTGCTGGCCGCGCGTCTGGGTACTTTGCAGCCAGCGCGCGCTGGCTTTTTGATTGGGTTGTATTACGGCGGCACCGGCTTTGGCATTGCGTTGTCGGCCGTGTTGGTGCCGGTGGTGCTAGACGCGGCACAGTCCTCCCGCCACGGCTGGACCTGGGCCTGGTGGGCCCTGGCCTTGGTATGCGCCTTGGGCACGGTCGTGCTGGCTTGGGCCGCCCGCAGGCTGCACACACTGGGCAGTCCGCCTGTTGCCGGCACGGGCGAGTTGGTGCGGCGTTTTGTCTGGCGTGATTTTGCGTTTTCGCTGGCGGGCTACACCATGTTTGGCGTGGGCTACATCGGTTACATGACTTTTGTGATTGCGCTGTTGCGCGAGCAGGGCGCCAGTGGCACGGCCGTGACCTGGTTTTATGCCTTGCTGGGTGTGGCCGTGGTGGCTTCGTCCCGCCTGTGGGCCGGGTTGCTGGACCGCTACAAGGGCGGTCAAGTGTTGGCCTTGTTCAACGCTTTGCTCGGCGTGGCCACAGTGTTGCCCGCGCTGACCTCGGCCTGGCCGGTGATTCTGGCCTCAGGGGTGTTGTTTGGGGCGGTGTTTTTGTCTTTGGTGGCGTCCACCACGGCGCTGGTGCGGCACAACTTGCCACAGGCCGCTTGGGCGGCAGGCATCAGCGCTTTCACCATTGTGTTTGCTGCCGGGCAGATCGTTGGCCCGACGGTGGTGGGCTGGATTGCAGACGGTCCAGGCGGCTTGGCGCGTGGCTTGCTGTTTTCTGCACTGGCCTTATGGGTGGGTGCGGCGCTGGCCTGGCGCCAGCGCGCGCTGTAACTTCGACAAGCTCGACAAGCTCGGCGGGCGCCAGACCCGCCCAAGCCTTACCGAAGTTACTTCAACAAGCCCTCGGCCCGCAGGGCGGCTTTGACGGCGGGCCGTGCGCGCACCTGGTCCATGAAGGCTTTGAGCGTGGCAAAAGCGCTAACGTCCACGCCCACCAGACGGGCCCAGTTCAGCACCACAAACAGATAGCCGTCCGCCACGGTGAAGGTGTCGCCCATCAGGTAGGGCTGGCTGCCAAGCTCTGCATCAAGCCATTGCAGACGCGCCAGCAAACGGGTTTTGGCCTGCTCTTTGCCCTCAGCGGGCATGGCCGGGGCAAACAGCGCTGCGAAGCAACCCTTGTGCAGTTCAGTGGCGATGAAGCTCAACCACTCTTGCAGCTTGTAGCGCGCATAGGTGCCGTTGGCAGGCGCCAAGCCGCTGGCAGGGGCGAGGTCAGCAATGTACTGCACGATGGCCTGAACCTCGCGCAACTGCCGGCCATCATCAAGCACCAACAGCGGCACATAGCCCAGCGGGTTGATGGTGTAGTAGTCGGTCCCATCGGCTAGCGTGTGGGTTTTGGTAGGCGCTGCAATCGCTTCATAGGCCAGATTGGCTTCTTGCAGCGCGATGTGAGGGGCGAGGGAGCAGGCGCCAGGGGAGAAAAAAAGTTTCATGTGGGTGCGTGAGCGTTAAGCAGAAAAGGTGGGTTGGGATGTCAGCAGGTCGACGGCTTTTTCGGCCAGCATGATGGTGGGTGCGTTGGTGTTGCCGGTGGTGAGTTGCGGCATGACGGAGGCGTCCACCACACGCAGGCCTTGCAGACCGTGCACCCGCAAGGCGGCATCCACCACGGCCAACGGGTCGGTTGACGGACCCATTTTGCAGGTGCCCACGGGGTGGTATTCGGTGTCGGAATGGTTGCGTAAAAACTGCTCGATCTGCGCGGGGTTGTTGCGGTCAACCGGGTAGAGCATCTTGCCGCGGTAGGGCGCCAAGGCCGCGCTTTGCATGATGTCCAGGCCCATTTGCGTGCCCTTGACCAGGGTCGCCATGTCTTGCGGGTCTTGCAAAAAAGCCGGGTCGATCAGCGGGGCATCGTGGGGGTTGGCACTGGCCAGCGTGACACTGCCACGGCTTTTAGGCCGCATCAGCGTGACGTGCAGCGTGTAGCCGTGCCCCAGGTGGTTTTTGCGCGTGTGGTCGTCCACGATGCCGGTGCACAGCGCCAGCTGAATGTCGGGCGCGGGCGCAGCCGGGTCGGTGTATAAAAACCCCTGGGTTTCGGCCACGTTGCTGGTGATCATGCCGGTGCGTTTGTTACGCCATTCGAAGACACCGCGCACCATGGCGATGAGCCCACTGAGGGAGAAACCAAAAGTGTTGCGGTTGGCCTGGGTGCGGTAAATCAGCACGGTGGTCAGGTGGTCGTGCAGGTTTTGCCCAACGCCTGGCAATTCGTGGCGCACCTCAATGCCGTGCTGGTGCAGGTGCGCAGCCGGGCCAATGCCAGAGAGCATGAGCAACTGTGGCGAACCAAAGGCGCCGGCCGACAGCAGCACCTCGCGTTTGGCGTGCACCTGCAGGGTTTGCCCGTCTTTGTCATATTCGGCGCCCACGGCCCGTTTGCCCGCCAGCACAATGCGCCGGGTGTGGGCCTGGGTGATCACGGTCAGGTTGGGGCGTGCCAAATGGGGCGTGAGGTAGCCCTTGGCGGCGCTCCAGCGCTCCCCGCCTTTTTGCGTCACCTGGGCCGGTGAGCAGCCCACCTGGCTCTGGCCGTTGTAGTCTGGGTTGAGCGGCAGGCCTTGCTCCACGCAGGCCTGCATGAAGACCTGGTTGAGCGGGCTGGGGCTGGGCAGGTAGCTCACATTGAGCGGGCCGCCGCTGCCGTGCAGGTCGGTGGCGCCAAAGCATTCGCTGTTCTCCGCGCGCTTGAAGTAGGGCAGCACGTCGGCATACGACCAACCGGCGTTGCCTAAAGCGGCCCAATGGTCGTAGTCGTAGGGGCTGCCGCGGGTGTAGACCATGGCGTTGATGGAGCTGCTGCCGCCCATCACCTTGCCGCGTGGTTGGAAGCCGCGCCTGCCGTTGAAGCCGCTTTGCGGCACGGTTTGGTAGTTCCAGTTGTGAATGCCCAGGGCGGCGGAGGCGGCAAAGCCCAGCGGCGCATGAATCAGCACCGATTTGTCGGGCCCACCGGCCTCGAGCAGGCATACGCTGACGCCGGGGTCTTGTGACAAACGGCCGGCCAGCACAGAGCCGGCAGCGCCGCCGCCAATGATGACGTAATCAAATTCGGGGGTCGAGGGGTTCATGCGGGTCTCCTAGGGCTTTAGTTTTTGTTTATTTGTAATGGATGCACGAAAAAAACGGTGGCGCTGCGCCGTCAATCAGCCGGCGAAATTACGTGGCCTATGCAGCTTACGTGGCTTATGGGGCTTACGTAGCGTAGCTGGGGTCCATGCGGTCAAGTTTGCGCAGCAGGGCGGGCCAGGCCAGGGCTGCGCCCATGTCGGAGGTGGCTTTTTTCATCACGTTGCCCAGCCCTTCAACAATGGCCGGGTTGACATGAATCAGCGCGCCGCCGGCTTGCGCGGAAATCTGAATTTGGCAGGTGCTCTCAAAGTTGTACATGAGCAAGAACGCAGTGGGAATATCTTTGCCGACCACCAGCAAGCCGTGGTTGCGCAGCATCAAGTGGTGGGCCTCGCCCAGATCGGCCTGCAGGCGAGGCTTTTCTTCGTCACGCAAGGCGACGCCTTCGTAGGTGTGGTACGCCAGGGAGCCCAGCACAAAGGTGGACTGCTGGCTGATGGGCAACACGCCGCATTCTTGGGCGCTGACGGCCACACCCGCGCGGGTGTGGGTGTGCAACACGCAGCCGGCATCTTCACGGGCCTGGTGAATACAGCTGTGAATGACAAAGCCCGCCGGGTTGACGGTGAAAGGCGTGTCGTTGAGCTTGTTGCCATGCTGGTCAATCTTGACCAAGCTGGAGGCTGTGATCTCGTCAAACGTCAGCCCATAGGGGTTGATTAAAAACTGGTGCTCCGGGCCTGGAATTCGCGCTGACACGTGGGTGAATATCAAGTCGCTCCAGCCATAAGCGGCCACCAGCCGGTAGCACGCGGCCAGGTCGCAACGCAACTGCCATTCTTCGGCGCTGACGTTGTTTTTGAGGGAGGGAATATTCAGGGTGTGCATGGGGCGGTTCCTTGTTAAATTCAAGTGGCGTGTAAGTTGTAGTTTAGGCGCCGTCTAGTGTGCAAGAGAAGTGGGTACTAGCGTTAGCGTTAATTTTCCAAACCTGGAGCACCCCAAACCAGCGCGCAGGGTGGTGCACGCTGCCTGGGGCCTGACGCTTCATTGTGCCCATTATTAGGCTGAAATCCTACCGCCTTTCGGCACCTGCGGGACAGCGCAAGGGGCTTGAGTAAATGGGGTGAATAGGGGGTGGCTGCCAAATTGGGGCCTGCCCGGTAAAATCGCCTTTTCGCTCTTTACGACCCATTGCCATGCTTTACCCACAGATTTTCGACGTCATCGTTGTTGGCGGCGGCCATGCCGGCACCGAGGCGGCGCTGGCGGCGGCCCGCATGGGGTGCAAAACCCTGCTGCTGAGTCACAACATCGAGACCCTGGGGCAGATGAGCTGCAACCCGTCCATTGGCGGTATTGGCAAGGGACACCTGGTCAAGGAGGTCGATGCCCTGGGTGGCGCCATGGCGGCGGCCACCGATGAAGGCGGCATCCAGTTTCGTATTCTCAACTCCAGCAAAGGCCCGGCCGTGCGCGCCACCCGCGCCCAGGCGGACCGCGTGTTGTACAAGGCGGCCATTCGCCACCGCCTGGAAAACCAGCCAAACCTGTGGCTTTTTCAGCAAGCGGTGGACGACCTGATGGTGGAGGGCGACCGCGTGGTGGGTGCCATCACGCAAGTGGGTATCCGGTTTCGGGCCAAGACCGTGGTGTTGACAGCCGGCACCTTTTTGGACGGCAAGATTCATGTGGGCCTTAACAATTTTGCCGCAGGCCGCGCTGGCGACCCGCCCGCCGTCACACTGAGCGCCCGTCTTAAAGAATTGAAGCTGCCGCAGGGCCGCCTGAAAACCGGCACGCCGCCCCGGCTGGACGGCCGCTCCATTGACTTCAGCCAATGCGTGGAACAAGCCGGTGACGGCATGCCCGGCGGCATGAGTGCGCATATGCCGGTGTTCAGCTTCATGGGCCGGGTAGAGCAGCACCCGCCGCAAATGTCGTGCTGGATCACGCACACCAACGAGCGCACGCACGACATCATTCGCTCCGGCTTTGACCGCAGCCCCATGTTCACCGGAAAAATTGAAGGCGTAGGGCCGCGTTATTGCCCCAGCGTCGAAGACAAGATCAGCCGCTTTGCCGACAAAGACAGCCACCAAATTTTCTTGGAGCCCGAAGGCCTGACCACCCACGAGTACTACCCCAACGGCATCTCCACCAGCTTGCCGTTTGATATTCAGTACGCGCTGGTGCGCTCCATGAAGGGGCTGGAAAACGCGCACATCATTCGTCCCGGCTACGCCATTGAGTACGACTACTTTGACCCGCAGCAACTCAAAAGCAGCTTTGAGACGCGCGCCTTGGGCGGGCTGTTTTTTGCCGGGCAAATTAACGGCACCACCGGCTATGAAGAGGCGGCGGCGCAGGGTTTGTTTGCCGGCATCAACGCCGCCTTGCAAGCCGGCGCGCCACACGTCACAGCCGCCTGGACCCGGGACACCTGGGTGCCGGGTAGGGATGAGGCCTACCTGGGTGTGCTGGTGGACGACCTGATCACCAAGGGCGTCACAGAGCCTTACCGCATGTTCACCAGCCGCGCCGAGTTTCGTTTGCAATTGCGCGAAGACAATGCCGACGCCCGCTTGACTGAAACTGGCCGCCAACTGGGCCTGGTAGACGATGCACGCTGGAATGTTTTTTGCCGCAAGCGCGACGCTGTTTCACGTGAAACCGAGCGCCTGCGTTCGCTCTGGATAAGCCCAAAAAATCTGGCGGCGGCTGAGGCTGAGCGGGTGTTGGGCAAAGCCATAGAGCATGAATACAGTCTGGCCGAGTTGTTGCGGCGACCTGACGTGAACTACGCCGGCCTGATGTCGCTGGGCGGCGGCAAGTTTGTAGGCGCTGAGCTGGGCGCCGGCGTTCCACGTGAAACAGTGGCGCAACCTGGAGATGTGCCAGGCGAAATAGCAGAAGACGTGTTCCGTGCCGTGGTGATTGAACAGGTTGAAATTGCAGCCAAATACTCGGGTTACATTGACCGTCAAAAAGACGAGGTAGAGCGCGCCGCCCATTACGAGCACCTGAAACTGCCCACTGAATTGGATTATTTGCAGGTACAGGCGCTCAGCTTTGAAGCGCGCCAAGCCTTGAACAAACACCGGCCCGAAACCTTGGGCCAGGCCTCGCGCATCTCAGGCATCACGCCGGCGAGCGTGTCGCTGCTGCTGATCCACCTGAAGAAGAGCAATTTCAAGGGTTTTGTGGCGGCCAGCAAGGCGGCGGTCTGATGCGTCCCTTGGAATCTACTTTGCGCCAGGGCGCCCAGGCACTGGGCTTGGCACTGAGCGAGGTGCAAATTACACAGCTGCTCGACTACCAGGCCCTGATTCAGAAGTGGACCCAGGTCTACAACCTGACCGCAGTGCGCGACCCCGCCGAGATGATGACGCACCACCTGCTCGACAGCCTGGCCGTGATTTTGCCCTTGCGCGCCATGCAGGCGCGACTGGCGCAGGCTGATGGACAGGTGTCGCCCACAACACCCACGCGTCTGCTTGACGTTGGCTCCGGGGCCGGCTTGCCCGGTGTGGTGATTGCCATTTGTTGCCCGGACATCGCGGTGGACTGCGTGGACACGGTGGCTAAAAAAGCGGCCTTTGTCCAGCAAGCGGCGGTCGCCTTGAAGTTGCCCAATCTGCGCGGCCTGCACGCCCGGGTAGAAAACCTCACCGACAAATACCCCATCATCAGCGCACGCGCCTTTGCTTCTTTGGTTGATTTCACGCGCTGGTCGCAAGCCGCATTGGCAGAGCAGGGCGTTTGGCTGGCCATGAAGGGCAAGCACCCGGCGGATGAAATTGCCGCTTTGCCGGCCGAAACCCAGGTGTTTCACGTGGAACCCCTGCAGGTGCCGGGGCTGGATGCCGAGCGCTGCATCATCTGGCTTAGGCCTTAGCCGGCTCGCCTTTGGCTGTGCAAAGCGGGGGCGCCAAGCTAACGTAAACTCAGCCCTCACCATGAATCAAATCTCTCCATGTTTGGCGTAGCGGATTACGGCGCCTTTGTTGTCGCCATCATTGTTTTCCTGCTCATTCCCGGCCCCGGCAACCTGGCCTTGATTACCTCCACCAGCAAGGGCGGTATTCGGGGCGGCCTCGCCTCTACCCTGGGCGTCATTCTGGGCGACCAGGTGTTGATGTGGCTGGCAGTGGCGGGGGTGGCGGCGCTGCTCGGTACATACCCCACGGTGTTTCACGCCGTGCAGTGGTTGGGCGCTGCCTACCTGGCTTGGTTGGGCGGCAAGATGCTGCTGGCCAAACCAGGCGACGCGCCGGTGCTGCACATGCGGCCCAGCCATTTCTTGCGCCAAACCCTCATGATCACCTTGCTCAACCCCAAGGCCATTGTGTTTTACATGGCGTTTTTCCCGCTGTTTGTCGATCCGGCCCGCCACCAGGGCCTGACCACTTTTGCTGTGATGGCCCTCACCATCGCCGTGCTGACCTTTTTGTATGGCCTCGCTGCAGTGTTGCTGACCCACTTTTTGGCGGAGCGCGTGCGCGCCAGCCCCCGCATCTCGCAAACCATGGAAAAGCTGGCAGGTCTGTTTTTGATCGGCTTTGGTCTTAAGCTGGCCCTGAGCCGCTGACTGTTGCAAACACATTCCACGCCACCATGCTGAAGCCTCGCCCCCATTCCACCTATCCTACATATTCCACACATTCCCCGGTTTTCGCGGGCGTTTCACGTGAAACCTTGCGCCCCTCTTTTTTCTTCCCACTCAGGTAAGCACCCCATGGCCAAAATTTTCTGCGTTGCCAACCAAAAAGGTGGCGTTGGCAAAACCACTACCACCGTCAACCTGGCGGCGGGTCTGGCCAAGGTGGGGCAGCGCGTGCTGATGGTCGACCTCGACCCGCAGGGCAATGCCACCATGGGTTCTGGGGTGGACAAGCGACAGTTGGCGCTCAGTATTTACGACGTATTGCTGGAGTCGGCCTCGGTGGCAGAGGCGCGCGTAAAAAGCGACAAGCTGGTGCAGGGTGGTTGCAGCTACGACATTTTGGGTGCCAACCGGGAGCTGGCCGGTGCAGAGGTGGAGTTGGTGGATGTGGAACGGCGCGAGCGCCGCCTCAAGCAGGCCTTGGCAGAAGTCACCGCAGAGTACGACTTTGTGCTGATTGACTGCCCCCCGAGTTTGTCCATGCTCACGCTCAACGGCTTGTGCTGCGCGCACGGCGTTATTGTGCCCATGCAGTGCGAATACTTTGCCCTTGAAGGCCTGACCGATCTGGTCAACACCATCAAGCAGGTGCATGCCAATTTGAACAAAGACCTGGCCATCATTGGCTTGCTGCGCGTCATGTTCGACCCCCGCATCACCTTGCAGCAGCAGGTCAGCGAGCAACTCAAGACCCACTTTGGCGACAAGGTGTTCAACACCGTCATTCCGCGTAACGTGCGTTTGGCCGAGGCCCCCAGCTACGGCTTGCCCGGCGTGGTGTTTGACCCCTCGTCCAAGGGCGCACAGGCGTTTGTTGCCTTTGCGCAAGAGATGGTCTTGCGCATCGGAAAAATGTAGGCCTACCCTGGCTAAACCCTTTTCAAACCTTGTCTGACTGCTATCAATAAAGAAGCAATGAGCGCCGCCCACAGCCTCTCGCACGGCCCCTCGCACACCCTCATCCTGCCGGGCTGGCAAAACTCCGGCCCGGCGCACTGGCAAAGCCGTTGGGAAGCGGCTTATGGCTACCAGCGCGTGGAGCAGCACGACTGGCTGCGCCCGCTGCGCGGCGACTGGATTGCGCGCCTTGAAGACGTGGTGCTGGGCTGCGAGCAGCCGGTTGTGCTGGTGGCTCACAGCCTGGGGTGTTTGTTGGTAGCGGCCTGGGCCTCGCATTCGCGCAACACGCACCGCGTGCAAGCCGCGCTGCTGGTGGCGCCGGGCGATGCCGAGCAGGCGTCGCTGCGTCCGGTGCTCTCGAGTTGGTCGCCCATTGCCCTCCAGCGCCTGCCGTTCAACAGCCTGCTGGTGGGCAGCCACAACGACCCCTATTGCACCTTGGCGCGCGCGCAAGAAATGGCTGCAGCCTGGGGCGCAGAGTTTAAGGACTATGGCGATCGTGGCCATATCAATGCCGACTCCGGCCTGGGCGACTGGCCCGAAGGCCAGGCCTGGTTGCAAAAGTTGCAAACCGCCCATCCATCACACCCTCTTTAACCCGCACAGCAACCGGTACAACCAAGAAAGAAAACACACCATGGTCACCAAAAAACCCAAGGGCCTTGGCCGCGGACTCGAAGCCTTGCTCGGGCCCAAAGTGAACGAATCGCTCACATCAACAGACCTGGCTGGCAGCACCGCCAGCCCCGGCTTGCCGGCCTCTTTGCGCCTGACCGACATGGTGGCCGGCCAGTACCAACCGCGCACGCGCATGGACGAGGGCGCTTTGTACGAGCTGGCCGAATCCATCAAGGTGCAAGGCATCATGCAGCCCATCCTGGTGCGCCGCCTGCACAGCGGGCCAAATGACGGCAAGTACGAAATCATTGCCGGTGAGCGCCGCTTTCGCGCCGCCAAACTCGCCGGCCTGGACAGCGTGCCCGTGCTGGTGCGCGACGTGCCCGACGAGGCCGTCGCCGCCATGGCCCTGATTGAAAACATTCAGCGCGAAGACCTCAACCCGCTGGAAGAGGCCATGGGCCTGCAGCGCCTGGTCAAAGAGTTTGGCCATACCCATGAGATGGCCGCGCAGGCCGTGGGCCGTTCCCGCAGCGCCGCCAGCAACCTGTTGCGCCTGCTCAACCTGGCCGAGCCTGTGCAAACCATGTTGATGGCCGGCGACCTGGACATGGGCCACGCCCGCGCCCTGTTGGCCTTGGACCGCGCCAGCCAGATCACCACCGCCAGCCAGATTGCCGCCAAGAAAATGTCGGTGCGAGAGGCCGAAAGCCTGGTGAAAAAACTCACCGCCGAGTTCACGCTGACCTCCACCAAACCAACAAAAGAGAAGTCACGCGACATCAAGCGCGTGGAAGAAGAGCTGTCTGACCTGCTCACCGCGCAAGTGGAAGTGCGGGTTAAAAAGCGCGTCAAACGTGCCGGCCGCTTTGAAGAAATGGGTGAACTCAGCATCCAGTTTGGCTCCCTCGATGAACTCAATGGCCTGATCGAAAAACTCAACCGAGCCACCGCCTGATCACGTTCCCCACCCCGTTTGCTCAGCATGAAGCAACTACTAACTTCCCTTGAAACCCGCTTGCGCTGGCCCTTGCCCGCCTTGCTGGCCTGGGGAGGCGTGTGGCTGGCGTTTGCGCTGATGCAAAAAACTAGCATGCCCGAATGGCTGGCGCTCACGCTGGCCTGCGCCCTGGGCGTGGCCTTTAGCGTGCTGGGCGGCACGTGGTGGCGGCGCATTGCCTTGGCGCTGGGCTTTCCGTTGTCGCTGGCTTTGTCGGGCGTGGCGAGCCTGCCGGCCTGGGCCTGGCTGTTGCCATTGGCCTTGATGCTGCTGGTCTACCCCCTGAACGCTTGGCGCGATGCGCCGCTGTTTCCCACCCCCACGGGTGCCTTGAAAAACCTCGCAACCAAAGCCCCGCTCCAGCCCGGTGACGCCGTGTTGGATGCCGGCTGCGGTCTGGGCGCGGGTCTGCAGGCGCTGCGCCTGGCCTACCCGCCAGCGCAGCACCAGGTGAGCTTTCATGGTCTGGAGTGGAGCTGGGCCTTGCGCGCGCTGTGTGCCTTGCGTTGCCCGTGGGCGCGCATTCGCCAAGGCGATATCTGGCTGGCCGACTGGCGCCCCTACCAACTGGTTTACCTGTTTCAGCGCCCCGAAAGCATGCCGCGCGCCGTGGCCAAAGCCCGCGCCGACCTCCAACCCGGCGCCTGGATGGTGAGCCTGGAGTTTGAAGCGCGTGAGCTCAAACCCCAGGCCACCCTGCAAACCGCCAGCGGCAAAACCGTCTGGCTGTACCGCGCGCCGTTCAAACGGCGCTAGACAACACCAGCAGCGCTTGACGACACCAAGACGGCGGACAAGACCTTGGCAGTCCAGGTGCTCCTGGATTGCTGCAACAATAGCCCGCACACAGCGCAGCAACAAGGAAATACCTCATCATGGGACAACGACTGACACAAATCGCCACCCGCACCGGCGACAACGGCACCACCGGCCTGGGCGACAACACCCGCGTATCCAAAAACAGTTTGCGCGTCCACGCCATGGGCGATGTTGATGAACTCAACTCCTGCATTGGCGTATTGCTCTGCGAGGACATGCCGGCTGACGTGCGCGTGCTGCTTGACGAAATTCAGCACCAGCTCTTCAACCTGGGCGGCGAGCTCTCGATCCCCGGCTATGAGCTGCTCAAGCCCGAAACCGTGCTGGCGCTGGACCAGGCGCTGGCCGAACACAACGCCACCTTGCCGCGCCTGGAAGAATTCATCTTGCCGGCGGGCAATCGCTCGGCCTCCCTGGCCCACATCTGCCGCACCGTGGCGCGCCGCGCCGAGCGTGCTGTGGTGGCCCTGGGCAATGAAGAGGCCCTCAAGGACACACCGCGCCAATACCTCAACCGCCTGAGCGACTTGATGTTTGTGCTGGCCCGCGTGCTCAACCGCCACCGCACCGACGGCACCATCGGCGATGACGTGTACTGGAAAAGCGAGCGCATGGCGCAGAAAACTTAAGCCCTTCGCCGGGGCCTGCCTGGCCCGGGCCGCCAGCCGCCTGTGAACCGCGACGACGCCACGTCACAAACTTGCTCAAAATCAAACTAGCCCCAAGCAAGCAAGCGCAACATTGACGCCTTAGACTTTTTAAGGCGTCCGATGAAGTCGGCAGACACCATTTCAGCGCAACGCCACCGCGCAGACCAAGCAGGGAAGCTAGCGGTCCGGGCAATTCAGCTAAGCGTGTGTGTCGGCTTGCTGTTGGCCTCCTTTGCGGCGCAGGCGGTTCTGGGCGAAGGCGTTGCGTCCATCTACCAGGCGCAACAAAGCCTGGCCTCCACCCTCAAGGCAGAACCGGGCGCGCAGTACAGCGTTTACACCCACACCTTGCCCAACGGCACCGTGGTGCGTGAGTACCTGTCGCAGCAAGACCTGGTGTTTGCGCTGGTTTGGCAAGGCCCTGCGTGGCCCGACTACGCGTTGATGCTGGGCCGCTTTTACGACCGCTTTGCCACCTTGAGCAAACAGCGCCGCGCAGGCCAGGTGCCCACAGACACGGGCCTGGTGGTTGAGATGAGCGGCCTCATGGGCGCGCTCAAGGGCCGCATTTACTTGCCGGCCCAACTGCCCGAAGGTGTCAAGCCGGGCGAGGTTAAATAATGCGATACGGACCGGCTCTCTGGCGCATCCCCCCAAGCTGGACGACCCCGTTCCGGCTGCCTGCGGCGCTGTTGCTGGTGTTGGTTGGCCTGTTGTCGTCATGTGGCGGTGGCGGTGGTGACGGTGGTGAAGTGGCGTCTACCCCGGTCTTACCCCCGTTGGTGACCTCCCTGGGCGCGCAAAACTACGTGCCCGTGACGGTGGAGGCGGCGCTCAACCTCAACGTCAACATTCCTACCGTGTCGGTGACCTTGTGCGAGCCTGGCACCAACACCTGCCAAACCATAGACCGCATTCAGCTAGACACCGGCTCCACCGGTTTGCGCGTGTTCGACACCGCCGTGACCGCCATCAACCTGGCAGCCAAGACCTACAGCAATGGCCAACCGCTGGCCACCTGTGCCCGCTTTGTCAACAGCTACACCTGGGGCGCGGTCAGAACAGCGGACATCCGGCTGGCCGACGAGATCGCCCGCAACATTCCAGTGCAATTGATTGCCGCCAGCGCGCCCGCTGCCCGGGTTGGTTGTGGCCCCGACTTCATGGCCGTGACCAGCAGCAACGACCTGGGTGCCAACGGCATTTTGGGGGTGGGCCGCCTGCCCCATGACGCCCAGTCCTACTACACCTGCACCACCTTGAGCGACGCCAGCACTTGCACCGAAGTTGCCCTCATCAGCAGCGCCTACCAGGTGAAAAACCCGGTGGCTGGGTTTGCCACCAACAACAACGGCGTGTTGCTGGAACTGCCCGCCATCAGCGCCAGCGGCGCACTGCGCGTTACCGGGCGGCTTATTTTTGGGGTCGATACACAAGACAATAACCGCCTGGCCAGTGCCAACGTGGTGCCCATCAACAGCTTCGGCTACTTCACCACCACCTACAAGGGCGTGGCCATGCCCGACAGTTATTTTGACAGCGGCTCCAATGGTTTGTTTTTCAACGACGCCAGCTTGCCGCGCTGTTCCGGCAGCGCATCAGACTTTTATTGCCCGGCCAGCACGACTGCCTTGAGCGCCACCCTGCCCTTGAGCGACGGCAGCAGCGCCACGGTCAATTTCAGTGTTGCCAACTTGGCGGCGCTGGTGGCGACCGGCAACTTTGCGTATGCCAATCTGGCGGGTGGCGGCATCAGCGGCAGCAGCTTTGACTGGGGCATGCCCTTCTACTACGGCCGGCGTGTCTTCACTGTCATGGTTAGCAAAACGGTGGGCAGCCGAAGCGGCCCGTTTAACGCCTACGCCCCGCTGGACTGAGTCGCTTCAGCGCGGCGCCAGCACCGCCATGGTGATGCGCGACACGCAGGTCAGCTCGCCTGCTTCGTTGTGCATGTCAATCTGCCACACGTGGGTGGTGCGCCCCATGTGCACCGGGCGCGTGATGCCCGTGACCCAGCCGCTGGTGACGCCCTTGATGTGGTTGGCGTTGATGTCCAGGCCCACCGCGCGGTAGCCCTCGGGCGTGGCGTAAGCCGCACCGCAGGAGCCCAGCGTTTCGGCCAGCACCACGCTCACGCCGCCGTGCAACAAGCCGTAGGGTTGGCGCGTGCGCTTGTCCACCGGCACGCGGGCGCGAATGAAATCGTCGCCCACCTCCAGAAACTCCATGCCCAGGAGCGCCACGGCCGTGTCCACGTGCATGGCGGTCAGCTCGGCGACAGAGATTGGTTTTTGCCAGACACGCATGAAGAACTCCTGAAAATGGGTGAAATGGGGCAAATCATAGTCGCCCACCCTCTCAGGGTTCACACCGCTTGAGCGTGGGCCTGCTTGCGGTCATCATGCGTGTCATGCAAGCGCCTTTCATTCCCCAAATTACCCTGTACCAAACTTGGCTGCGCGAGCAGCGCGGCCTGTCGTTTGACAACTACGACGCGCTGTGGCGTTGGTCCACCACCGAGCTCGACGCCTTCTGGCAAAGCATCTGGGACTACTTTGCGCTGCAGTCGCCCACGCCGCACCGCTTGGTGTGCGACGGCGCGGCCATGCCCAACACCCGCTGGTTTGAAGGCGCGCAAGTCAACTACGCGCAGCAGGTGTTGCGCCATGTCGACGCGGCGCACGCGGCGGGCATGCCGGCCATCATCAGCCACAACGAAAACAGCCTGGGCAGTGCCCCGCCCAGCGTGCTGGGCTGGCATGAGTTGCGCCGCCAGGTGGCCTCGCTGGCGCTGCATCTGCAAGCGCAAGGCGTGCAGCCGGGCGACCGCGTGGCCGCGTACCTGCCCAATGTGCCTGAGGCCATGGTGGCGTTTCTGGCGGTCGTCAGCATAGGCGGCGTCTGGAGCATTTGCGCCCCCGACATGGGCACGCGTGCCGTGCTCGACCGCTTCCAGCAAATCGAACCCAAGGTGCTGATCGCCTGTGACGGCGTGACCTACGGCGGGCGCTATCTCGACCGCACGGCCGTGGTGGCCGAGCTGTGCGCCGCCCTGCCCAGCGTGCGCCACCTGATCGTGCAGCAACAGCGCCCAACCGCATTCGAGACCGACAATTCAGAGGCAACGCCTGCGGCCCTGCCTACCGTCGACCTGGCGCAGGCCATGGCGCGAGACGACCACCACACCGCCGCGTTTGCGCCTTTGTGGCTGGCGTTTGACCACCCGCTGTGGATCGTTTATTCCAGCGGCACCACCGGCCTGCCCAAACCCATCGTGCATGGCCACGGCGGCACCGTGCTGGTGGCCCTGGCCCTCAAAATCCTGCACAACGACGTCGGCTGCAGCTACGCCCCCAACTCCTGGGGCGAGCGCTACCACTGGTACAGCTCCACCGGCTGGGTCATGTGGAACGCGCAGACCAGCGGACTGCTCAACGGCACCACCTGCTGCATTTTTGACGGCAACCCCGGCGGGCGTACGGTAGATGCCCAGGGACAAAAAATCGCACCCGACTGGACCACGTTGTGGCGCTTTGCCGCCGAGTTGGGCGTTACCTTCTTTGGTGCGGGCGCGGCCTTCTTTGCCAATTGCCAGAAAGCCGATGTGAACCTGGCCGCCTGCGGCGACCTGCGCACCGTGCGTGCCCTGGGCAGCACTGGCTCCCCTTTGAGCGCCGATGCACAGCGCTGGGGCACGGCGCAGTTTGAAAGCCTGGGCACGCCAGACATTTGGTGGTGCAACATCTCCGGCGGCACCGACTTTGCCGGCGCCTTCATAGGCGGCAACCGCGAGCTGCCCCAGGTGCCGGGTGAAATGCAATGCCGCCTGCTTGGCTGCGCGGTGCAGGCCTGGAACGAACAGGGCCAGCCCGTCACCGGCGAGGTGGGCGAGCTGGTTTGCACCCAGCCCATTCCCAGCATGCCCTTGTATTTTTGGGGCGATGAGGCCAAGCAACGCTACCTGTCGAGCTACTTTGACATGTACCCCGGCGTCTGGCGCCACGGCGACTGGCTCAAGGTGGGCGCCACGGGGGGCTGCATCATTTATGGCCGCAGCGATGCCACCATCAACCGCCACGGCCTGCGCATGGGCACCAGCGAACTCTACAGCGCCGTTGAAGCCCTGCCCGAGGTGCTGGACTCGATGGTGGTCGACCTCGAATACCTGGGGCGCGAAAGCTATATGCCGCTGTTTGTGGTGTTGCGCGATGGGCTGGTTCTGGACGCCGCCTTGCGCACCCGGCTGGTGGACGCCATTAAAACCGCGCTCTCGCCGCGCTTTGTGCCCAATGAGATCTTCCAGGTCGAAGCCATTCCGCGCACCCTCTCGGGCAAAAAACAGGAGTTGCCCATCAAAAAGCTGCTGTTAGGGCAGCCGCTGGAGAAAGTCGTCAACCGCGAAGCTATGGCCAACCCGGCTTGCCTGGACTGGTATGTGGCGCTGGCGGCCCGGCACCTGGCCGCAACGGCGTGAAGCCGGGTACAAACCCTGACAAGTTTGGTGGCACGAAACTGGCATGCCTCGCTAGAATAACTTGACCAATTGGTTAGCTTCAGCAGAACGCTCGCCCTTTTGGTGCAAACCAACCTTTTTTGTGCGTGTCCATGAACCCATCAGCAGCGTCTTCTCCCCAGAACAGCCCCCCAAGCAGTAGCCGTCTGGCGGTTGAAGTGCGCAATGCCAGCGTGGTCTACCAAACCGCCGACTCTCCGGTGCACGCCCTGAGCGACATTGACCTGGACATTCGTGAAGGCGAATTTGTCTCGCTCATTGGCCCCTCGGGCTGCGGCAAAACCACCCTGATGCGCGTGATTGCCGACCTGGAGAAAATCAGCGCGGGCAGCGTGCTGGTCAACGGCGTGAGCCCGCACGAGGCGCGTCTGGCCCGTGCCTATGGCTATGTGTTTCAGTCCCCGGCGCTGTTTCCATGGCGCACTGTGCTGGCCAACGTCACCCTGCCCTTGCAAATTCAGGGGCGCAGCAAAGCCCAGAGCCAGGCCATTGCGCGCGAGCAACTGGCGCGCGTCGACCTGACCGGCTTTGAGAACAAATACCCCTGGCAACTCTCGGGCGGCATGCAACAGCGCGTCTCCATTGCGCGTGCCTTGTCGTTTGAGCCGCGAATTTTGATGATGGACGAGCCCTTTGGCGCGCTCGACGAAATCACCCGCGACCGCCTCAACGAGCAGTTGCAGCAACTTTGGCAGCGCGAACGGCGCACCGTGGTGTTTGTCACCCACTCCATTGCCGAGGCGGTGTACCTCTCCAGCCGCATTGTGGTCATGTCGCCGCGCCCCGGGCGCATCGTCAAGGTGATTGACTCCCCCCTGCCCGACGAGCGCCACCTGGGCCTGCGCGACACCGCCGCCTTTATTGAAGTGGCGCACGCCGTGCGCGAAGCCCTGGCCGACGGCCACCATGACTGAACGCGTCGACACGCTCACCCGGCTGCGCCAACAAGGCCTGCCTGTGGCCGTCTTGCTGTTGGCGCTGCTGCTGCTTTGGTATGGCGGGGCTTGGTGGCTCAACGCCCCTGGCGCCATTGAGCGCGTGATGCCCAAGGACAGCCCGTGGGGCTGGCAAGACTTGCTGAGCGCCACGCTCTCAATGGAGCGCCCGCTGTTGCCCGCACCGCATCAGGTGGCGCTGGACTTTTGGTCTAGCCTGGTGGACTGGCCGCTGGCGTCGCCGCGCAACCTGCTGTTTCATGTGGCGGTCACCGCTGAATCTACGCTTTGGGGCTTTGTGATGGGCACGGCGCTGGGTTTGTTTTTGTCGGTTTGCATCGTGCATTCACGCACGCTGGACCGCGCCTTGTTGCCCTGGATCGTGGCTTCGCAAACTGTGCCGGTGCTGGCCATTGCGCCCATTGTGCTGGTCATTCTGGGCAGCCTGGGCTTCTCCGGCGTGGCGCCCAAAGCGGTGATCGCCATGTACCTGTGCTTCTTTCCGGTCACCGTGGCCATGGTGCAAGGCTTGCGCTCGCCCCAGCGCATAGAGACCGAAATGCTGCACACCTACGCCGCCAGCCGCTGGCAGGCCTTGTGGCTGCTGCGCTTGCCCGCCGCGCTGCCCTTTTTGTTTCCCGCGCTGCGCGTGGGCATTGCCGCCGGCCTGGTCGGCGCCATGGTGGCTGAGCTGCCCACCGGCGCCGTGGCCGGTCTGGGTGCGCGTTTGCTCACCGGCTCTTATTACGGCAACACCATCCAGATTTGGTCGGCCCTGGTCATGTCGGCCTTGCTTGGCTTGACCCTCACCACCGTGGTGGCCGGCATTGAGCGCCTGGTGCTGCGCCACAGGAGCCAGCCATGAAGCACAACCCCACGCTGTCTGCCGTGCTGGTAAGCGCCGGTTTGGCCGGCGCCGTGCTGCTCATGCAGCAGCCCGCCGCCTGGGGCGAGACCCCGCCGACCGCATTGTTTTGGTGGGCCTGCGCCGCCTTGGGCGTGCTGGCGCTGCAGTCCATCCGCAGCCTGGCCGCGCTCGACGGCCCGCGTATTTATGGCACCTTGACCGCCGGCGTGTTTGGCCTGTGGGTGCTGTACTTCTGGCAGCTGCTCACCGTCGCGTTTGAGGTGCCGCGCGTCTTGCTGCCGCCGCCGCTCATGATCGTGCAGTCGCTGGCCAACCATGCCCCGGTGTTGTGGGGCGACTTTGTGCAAACCGTGCTCAAGGCCGTGGTGTTGGGTTGGGTGCTGGGCTCTGGCTTGGGCTTTGTGGTGGCCATTGGCATTGACCGCTTGCCTTTCTTGCAGCGTGGCTTGCTGCCCCTGGCCTCGCTCACAAGCACCATTCCGCTGGTGGCGGTGGCGCCCATTGCGGTCATGTGGTTCGGCTTTGAGTGGCAGTCCAAAGCCGCCGTGGTCGTTCTCATGACCTTCTTTCCCATGCTGGTGTCCACCCTGGCCGGGCTCAAGGCCTCGGGCAAGCTGGAGCGCGAGCTGATGCACAGCTACGCCGCCAGCTACGGCCGCACCTTGCTGGCCCTGCGCTTGCCGGCGGCCCTGCCCTTCATGTTTGGTGCGCTCAAGGTCAACGCCACCCTGGCCCTGATCGGCGGCATCGTGGCAGAGTTTTTTGGCTCGCCCACGATGGGTCTGGGCTTTCGCATTTCGACCGAAGCCTCGCGCATGAACATGCCCCTGGTCTGGAGCGCCATTGTGGTGGCTGCAGTCACCGGCTCCCTGGCCTACGCCTTGCTGGTGCAGCTGGAGCGGCGCGCCGCCTTTTGGCACCCCTCGGTGCGTGAAGGCTAAGCTGCTATGCGCCGTCTGTTTAAAGAAGTTTTCCCTCGTGTGGCTGGCACTTCGGCGCTGGTCCTTTGCTTTTTCCCTCAACCCTAGGAGTTTTCCATGATTCGTACGTCCCGGTTAACCAACAGCCTGCTTGCCGCAGTGCTGGTCGTGTGTGGCGCTACTGCCAGCGCGGCAGAGAAAGTCACCGTCCAGCTCAAGTGGCTGCCGCAAGCGCAGTTTGCGGGCTACTACGTGGCGCAAGCCAAGGGCTATTACAAAGCCGAAGGCCTAGACGTCACCATCAAACCCGGTGGCCCCGACATCTCGCCCGTGCAAGTGATTGCCGGTAACCAGGCCGACGTGGTGGTGAACTGGATGCCCGATGCCCTGGCCGCGCGCGAAGCTGGCGTGCCCCTGGTCAACATCGCGCAGGTGTTCAACCAGTCCGGCCTGATGCTGACCTGCAAAAAAGCCAGTGGTGTCGCCAGCCCCAAAGACCTCAAGGGCAAGACCCTGGGCGTCTGGTACGGCGGCAACGAGTACCCGTTCCTGAACTGGATGGCCAAGCTCGGCTACAAAGACAGCGACATCAAGATTTTGAAGCAAGGCTTCAACGTCGACCCGCTGTTGCAGAACCAGGCCGCCTGTATCTCCACCATGATCTACAACGAGTACTGGCAAGTGGTTGATGCGGGCGTGAAAGAAAGCGACCTGATCACCTTCTTCTATGAAAAAGAAGGCGTGGCCTCGTTGGAAGACGGCCTCTACGTCATGGAAGCCAAGCTCAAAGACCCGGCCTTTGTGGCACGCATGGGCAAGTTCCTCAAAGCCACGTTCAAAGGTTGGAACGACGCCGTGAAGAACCCCGCTGAAGCCGCCAAGATCGTCGTCGCCGCTGACAGCTCCGGCAGCGCCAACGAGAAGGTGCAAAAGCGCCAGATGGAAAACGTGGCCAAGCTCATCACCACCGCCAGCACCCCCAAAATGGGCTACCTGGAACCCGCCGCGTATGAGCGCACCGTCAAGGTGTTGCTGGCCGCCGGCAGCTCGCCTGTGATCAAGAAAGACCCGGGCAAAGCCGCCTACTCGCACGCCGTCTGGAACGCCGCGCAAAAGTAAGCTGCCCGCAGGGGTAACCCCGAGCGCAGCAGTGGATGGCCACGCTGCGCTCGCTTTTGACGGGCCTTTGAGCCCGCATCAGAATTCTCTCCCCCAGACATGACCCCCCTTTCAACCAGCCAGCCAGACACCAGCGCAGACGAGGCCGCCAAAGGCCAGATCCGCCAGGCCAATGAGGCGCTGATCCTCATCGCCGCCGAGCGCGTGTTTGCCGGCGCGGGCTTTGGTGGCGCCACCATGGCCGCCATTGCCGAAGCCTCTGGTTTGCCCAAGGCCAACCTGCACTATTACTTTGGCTCCAAGCAAGAGCTCTACCGCACCCTGCTGGCGCGCATTCTGAAAGACTGGCTGGTGCCCACGCACGGCATCACCCCCGAGGCCGACCCGCGCACTGCCATTGAGCGCTACATCCGCGACAAGATGGCCCTGTCGGCGCTGCGTCCGCATGCCTCCAAAGTATTTGCCAACGAACTGCTGCACGGCGCCCCGGTGGTTAAAGGTTTGCTGGCCACCGAATTGCGCGAACTGGTGCGCGCCAAAGCCGCCGTGATTGACGGCTGGGTTGCCGCTGGTCGCATGGCCCCGGTGGACGCGGTGCACCTGTTCTTCACCATCTGGGCCGCCACCCAAACCTATGCCGACTTTGACGTGCAGGTGTGCGCCGTCCTCAACCGCAGCGAACTCAGCCCCAAAGACCACGCCCGCGCCACCGAGCACGTGGTGTCGCTCTTGTTGCGGGGCTGCGGTTTTGCGGTTTAACTTATGCGGTTTAACTTCCCGATTTAAGCCCGAAGTCACCGCTGTCGCTCAAGTGTCTGGCACCTCCCCCAGCCCCCCATAAACTGCCCATTGACAGGCGGAACCACCGCAGTTGACGGGTGCATCACCCGTGTTGCAACTCCCCACGATTAACTCAGAGGATAGACATGTTGAAAACAGTAGTAGCCGCAGGCGTCGCGGCTTTTTTGTTGCTGGCGGGTGCACCGTCCACCGCCTTGGCTGAAGACAACCACGTAGACACCATTCGCTCCGACGCGCCTGCTTTGTCCCCCTACGGCAAGTACAACGTGGGCGTGAAGACGCTCAAGGTCGTCAACCCCAAGCAGCTCGACATCGTCAAGGCCAAAGCCGGCGAGCCCCTGCCCAGCTATGACCGACCGCTGACCCTGGAGGTCTGGTACCCCGCCAAACTCGCCGCTGGCCAGGCCGCTGCCGGCCAGTACCGCGTCATCACACGTGACGGCAAAACCGAAGTCACCCTGATGGGCAAAGCCGTGCGCGACGCGCAGGCCGACGGCACCGGTGGCCCCTTCCCGCTGGTCATCATTTCGCACGGCTACCCGGGCAACCGCTACCTTATGAGTCACCTGGGTGAAAACCTGGCCAGCAAAGGCTACGTGGTGGCGTCTATCGACCACACCGACAGCACCTACAGCGACCAGGCCGCCTTTGGCAGCACCTTGCTGAACCGCTCCCTCGACCAGCTGTTTGTGCTCAATGAAATGGCGCGCCTCAACAGCAACGACCCCGCCGGCACCCTCAAAGGCCTGGTCAACACCGACAACACCGCCTTGCTCGGCTACTCCATGGGGGGTTACGGCGCCCTCAACACGGTAGGCGCCGGTGTCACCGCCGCCAGCGTGGGCTACGCCTGGGGCACGCCCGGTGGTGCATTGGCCGCACGCCAGGCCGGCACGGCCGCGCACGCCGCGTCCATGGACAAACGCATCAAAGCCGCCATTGCCATTGCCCCCTGGGGCTTTAACGCCGGCTTTTGGGACGCCGCCGGTCTGGCTGGCATCAAAACCCCGGTGTTCTTCATGGCCGGCAGTGTCGACGACGTATCCGGTTACGCACCCGGCGTGCGCAATCTGTTTGAAGGCAGCGTCAACGCACCGCGCTACCTGCTCACCTTTGAGAACGCCAACCACAACGCCGCCGCGCCCATGCCCGCGCCCAAGGAAACCTGGACCGCCGTGCCCAGCCTGAACTTCATTCCAGCCGAGCACTACAGCGATGCCGTGTGGGACAACGCCCGCATGAACAACATTGCCCAGCACTTTGCCACCGCGTTCTTGAACAAGCACCTGAAAAATGACGCCGCCATGGACAGCTACCTCAACGTGGTGGAGTACGCCAAAGACGGTAAATGGTCTGCTGAGAAAGACGGCACCTTCAAAGCCGACCACACCTACTGGAAAGGCTTCCCCGCCCGCAGCGGCTTCGGCCTGCGCCTGGAGCAGCGCAAGCCGTAAGGCTTGGCTCAACGACCACTCAACAAGGCCCTTCGGGGCCTTTTTTTATGGTGCGCCCGGCAGGGCGCACTTACTTGGAGGTGAAAGTCCTCTACTCACCCGGCAAGGGGAAGAGTTAGCCGAACGGCAAGGGTGTCGCGGGCGACTGCGAATCTGGAGGAAGCCGAAGGCAAAGCGCTGGCCTGACGAACAGGAAGCGGATATGAGGCGACGTTGTGGGGTGAGCAGTCCATTATCTGCAAAGCCCAATACTTGCACGGAACACAACGGCGTATATCCGACAGGTATAAGCGTGAAGGTAGGTGCGCAATACCCGGGGAGATCTGCATGCGTGCCTTGTGCTACCGACATTGAGAAGTGTCGGGATGCGCATGCAGAAGTCAGCAGAGGGCATAGTAGGTCGGGGCCAGGCGGTAAGCCAGAAAGAGCCCAGACTGAAGGCCCGAACATTGAACAACGCGAGTAGGACATACGACCTCGATGCCAATCGATGAAGCAACAACGCAGGCAACTGCAGCCTTGACGGAGAGAGACGAACGGATTTCGTCAAGTGCCGCTGTGGGCGCCGAGGCTGGCACGGCGGCGTGTGGGCGAACGAAAGCGGAGGGACTGCGGCAGATGGATGCCGTGGTCGAGCGTAGCAACCTATGGCGGGCGTATGAGCGGGTCATGCGTAACAAAGGCGCAGCAGGAGTCGATGGACTCACTGTGTTTGAGTTCAAAGCATGGCTGCAACAACACTGGCCAAGCATCAAAACAGCACTGCTGGCAGGAAATTACATACCGGCGGCGATTCGCAAAGTTGAAATACCCAAGCCCAATGGCGGGGTACGCACACTGGGCATCCCAACGGTACTGGACCGACTGATCCAGCAGGCGCTGCTGCAAGTCCTGCAACCTCAGTTTGAGCCCGAATTCTCTGAGCATAGCTACGGGTTTCGACCCGCACGCAATGCGTGGCAGGCAGTGCAGAGAGCACAGAGCTACATCGGGGAAGGCCGCCGCTGGGTGGTTGACCTCGACTTGGAGAAATTCTTTGACCGGGTCAACCATGACATCCTGATGTCGCGGGTAGCCAGAAGAGTCAAAGATGAGCGGATACTCAAACTGATCCGGCGTTACCTGGAGGCGGGCATGATGTCAGAGGGAATTGTCAGCGCAAGGGCCCAAGGCACGCCGCAAGGCGGGCCGCTGTCACCACTGCTGTCAAACATTCTTCTGACGGACTTAGACCGAGAGCTGGAACGTCGGGGACACCGGTTCTGCCGTTATGCGGATGACTGTAATATTTACGTCAAAAGCGAAGCGGCGGGGCAGCACGCGATGGCTGCGATCACCAATTACTTGGAGCGAAAATTGAAGCTTCAGGTGAACCGGGACAAAAGTGCCGTCGCGCGGCCATGGCAACGAAAGTTTTTGGGTTACAGCGTCACGATGCACAAGCAGGCACGTCTGAAGATCGCTGACAGCAGTTTGAAGCGATTGAAAGACAGGGTGCGTGAAATCGTAGTCGGGAATGCCTCGCGCAATCTTGGCAAAACGATTGAAGCGCTCAACCCGGTGCTGCGTGGCTGGACGTCATACTTTCGGTTGACCGAGGTCAAAGGTGTATTGCAGGCATTGGACGGGTGGATTCGGCGCAAACTGCGTTGCCTGCTATGGCGACAATGGAAGCGTCCGGCCACGCGTAACAAGCGACTACAGGAGCGAGGCTTGGGCGAAACGCGAGCATGGAAGTCGGCAAGCAACGGACGCGGTCCTTGGTGGAACGCCGGTGCGAGTCATATGAACGCGGCTTATCCGAAACGCTTCTTTGATGAATTAGGGTTGGTTTCGTTGCTGGACACCCAGCGACGCTTCCAGTGTGTTCAGTGAACCGCCGTATGCGGAACCGCACGTACGGTGGTGTGAGAGGGCGACGGGGGCAACTCCGTCCCCTACTCGATCGGGCCGCGGGCGCAGCGGGAAGATGGGTTGAAGCATCACAACGGACTCATTCGGCGTCATTGGGAACCGCCGACTTCTGCATTTCGCCGGCAACCTTGGCCTGGGCAAGCTCGACGGCATTGCGCTTACTTCAGAATATCTGCGTACCCCACCTCGTCGATTTTGAATGCTTTGTTGCAGTGGGGGCAGATGATTTCGTGCATGTCGGTGCCTTGTCTTTTCATTAGTTGTTGGTAAATCGAGCCTGGCCCCCTTGATGACCACACCGCCCCATCAAACACCCAGCAAGTACCCTTTGATTTGCAAGTTGTTGATTTGTAAGGATATTTTTCAGGCCGGTCGGCCGATTATTCGATTCCATCAAATACCCAGCAAGCAAATTTAGGCCCAGTGGGGCAGATAGCGCCGGGTTTTGGGTGGCGCGGTGGGGTCTTGCAAGCTGATAACTCCGGACCCTGGTGCCTCCTTGATTGCCGGCTAGCCCAGGTGGATAGTTTCGGGTGGTCACGCCGTTCTATCCTATATAAAACCTATATAAATCAATAGCTTAAGCAGGATTAGCCTAGCCTAATAGGATAAAAAGATAGACAGCCAACGGCCAATTACATCAAGTTATCCTATTTTTGAGGCACAAGCCGCCATCGCGCACCTGGCCCCTTGCGCTCTGGTGCAATGAGGTTGCGGCGGCTCAAGTCAGCGAGCAGGTTTTTGACCCGGTTGCGCTTTTGTGCATCGCTCAATACATCGGGCAATTTGGCCCGCATCACCGCTTCCAGCTCCTCACGTTTGCACGCCGTAAAGTTGCGCAAGTGCTGCAACACCAGCTCCCGGTAAAAGGCTGAATCCAGCCCCTTGTTCAGGGTGTGCTGGGCTTGCTCACCCATCACCTTTGCGACCTTGGCCGACACATGGATATTGGGTGTGCGGCCTTCAATCAACTTGCGCGCGCGCAGTGCCCGGGCATCAACTGCACTGATAGGCATGCGCTTCTGCACCTTGTCCAGCAAGAACACATCCATTAACGACAAATCCGGCTGCTGCATCAGTGCGTGGGTGTACTGCTCACCGAGAATTCGCCCGGTAATACGCACCTCCACCCGCTGCTGCTCGGCATCAATCACATAGTCCGGCAATGGGAAAAAACGCTTGCGCTGCTCGATGAACATGCGCCGAATGCCACTGCCCACCGTGTCGATCAATTTCAAAGCCACCATCGCCTGCGTGAGGCATGGGTTACGGTACTGTTCTGGCGACTGGTCTTGGGTCAAAAGACACTCCACCTTGCCCGGTAAAAACCGCCCCACATTGCTGAAAATCAGCTCATCCGGTTTTTCGATCACATTGACCCGCCCGCCAACGGCGTAGTCCTGGTGGGCGATGGCGTTGTGCAAAGCCTCGCGAATCACCCAGGCATCGTATTGCGGCACCTCGGTAGGAAATAGCGTGCCCGGCGGCAAGTAGCGCACCGTGAGATTGCGAACCCGCGCAAACAGTGCGTCAGGAGCCAGCAGCAGGGGCAAGCCGTAGTGCTGGTAATCCAGCACCGTGCCATCGGCATCCTTAAGCACCCACGACACCTGTGGCGGCAGAGGCAGAAACTGCGCCGCCTCGTCTTTGCCAAATAGCAGCAATGCGGCCCGCGTCAATTGCCCGCCCCGGCTGAGCTTGATCTTGGACAGCAGCGTGGGCACGTCCCAGCCTGCCACCTCACCCGCCAGATGCGGATGCTTCTCTGCAAAACGCTGCCGCCCCACGGCCAGTGCGGACGCGTCCAGATTGGCTACAGTGGCGGTGCTCACCAGCTCGGCTGACCAATCGGCCCGCGTATTCAGCCTTGCCCACAGCCGGGCCTCTTTGTCGGCATGGCTGGCGAGTTTGACCTTGGCGCTGTGAATGCGGATGTACTCCACCTCATGAAAACTCACCGGCTGCGCCACTGCCGCAGGTACGCGCAGCAGCACCACGGGCTGGCCTTGATAGTCAAACGCATCAAAACGGAAATCCAGCTTGGGGCGCAAGTATTGGTGCAGCCATAAATCCAGAATTTGTGCCCCCACCTTGGCTGCGCCAGGTGTGAAGCGGGTTCCCACTACTTGGCGGGTGTCGTTTTCAATGCCCCAGACCATGTAGCCGAAAGGCTCACCGTCCAACGCTGCCGCATTGGCCAGGGCAGAGACGTACTCGCCAATGGCGTGCGGATCGTCGTTGTGCTTGAACTCCAGCCACTCGTGTTCCCCCGCTTGGGCCAGCAGGCGGTCAAGCAATAGCGTCAGGTCACCGGAATTCATGTTTTACGCGGCTCATAAATCAATAGCTGCTTGCTCAAGTTCCATAAGGGCTGCAGGCACTTTTTGCTTACTTTTGCCAGTCACAACGGTGAGGACCGCGGTCACGGCCAGCTTGCGCGCAACTTCATCCGCATCAAGCTTAGCCTTAAGTGCCTGAATTTCGGAGTCCTTGGCGACAGCAGACTTCTGCATGGCGCTGGCAACCTGGGCCTGGGCAAGCTCGACGACATTGCGCTTGTCCTGCTCGGCCAATTCAAGCCGCTCATGCAACTGCTGCTCCAACGCGCCGTCACGAACTTGCTTCAGAATATCTGCATACCCTGCCTCGTCGATTTTGAAGGCTTTGTTGCAGTGGGGGCAGATGATTTCATGCATGGCCATGGGTCCTGGATTCGTAGACCCAGAAATTATGTGTTTTGTGTGCTTATCAAATCAATATCTGAATCAGTCAGCATGTAGTACGTGTAAACGGCCTCTTGAATCCTGGCGTCCGTCTGGTCAATTAGGCGTTGATACCTGTCACGCTCCGAATCTAAGACGGCGACGCGCAGTTTCTCGGATGCCTGCAAAATCAAATCAACTAGCTTAGCGATTCGGTCTTCCTCTTCCTTTGAAGGTGAAACCAGTGGAATTGCGAGTAATGGCTCATTGTCCAACTGAAAATTCTGCCCCTGCATCTTCCCGTTGTTCTTCAGCCAAAATTTAACAACATTTGAATTCAACAATGCCGTTAGATATTTCAAATTGATACGATCCGATTTGATCGAAATGAACATTCGAGAAACGTAGCAGTCAAATGCGGTGTAAGTGAACGTCGGTGACGAGCTTTTGCGTTGTGCAAAAATTTTCTCGCCTTTAAAGAAGTTTTCATCGCGCGCCCTATGAAGACCATATGGCTTATTTACCGACGTGAGGATCGGCGAAAATTTATCAAGGTGACTCTTTATCTTGGGGAAGGGAGACATTGCACCCTTTTTTTTGTACGTTGAATTTGTATAAATGATCCAAAGTACGTTCCTGCTGTTTCCAAAATATCGCGCTAATTCTTTAGTGGTGAAGTAAGGCCGAAGAAGTTGATTTTCATTCTTGCTGAGCTTCAGGTCATTTCGCTCCACATCATTCAAAACGAAAATGCCATCGCCGACCTGCGCCACACCTCGCAATTTTGCAGAGGCCTTGCTGCTGACCACATCTTGCAATACGTCAATGCCATGTGCGATTTCTTTCCGTTCGTCGAGAGCAAAGTTTTTAACCGCATCAATTTTCCGCAACAGGTTTTCTGTTGCCGACCCAGAAAATGTCATCGGCGCACTGGGCGTTCTTCGTCGATCAAAAACAGGATTCAACAAAATTGACTGCGAGCTTTGATCTCCCTTTAGCAAGGTCAGGGCATCAACCAATTTTGGTTTTGAGCAATCAAGTCGCCTATAGTCAAAAGCATAGCTCTCTGGCTCCGTACTTCTCTTGGCTACCAATATCATTGTCTGAATTCCGGCGTCCTTAAAGACTTTGTAATCTCCAAAATCAATAAGTTGCTCGATGCGGGCTTCGTTGGATATCTTTTCGCGAAGTCGTCTTGCGCCTGCATTCGTTACCCAATTGTTTGTGGCTATGAATGCGAGTGTCCCGTTATTTTTCTTCAAGATGTCAAGCGCGCGGCATGCAAACATGTACCAGATATCCATCTTCCCCTGGTAGTAGGGTGAATCATGGATGTTGTCGAATGCTTCGCGATTCGTACTTTCCTTGATATACGGGGGATTGCCGATTACCAAATCGAAACCGCCGCTTCTAAACACTTGAGGGAAAGTGCTGTGAAGATCGACCGCCTTGAGCGCGTCATATCGCTCGATGGTGAACATGTCATCTGCGTTTGCATCGTCAATAGGCGAAATCAGGGAGTTGCCAATGATGATATTTTTATTGAGCGACGGCAACAATGCAGCCGCCAATTCCAACTGTTGGGTCTGTGCACTGTCAGTTGTCTCGTCTTCTAGGAGCTTAAGGTATAGTGACAACTGCGTCACTTCTACCGCCTGTGCGTCAATATCAATCCCGAAAATGCACTTGATCAGAACTTCCCGCTTTTTATGGATTGAGAGATGCACGATGCCGTCGCGCATAACAACGGCGTTTTTTTGGGCCAGCTTGGGCTTGGCCGCATAGGTACGAGCAAGTTCGTTCAATATGTACTCATAAACCCCAATTAGAAATGACCCGCTCCCGCACGACGTATCAATCGTCCTGACTGAAAGAATTTCGTCGGGCGACTTACCTTTGACTTTGGGGCCAAGTGCCTGCTCCACCATGTGCGCAACGATGTAATCTGGCGTGTAAAAGACTCCCCCGGCTTTGCGTACATCAGGCTTTTCTTCTACCGTCGCCCGCTTGGCGGTGGCGACAACTACCTTACCCAGAAAACGCTCGTAAATACGTCCAAGAATTTCAACCGGAATGGCGTTGAAGTCGTAGGGGGAATTTGCCTCTGTTAACTCATCGCAAATAGCCAAGAAAGCAGTGTCATCGACCTTAAATGTCGGCGAATCCAGAATTGAATGGTGCTTGTATACAACGCCGTTATACAACTTGTCCAGTCGATCACATTCACTGACAAACTGCTTCCATGCCGAAGTCTTGGTGCCAAGACGACTAATTATTGGCTCGGGCTCAATGAGCTTGTCTTCTAGAAACCGAGTGAAGACCAAGCGATCCAGCAAACGCTGAACAACCTCCGTTAAATGCTCGCTGTTTAGCTCAGGGTTTAGCCGCTTGAATGAACGCGCAAGGTCTTCGCGGTACTGGTCAAGCTGTTCCAAAAAGGCGTCGTCAATGTTTTGGTAACCACCAGCGAACAAGCCAAGTTGCTTGCTAGACGCTGTCGGCTTTTCGAGGGTGTCCGCATACTTTCCAATGGCGTCGCCAACAATAGCCTCTCGTGAAAAAAGCCAATAGATTTTTGAAAATACATCTGGGTCGCGGTACTCACGGTAGTTGTAGACCGCCAGTTGTCTAGGTAAAGCGGTTTTAATGTCTGGTCGATAGCGGCTGTCAATGATGTGGAAACTATGGAAGTCGGTCAAAACCACCAGCGGCAATTGGTGGCTCCAGCTATAACGAATTGACTGGAAGTAATTGTCTGGCGTTGCAATGTCCTGCTGGGGACGCTTGGCTTCAACAAAAAACCGGGGGCGTTTGGTGAAGTGGGGAGCGAGAGAAAAAGAGTAGTCAGCTCTGCGTTTTGCAGACCCCGTCGTAACGCTTTTTTCAATCTTGACCTCTTGCTCATAGGGGTTGGTCTGCGTCTCATGATTCACGTCCCATCCAAGCGCCATGAAAAACTTGTCTAAAAAGTCTTTTCGGGCCTCCTGTTCTTGGTAACTAGCGCTCAAATAGTGTTGCTGATTTTTTTCAAACCGTTCTACGAGATTTATGACGGTAGCGTGCGCATTTTGAAAATTATTCTGGATAGTCATGAAAACAAGCCAATCTTTTTAAAGTCAAATGGCAGTTTCGCCAAGCTGCCCCCGGCGTCAGTATCGCATTGCTGAATCGAAATACAGCCGCTCGATTGACGTCACCAGATTGCAAAATAGGTCCATAAAGACCATCCCCAATCACCCCCATGACCAGCCGCGGCTTAGTCCTTGTAGCCGCCACATAAAACACCCGCACCGTCTCTTGCTCGTTTTCGCCCTTGGCGGGCATGTGCCCCACGCCGGGCAGGGCCACCACTGGGAACTCTAGGCCGTTGCTAACCTTCATTGCTGTCCGACGTCAAACCCAATTCATGCACGCCGTGAGACTTACAGTGTCATTCGCATGATTTAGGTTTCCATTGGATCTTGTTAAATTGGCAAATACCATTCGATCTGCATCTGTTTTCCCAACGCCGAGGTGTGCTTCTATCGCCCCCAAGGTCCAAACCCAAAATCCCAGTGCTAATAGACGTGAAGCCAGTCGCTGGACCTCCTGCGGCATTGCCTTGGCCATGATCTCAAATACGTCAGCGGCAGTGAAAGTGCCATTTTTTTCTGGAAAACCATCCGCACCCAACTTAAATCCAGTGGTCGCGTTATTGGCTGCAAACCAGGCT
Source organism: uncultured beta proteobacterium (assembly GCA_903960915.1). Lineage (GTDB taxonomy): Bacteria > Pseudomonadota > Gammaproteobacteria > Burkholderiales > Burkholderiaceae_C > Rhodoferax. The sequence goes on from CAJCCO010000060.1 coordinate 103,363, forward strand.
TTGCAAGCAAGGAAATCAGCATCATTCGTCAAGTTCTGCAGAAGGTTCGGCGCTTTCTTGAAGAGATAATCAAGATCAACAATAGCCTTGCTCTTGAACCCAACTGCGCGCAACACGTCCATCGTTGGTGCTATAGAGCCACTCCCGCAAACCTCGATCAAACAAGTTTTACTTCTTGCCAAGCTCATTTTTCTGATCGCCTGATACATATCGGGCACCAGCATTTTTTCCGTCTTACCTTCGACGATGACCACGCTCTCCGAGAACAAAAGGTAACTTGAATTTTGTAGCGAGAAGACAACCCCAGCATGGTGCACCATGTTTTGTAGCGAGTTGGCTGCGTTCGCCATTTTTTGACGAACCTCGGTATGACCCTGTTGATTTTTGAAAGCAATGATCGTGTCTAGTATTCGATCACCAATAACCAAGGGACTATGTGTCGTCAGTACGATTTGAAAGCCTGTTCCTGAAATCTTTTGTAAAGAGTCACGAAGTAATTCAACCGCGTGCGGATGTAAGTAGAGTTCTGGTTCATCGATCAATAAAAGCGTTGTTGTTTGGCCGTGCGCCGCTGGCCTAACCTGATTCGCTAGCAAGTTTATGAGCGCCATCTGAACGGTTCGCTGTGTTCCGTGACCATAGGACGTGAACCCTAGCTTCAAACCCTGTGCGTCCGACAAGTTTAGTGATGCGGTTTTGACTACATCTTCCAATGTTGGCGATTGCATTCCCAAATGAA
>CAJCCO010000061.1 GCA_903960915.1 uncultured beta proteobacterium
GCCAAGATCCTGAAATTCGACACCGAGAAAAACCGCGTGTCGCTGGGTCTGAAGCAAATGGGCGACGACCCTTGGATGGGCGTCAACCGCCGCTACCCCCAAGGTACCCGCATGTTCGGCAAGATCACCAACATCGCCGACTACGGCGCTTTTGTGGAACTCGAACCCGGAATCGAAGGTTTGGTCCACGTGTCCGAAATGGACTGGACCAACAAGAACGTTGCACCTTCGAAGATCGTTGTCCTGGGTGACGAAGTCGAAGTCATGGTTCTGGAAATCGACGAAGACAAGCGCCGCATCTCCTTGGGCATGAAACAGTGCAAAGCCAACCCATGGCAAGAGTTCGCACAAAACACCAAGCGTGGTGACCGCGTCAAGGGCCCGATCAAGTCGATCACCGACTTCGGCGTGTTCGTGGGCCTGGCTGCCGGTATCGACGGCCTGGTGCACCTGTCTGACCTGTCCTGGAACGAGCCCGGCGAAACCGCTGTGCGCGAGTACAAAAAAGGTCAAGAAGTCGAGGCTTTGGTCTTGGCTGTGGACGTGGACCGCGAACGCATCTCCCTGGGTATCAAGCAACTCGACTCCGATCCATTCACCACCTTTGTGTCGATCAACGACAAGGGCCAGGTTGTCACCGGCAAGGTCAAGACTGTGGATGCCAAAGGCGCTGAGATCGATCTGGGCGAAGACATCATCGGCTACCTGCGCGCTTCGGAAATCTCACGCGACCGCGTGGAAGATGCCCGCAACGTGCTCAAGGAAGGTGACGAAGTCACCGCCGTGGTGGTCAACGTGGACCGCAAGACCCGCAACATCCAGTTGTCCATCAAGGCCAAGGATGCAGCAGATCAAAACGAAGCCATGGCCACCCTGAGCCAATCGTCTGCCCGTGAAAACGCTGGCACCACCAGCCTGGGCGCTTTGTTGCGCGCCAAGCTGGACAACAACGAGAAGTAAAAAGAGAACTGCCACCCCGGGCTCGTCCTGGGGTGGCTTTTTTTCAAGATGACCCGCTCCGACCTTGTCGAAGAACTGGCTGCACGGTTCAGCCAGCTCACCCACCGCGATGCCGAATTTGCCGTCAAGGCCATTCTTGATGCCATCAACGACGCGCTGGTGCGTGGACACCGTATCGAAATCCGGGGCTTTGGCAGCTTCTCCATCAACCGCAGACCGCCCCGCATGGGACGCAACCCGCGCAGTGGTGAAAGTGTCGCCATTCCTGAAAAACGGGTACCGCACTTCAAACCGGGCAAAGCCCTGCGCGAAGCCGTAGACCAACGTACCGCAGAATTGCAAGCGAAGACCAAAATTTGACCAGCGACGACCCTTTTGGGCAACGCTAGAATCATCCCGTCACTGGGGAAATTGATGAACAACCTCATGTGGCTGCTTAAGTGGATACTTAAAGCGGCCATTTTTTTTACCCTGTTTGCCTTCGCGCTGAACAACCAGCAAGACAGCACCGTGCACTTTTTCTTTGGCACGCAATGGCGCGCCCCCCAAGTGCTGGTGGTACTGAGTGCCTTCAGCCTGGGCGTGGCCATAGGCGCTCTGGGCATGGTGCCACGCTGGTGGAAGCACCGCCGTGCCGCCACCCAGGCCAGACAGGCCGCAGCAGCCATGCCCGTGAGCGAGTCCACGGCATCGGCCACGGCCAACCCACCCACCATTCCCCATGGACTTTGACCTGAGCTGGGTTCTGATTGGCCTGCCCGTGGCCTTCGTGCTGGGCTGGCTGGCTTCTCGTCTGGACCTGCGCCAACTGCGCATAGAAAACCAACACGCCCCCAAAGCCTATTTCAAGGGCCTGAACTTCTTGCTCAACGAGCAGCAAGACCAAGCCATTGACGCCTTCATTGAAGCCGTGCAAAACGACCCCGACACCTCGGAACTGCATTTCGCACTGGGTAACCTGTTTCGCCGCCGCGGTGAATACGAGCGGGCCGTGCGCGTGCATGAGCACCTGCTTTCGCGCGGCGACCTGAGCAAGGCTGACCGGCAGCGGGCGCAACACGCACTGGCGCTGGACTACCTCAAGGCCGGCTTGCTCGACCGTGCTGAGGCGGCCCTGCTCAAGCTGGAAGACACGCCCTTTGAAGCCCAGGCCCGCCTCGCTCTGCTGGCCAATTACGAGCGCAGCCGCGACTGGACGCAAGCCGCGCTGATTGCCCAGAAGCTCTCGGATGCCAAACAAGGCAACTTCAACGGCCGACTGGCCCATTACCTGTGTGAAGAAGCAGCCAGTTGTCTGGCCAGCCAGAACGCGGCCCAGGCCCAAATTCTGCTGCAACAAGCCCTAGCCAAGGCCCCGGACGCGCCACGCGCGCGCCTTGATCTGGCCCGCCTGTTGTCGGACCAAGGCCACACCGACCAAGCCTATGCCTTGCTGGAAGACGCGTTGCAGCAGTCGCCGCAAGCGGTTCCCTTGATTGCAGCACCCTTGGCAGAACTGGCCAGCCGTTGTGGTCGTATCCCCCAGGCCTTGCAGGCGCTCAAAGCCAATTACGCCGCATCACCCTCGCTGGATGTGCTTGATGCCATCGTTGTGTTGCATGCCGCCAGCGAGCAACCGGCCCCCACGGCACGCGACTGGTATGTGCAGCATCTGGAGCGCGAACCCTCCCTGGTGGCCGCAGCCAAATGGATTGCCGGCGAAAAATTTGAGCATGAGCAATTTCACCCGCAAGTGCAGCGCGCGCTAGACCACGCCGTCAAACCGCTGCTTCGGTACCGCTGCGCTGCGTGTGGCTTTGAAGCCCGTCAACACTTCTGGCAATGCCCGGGTTGCCAGGCGTGGGACAGCTACCCCAGCCGTCGCGTGGAAGAACTGTGACCTTTCTCAACAGAACGACTCAACCGGTGACCTGCCCATGAAGATCAGCCAAGAACAAATGTCTCAGGCCCGCGTGCTGGTGGTGGGTGATGTCATGCTAGACCGTTATTGGTACGGCGCGGTAGACCGCATCAGCCCCGAAGCGCCGGTGCCAGTGGTGCGCGTCACGCGCGAGGAAGACCGCAATGGCGGCGCGGCCAACGTGGCCTACAACGTGGTCACCCTGGGGGCGCAGGCCTCGTTGCTGACCGTGGTGGGCGATGACGAGGCCAGCCACAAGCTTGAAGCGCTGGTTGCCCAAACCGGCATACAACCCCACTTCGGACGAGACGCCACGCTCAAGACCACCGTCAAGCTGCGGGTCATCGGGCGCCAGCAACAATTGCTGCGCCTCGATTTTGAAAACACCCCCCAAACCGAAGTACTGGCCTCGCAAACAGCCACCTTTGCCAGCTTGTTGCCCGTGCATGACGCCGTGCTGTTCTCCGACTACGGCAAAGGCGGCCTGGCCCATGTCAGCGACATGATTGCCCGCGCCCGCGCGGCTGGCAAACCCATCCTGATCGACCCCAAGGGCAGCGATTACACGCGCTACCAGCATGCCACCTGCATCACCCCTAACCGCGCGGAGTTGCAGCAAGTCATTGGCCCTTGGCAAAATGAAGAAGAGCTCCACAGCAAGGCGCAACAGCTGCGCCAAAACCTGGGCCTAGACGCCCTGCTGCTCACCCGCAGCGAGGAAGGCATGACGCTCTTTGATGCCCAGGGTCACTTGCACGTCAGCGCCCATGCGCTCGAGGTGTTTGATGTCACCGGCGCTGGCGACACCGTCATTGCCACGCTGGCCGCCTTGGTTGCCGCCGGGCTCAGCATGCGCGACGCACTGCCGCTGGCCAACCGGGCGGGTGGGCTGGTTGTGGCCAAGTTTGGTACGGCCACCGTGTCTTTTAAGGAGTTGATGGCATGACCCGTATCGTCGTCACCGGCGCGGCCGGCTTCATTGGCAGCAACCTGGTCAAGGGACTCAATGCTCGCGGCATCACCGACATCATCGCGGTGGACGATCTCACTCAGGGCGACAAGTTTCGCAACCTGGCAGATCTGCAGATTGCACACTACGTGGATGCCAGTACCTTTTATGACCACTTTGCCCAGGGCCATTACGGCGCCATAGAAGCTGTCTTTCATGAGGGCGCGTGCAGCGACACCATGGAACTTGACGGCAAGTACATGATGGCCAACAACTACACCCTGTCGTGCCAGTTGATGCAGGCCTGCCAGCAACAGCGCACCCGGCTTTTGTACGCGTCCAGCGCCGCCACCTATGGCGGCTCAGACACCTTCCGCGAAGAACCCGCCTTTGAGCGCCCGCTCAACGTCTACGGCTACTCCAAACTGTTGTTTGACCAGCACGTGCGACTGGCCTGGCACAAAGCCGCGCAACAGCCCCCCGCCGCACGCATGAGCCAGGTGGTGGGTTTCAGGTATTTCAACGTCTACGGCCCGCGCGAGCAACACAAGGACCGCATGGCCAGCGTGGCCTTTCACCAATACCACCAGTTTCTGGCCGACGGCAAGGTCAAGCTGTTTGGCGAATACGGTGGCTACGGCCCCGGCGAGCAAATGCGCGATTTCGTTTTCATCGACGACGTGGTGGCAGTCAACCTCTGGTTTTTTGACCACCCAGGCACCTCGGGCCTCTTCAACCTGGGCAGTGGCCGGGCACAGCCCTTCAATGATGTGGCCAGCACGGTCGTCAACACCTTGCGGGGCATGAACGGCTTGAGCAGCTTGAATGGCCAAGAAGCCCTGACCACAGCAGAAATCGCCGCCCTAGGTCTGATGGACTATGTGGCCTTCCCCGACGCGCTGCGTGGCAAATACCAGTGCTACACCCAGGCCGACCTCAGCGCCCTGCGCGCCGCTGGCTGCGATCACGCCTTTGCTGATGTGCAAACGGGCGTGCAGCACTATGTGCAATGGCTGGCCCAACAGGCTTGAGTTCGGTAGCCTCTCTCTCCACATATAACGCTCTACATATAACTTTCTACATATCTCGGCTCGTGCATTTTTTCAGGAGTTCCAACATGCTTAAAAAATTATTGTTTCTGATCGTCATGCTGTCTGCATCGGTCTGCTTTGCTGCCGTCGAAATCAACCAGGCCACGGCCGCTGAGCTCGACAGCATCAAGGGCATTGGCCCGGCCATGTCCAGCAAAATTCTGGACGAGCGCAAGAAAGGCAACTTCAAGGACTGGAGCGACTTCAGCGCCCGCGTCAAAGGCGTGGCCGATGCCACGGCCACCAAGTTCTCGGCACAAGGCCTGACGGTCAACGGCGCTGCCAAAAAGTAAGCATGCTCTCAGTGCTCGCCATTTGCGTGGGGGCCAGCCTGGGCGCATTGGCCCGCTGGGGCCTGGGACTGTGGCTCAACCCGGGCGCACTCATGCCCTTTGGCACCCTGGCGGCCAACCTGGTGGGCGGCTACCTGATCGGTATTTGCGTGGCCGTGTTTCAGGCGCTGCCGCAAATAGACCCGGTCTGGCGCCTCGCCCTGGTGACCGGTTTTTTGGGGGCGCTCACCACCTTCTCCAGCTTCTCGGCTGAAGTGGTGGGCATGCTGGGCCAACAACGTTACCTGCTGGCCCTGGGCACAGCGGGCGCGCACTTGCTGGGCTCCTTGCTGCTGACCGTGGCGGGCATCAAGTCCGCCATGTGGTTTATCGCCAGCAAAACCTAGCTGGGGTGGCGCTGGGCGGGGCTAGCCCCGTCCCGTTCAAACGCACTAAATATCGAACTTGACGCCTTGTGCCAGCGGCAGCGTGGTGCCGTAGTTGACGGTATTGGTGGCCCGGCGCATATAGGCCTTCCAAGCGTCTGAGCCCGACTCACGGCCGCCACCGGTTTCCTTCTCACCGCCAAATGCGCCGCCAATCTCGGCCCCGCTGGTGCCAATGTTCACATTCGCAATGCCGCAGTCAGAACCACGGGCCGAGGTGAAGAGTTCTGCCTCGCGCAAATTCTGCGTGAACACCGCCGACGACAAACCATGGGCCACTGCGTTGTTGATGGCAATGGCTTCCTCAAAGTCGTCATAGGGCACGATGTACAAAATGGGCGCAAAGGTTTCTTGCAGCATGGGGCCGGTCTGCGCCTGCATCTCAACCAAGGCCGGGCGCACATAAAACGCGGCCGACTGGCCGGTCTCCACGCGCTGGCCAAAGTGCACCGCCGCACCGCCCGCTTTCGCCGTGGCCAGTGCACGCTGCATGGCCTCAAAAGCGCCTTGGTCAATCAAAGGCCCCACCAGCGTGCCGGTAGCCAATGGATCGCCAATCGAAAGCTTTTCAAATACACGCACCAGAGACGCCACCAAATTGGTATAGACCGAACGGTGCACGATCAAGCGTCGCAAGCTGGTGCAGCGTTGGCCGGCAGTGCCGGCGGCAGCAAACGTTGCACCCAACACCACCAGATCCAGGTTGGCCGAGGGGCACACAATGGCCGCGTTGTTGCCACCGAGCTCCAGCAAAGAACGCTTGAAGTGCGACGCACAGGCCACCCCCACGGCCTTGCCCATGGCGGTGGAACCCGTGGCGCTGACCAGCTTGACCTGCGGGTGCGCCACCAGGGCTTCACCCACCGCACGGTCACCCACCAGCACCGCCAGCAAGCCCGTGCCATCAATGCCTAAATCCTGCGCGGTTTTCAGCAACAGGCCGCCCAAAGCCAGCGCCGACAAAGGCGCCTTCTCGGACGGCTTCCAGACCAGCGTATTACCGCAGACCAGTGCCAAAGCGGCATTCCAGGAGAACACCGCCATCGGAAAGTTGAACGCCGAAATGACGCCCACCACGCCCACCGGATGCCAGGTCTCCAGCAGCTTGTGGTCGGGCCGCTCGCTGGCAATGGTCAGGCCGTACAACTGCCGAGATAAGCCCACGGCAAATTCGCAAATGTCCACCACCTCCTGCACTTCGCCCAAACCTTCCTGAAGAATTTTTCCAGTCTCCAGAGAAATCAAACGCCCCAGCGGCTCCTTGTGCTGGCGCACCACTTCACCAAACACCCGCACCAACTCGCCCCGCTTGGGAGCGGGCACATTGCGCCAACTCAAAAAGCGTGAATGGGCGTGGTCAATAGCGGTCTGGGTTTGCGCCAGCGTGCTGCACGCCACGTGGGCCAGCACGCTGCCGTCAATGGGTGAATGCACCTGCAAGGCTTGCGTGCTGGCAGACGTGCCAGCGGACGTGCCGGCAGGTGCCAAAGGCACGCCCAGCGTTTGAAAAATGGACGAAATATCAGAGGCAGTGGTCATGGCTTACTTTCTAGCGTTCAATGGAGCGGTTCCAGCGCGCGTTCCAGGCGGCACGGTTTTCATTGACCGCATCCCAGTCCAGCGTGACAGTGTTTTTCATGTACTCCGCGAACTGCTTCACCATGGCCTTGGCGTCGTTGTCAACGGCAGGCGCTTTGGGGTTGGACGGAATCTGGTTGCCGTGCTGCAAACCAGCCGCTTGTGCCGTGGCCGTCAACAGGTGCTCGGCGAGTTTTTGTGCCAGCACGGGTTCGCTGTTGTTGGCAATCACGCACTCGGCCGTCATCAACACCACGGAGCCTTCTTTGGGTTGCGCGTATTCAACGGCAATGCCTTTTTCCTTCAAGGAGGCCACCGAGGTCGGTGTCAACGGTGCAATCGCGGCTTGGCCGGTTTGAATCATTTCAGAGAGCTTGGCTGAGCTGGGAATGTACTCAAGCACGTTAGGGCCGATGCTGGTCTTCCAGGCATTGAAGCCAGGCTCCACATTGGACTCATTGCCGCCTTTGATGCGGTTGAACATCAAAAAGCCGTGCAAGCCAAACGAGGACGAAGGCATGGACTGGAACACCACCTTGCCCTTGAACTTGGGGTCGGCCAGGTCCATCCAGGACGTGGGCGGTGCCCAGCCATTGTCTGCAAACATTTTCTTGTTGTACGCCAGGCCGGTCATGCCCATGGTCACGCCAATGGCCATATCGTTCTTGAAACGGGCTGCAGGAAACACCTCGTTGAGGGTGGCGCTGGGTTTCATTTTTTCGCACAAGCCCATGCCAATGGCACGCACCATCACGCCGTCATCCAGAAACATCACGTGCATTTGTGGTTTGTCTTTGGCGGCTTGGGCTTTGGCCAGCACTTCAGACGAGGTGCCGGGCACCACCACCACCTTGACGTTATTGGCTTTCTCAAACGCCGGGAAGATGTGTTCGGTCCAGGTTTTCTCCATGGAGCCCCCGTTCATGCCGATGTACAGGGTTTTGGTTTGAGCCTGAGCCAGCGGTGCGGCCAGCGTGGCCGCCAGCAGGGCCATAGGCAGCAAGGTGCGCTTGGCCACTTGAAGTGAAGAAGGAATACGTTTCATGGAATCTCCTTTAGGTAACGTTAACAAGGGAAGAACTGCGTGAGAAGGACCGGTCGAGGGAAACATCAGGCGCCGGTTGCACCAGATTTTGAAAACGGGAAAGGGCAAAGGCGTCAATGTCGGTGGCCGTGCGGCCCTCGCACACCAGATCGGCTAGCACGGCCCCAACGGCCGGGCCAATCTGAAAACCTGCACCGGCAAAACCGAAGCCATGCAACAAGCCGGGCGTGGTGGTACTGAAGCCCACCACAGGTTCGCGGTCGGGCAAATAGCCTTCGGTACCGCTCCAGGTGCGAATGATGTGGGCGTGGCGCAACGCTGGCATCAACTCCACCGAGCGCTGCAACACCAACGAAACCGCTTCGCGGCTGGGACGGGCGCGCTTGTCATCCAGCGCATAGCCCTGCGAGCCACCAATCACACAGTTACCCCGTGGCGCCTGGCGGGCGTAAATGCCACCGCCCTCCACCCCCAGGCTCAGGTTCATGAACATGGGCAGAGGCTCGGTCACCGTCATGACCGGGTGCAAGGAGACCATAGGTACTGGCTCGCCAAAGCCAGCGGCAAGGGTGCCGGCCCAGGCACCGGCACAGTTGAGCAAAAAATTAGACCGTATCTCGGGCTGACCGAGCGCACGAACCACAAAATGCCGGCCATCATGCGCCAGCTCTTGCACCTGCGTTTGCTCGCGGATGTCGGCCCCCAGGCGGGCCGCCGCCTTGGCAAATGCAGGTGACACCAAACGTGGGTTGGCGTGCCCATCTTGCGGGCACAAAGAACCGCCCACCACGCCAGCACCCAGCCAGGGGTAATGCTGGCGTAGCGTGGCGGCACTGAGCATTTGCAGGTTCATGCCGAACGCCAGGGTGCGCTCGCGGTAGGCCTCCAGAGAGGCCAGGTCGGCCTCACTGCGGGCTAATTTGAGGTGGCCGCACTGCACATATTCGCCCTGCGTGCCAATCAGCTCAGGCAGTTGACTCCAGATGCCATGCGCCCGTTGCGACAGGCTCATTTGCGAGAGCGGCCGGCCCTGGCGGCGCACGCCACCGTAGTTGACGCCACTGGAACGCGAGCCACAAAAGTCGCGCTCCAGAAGAATCACGGAGCGGCCCTTTTGCCGCAGGGCCAGTGCCGCCGAGGCGCCCACAATACCGCCGCCGATGATCAACACATCGGTGCATTGGGGCGCGCTCAATGCCGCACTCATGACGCCTCCTGCGGTTGCGCAGTAGCACTGGCTTGCACCAGCGCAAAGGGAATGGGTTTGACCGGCGCCTGGCCGCGCAAGCGTCCAACCTGCTGTGGGGTTTGGCCCAGGGCATGGGCCAAAATTTCAGTGGCAGCCACGGCGCACATGCGGCCCTGGCAGCGCCCCATGCCAAGCCGGGTCAGGGCCTTGAGGCGGTTGATCTCCAACACGCCTTGGGCTTGAACCGCGTGGCGCAACTCACCCGCCGTGATTTCTTCACATCGGCAAATCACCAGCGCATCAGGCGCTTGGGCCGCCCACTGCACCGGGAACGGAAACGCCCGCTCCAAGCCGCTCCTGAAGCGCTGTGCCCGTGTCAACTGGGTGTTCAACTGAGTCACCCGTGCCACGCTGGCCGCTGCTTGCGCTGGCTCGGTGGGCAACAAGCCAGCGTCTTCAAGCAAGGCCAGGGCGGCGCGCTCGCCCGCCCATTGGGCCGCATCGGCGCCCATGATGCCCGCGCCATCGCCGGCCAGGTAGACACCGGGCACACTGGAGCGCCCTGCGGCATCGGTGTCGGGCAGATCGGCGCGTTGCACCGCGTGAAAGCTGAAACGGCAACCCAGAATGTCGGCCAACTGGGTTTCGGAGCGCAGGGCATATCCGAAACCGATGGCATCGCAGTCAAGTGTGTGTTCGCCCTGGGCATCTCGCCAAACCAGCCCGCTCACGCGGGCCTCGGCCTGCGGCGGGGTCAGCACTTGGACCGGTTGCACGCCGCCGTGCAAAGGCACGCCGTGCGCCCGCAGCCAGGCCACGTAATACAGACCTTTGGCCAGATAAGACGGCCGGGCCAGCAGTTGGGGCAATGCCGCCACCTGATCGCCCAAGGTGGCGCTGTCAAGCACCGCCACCACCTCGGCCCCAGCTTTGGCGTATTGGTAAGCAATGAGGTACAGCAAAGGGCCGGTACCCACAAACGCCACGCGCTGGCCAATGGCGCAGCCCTGAAACTTCAGTGCCACCTGCGCTGCCCCCAGCGAGTAGACGCCGGGCGTGGTCCAGCCGCTGAACGGCAGTATCCGGTCGGTGGCCCCGGTGCACAGCAACAGGTGCGTGTAGTCCAGCACAGAGGTTTGTTGCTGGTGCAAGATATCGAGCTGGCCGCCCTCGGCGTTCCACACCAGGCTGTCAGGGCGGTAGTCCACATGCGGCAACAAGTCCTGCATGCTGCTGTGCATGGCCTGCGCACGGGAGGCTTCCAGCCCGTACAGGGTTTGTTTAGAACGCTTGAAATTGGCCGGGGGCTGGCGGTATATTTGCCCGCCCCAGCGCGCCGCCTCGTCCAGCACCACGGGACGCAGGCCATGGCGCACCAGCGTTTGCGCCGCCTGCACACCGGCCGGCCCGGCGCCCACAATCACCGCGCGAATGGGCGCGCTGTTCAAGCCCGGCAGAGCGGTGGAAACAGCGCAAGTCTTGGTGCAGCTCATGGCACCAACTCCGGGCCGGTGCATACCTGCATGCCTTCTTCAATCAGGGTGCTGCAGGCCCGCACGCGCGCGCCTGAAGCACAACGCACCCAGCAGTCCTGGCAGGCGCCCATCAGGCAAAAACCGGCGCGGTGTTCACCGCTGAACTCGGTCACGCGCACGCTGGCCCGCTGCAACAAAATGGCCGTGAGCACGGTGTCGCCAGCCAAGGCCTGCACCGGCTGGCCGTCCAACACAAAGGCCACCGGCTCACGCGCGGTCTCGGCCAGGCGCCGCCACAAAGGAGCCGGGGTTTGCGAGGCACTCATTTGCCGCCCACCAAAATTCTGTCCAGCCCGTAGAGACGGTCAATCAGCACCATCACCACCGCTGTGAAAGCCACCATCAAGGCCGAGGCGGCAGCCATCAACGGGTCTATGGATTCGGTGGCGTACATGTACATGCGCACCGGCAAGGTCACGGTGGAAGGCGCGGTGACAAAGATGGACATCGTGACTTCGTCAAAACTGTTGATGAAGGCCAGCAGCCAGCCGCCGGTCACCCCCGGCAAAATCATGGGCAGGGTGATCCGGCGAAACAGCGTCAGCTGGCTTGCCCCCAGCGACATGGCCGCTTGCTCGCAGCTGCGGTCCATACCCACCGCAGCGGCCAGCACCAGTCGCAGCACGTAGGGCGTGATGATGATGACGTGCGCCAGGATCAGCCAAACAAAATTACCGGTCGCCCCTATCAGCGTAAACAGGCGCAACAGCGCCACGCCCAGAATCAGGTGGGGAATAATCAGCGGCGACAAAAACAGCGCGTTCAAGCCATCGCGTCCCTTGAAGTCGTAGCGTGTGATGGCCAACCCGGCGGGCACCGCAATCAGGGTGGCCAGCGTGGCGGCAGACAGCGCGAGCCACAGGCTGTTCCAAAACGACTGCACAAAATCCGGGTGCGCAGAAACCGCCCGAAACCAACGCAAGGACAGATGCGTGCTGGGAATGGTCAGGGTGTTCTCGGGCGTGAACGCGACAAGACAAACCACCACCAGGGGCGCCAGCATGAAGCTGATGACCAGCGCGTTAAAGAGCAGGGCCAACGGGCCGTTTTTTGACATGCGCCTAGCCCAGCGCTTTCTTGTAACGTGACTCGAGCATGCGGTTGTACGACAGCATCACCACCAGGTTGGCCAACAGCAGCAGCAGCGCAATGGCGGCGCCCAGCGGCCAGTTCAACTCATGCAGGTACTCGTCATACACCACAGTGGCCACCATCTTCAGGCGCCGCCCGCCCAGCAAACCCGGAATGGCAAAGGCACTGGCGCTCAGGCCAAACACAATCAGGCTGCCCGACAAAATGCCCGGCATCACCTGCGGCAACACCACGCGCCGCAAGGTGGTGAAGTGCGAGGCCGACAGTGACAAGGCAGCGTTCTCCACCTCGGGGTCGAGGGATTGCAAAGACGTCCAGACCGGAATGACCATGAAGGGCAGCATCACGTGTACCAAGGCCACGATCACCGCCGCCTCGGTGTACAAAATATTCACTGGCCCCATGCCCAGAAACAGCAAGCCCTGGTTGAGCACCCCTTGGGGGCCAAGCAGCATGCTCCAGCCAAACGCACGCACCACCACGGACACCAACAAGGGCGCCAGCACCACCAGCAAAAAAATGGAGCGCCAAGGATTGCGCATGCGGCTCAAGACATAGGCCTCAGGCGCGCCAATCACCAGACAGATCAACGTGGTCAGACCCGCCACCCAGAAGGTGCGCCAGAAGATGGTGAAGTAATACTCGTCGGTGACGATGGCCAGGTAATGCGCCAGCGTGTATTCGTTTTTGACGCCGGTGTTGTAGTCAAACACATTGAAGGACAACACCGCCGTCATGGCCAGGGGAAGCAGCAGCAAGGACGCAAACAACAGCAGCGCAGGCGCTGACAGCGCCCACGGCGTCCACGCCTTGCGCAGGCTCATGCCAGCGCCTCCGTTGGCGCCGGGGCCAGTGCGGCGTCGGCACCGTCACCGTCACCCGTCAAGATGCGCAGTGAACGCAGCGCCCAAGACAAGCCGGTGCGCGTCCCCTCCTCCAGCGGCAACTGGTCGCCATTGGGGCTGAGCACCATCAGGTCGCCCAGCGGCGTGCTGAGCTGGTAGAGCCACTGGCTGCCCAGAAAAAAGCGCGCCGTTACCACACCGTCAACCAGGCCCTGGCCGGCCGGCACACAGTTTATTTTTTCTGGCCGCAGACTCAGCACCAGGGGGGCGTCGGGTGCCAGATTCAACGCCTTCTCGCTGGTCTCCGCGCCAGTCTCCACCTCCAGCATCGACAAGCCCACCGCCACCTGTGACACCGCCGCACGGTGGTGAACACGCCCGTTCATCAAATTGGTTTTGCCGACAAACTTGGAGATAAAACTGCTTTGCGGTTGCTCGTACAAGGTGTAGGGCACATCGGTCTGCGTGACGCGCCCGTTTTGCATCACCACCACGCGGTCGCTGATCGACATGGCCTCACTCTGGTCGTGCGTCACCATGATGGTGGTGATGCCGACCTTGCGCTGTATTTTTCGCAGCTCGTACTGCATTTCCTCGCGCAGCTTGGCGTCCAAATTGGACAGCGGCTCATCAAGCAGCAGCACCGCGGGCTCAATCACCAGGGCGCGTGCCAGCGCCACGCGCTGGCGCTGCCCACCCGAGAGCTCGCGCGGATACCGGTCGGCGTGCTGCTCCAGATGCACCAGCGCCAGGGCTTGCGCAACGCGCTGGGTGCGTTCGGCCTTGGGCATGCGCCGCATCTCCAGCCCAAAGCTGACGTTGTCGAACACCGTCATGTGGGGAAACAAGGCGTAACTTTGAAACACGATACCGAGACCGCGCGAATTGGGTTTGGTCTGCGTGATGTCCTGACCCGCCAGCAAAATTTGGCCGCTGCTGACCTCGGCAAAGCCGGCAATCATCTGTAGCGTCGTGGTTTTGCCGCAGCCCGAGGGGCCTAACAAGGTGACGAATTCGCCTTTTTCAACGCTCAGGTTCATGCTTTCTACGACACACACGGCACCGTAAAACTTGGACACATTGGCTAGCCTTAGAAAAGACATCTCACACTCCTTGTCAGCGCGGCCTGGTCGACAGAATTGGGGGGCTCAGGCGGCATTCAACTTGGAATTGATGATGTTAAAAAGAACCTTGCGCGTCAACGGGGTATTCCACTAGACGGCATATATTTGTTTTATATTCCTCTGAACGGAATATTTAAAAAAGATTAATTCATATGATTTCACTGGAAGAAGGTACTAAGCCAAAAAATCCGGGCGCTGGTGGGCTAGAACGGGCCTTTGCCATCATCCGGCTGCTGGCGCAAGACCAGCCCACCGGTTCACGCGTGACGCAATTGGCCAAGACCCTGGGGCTGACGCAAGCCACCGTTCACCGCACGCTGCAATCCCTGATCGCCCAGGACGTGGTGGAGCAAGACCAACGCAGCAAGCTCTACCGCTTGAGCATTGGCTTTTTTTCACTGGCCGCGCGCGCTGGCAGCACCATGAATTTGCGCGACTTGTGCCGCCCTGCCATTCTTCGTTTGTCGGCCAGTCTGGGGGACACCATCTTTTTGCTGGCCCGCAGTGGTTATGACGCCATCTGTCTGGACCGCAGCGAAGGGCCCTTTCCCATTCGCTCTTTCACGGGCGATATTGGGGGACGCATTGCACTGGGTATTGGCCAGGGCAGCCTGGCGATTTTGGCGTTTTTGCCCGAGATGGAACGAGAAGAAGTGATTCGCTTCAACCTGCCCCGTCTGCGCGAGTTGGGCGCGTTTGACGAGGTGTACCTGCGCACTGAAATTGCCCGCGTGCGCGAACTCGGCTACGCCGGGCGCAACACCGGCTTGCTCGAAGACATGGCGGGCGTGGCCGTGCCCCTGTGCGACCGCGATGGGCGGGCAGTGGCTGCGTTGAGCGTGGGCACCATCACGGGAAGGCTCAGCCCAGAGCGTTTGCCCACCGTGGTGGATCTACTCAAACGCGAAGCGCTGGCCATTGGCCCCAACATCAACCCCTTCGACCCCACCCTGCGCCGCCCGGCACAAAGTCTGGCCGCCCTCATGCCCAACTAGGCAAAGCCTGGCTTTCAGCGCGCAGAGCTCAGTGTTCAACCCCCACCACGGTGCATGAACAGGTCAAAGCGTTTCATGAAGGTGTAGCGCTGGGCGTCATCAAGTCCGGCAAAGCGAAAGTTGACGATCAAGCGCGGCAGGCGCACCAGTGCCACCACGCGCGGCTCAGCCACCCGCCAGTTCAGTCCCAGGGCGCCGTCGCCAATACGCACCCCGGCGCTGTGGGTTTGCAGCTTCCAGACGTGGTCGCCAATGGCATCAGGCAGCCAGCGCAGCCAGTCAGCCTCGGTACAACCCATGTCTCGCTCAAAGCGCTCGGCGTAAAACGACTGCATGCAGGGTCAGCCGCCAGCAATCGGTGGCCAGATAGCCAGCACATCGCCTTCTACCAGGGTCTGGCTCAAACGCTTGTCAGGCTCAATGTATTTGCCATTGATCAGCACCAGGTGCACCAGCTTGGGGGGCAAGCCGAATGGCGCAATGATCTGGCTGATGGTGGCATCAGGCGCTACCTCCAGCTCAATCACATTGGTGTACTTGGCCTCAACCGGCAGGTAATCGGTGAGTGAGGCAAAGAGTTTGAAGGTAATTTTCATTCAAAAATTCTAGCGTCTGCGGGCGTCCTGCGCGCCAGCCCACACGCCTTGACCTTGAGCACACGCCAGGTAAGCCTCCATCAATTGGGTGGGGTCGTTGAGCAGCGTGTCTTTCCAGGCGCCAAGTTTGACCTGGCCTTCCACCAAGCCCCGCATCACACCCACATGCTCGGTCCATCCCACGGAGTTGCAACCCACCATCACGTCGTCCTTGAACTGCAAGCTCAAGTGGCGTCCGGCTTGGGCATCGGTCAAGGCCACCTGCTGGCCGCCAGGCACTCCTTGCCAGTCGCCGAAGCTGGTAGAAATGAGGCCCAGGGTGTCGAGCACGTTGATTTGCGTGACGCCCTTCAATGACGTACGCGCAGGTGCACCACGGGCAAACGCCACCATGTTCAAGGCCGCCACACGCGCCTGCTCTGCCGCGTTGGGCTGAATGGCGCTGACGATGGTTTTGCCACTGACTTTGTCAAATGCTTCGGCGCAGTCGCCGGCCGCAAAAATGCCGGGCACACTGGTCTGCAAATGCTCATCCGTGAGCACGCCCAGCAAGCATTTCACGCTCGACTTCTCCAAAAACCCAATAGCAGGTTTGACGCCTGCGGCACTGATCACCAAATCAGCTTGCAATTGGGTGCCGTTGGACAAGCTCACCTGCATGGGGCTACCCGCCGTGATGGACTCCACCCGCGTGCCGGTGAACACCTGCACGCCCTTGGCCTGTACCCAGTCGCGAATCATGCCGCCAGCGGTGGGGCCCATCATGCGCGGCACCATGCGGTCGCCCATCTCCACCACACTGAGTTGAACACCCCGGGCCGCCAACGCCTCCATGATGATGCAGCCAATAAAACCCGCCCCCAACTGCAGCACGCGCGCACCGGGTTGGGCCAGCTTCATGATCGCGCGGGCGTCTTCCAGGGTCCAGCAACTGTGCACGCCGGGCAAATCCATGCCTGCAATGGGCGGACGCACCGGGGTGGAGCCGGTGGCCACCAGCAAGGTATCAAAAGACAAGGTCTCACCGCTTTCCAGCGTGACGCTTTTAGCGGCGGCATTCACCTGCGCAGCGCGCCCCGTGATGGTCTTGATGTTGAGGTCTTGCAAGTGCGTAGGACTCTTGCGCAGGTAGGTGCCGTCTTCCTGCACGTTGCCGATCAGCAGGTAAGGAATGGCCATGCGTGAATATGGTGGCTCGGGCTCATCGCCCACCAGCGTGATGGCGTCGTTCGGCGCGTGTTTGCGAATGGTTTCAGCGGCAATGACACCGGCTGGGCCGGCGCCCAGAATCAGGTGGTGACTCATGTTGATCCTTCAGGCATGGGGGGCAAGCCCCTCAGGCAGCCCCACCAGTTAGCAAACAAAAAGGAAGCGGCTCCGCAGAGCCGCCATTCCTCTAACCAGGTTCCCGTTCTTACAGCCCCAGTCGTGCCCGGGTGCTTTCGGTAGGACGGCCTTCAGCATCCCAGCCGCGTGCCGAATAGTACTTGGGCATCATCTCGGCCAGCATGTTGACCTTGCCAGTGGCCGGACCTGTTTTGCAGGCTTCGGTCAACAGGCGGGGTGGCAGGCTGTCGTCCTTGGCGGTAAAGCCAGCACGGTTGTTGAACTCGCGCTCCATGTTCCAGATGCGCTCGCCAATTTTTTCCAGCTCTTCGGTGGTGAACTGCTCGCCACAGGCAGCCGACATTTGCGGCGCCAGGTCTGCCAGGCCCCAGGCAAAGGTGGTGAAGATGCACAGGCCAGACGAGTCAAACGCAGCCGTTGCATCTTGGAACGCCTTGACCAGCTCGGGCTTGCCTTCGTGTTCCAGCGGATCGGTCTTGACCGGAATGCCCAGCACTTCGGAGGCAATGGTGTAGCCGCGCAAGTGGCAGCCGCCCCGGTTGCTGGTGGCGTAAGCCAGGCCAATACCTTGGATGGCGCGACCGTCGTAGGCCGGGAACTCCTGCCCTTTGCTGGCCATGCTCAGTTCGGGGTGGCCGAACTTGGCGGTCAGGCGCTTGGAGCCCTTGCCAATTTCTACACCGAAGCCCCGGCTGTAAATAGTTTCTTCCACCAAAAAGGCCAGTGCCTGGGCCGAGCCAAACTTAGCTTCAATGCCCACCTGCTCTTTGGTCAGCACGCCCATTTCATAGAGCTCCATGACCGCGCCCACGGTGGCGCCAAAGCTGATGGGGTCAATGCCTTCCTCGTTGCACAGCATGGTGGCGTATTGCAGGGTTTCCAGATCGTTCACCCCGTTGGCCGCGCCCAAGGCCCAGGCCGCTTCGTATTCCAGGCCACCTGAGGCGCCCCAGTACTGCGGCTTGTTGGCCACGGTGAAGTGGCTTTCATCCATCTTGCTGATACGTCCGCAGGCGATGGTGCAACCAAAGCAGGCCTGGTTGGTCACCAGTTGTTTCTTGCCGTCAGACTTGCGTGGCGTGGCCATGGCTTCGGCCGAAATATCTTTGGCGCCTTCAAACTGGTTGTCCTGGTGGTTGCGCGTTGGCAAGGCACCCACTTCGTTGATGACGTTCATCAGCACCTGCGTGCCATAGGCGGGCAGGCCCTGGCCGGTGACGGCGTTTTCGGCGAGAATTTTTTTCTTCTCGGCGATGGCCTTCATGAAGGCCTTGGGATTTTGAATATTGCCAACGCCCTTGGTACCGCGCACGGCAATGGCCTTGAGGTTTTTACTGCCCATGACCGTGCCTACGCCCGAGCGCCCAGCCGCGCGGTGCAGGTCGTTAACCACGGCGGCATACAGCACGCCGTTTTCACCAGCCTTGCCAATGCTCGACACGCGGGTCAGCGGATCTTGCAGGCTTTTCTTGAGCAGGGCTTCGGTCTGCCACACGCTTTGGCCCCACAGGTGGGACGCATCACGCAACTCGGCCACATCGTCGTTCACATAGAGGTAAACAGGGGTGGGGCTCTTGCCTTCAAAAATCACCATATCCCAACCGGCCATTTTGAACTCAGCACCCCAGTAGCCACCGGAGTTGGAGCAGGCGATGGTGCCAGTCAGTGGGCTTTTGGTGATGACCGTGTAGCGGCCACCGGTGGACGCCATGGTGCCGGTCAACGGACCGGTTGCCCAGATGATTTTGTTGTCGGGTGACAGCGCGTCAACGGTGGCGTCAACCTCTTCCACCAGGTATTTGGAGCCCAGGCCGCGCGAACCGAGGTAAGCGTGCGCCCATGCCATGTTGAGGGGTTCGGACTTGACGGTACCTGCGGTCAAATCAACGCGAAGAATTTTTCCTGCCCATGCCATGATGGTTCTCCTTATTTAGCCGAAGGCTGGTTACCGAGCTTGTCAGCCCACTGTTCCATCTTGCCCAGGCCGGTCCAGTTGGCGTCGATGAAGGTGATGGCCCCGGTGGGGCATGCTGTGGCACAAGCCGGGTCGCCACCGCAGAGGTCGCACTTCTGGACCTTGCCGGTTTCTTCCACGTAATTGATGGTGCCAAACGGGCAGGCAATGGTGCACACCTTGCAACCCACACAGGTGGATTCGTTAACCACTTTGGCGCCGGTGGCTTTGTCCACCGTGATGGCCTCTACCGGGCACGCGTGCAGGCACCAGGCCTCGTCGCACTGGGTGCAGGTGTAGGGCACTTTTTTGCCCGTATGGTGGAAGTCAAACACCTTAATACGCGACTTGGCGGTGGCAAAGGTACCGTAGTTCTCAAAGGTACAGGCCATCTCGCATTGGAGGCACCCAGTGCATTTGTCCGGGTTGATGTGCAACATCTTCTGCATTTTTTCTCCTAGGGGTAGTGGCACGCAAGCTATGCAAAGCATTGCCTATGAAATACTGAACATAGCGATTCTTAGCGCTAATTTGCCGTAAAAATCTAGGGGAAACCCTAGTCAACCATTCAACTGACGCGAATATTACAAAGGGCTGATCCAGCGCAAGCGCCGGCATGCCTGAGAATGCGGCCTATGCGCGACGCACCCAACCACCTATCCCCCAGCCCGTGGCGTGCGCTTCGCCTCTGGGGCAGACACTTGCGACTGCCTTTAGTTGGGGTGATGGTTAGACCGATGCTTGCGCTGATGGGTGCGCTGCTGGGTGGGCTGATGCTGTTCAGCCTGGGTGTGCAAGCCGAGCAAGTGCGGGTAGCGGTGGCGGCCAACTTTGCAACGCCCATGAAACAACTGGCCGCCCAGTTCCAGACTGAGACCGGCCACCAGGCGGTGCTGTCAGTGGGCGCCAGCGGCAAGCTGTATGCACAAATTAAAAGCGGCGCGCCGTTTGATGTGCTGCTCAGCGCCGACAGAGAAACCCCAACCCGGCTGGTTCAGGAAGGCGTCGCCGTGGCAGCCAGCCGCTTCACCTATGCCACCGGTCGGCTGGTGCTGTGGTCGGCCCAGCCTGGGCTGGTGGACGGCCAAGGCGAGGTGCTGAAAACCGGCCAATTCAAACACCTGGCCTTGGCCGCACCGCAGCTGGCGCCCTACGGAGCAGCGGCGGTACAGACGCTGACGCAACTGGGCGTGCTGACCCGCGTGTCGCCGCGCTGGGTACAAGGTGAAAGCATTGGCCAAACCTACAGTTTTGTGGCCACCGGCAACGCCGATCTGGGTTTTGTGGCGCTGTCGCAGGTGTATGCCAACGGAAAAATTAGCAGCGGCTCCGCCTGGGTGGTGCCTGAGACATTGCACAGCCCTTTGCACCAGGACGCTGTGTTGCTCACGCGGGGGCAGGGCAACGCCGGCGCGGCGGCGCTGCTGGCTTTTCTTAAAACCGACAAGGCCCGCGCAGCTATTCGCGCCTTTGGCTATGACACGCCCTGAGCCCTACCCGATGTACCCGATGCAACCATGCCCACGCTGACCTGGTTTGCCCCCTACGCTGACGCCGTCTGGCTCACCCTGAAGCTGGCTGGCCTGACCACGCTGCTGCTTTTGCTATTGGGCACGCCACTGGCCTGGTGGCTGGCACGCACCCGCTCCTGGCTCAAGGGGCCGGTGGGCGCCTTGGTGGCGATGCCGCTGGTGCTGCCGCCCACGGTGATTGGCTTTTACTTGCTGGTGGCCATGGGGCCAAACGGCCCTATCGGGCAGTTCACCCAAAGCCTGGGGCTGGGCTTGCTGCCTTTCAGCTTTGCTGGGCTCTTGCTGGGCTCGGTCATTTACTCGCTGCCCTTTGTGGTGCAACCCCTGCACAACGCGTTTGAGGCGCTCGGCGACGGCCCCCTGGAGGCCGCCGCCACGCTGCGGGCCTCGCCCCTCGATACGTTTTTGCACGTGGTGCTGCCCCTGGCCAAGCCGGGCTACCTCAGCGCCAGCGTGCTGGGCTTTGCCCATACCGTGGGTGAATTTGGCGTGGTGCTGATGATTGGCGGCAACATTCCCGGCCAAACCCGCGTGCTGTCGGTGCAAATTTACGACCACGTGGAGGCCCTGGAATATGCCCAGGCACACGGCTTGGCCGCTGGCATGGTGCTGTTTTCGTTTGCTGCGCTGCTGGCCCTTTACCTGCTCAACCCCACCGGGCGGCGCCACCGCAGCATGGGCCCATGAGCGCGCCCACACCACCCCGGCTGCAAGCCCAACTTCAGTTGGCCTACCCTGGCTTTTCGCTGGATGTGAACCTGGAGCTGGCTAGCGCCGGTGTGACGGCTCTGGTAGGGCCCTCAGGCTCGGGCAAAACCAGCTGCCTGCGCACCATTGCCGGGCTGGAGCGTCGCGCCACCGGGCGCGTGGTGGTCAACGGCGAGGTCTGGCAAGACGACCGCCAAGGCCTCTTCATGCCGGTGCACCAACGCGCTCTGGGCTATGTGTTTCAGGACGCGCGGCTGTTTGCGCACCTGAGCGTGGCGCAGAACCTGGCCTTTGGGCAGCAGCGCGTCCCCGTGGCCGAACGCCGCGTGTCGCTGGAGCAGGCCATCGCCCTGCTGGGCATCGCCCCTTTGCTCAAGCGCCAGCCCGACACGCTCTCGGGTGGCGAACGCCAGCGTGTGGCCATGGCGCGCGCCCTGGCCAGTAGCCCGCGCCTGCTGCTGATGGACGAACCCCTGGCGGCACTGGACGCCCAACGCAAGGCCGACATCCTGCCCTACCTGGAAAACCTGCAGCGCGAACTCGATATTCCCGTGCTGTACGTCAGCCACGCCATGGACGAGGTCACCCGCCTGGCGGACCACTTGGTGCTGCTGGACGCTGGACGGGTCAGCGCCAGCGGGCCGACGCAAACGCTGCTCACCCGGCTGGATTTACCCCTGGCGCATGGCGACGCAGCCGGCGCGGTGGTGCCTGCCTGCATTGCCAGCCATGACAGCGAGGAGCACCTGACCCTGGCCAGTTTTGCCGGCGGCACGCTGCTGCTGCCCTGGCAGAACCGGCCGGTGGGCCAAACGCTCAAGGTGCGTATTCAAGCCCGCGATGTGAGCCTGACGCTGGCGCGGCAAACCGGCACCAGTATTCAGAACATTTTGGAGGCCACGGTCAGCGCCCTGTCGCCCGACAGTCCGGGCCAGACCATGGTGGCCCTGGACATAGGCGGCTGCACGCTGCTGGCCCGGGTCACCCAGCGCTCGGTACGGCAATTGGGTTTACAACCCGGGCTGCGCCTGTTCGCCCAGATCAAGGGCGTAGCCATTCTGGGGTGACAGTGTGGGATGGATCATTGAGCCGCGTTCGGAAAGAACAACTGCTCACCGCCAATTTTGTAACTGGCTATAACGCCTTGGCCCACTGGCGAGATCACCCAGTCCACAAACTTTTGCGCCTCGGCGGTCTTCACGTGCGGGTGCTTGGCCGGGTTCACCACCATCACGCCGTACTGGTTGAACAGCTGGCGGTCACCCTCCACCAGCACCGTCAGATCGGCCCGGTTCTTGAAGCTCAGCCAAGTGCCGCGGTCAGCCAGCACATAGGCGCCGCTGCTGGACGCAATATTGAGCGCCGGCCCCATGCCGCAGCCGCATTCCTTGTACCCGCCACCCTTGTTGGCGGCTAAGCCGGCCTGTTTCCAGTAGCGCAACTCTGCGGCGTGCGTGCCGCTTTTGTCACCGCGCGAAATGAAGTTGGCGCCCGCGCCTGAGAGTTTTTTCAGCGCCTCCACAATGTCGCGGCCCTTGGTTTTAGCGGGGTCAGCGGCGGGGCCAATCAGCACAAAGTCGTTGTACATGACGGGATAGCGCTTGAGGGCGAAACCATCGACCACCATTTTTTCTTCGGCCTCCTGGTCATGCACAAACAGCACATCGGCGTCACCGCGGCGCCCCATGTCGAGCGCCTGCCCGGTGCCTAAGGCGACGACTTTGACGTCGAGTCCACTGTCTTTTTTGAACGCCGGGAGCAAGTGGGCAAACAGGCCCGACTGCTCGGTCGACGTGGTGGACGCCATCACCAGGGTCTGCGCCTGCACCCCGCCACTGGCGGCCCAGACCGCCACTGCCAGCACGGCTTGCACAGGAACGCCCGACATTTTCTTCATCAGTTTTTTCAACATCACACCAGTTCTCCTTTAACAAACAAATGAGCCGCCGGGTACTGCGACTGCAGCAGCGGCCCGCTAAAAAAATCAGCCACCGGCAGGTCGGCCAGCACCTGCCCGTGTTCCAGATAAATGACGCGACTGGCCAGACGCTTAACCTGCCCGAGGTTGTGGCTGGCAAAAATCAGGGTCATGGCGCTGCCTGCTGCGCCATTCACGTTGGCAAACTCGGCAATCAGCGCCTCGACCTCGCGCTTGGCGTGGGGGTCCAGGCTGGCGGTGGGCTCATCGAGCAGCAGCACTTGGGCGTTTTGTGCCCAGGCCCGCGCCATGGCCACCCGCTGCTGCTGGCCACCCGAAAGCTGGCGTGCCGGGCGCAGCGCCAGCTCGGCCAGGCCCACACGCGCCAGGGCTTGCAGCGCCAGCACTTTGGCCTGTGCCCAAGGCTTACCACCCAGCCACAGCCCCAGGGCAATATTGCTCTGCACCGACATGCGCAACAAATGCGGCCGTTGAAACAACATGGCCTGGCGCACCCCCGGCGCGCGCACCACCTGCCCCGCCGTGGGCTCAGCCAGCCCGTGCAGCAAACGCAGCAGGGTGCTTTTGCCGCAGCCGTTGGCGCCCACCAGCGCCACACGCTCACCGGCCTGAATGGACAGGTTCAGCCCGCTCAAAGCCCGTACGGTCGATGCCGAGCGGCCAAAATGCACGCTGGCCTGGGCCAGGCTCACCACCGGCGCCAAGGCCTGGCTCACAAGGACACCCCTAAAGCCGTGGCGTTCACTGCGCCGGTTTGCCCTTCAGCGCGTTCGCGCCAGCGCCGCACGCTGGCAATCAGCACATTGAGCGCCAGCACCACAGCCAGCAAGATCAGCCCCAGCCCCAGCGCCAGTGGCAGGTCGCCCTTGGAGGTCTCTAGCGCAATGGCCGTGGTCATGACGCGGGTGAACCCGTCGATGTTGCCGCCCACAATCATCACCGCGCCGACTTCAGAAATAGCCCGGCCAAACGAGGCAATCAGCACCATGAGCAGGGCATAACGCTCGTCCCAGGCCAACAGCCCACTGCGCAGCCAGGGCCGGGCGCCCAGCGAACGCAACTGCTCGCCGTGCAGCACTTCAGCGTCTTCTACGGCCTGGCGCGTCAAGGCCGTCACCACCGGCAACACCAACAGGGCTTGCGCCAGCACCATGGCCTTGAACGAAAACAACCAGCCCAAAAATCCCAGCGGCCCGGAGCGCGACAGCAGCAAATACACCACCAACCCGACCACCACCGACGGCACGGCTAAAAAAGTATTGAGCAGGGTCAGCACCAGGCCACGCCCCTTGAACCGGGCCACGCCCAGCCAGGCGCCCAAAGCCAAACCGAGGCCGCAGGCCAGCACGCAGGCCGTGGCACTGACCGCCAGGGAGCGGCCCACAATGGCGAGTAGGGCAGGGTCTAAAGAGACGATGAGTTGCAGCGCGGTACCCGCGCTTTGGGTGAATGTGGTCATGACGAGGAGAAAAGAAACTTGGGTTATCGTAGTCGTCGATCCAATAACCAGCGATATGAACCCCCGTGCATAGGCTCCAGTTCCACTACACCCTGTCGAGCGACAGCAGCCCCGCCCTGGTGCGCAACCCCTTGATCGACTTGTTGCAAGCCGTGTCTTCGCAAGGCTCCATCTCGGCGGGCGCGCGCGCGCTGGGTTTGTCCTACCGCCATGTTTGGGGTGAACTCAAACGCTGGGAAGGCGAACTGGGCCACGAGTTGGTGGTCTGGGAAAAAGGCCAATCTGCCCGGCTGACCGAATTTGGCGCCAAGCTGATGTGGGCCGAGCGCCAGGCCCAGGCGCGTTTGGCGCCCCAAATAGAAGCTTTGCGCAGCGACCTGGAACGGGCCTTTGCCGTCGCCTTTGACGACAATGCGCATGTGGTCACGATGCACGCCAGCCATGACCACGCCCTGACCGCCCTGCGCGAACACGCACTAGGCGCCAACCATGAGCAACTGCACCTGGATATTCGTTTCGGTGGCAGCGTGGACGCCCTGCGCGACCTCAACGAGGGCCGTTGCGTGCTGGCTGGTTTCCATACCCTGCAACACCCTGCCCCCGGCTCGCTGGCCGAGCGCATTTACAAACCGCTGCTGCAGCCGGGCCTGCACAAAATCTTGGGCTTTGCCAACCGCACGCAAGGCCTGATGGTGGCGCCGGGCAACCCGCTGGGTCTGCAATCGCTGCAAGACCTGGTGGCCAAGAAAGCCCGCTTTGCCAACCGCGCACTGGGTACCGGCACGCGCGTCGTGCTAGACGAACTGCTGGCGCAAAACGGCCTGCGCGCCGCCGAGTTGATTGGCTACCAGCACACCGAACCCTCGCACACCGCCGTGGCCCACGCTGTGGCGGCCGGCGCTGTGGACGCCGGTCTGGGCATCGAGGTAGCGGCCCGTGCGCTGGGGCTGGTCTTTGTGCCGCTGGTGCAAGAAAGCTACCACCTGGTGTGCCTGAAAACCGCGCTGGAGGAACCCGCCATCGTCGCCCTGCGCACGGTGTTGCAAAGCCCGCAGTGGCAGCAAGAGCTTGCGCGTATGCCGGGCTACACCCCCAGCCACAGCGGCCAGGTGCAGTCGCTGCGCAAGGTGCTGCCGTGGTGGGACTTGAAACCTAAAAAGAGCGCTGGTGCGCCGCGGCGGAGCAGCGCCAAGTCTGCGGACTGAATTTAAGTCAAGCCGCACAACTGGGCCGCGATTTTCGCATTGGCGATTTGTCGCAAATCGTTTTGTCGCTCTACGGCGCTTTGCCCTTGCCCGCTGACGTCAATCCGCAGCGCAATTTGGGCCAGATTTCGGCATACGCATACGGCAACTCCAAAGCTAGCAAAACCCTGGTGCTGGGCTGGAACTTTGAGCCATCAATTGACGAAACCATCACTGCGCTCAATGACAGCCGCTTGGAAGTGCTGGTGATCCCTCCCGACCTGATGGACAGCCTCAAGAAGAAGGGCGGCATCGACAAGCTACGCGGCTAGGTGCGTTTCTCGTCGCTGCAATACCTGACCATCGAGCCGATCACGCGCCAGGCTTCCGCCAGTACAGGTGAAGAAACCATGACGGTCAAGCTCAAGAACTACGTACTGCTCTCGCCCGAGGCCAATCGGGGCTGCGCCGGGTGTGCGTACGTGTGGTGGATGTATTTGGCTTTGAAGCCGAAGTGGTCGCGTCCATTTGATGATGTGCAGCAATGAACGCTACCAAATGCAAACAATCAGCGTTTCAAGTCCCTGTAAAAGTTCTCGTGCGGCCCCAGGGCTTCCAGATAAATCAGGCGCACAGTGTCTTCTCGGGTGTACCCCAGCAGATACAGCTGACCCTGGCTGCGAAATTTATAGACCCACAACTGGTCCAAATCGCCTTTTTTGCGCTCGCCCACGTCGGGGTTGCCGGCAACCGCAGCTACGGCTGCATCTGTATCGGCAATCAGACTGGCTTGCATCAACTTTTTGTAAACGCGGGCAAATCGCCGCGTTTGCTGGACTTGCCAGCTCATGCGGGCTCGGTGTCAGAGGCACCACTGGGCACACTGCGGGCCACAAAAGGGGTGCTGTCCTCTCGCGCCTCGGCCAGGCTCATAAGGCTTTCAGCAATGAACGATGCAGGCAAATCGGGGTTGTCGAGCGCAGCGCGGCCCACTTTGGCCCAAAACTCTACCTGCCCCTGCACGGTACGAAATTCCGCTTTGGCGGCCACGCGGGCGGCACCGACCAGAGACTCATCAATGCGCATGGAAACAGTGGACATGGGGTGCCTTTCGTTGTTTACCACAATTGTAGCCAATCACTTGCCTCATTGAAAAGCCGCATGGAAAAACCATCACATGGGTATGCCTTCAAACACCTCACGAAAAAACCAGCATGACCGACACCGAGCAGCAATTGGCCTTGTCAGCGGGCCTGACCGTCAAAACCAAGCAGCTCTGCCTGGGCCTCGAATCAGGCGCAGCGGACATTTTGGAACTGGTCACCCCCACCACCGCCGATTTGCTGGCCTGGTGGTTTGGCGAAGACATGGTGATGGCCCGAGGTGGCGAAGGCCGAGGCCTGAACTTTCATGCGGGACAAAAGCAGGCCATTTTGAACGCCTTCGTGGATCACGAGGTGCTGGGCGCAGGCCATGAAAGCTGGACACTGCTGGACCTTTATCGCGCCGCTGCACTCGATGCGCTGCTCATTGGCACGCGCTTGAACGAAGTATCAGCAGACAAGCATGGGCACCCAAAGTATTGCTTGAAGATGGCCACGGGCACGGGCAAAACCTGGGTGCTGCTAGCGCTGATGATCTGGCAGCTGCTAAACAAAACCGCTGCCCTCGCCGAAGGCATGGACGACCCCAGGTTCACCCGCCAGTTCATGGTCGTGGCGCCGGGCCTGATTGTTTATGAGCGTTTGCTCGATGCGTTTTGCGGCAAGCTGGTTGCCGGTGGCAATGGCTCGCGTGACTTTGCCAGCTCCGATCTGGCCAAATTCGCCGACCTGTTCGTCCCCGAATCGCACCGTGAAACCGTGTTTGCTTTTGTGCGCGGCAACGTGTGCAACAAGAACGAGATCGGTCTCAAAGCCACGGGCAACGGCATGATCGCCATCACCAACTGGCACCTGCTGGCCGAAGGCGATGTGACCGAAGACATTGAAGAAGTTGAAACACTGGGCGCACCGCTGGACCCGCAAGATGTAGTGACCCAAGTACTGCCACTCATGCCCGGACGCGCCACAGGCAACAGCCTGGACGTGCTGGACCGCCGCTACGCGCGGGGCAACGTGCTGGAGTTTTTGGCGCAGCTACCCGAGCTGATGGTGTTTAACGATGAAGCACACCACATCCATGAGTTCAAGCGCGAGGGCGAGACGACCGAGGTGGAATGGCAAAAGAGCTTGAGTCGTATCGCCCAAACCAAGGGCCACCGCTTTGTGCAGGTGGACTTTTCGGCCACGCCCTACAACGACGTGGGCTCTGGCAAGAACAAACGCAAGGTCTATTTTCCTCACATCGTGACCGACTTCGACCTGAAAAGCGCCATGCGTGCCGGACTGGTCAAGTCGCTGGTACTCGACCGCCGCAAGGAAATCGGCGCATTGCCGCTGGAGTTCAAGGCCGAGCGCGATGAATCAGGCAACCCTGCACTGAGCGAAGGCCAGCGGGTGATGCTGCGCGCCGGCCTGGCCAAACTTCGCAAGTTAGAAAAAGACTTCGCCACCATCGATCCGCACCGCCACCCCAAGATGCTGGTGGTCTGCGAAGACACCACAGTATCGCCCTTGGTGGCTGAATTTTTGCGTGACCAGGAAGGTCTGAGCGAAGACGAGGTGATGACCATCGACTCGGGGAAAAAGGCCGAGCTGGGTGAAAAAGACTGGGCACCTGTGCGAGAACGCCTATTCAGCGTGGACCATCACGCCACCCCACGTGTGATCGTGAGCGTCCTGATGCTGCGCGAAGGCTTTGACGTGAACAACATCTGCGTCATCGTGCCGCTGCGCTCCAGCCAAGCGCAAATTTTGCTGGAGCAAACCATCGGGCGCGGCTTGCGCCTGATGTGGCGTGACGCCGAATACACGGATATCAAACGCGAAAACCGCGAACTGATCAAGGCCGGGAAAGAACCCGGCAGCTTGCTGGATGTGTTGTCCATCGTGGAGCACCCAGCGTTTCAGTCGTTCTATGACGAGCTGATCAACGAAGGCCTGGCGGGCACCACAGGCGATGACGACGGTAACGACGCCTCGGCTACGGGTGACGTGATTGCAGCCGAACTGCGCGATCACAACCAGATCGATGTGACCACACTGCCCGCCTTCACGGCCATGACGGCCGACCAGCTCAAGGTCATGCTGGGCAAAGGCGACATCTTTGTCTCGCAAGACCTGCAAAGCGCTATGCTGTTTGGCGACTACAGGGTGGACGGCGCGGTGATGAACGTGAGCGGCTACAACGACTACCTGTCACGCCTGACACGGCGCATCAGCCAGGCACTGAGCGAACCGCTGCCCAAGGGCAACAAGATCGCCACACACCTGGCCAAGCCTTACCTGCAGGTCAACACGGCAGAGCTGACAGGCTGGATCGATGACTACATATTGACGCAACTTTTTGAGGGTAGCTTCAATCCACTGGGGCACGATGAACAAGGCGAGAACTGGCGCCTACTGCTGCTCTCGCCCGTGGTGGACCACATTCATTGGGCACAGGCTGACACGCAAGTGCTAGCGTTTTGCAAAATCAGCGAAAACCGCCACACGTTTGCCCGCCTGCGTTACGTGAAAGACGACGGCCTGCCCGCCTTCTATTCACCCGACTTTCTGGTACGCACTGCAGGCGCGGTGTACCTGGTCGAAACCAAAGGCCAGGAACAAACCATTCACTCCAATGTACAACGCAAACTGAAGGCCGCGCTGGCCTGGTGCGAACGCATCAACAACCTGACTGAAGATCAGCGTGGCGGCCCGCCTTGGCATTACGTACTGCTGGGCGAGGCGATGGTTTACGAATGGCAGGGCAAAGGTGCTCGGCTGGCGGATTTATTAAATTACGCCAAACTCAGGCCGCTAGGACTTGCAACATTGCCACAGCAATTGATCTGAGTTGATCAGGTTCACAGCGCGCACGACCTGAACCCGGTAAACGCATCGTCGCGCTCGGGCTGCAAGAAATAGCGCATAGCGGGGTCACGCAAACGGGGGCGGGTGGCAAACGAGGCGCCGCGCAGCGCCTTGTGGCTGCCGAAGCTGGGTTCTGAGTGCTCGCGCCACGGGCCAGACTGAAAACCGGGGTAGCCGCGAAAGGTGGTGCCAGTCCATTCAAGGGCTTCGCCCCAGGCAAAACCGCGCCGCGAGGCGGTGTGCGCAGCCAGGTCCCATTCCACCTCGGCGGGCAGGCGCCGGCCAGCCCAGCGGCACCAGGCATCGGCTTCCCACCAGCTCACATGCATGACCGGCTGGGTGCTCTGCATGCGCATGGCTTTGCCAAACAGGGTTTGCGTCACGGCGCCACTGGAGGCGCCCATTTGCTCCACATAGCGCGGGCAGCGCCGGCCCTCGCCCTGTGCCTGGGTTTGCAGCCACTGCCAGCCTTGGGGCTGCCAGAGGTCAGCGCGGTCGTAACCGCCGTCTTGCACAAACTCGACGTATTGCGCCCAGGTCACCAACTGCGCGTCAATCTCAAACTCGGGCACCGCCACCGAATAAGGGGGCTGCTCGTTATCCACACTGAAACCACCCTGTCCGGCTGAACGCCCCAGCTGCCACTGGCTAGAAGGCAGCCACAGGGCCGGGCGCATCACTTGCGCAGCAGGCAAAGGACATGACCAGGACACGCCCAACATCTGGGCCAGCTGCACCAGCGCTTCGCCCTGCCGGTCTTCATGGAACAAGGCGAGCCGGTAAAAGTACAGGGCATCGTCCTCGTTGGCCGTTTTTGTCCAGCAGCTCCAGCGTGGTTTCCAGGGTGGCCAGCAGATAGGCACGCACCTGCGCGGGGTCCCAAGGTGCCAGACGGTTCACCCCCATTTGCACCACCGGCGGCACGCGCCACAACAGGTCTGCCTGCGGCACCACAGAGGCCAGCCGAGTGGCCGCCGGATCAGCCCCAGGGCCGCGCTGGCGCTGCAAATTGCGGGCAATCCAATACTCCTGAAACCAGGCCAGGTGGCTCAAGGTCCACAAGGGTGGGTTGAAGCCGGCGGGCGGCGTGCATAGGTTCAAGGCCTCGCCCAGGGAGGCCTCAAAAGCACTGAGCAATCCGAGCGTCTGGTTGCGCGCATCCATCAAAGCCAGCGACAACACACCGCTGCCGCCCTGGCGCAGGGTTGCCGTGTCGTTGGATTGAAAAGATTGATGATTCATGCTGAGTAAATTTCATTATTGCCGCAACGCCCTGTGATGCCGCGCTACAGGCGATAAGGCTCAGGTAGTAACCCTAGGAGAATGCCCTAGATTTTGAACGGTTATTGGCCCAGAACACGGTACGATCAGCGCTTCTTGAGAAGTACGCTTGGCAAAACGCCGAGCCCTCTCTCAAAAATATGTTGTTTTTGAAAGTTAAGGAGACCCTATGCATGCTTTGTTAAAAGTCTCGAAAGCCATTGACTGGGTCAATACCCAGGTTGGCAAATACGTGATTTGGTTGATTTTGGCCTCGACTGTCATCAGTGCTGTCAACGCTGTGGTTCGAAAGGCCTTTAATGTGAGCTCCAACGCCTACTTGGAGGTGCAGTGGTACCTGTTTGCCGCCACCTTTTTGCTTTGCGCAGCCTACACCTTGCTCAATGGCGAGCACGTCAAGATTGACGTGATTTACAGTCGTTTTTCAAAGCGCAACCAAACCTGGATTGATGTGTTTGGCTTCGTTTTCTTCCTGACCCCTTTCTGCCTGGCCATTCTTTGGTATGGCGTTCCTTTTTTCCTCAAGGGCTTTCACTCGGGTGAGATGTCTTCCAATGCGGGGGGCTTACTGCGCTGGCCGGTCTACGCCATGATTCCCCTGGGCTTTGGTCTGCTGCTGCTGCAATGCTGGTCTGAGATCATCAAACGTCTGGCTTTCCTGCAAGGCCTGATTAGCGACCCGACAGAGAAGAAAGTGGCCAAAACCCCCGAAGAAGAATTGGCTGAAGCGATTCAAAAGCTCGCTGAAGAAAAAGCCGCCAAGGCCCACGCGGCCTGATCCAGGAGAACACCATGGAATTTTTAATACACAACATCGCGCCCATCATGTTTGCAGGACTGATTGTCTTCCTGCTGTTGGGCTTCCCGGTGGCTTTTAGCCTGGGTGCCTGTGGCCTGTTTTTTGGCTTTGTCGGCATCGAGTTGGGCATCTTGCCCGAGTCGCTGATGCAAGCCTTGCCCCTGCGCCTGTTTGGCATCATGCAAAACGACACGCTGTTGGCCATTCCGTTCTTTACCCTCATGGGGCTGATTCTGGAACGAAGCGGCATGGCCGAGGATTTGCTCGACACCATTGGCCAGTTGTTTGGCCCCTTGCGTGGCGGTCTGGCCATTGCCGTGATTTTGGTGGGGGCGCTGCTGGCGGCCACCACCGGTGTGGTGGCGGCTTCGGTTATCTCGATGGGCCTTATCTCTTTGCCCATCATGCTGCGCTACGGCTATGACCGGCGCGTGGCCTCGGGTGTGATTGCGGCATCGGGCACGCTGGCGCAGATTATTCCGCCCTCGCTGGTGCTGATCATTCTGGCCGACCAACTGGGCCGCAGCGTGGGTGAGATGTACAAGGGCGCGTTCATTCCTGGCTTTGCCCTCACCGGTTTGTACCTGAGCTACATCTTGTTGCTGACCTACATTCGTCCCCACTGGGTGCCTGCTTTGCCTCCCGAGGCGCGCACCATTCGTGAAGACGACGGCACGCCAGGCCTGCGTTCTCTGGGTGTTTTGACTGTTTTGACGACGGCCGTCGCCATTTACTTTGGCCAACACTACGCGGCGGTGACCAGCTGGTTCACAGGCACCGAGGTGCTGACCGTGGCAAAGGACGAAACGATTGTGGTGTCGCTGTGCGCCGGCGTCATGCTGGCTTTTGTGCTGGCGGTGATCAACAAGGTAACCCGCTTGGGCTTGTTGTCGCGCATGGCCGAGCGGGTCACCTTTGTGCTGATTCCTCCCCTGCTGCTGATCTTCCTGGTGCTGGGCACCATCTTCTTGGGTGTGGCGACGCCTACCGAGGGAGGCGCCATGGGCGCCATGGGCGCTTTCATCATGGCCATGAGCCGTGGCCGCCTGAATATGTCACTGCTTAAACAAGCCCTCACCGCAACGGCCAAGCTGTCGAGTTTTGTGGTGTTCATCTTGGTGGGCTCCACCGTGTTCAGCCTGGTGTTCCAGGGGGTAGACGGCGGCAAGTGGGTGGAGCATCTCTTGAGCTCGGTGCCAGGCGGTCAGGTGGGCTTCTTGATTGTGGTCAACATACTGATCTTTCTGCTGGCGTTTTTCTTGGACTTCTTTGAACTGGCCTTCATCGTGGTGCCCTTGCTGGCGCCCGTGGCCGAGAAGATGGGCATCGACCTGATCTGGTTTGGCGTGCTGCTGGGCGTGAACATGCAGACCTCGTTCATGCACCCGCCGTTTGGCTTTGCGCTGTTCTTCTTGCGCAGCGTGGCCCCGTCAAAGGAATACACCGACAAGCTCACCAAGAAAACGATTGCACCGGTCACCACCATGCAGATTTACTGGGGCGCTGTGCCTTATGTGATTATCCAAATCATCATGGTGGGCTTGATCATTGCCTTCCCAGGCATTGTGTCGAGCGGGCTGGACAAGACCGAAAAGATTGACCTGGACAAGGTGGTGCTGGAGGTGCAAGCTGAAGCGCCTGCCCTGGCCGCTTCTGCCCCTGCTGGTGGTGCCTCAGCGGTTGAAGGAGCGGACGCAGCTTCTGATGATGACCCCATGAAAGCCATGCAGGAATCCATGGCTAAAGAGAAGAAGTAAGCGGCTGCGGCACCTGCGGGTGCTTCATCAGACAAGCCCCGTGGCGTTCTAGCCCGGGGCTTTTTTCATGGGCAAAACTCCACTGCGCGGACGAGCGCAGACGAAAAAAAGCCCCGTGAATAACACGGGGCTGGACTCGAAGCTTAGAGCTTGCTAGAAACTACTTACAGTTTCTGGGCTTGCATGAAGCTGTCGAAACGGGCTTCTGTAAAGCGGAACCACAGGTTCTGGTCCTTACGGAAAGCAGACATGTCGTCGTAGACTTTTTTCCAGTTGGGGTTCTTGGCGCTGATCTCTGCATACAAGGCCATGGACTCCTTGAAGGCCAGGTCGAGCACATCTTTGGGGAATGGCAGCACCTTGGTTTTGTTGCCCACCAACTGCTTGAGGGCTGTAGGGTTCTTGGCATCGTACTTGGCTTGCATCTCAACGTGGGCGTAAGACGCGGCAGCTTCGACAATCGCTTTGTATTCTGGCGTCAGGGCTTCAAAGGCCTTGTTGTTGATGAACACGTCCAACTGAGGACCGCCTTCCCACCAGCCGGGATAGTGGTAGAACGGCGCTACTTTGTTGAAGCCCAGTTTCTGGTCATCGTAAGGACCGACCCACTCAGCCGCGTCAATCGTGCCTTTTTCCAGGGCTTGGTAAATTTCGCCGCCAGGAATGTTCTGGGGCACACCACCCATGCGCTCAATCACTTTGCCGGCAAAACCGCCAACGCGGAATTTCAGGCCTTTGATGTCTTTAGCGGACTTGATTTGTTTGCGGTACCAGCCACCCATTTGGCAACCGGTGTTACCGGCTGGGAAGTTGACGATGTTGTACTTGGCGTAGAACTCGCGCATCAGCTTGCCGCCGTTGCCTTCGTACATCCAGGCGGTCATCTGACGGCTGTTCAGACCGAAGGGAATGGCGCAGCCCAAAGCAAAGGTTTCGTCTTTGCCGAAGAAGTAGTAAGGCGCGGTATGGGCGCATTCCACCGTGCCGTTTTGCACGCCGTCAACCACACCAAAGGCGGGCATCAGCTCGCCAGCCGCGTGGGTAGAGATGGTGAACTTGCCACCGCTCATCTCACTGACTTTTTTGGCGAACGTGTCAGCAGCACCAAAAATAGTGTCCAGGGATTTGGGGAAGCTTGATGCCAGGCGCCAGCGAATAGTGGCCTGGGCATGGACAGCAGGCGCAACGCCCGCAGCCAATACGCCGGCAATTCCGGCGTTTTTAATTACTGAACGACGATCCATAAGGTGATCTCCTGATGTGTTGAAAGTGAAATAACGTCATGCGGTTGACGCAGCTTCGACTTGTAAAGTCTGCCCTCATTGTAGAAAGCCGCAAGCATGTCAACACAAGGGGTTAACCCTTGTCGCCACACTGCTTTGCGAGAATTCTGGTAAGGAAGCTGGTTGGCCAACGCCACTCAAGCGGCGGCTTTGAGGGGCGCCTGTTGGTCAGTCAAAAGAGTGGCAAAACGCTGCACGATGCTCGCCTGGATGCCCGCCGCATCAAGCCCTTGCAAAGCCATCAGTTGTACAGGGTCACCATGCTCAATGAACGCGTCCTTGAAGCCGAGTTGCAACAGCGGGATCGCCACGCCCGCAGCCTGAAGCGCCTCGGACACGGCGCTGCCCGCACCACCCATAACCGCGCCGTCTTCTACTGTCACCAAACCTTGGTGCTGGGCGGCCACTTGCAGCAGCAGCTCGGTATCGAGCGGCTTGGCCCAACGCATGTTGACCACCGTGGCGCCCAGGGCCTGGGCCGCTTCAAGGGCCGGGTAAAGCAAGGTGCCAAACGCCAAAATGGCAACGCCCTGCCCTTGGCGTCGAATCTCCCCTTTGCCAAAAGGCAAGCCTTCCAGCCCAGGCTGAGGCACCACACCGGCACCCGCACCCCGGGGGTAACGCACAGCGACCGGGTGGTTTTGCGCAAAGGCGCTGCTGAGCAATTGGCGGCATTCATTTTCATCGGCCGGGCAAGCCAGGCTGATGTTGGGAATGCAGCGCAAAAACGCGATGTCGTAGGCCCCGGCATGGGTGGCGCCGTCTGCCCCGACCAAACCGGCACGGTCCAGGGCAAACACCACAGGCAGGTTCTGTATCGCCACGTCGTGGATCAGCTGGTCGTAGGCGCGCTGCAAAAAGGTGGAGTAAATCGCCACCACCGGCTTGAGGCCTTCGCAGGCCAGACCGGCGGCAAAGGTGACCGCGTGTTGTTCGGCAATGCCCACGTCAAAGTAGCGGGTGGGAAAACGTTTTTCAAAGGCCACCAGGCCAGAGCCTTCGCGCATGGCCGGGGTAATGGCAACCAGACGCGGGTCGTGGGCGGCCATGTCGCACAGCCACTGACCAAACACCTGGGTGAAAGTCTGCTTGGCCGGTGTGCTGGATTTTTGCAGCCCGACGGCCGGGTCAAACTTGCCCGGGCCGTGGTAGGCGACCGGGTCAGCCTCGGCCAATTTGTAGCCCTGGCCTTTTTTGGTGACCACATGCAGAAACTGCGGGCCTTTGAGCAGCTTGATGTTTTCCAGCGTAGGAATCAAGGACTCCAGGTCATGGCCGTCAATCGGGCCTATGTAGTTGAAACCAAATTTCTCAAACAAGGTGGCAGGCACCACCAGGCCTTTGGCCTGTTCTTCCAGGCGCTTGGCCAATTCAAACAAGGGTGGTGCGCCTTTGAGCACAGACTTGCCGACATTTTTGGCGGTGGCGTAGAACTTGCCGCTCATCAACTGCGCCAGGTAGCGGTTAAGCGCACCGACGGGCGGGCTAATGCTCATGTCGTTGTCGTTCAGGACGACCAACAAATTGCAGTCGGCCACGCCCGCGTTGTTCAAGGCTTCAAACGCCATGCCGGCGGTCAGCGCACCGTCACCAATGATGGCCACCGCATGCCGGTCTTCGCCCTTGAGGCGTGCCGCCAGGGCCATGCCCAGGGCTGCCGAAATGGAGGTGCTGGAGTGGGCCGTGCCAAAGCTGTCGTGAAGGCTTTCAGCGCGCTGTGGAAAGCCGCTCAAGCCACCGAACTGGCGCAACGAGGCCATGCGCTGGCGTCGGCCAGTCAGTATTTTGTGCGGGTAGGTCTGGTGGCCCACGTCCCACACCAGCCGGTCTTCAGGGGTGTTGAAGACGTAATGCAGAGCAACCGTAAGCTCTACGGTGCCCAGGTTGGAGCTGAGGTGCCCGCCGGTTTTGGACACGCTGTCGATGATGTATGCCCGAACTTCGTCTGCCAGTGCGCGCAGCTGGCTGCGCTCAAGTTGGCGCAAATCGGCAGGTTCATTGACACGGGTAAGCAGTGGGTACGTAGTGTTTGGCATAGGCAATCAAACGGGTAATTGGGGCATGTTCTAAAGCGGATGGTGGGTTGGAAACTTCAGCACTGGAGGCTTTTAGTTGGAGCGTTGCACCACCATGTCAGCCAAGCCTTGCAGCGCTTCAGTATGACGCAAACCACTTTGCGCCAGGGCGGCCATCGCTTGGGCATGCAGTTCTTGGGCATATTGGCGGGAGGCCTGCAGACCCAGGATGGAGACATAGGTGGGCTTGTCGTGATGGGCATCTTTACCGGCCGTCTTGCCCAGGGTGGCGGAGTCGGCCGTGACGTCCAGAATATCGTCCACCACCTGAAACGCCAGGCCAATGGCCGCGCCGTACTGCGCCAGTGCCTCACGCATGCCCAAGCTGGTTCCACCGCAGGCCGCCCCCATCATGACGCTGGCCTGGAGCAAGGCGCCCGTTTTGAGGCGGTGCATTTCACGCAACTGGCGCTCGTTGAGGCGCAGGCCCACGCTGGCCAGGTCAATGGCCTGCCCGCCCGCCATGCCGCTGCTGCCGGCAGCGCGCGACAGCAGGCGGCACAACTGCGCCTGGCAGGCCACCGGCATGGCATCGCCTTCGGGGGTGAGCAGTTCAAAGGCCAGGGCCTGCAAGGCGTCGCCGGCCAGCAAGGCGACGGCTTCGCCAAACTTCACGTGCACGGTGGGTTTGCCGCGGCGCAGCACGTCGTTGTCCATGCAGGGCATGTCGTCGTGGACCAGCGAATAGGCATGAATCAGCTCTGTGGCGCAAGCTGCGCGCAGGGCTGCATCCCGCAAATCAGGGGCCGTGGGCGAAGCCTCGCGGCTCACCGCCTCCCAGGCCGCCAGCACCAGCAAAGGGCGCAATCGCTTGCCCCCGTCGAGCACGGCGTAGCGCATGGCGTGCACCAGATCGGCTGGGGCGCTTAAGTCATGGTGCGGCGAGGCCTGGGCGCAAACCCAGGCGTTGAGCGACTGCTCCACGGTGTGGAGATGCCCGGCGCACCAGGCGCCGAAGTCAAAATCTAAGTTGGAGACAGTTTTCAATCAGGGGTCCAGGTTTTGAGCGTGCCTTGGTCCAGCACCTTGATCTGGTTCTCGACGGCCTCTAGCCGTTCACGGCAAAATTTGATCAGTTCAGCCCCCCGCTGGTAGCCCTTGAGCATTTGCTCCAGCGGCATGTCACCTGACTCCAGTTGGCTCAGGAGTTGATCCACCTCTTGCATGGCGGCCTCATAGCTGGCGGGGGCGGCAGATTTAGGGGTCGCAGTAGTAGCCATAAAGCAAAAATTTCCTAGTAGAGGAAGGGCGATTTTAAGGGCAGCAACCCAGCGCAGGCGCGTGCGCTTTGTCAAAAAATACCCTGGCCGCCGCTCAAGGCTGGGCCTTGCGCCGGCGGGGCGGCCCCGGCGGCTACAATTCACACCCTTGTACCGGCCCCCCAAGGCCGATTCCCTTATTACCGCGCTCAGGCGCATCTCCCTGTGGGGAGTCTTTAGGTCAGGTCCTCCATGTCTGATTTAAGTCTTCAACTGCAGCAGGCCACCGGCCAACTACCAGTTTCAAGCTATTTTGACGAGTCGCTGTACCAGCGTGAACTGAGCAGCATCTTCCAGCGCGGGCCTCGCTACGTGGGCCACGCCTTGCATGTGCCGCAGGTGGGCGACTACGCCACCTTGCCGCAAGAGGCTCAAGGTCGCGCGCTGGTGCGAACGCCCAGCGGCATTGAACTCATTTCCAACGTTTGCCGCCACCGCCAGGCTTTGATGCTGCAGGGACGCGGCTCGCTCCAGTCGGGCACCTCCGCAGGCAATATCGTCTGCCCCTTGCATCGCTGGACCTACAGCGGCAGCGGCACGCAGCCCGCCGGTACGCTGTTGGGTGCGCCCCACTTCCCGGTGGACCCTTGCCTGAACTTGAACAACTACAAGCTGCACGAGTGGAACGGGCTGCTGTTTGAAGACAACGGCCGCAATATCCACGCCGACCTGGCCGGTATGGGGCCCCGCGCCGACCTCGACTTTTCTGGCTTTGTGCTCGACAAGGTTGAGATGCACGAATGCAACTACAACTGGAAGACCTTTATTGAGGTCTATTTGGAGGACTACCACGTCGGCCCGTTTCACCCTGGCCTGGGTGGTTTTGTGTCCTGCGAAGACTTGCGCTGGGAGTTCAAGGAGCATTACTCCGTGCAAACCGTGGGTGCAGCGGCGCAAACCGGCGCGGCCGGCAGCCCGGTGTACCAGCGCTGGCAAAACGCGCTACGCGCTTACCGCAAGGGCGAGCCCCCGCGCTACGGCGCCATCTGGCTGACCTACTACCCGCACATCATGGTGGAGTGGTATCCGCATGTGCTGACGGTCTCCACCCTGCACCCCATGGGCGTGAACAAAACCATGAACATGGTGGAGTTCTACTACCCCGAAGAAATCCAGGCCTTCGAGCGAGAGTTTGTGGAGGCGCAGCAGGCGGCCTACATGGAAACCTGCCTGGAAGACGATGAGATTGGGGAACGCATGGACGCCGGACGCCGTGCCCTGATGCTGCGCGGCGACAACGAAGTCGGCCCCTACCAAAGCCCCATGGAGGACGGCATGCAGCATTTTCACGACTGGTACCGCCGCCAAATGGTGGTCTAGCCCTACAACTTTATAAAGCGGTTCAAGCCCAATGCAAGCCTTATGGATGGTGTTGGCGTCTTTCCTGTTTGCCACCATGGGCGTGGGAGTCAAGGTGGCGTCGGCCAGTTTCAGTACCGCTGAGCTGGTGTTTTACCGCGGGGTCGTCAGTGTGCTGTTCATGGGCCTGATTCTGTATTCACGAGGAATTTCACTGCGCACCACCGTGCCGGCTATGCACCTCATGCGCAGCTCGGTGGGCGTGCTGTCACTGGGCGCCTGGTTTTATGCGATTGCCCATTTACCGCTGGCCACCGCCATGACCCTGAACTACATGAGCAGCGTCTGGATAGGTGCGTTCATCGTGGGCGGAGCCATTTTGTACAAGCAGGGCAAGATGCAGGGTCAAGGCCCGCTGCTAGCCACGGTGCTGAGCGCCTTTGCAGGCGTGGTGATGCTGTTGCGACCCACGCTGGACCACAACCAGTTGTTTGCCGGCCTGATAGGGCTGCTCTCCGGTATGGGCGCCGCGCTGGCCTACCTGCAAGTCACCGCCTTGGGCAAGGTGGGCGAACCCGAAGGGCGCACGGTGTTTTATTTTTCGGTGGGCACGATCTTGGCCGGCGGTTTGGGCATGGGCGTCACGGGCGTGACGGCCTGGTCCGCGGTGAGCTGGCAGGCGCTGGCCTGGCTGGTGCCCATTGGTGTGCTGGCCTCGCTGGGTCAGTGGTGCATGACCCGTGCCTACAGCCGTGGCTCCACACTGCTGGTGGCTAACTTGCAGTATTTCGGCATTGTGTTTTCAGCCATTTACAGCTTGGCTTTGTTTGGTGACCATATTGCGCTGCTGGGTTGGGCCGGCATGGCCGTGATTGTGCTCAGTGGGCTCGCGGCCACCGTCTTGCGCACGCGCACCCTGCCCGACACGCCCCCTGAAGAACACTGATCCGAACACCCATCCGCCTGACACTTTTCAAGGAATTTGCTGATGTACACCACCCTGATTTCTGCGCCCCAATTGCAAACCTGGCTGGCCAGTGGCCAACCGTGCCTGGTGTTTGACTGCAGCTTCGATCTGACCCAGCCCACGCTGGGCGATGCGCAGTTTGCCCAAGCCCACATTCCTGGCGCCCTGCGGGCCGACCTGAACCGTGACCTGAGCCACCACCCGGTGGCCGGCGCGGCGGCAGATACCCCCGCCTCTGGCGGACGCCACCCGCTGCCCTCACGTGCCCACTTTGCTGCCTGGCTGGGCCAAAAGGGCCTGACCCCTGCCACCCAAGTGGTGGTCTATGACCGGCAGGGCACCCACTACTGTGGCCGCCTGTGGTGGATGCTCAAGTGGGCCGGACATGAAGCAGTCGCCGTACTCGATGGTGGCTTGCAAGCCTGGCAGGCCGAAGGCGGCGCGGTGAACAGCGGCGTTGCTAACCCAGCAGATTCAGGTCACGCACACCCGGCAGTCAGTTTGCCAATGGCCCTCGCCAAGGCCCAACTGCTGACGACCGAGGGCGTCGAAAAAGCGCTGGGGCGTCCGACCCAAACCATCATCGACGCGCGGGGTGCGCCGCGCTTCAGAGGCGAGGTGGAACCCCTGGACCCGGTGGCCGGGCATATTCCAGGTGCGCTCAACCGCCCCTTCACACAAAATTTTGATGCGCAAGGTAAGTTCAAGCCTGCGGCCGAGTTGCGCGCCGAGTTTGAGGCCCTGCTGGCCGGGCGCTCACCTGACACCGTGGTGCACCACTGCGGCAGTGGCGTGACGGCCACGCCCAACATCATCGCCATGGAAATTGCCGGCCTGGGCCGCACCGCCCTGTATGCCGGCAGCTGGAGCGAGTGGTGCAGTGACCCGGCCAGGCCGATTGCGCAGGGCTGAGCCTACGACTGGCTTCAATGGCCGTGCGCTAGCCCGCTGACCCAGGTCACCAGCGCAATACCCACCAGCAACCAGCCGATCTGGGCGGCTGTTTCGCGGGCTGACAGGCGTTTTTGCAGCTGCGGAATCAGGTCTGCCAGCGCCACGTAAACGAAGCTGCTGGAGGCCACCACCAGAAAATACGGCAGGTAATCTTGTAACTGCTCCACCAACCAGAAACCCACCAAGCCACCCAGGGCGGTGACCGCACCGGCCAGCGAGACTTTGATCAAGGCGGCGCGGCGGTTGCTGGTGGCCGAGCGCAGCACCATCAGGTCGCCCATATGGTGCGGCACTTCGTGCGCCAACACCGCCATAGAAGCGATGACGCCCAGGCGTATATCGGCCATGAAAGCCGAGGCAATCAGCACGCCATCGCCAAAGCAATGCACGCTGTCACCGGTCAGCACGGCCCAGGTACCGGCTTTGGCGTTATGGCCTTCGTGGTGGTTATGGTCGTGGTGGTCATGGTGGTCGTGTTGCTCGTGCGCATGGTGGTGTTCATGCCCGTGGTGCCAGAGTTCAGCTTTATCCAGCAAGAAGAAGAACACCAGACCAATCAGCAGCGTCACAAACAAGTCATGCGCCCCTACCTGGCTTTCAAAAGCTTCGGGCAGCAAATGCATGAAGGCTGTGGCCAGCAAGGCGCCGGCGGCCAAACTCAGCATGTGCTGGGTGTAGCGGGCCAGCACGCCAAAACTGAGCAGAGCCGCCAACCATACGCTGCCGATGCCGGCTAGCAGGGTTCCCGTCACGATTGCAATCAAAATCATAAAAAGCGCTTATTCCATGAAGGGCCAGGAGCCCGTTGCTCTAACCAACCTCACCGCCGCCCAGGGCCGGTACAGAGATGCGTCACGGGGACACATCATCCGCGGGCCGGGGGGACGGGCTCAAAGGTTGAACAGCAGAGCTTACGCCACACCATGGGTTTTGAGCCAAGCCAGTAAACGCGCCCAGCCGTCCTGGGCGGGGCCGGCACGGTAGCTGGCGCGGTAGTCGGCGTGGAAGGCATGGCCAGTATCAGGGTACACCACAAACTCCGACGCTTT
This sequence comes from uncultured beta proteobacterium, assembly GCA_903960915.1. Lineage (GTDB taxonomy): Bacteria > Pseudomonadota > Gammaproteobacteria > Burkholderiales > Burkholderiaceae_C > Rhodoferax. The sequence goes on from CAJCCO010000061.1 coordinate 42,420, forward strand.
AGCCGCCGCAGAACCGCCCACCAAGGCGGCTTTCATCTTGTCCACTGTGTCAAGCGGAATGCCGCCGTCAGCCGCGCCGTACAGGCCGAGCACTGGGGCGCGCAGGTTGGCCGTCACATCCACCGGCTGTTGTGGGGTCATGGCCGTGCTGGCACCCACCAGGCGGCCATACCAGGCCACAGCGGCTTGAACCGGCGCGTGAGCTGCATACAACCAAGTGAATCGCCCGCCCCAGCAAAAGCCGGTGACTGCCACTTTGGCTGCATTGCCGCCGTGGCTGATGGCCCAGGCGCGGGCGCCGTCCAGGTCGGCCAGAACCTGGGCGTCAGACGCTTTGGAGACGACCTCGGCGATGAGTTTGGCCATCTCGCTGTACGCGCTGGGCTCACCATGGCGCGCAAAAAACTCGGGGGCCACGGCCAGGTAGCCGGCCTGGGCCAGGCGGCGGCAAACGTCGGCAATGTACTCGTGCACGCCAAAAATTTCATGCACTACCAGCACCACCGGCAGGTTGCTTTTACCGGCTGGCGCCGCAAAGTAGGCGGGCACCTTGAAGCCATTGACTTCATAGAAGATTTCGCCGCTATTCAAACCCTGGGCCGAGGTTCTGATGGCTGTCTGGGCCATCAGCGGCGCAGCGGCGGCCGCGTAACCCACGCCCAAGGCTATCTTGAGCGCCGTACGGCGGCTGGCGCCCTGCTCGGTGCTTTGTCCGGGCAGCAGTGCGTTGAATTCCTGTTGTTGGTCTTGGTTCAGCATGGTTTTTTCCTCAGGGTTAATAGATGGTGCGGTCGACCCGCCTTGTCTGCGAGTCGCCTGCCCGTAGTGAAGTTCAAAAATTATGGGGCGAGAGCTGGCTCAATGTGCCTTGTCCCAGTTCGGTCCCACACCCACCTCGGCCAACAAGGGCACTTTCAGCTGGGCCACGCCGGCCATCAGACGCGGGATCTCATGCATGACCCAGTCCACCTCGGCCTGCGGCACCTCAAACACCAGCTCGTCGTGCACCTGCATGATCATCTTGGTGCCGCGTTTTTCATCGTCCAGCACCTGCTGAACTTTGACCATGCTGAGTTTGATCAAGTCAGCCGCCGTTCCTTGCATGGGTGCATTGATGGCCGCACGCTCGGCGCCACTGCGCCGGGGTCCGTTGGGCGAGTTGATCTCGGGCAGGTACAAACGCCGGCCGAACACGGTTTCCACATAGCCCTGGGCCTTGGCGCTTTGGCGCGTCTGGTCCATGTAAAGCTTGACACCGGGGTAGCGCTCAAAGTAGCGCTCGATGTAGTTTTTGGCTGCCGTGTTGTCAATACTCAAGGCACGCGCCAGGCCGTAGGCGCTCATGCCATAAATCAGGCCGAAGTTGATGACCTTGGCGTAGCGACGCTGCTCGCTGGTGACCTGGTCGGTGCTGAGGCCAAAAATCTCGGCGGCGGTGGCGCGGTGCACGTCCATGCCGTCCTTGAAGGCCAGCAGCAACGCCGCATCGCCGCTGATGTGGGCCATGATGCGCAACTCAATTTGCGAGTAGTCGGCGCTGGCAATCACGCTGCCCGCAGGCGCCACAAAGGCCTCCCGCACCCGCCGCCCTTCTGCGGTGCGCACGGGAATGTTTTGCAAGTTGGGCTCGTTGCTGGACAAGCGCCCGGTCACGGCCACCGCCTGCGCGTAGTGCGTGTGCACACGGCCCGTGCGCGGGTGCGCCAAAGCGGCCAGCTTGTCGGTGTAGGTGCCCTTGAGTTTAGAGAGACCGCGGTGCTCAAGAATCTTGGCCGGCAGCGGGTAATCTTCAGCCAGCTTCTCCAGCACTTCTTCGTCGGTGCTGGGCGCGCCAGTAGCGGTTTTTTTGACCACAGGCAGGCCGAGCTTGGTGAAGAAAATATCGCCAATTTGCTTGGGGCTGCTCAGGTTGAAAGGCTGGCCCGCCAGCGCATGCGCCTCGGTTTCCAGTTGCAAAATGCGCGTGCCCAGTTCGTGGCTTTGAACGGCCAGCGTGGGCGCGTCAATCAGCACGCCGTTGCGTTCAATGCGGTACAGGGCCTCGCTGCTGGCCATTTCCAGCTCGTAAATAAAACGCAGCTTGTCGTCGGCTTGCAACTGCGGCCACAGCACACGGTGCACGTCCAGCGTCTGGTCGGCGTCTTCGCAGGAATACTCAGCCGCCTTGGCAATGTCCACTTGGTCAAAACAGATTTGGTGCACACCCTTGCCACACAGGGATTCAAAGCTGATGCCGCCGCGCCCCAGATGCCGCTCGGCCAGGCTGGCCAAACCGTGCGGCTTGTGCACTTCGAGCACATAGCTTTGGAGCATGGTGTCATGCGCGTAGCCCTGCACTTCAATGCCGTGGTTGGCAAACACATGGCGGTCGTATTTGATGTGCTGGCCCAGCTTTTTATGCGCCGCATTCTCTAGCCAGGGCTTGAGTCGCGCCAGCACCTCGTCGCGCGGCAACTGTGCCGGGGCGTCGGGGTAACTGTGTGCCAGGGGAATATAGGCGGCCTCGGCGGGCGTGATGCTCAAGCTGATGCCCACAATCTGGGCGCGCATCTCGTCAAGTGAGGTGGTTTCGGTATCTACGGCCACCAACTCGGCCTCCTGCACGCGGGCAAGCCAGCGCTCAAAAGCCTCCCAGGTCAGCACCGTGTCATAGCTCAAGTCAGTGCGGCGAACCAAGGCCGGCGCCTCTGGCAGATCGCCCTGCGGCTCGTCAAACAAGCCGGGTTCGCGCTGGGCTGTAGCCCGGGCCTTGGCAGACCCCTTGGCGCCACCTGCCGGGGCTGGCTGGGTTGCGTTGCCGGAATTGGCCGCCAGCATGCGGGCCAGGCCCTTGAAGCCGAACTTCTCGTAAAAATCTATCAGCGCTGCGTTATCGGGGGCGCCAGTGGCAATGGCGTCCAGCGCGGGCAGGTTGGGCACCCAGCCGTTGAGGTCGCAATCGGTCTTGATGGTGAGCAACTGGCGGCCCATCGGCAGCCAGTCCAGCGATTTCTTCAGGTTCTCACCCACCACGCCCTTGATGGCGTCAGCATGGGCCACGATGGCGTCGAGCGAGCCGTATTCCTGCAACCACTTGGCGGCTGTCTTCGGGCCCACCTTGGGCACGCCGGGCACGTTGTCAATGACGTCGCCCACCAGGGTCTGAAAGTCCACCATCAGGTGGGGGGGCACACCAAACTCCGCCTCCACCCCCGCCAAGTCACGGCGCTTGCCATTCATGGTGTCGATGATGGTGATGTGCTGGTTCACCAGCTGGGCCAGGTCTTTGTCGCCACTGCTCACAATCACCTCAATGCCCTGGTGCGCGGCCGTCACGGCCAGCGTGCCAATCACGTCATCGGCCTCCACGCCGGGGACGTCCAGCACGGTCCAGCCCATCAGCCGCACCACCTCGTGGATGGGCTCAATCTGGGCGCGCAAGTCATCCGGCATGGGGGAGCGGTGTGCCTTGTAGTCGGGGTAGAGCGCATCGCGAAAGGTCGGGCCCTTGGCGTCAAAAACGCAAGCGGCAAAGTCGCTGTGGTATTCCTTGCGCAGGCTTTGCAGCATGTTGATCATGCCGCGAATGGCGCCCGTAGGCGGGCTGGCAGGGTCGCCCGGCACGGCGCGCAGGTCGGGCATGGCATGAAATGCACGGTACAGGTAGCTGGAGCCGTCAACCAGCAACAGGGTTTTGGGCGGGGGGGCTTGGTCGGTCATAACGCCATTTTGCCTGCTCCAGACCCCTGGCTGACAGGCCCCGCCTGGTTCTACAATGCTTTCATGCGTGCTTCCATCCTCCTCCCCCTTCTCTTGGCTGTGTCCGGCTTGTGCCTGGCACAAACTGTTCAACCCACGTCAACGCCGACGGCTGCGCCCCAGGCCAGCGCCAAGGCGGACATAGCACCGGTTGAAAAACGCACCGAACGCATTCGGGTTGAAGACAGCGCCAACCGCATTGACGAATTGCGCGTGGGCGGCGAAACCAAAACCATCACCGTACAGCCCAAAGGCGGCATGCCGGCTTACCAGGTTCAGCCGACCAGCGGCGAACGCAGCTGGAAACTTCTGGGTTTTTAAATCATGGCGGTGTATACAGAAGTCTCCCGTCAGGAGGCCAGCGACCTGCTGCAAGCGCTGAAACTGGGCCAGCTCACCCACATGCAGGGCTGCTCGGGTGGCATTGAAAACACCAACTATTTCGTCAGCACCGAGCTCGACGGCCAGTCCCACGATTACGTGCTGACGCTGTTTGAGCGGCTCACCTTTGAGCAACTCCCGTTTTACCTGCGGCTCATGAAGCACCTGGCGGTACACGGCATTGCCGTGCCCGAACCCATGGCCGACCGCGATGGCGATCTGGTGTTCAAGCTCAAGGACAAACCGGCCGCCGTGGTCAACAAGTTGCGCGGCAGCAGCGAACTGCAACCCACGCCCGCGCATTGCGCCGCTGTGGGCGCCATGCTGGCCAGGATGCACCTGGCCGGGCGCGACTTCTCCATGACACAACCCAATCTGCGTGGCCTGGACTGGTGGAACCAAACCGTGCCCGTGGTTCTGCCGCACCTGGAAGCTGCGCAGGCAGCCCTGCTCAAAAGCGAGCTGGCTTACCAAAACCACACCGCAGCCTCCTCCGCTTACGCGGCCCTGCCCCGGGGCCCGATTCACGCGGACCTGTTTCGCGACAACGTGATGTTTGAGTCCACCAGCGGCACGCCTGAACTCACCGGCTTCTTTGATTTCTACTTTGCCGGCGTGGATGCCTTTATTTTTGACATCGCCGTGTGCCTGAATGACTGGTGCGTCGACCTGGGCACCGGCCAACACCAGGCCGAGCGTGCCCGCAGTTTTCTGCGCGCCTACCAAGCGGTGCGGCCCCTGAGCGCTGAAGAGCGCGCCCTGTTGCCTGCCATGCTGCGCGCGGGTGCCCTGCGCTTCTGGCTGTCCCGCCTTTGGGACGCCATTCTTCCTCGTGAGGCCAGCATGCTCAAGGCGCACGACCCCAGCCAGTTTGAGCGCGTACTGCGCCAGCGTCTGGCCCATCCGTTTGACACCTCTACCTGCCTCGACCACCCATGAAACTCAAACTCGTCCCGGCCCGCACCGGCTTCCTCTGGGCCAAACTGGGCGTTCGAACGTTTTTCAAACAACCTATTGCGCTGGCAGGCATGTTTTTCATGTTCATGGCGCTGATGACACTGGCCAGCCTGGTGCCTTACCTGGGCTTGCCGCTGGCCATGGTGTTGCTACCCGCCATAACGCTGGGCTTGATGGCGGGCACCCGTGAAGCCATGGAAGGCCGCTTTCCCATGCCCAAGGTGTTGCTCACTGGTTTTCTGTCTGGCAAGCAAGAGGCCCGCGCCATGGTGTTGTTGGGTGTGTTGTACGCCGCCGGGTTTTTGGGTGCCATGGGCGTGTCGTATCTGGTGGACGGCGGCGACTTCGCCCGCGTCTACCTGGGCGGCGCCATGAGTTCTCGCGAGATGATGATGGATTCAGATTTTCAGGCAGCCATGTGGGTTTTTCTAGGCCTGCATTTGCCCTTGTCCCTGTTGTTCTGGCATGCACCGGCCCTGGTGCACTGGCAAGGCTTACCGCCGGTCAAGAGCCTGTTTTTCAGCTTTGTGGCCTGCCTACGCAACTTCTGGGCTTTCGCCATTTTTGGCATGGCCTGGGTGAGTTTTTTGCTGCTGGCGCTGGTCGTTATCACCACCCTGGCCGCGTTGCTCGGGGCAGGTGACATGGCCGGAGACATTCTGTTCCCAGCCCTGATGATGCTAGCCGCCATGTTTTTCACCTCGCTCTACTTCACGTTTCGTGATTGCTTTGAAGCGGACGTGGAAGCCTGAGCAAAAAAACCTGCGAATGCCGAGGGTGCCCAGCACCCCAACACCCGCATGCTGGAAGTTGCTCGTGGTGTGAACCCAGCCATTGAAGTCGTCCACCACTTTGTCTTTGATATTGACGGTAGTGCCTTCCCATTTTGGAAAAACCCATGCTGCCACCCATCAGGTAGGTATAGCGGTGGGTTTACAGAAAGGCCGCCGCCTTCTCTATGCCGGGCTTGATCCAAAATTGAAGCGCTTGACGACGCGATGGAAGGGACAGTTGAGACATAAGAAGTTTTCTCAGGGTTGATCACGAATGGTTTTCAGGGCCAATGCTGAAAACGCCTGATGACAGTCTTGTGAATTTACCAACCCCAAAAAAACGCCTTGAATTCACGACCCTGACACACTGCGCCAAAACAATGGGGACTCCATTAACCTCCTGGAGCTCTCTCATGGATCGACGCAAATTTTTAAACTCAAGCTCCGTACTCGGCGGCGCAGCGCTGGCCCTTCCCGGCCTGGCGCTGGCCCAGCAAGCCCCCGCGCTCATCACCCGCGACAGCATGCGGCCACAAATGGCCCATGGCATTCAAAGTGGCGACCCCACAGCTGACGGCGCCCTCATCTGGACCCGCAGCGACCGCCCCTCACGCCTGTGGGTGGAATGGGCGACCACGGCCAGTTTCTCCAACGCCACCCGCGTGCGCGGGCCTTACCTGATGGAAGACAGCGACTTCACCGGCCGCGTCGATCTGCGGGGCCTGCCCGCCGGACAAGAGATTTTTTACCGCGTCGTACTGCAAGACCTGCACAACGAGCGCGTGTTGTCAGAAGCCGTTAACGGCCACTTGCGACTGCCCGCCAGCGCCAGCGCTAAAGCCGTGCGCGACGTGCGCTTTACCTGGAGCGGTGACACGGCGGGTCAAGGCTGGGGCATCAACGAAGCTTGGGGCGGCATGAAGATTTATGAGCAAATGCGCAAGGTCAACCCTGACTTTTTCCTGCACTGCGGCGACACCATTTACGCCGATGGCCCAATCTCAGCCCAGGTCAAGCTCGCCGATGGCTCCATGTGGAACAACGTGGTCACCGAAGAGGTCAGCAAAGTCGCGGAGACCCTCAACGAGTACCGGGGCCGCTACCGTTACAACCTGATGGACGCCAACGTGCGCCGCATGGCCGCAGACGTGCCACAAATCTGGCAGTGGGATGACCACGAGGTGTCCAACAACTGGTCCGACTCCAAAGATGTGCGCGGTGACAAACGCTACACCGAAAAAAATGTACCCCTGCTGGTGGCACGCGCGTCCAAAGCGTTTCATGAATTTGCGCCGCTGCGCCGTACCGCCGACGTGGAGAGCGATCGCGTCTACCGCCACCTGCCCCAGGGTCCGCTGCTTGATATGTTTGTGGTCGATATGCGCAGCTACCGTGGACCCAACACCCACAACCTGCAGACCACCGAAAACGAAGAAAGCGCCTTCATGGGCAAACCCCAAATTGCCTGGCTGCTCGACGGACTCAAACGCTCCAAGTCAACCTGGAAAGTGATTGCGGCCGATATGCCCATTGGCTTGCACGTGGCCGATGGCAAAGACGCCGAAGGCCGCGACCGCTGGGAAGGATCTGCCAACGGCAACGATGGCCCACCTTTAGGCCGGGAGCTGGAGATTGCGCGCCTGCTGCGTGAGATCAAACGCGCCGGCATCAAGAACGTGGTTTGGCTCACGGCTGACGTGCACTACACCGCCGCCCATTACTTTGACCCGGCCAAGGCCCAGTTCAGTGACTTCTCCCCGTTCTGGGAATTTGTCTCCGGACCGCTCAATGCCGGCGGCTTTGGCCCCAATGCGGCTGACAAAACCTTTGGTATGCAAGTGGTCTACCAAAAGGCCCCGACGGAAGTGAACGCCCCGCCCACCAACGGCATGCAGTTCTTTGGCCAGGTGGACATCGACGCCAAAACCAAGGCCATGACGGTGACCCTGAAGGACCTGGCGGGCAGTTCGCTCTACAGCAAAACCCTGGCACCGCAACGGTCCTGAAACCTCAAGCGCCGAGGGGCGCTGAAGTTCAGGGCAGCGGCGTCAACTTGGCAACGCTCAAGGCCAGCCATTTGACGCCGTGGCGCGGGAAGCTGATCTGGGCGCGGGCGTCATCGCCTGCGCCTTCTAGCGTTTGCACCGTGCCCTCGCCAAACTTGGCGTGAAACACCTTCATGCCGGTGCGCAAACCGTGCGCCGGCGCCTCGCTGCGCTGGGGCACGGGGGCACTGTCTTTCTGCGCGTATTTTGAATAGTCGGTGCCAAAAGCGCTGCTGGGTCGTGATGCACCAGCGTGGCCTGCATAGGGCGTGCCAAATGCCTGCTGGCGTGGCGTGATCCACTTCAGCGCCGACTCGGGCAGCTCTTCAAAAAAGCGGCTCTTCAGGTTGTAGCGCGTTTGTCCATGCAGCATGCGGGTTTGTGAATGGCTCAGGTACAAACGTTTGCGCGCCCGCGTGATGGCCACGTACAACAGGCGGCGCTCTTCTTCCAGACCGTCTCGGTCGCTCATGGAATTTTCATGCGGGAACAAGCCCTCTTCCATGCCGGTGATAAACACGCAGTCAAACTCCAGCCCCTTGCTGGCGTGCACGGTCATGAGCTGAATCGCATCTTGCCCGGCCTGGGCCTGGTTGTCGCCCGCTTCCAGCGCGGCGTGCGACAAAAAGGCCGCCAGGGGCGACAGGGTTTCACCGGTCTCGGTATCGGGTGCGAATTCGGGTGCGCGTTCGGCCACGGGTTCGTCCAGCAGCGCCTGGTTCAGGTCCAGCCCCTGCGACGCAGGCGACTGGCTCAGCGGCGCGCCCCATTCGTCCACTGGCAGTGCCGTGGCGTCGCGGCCAAAACCTTCTAGCGAGACAAAGCTCTCGGCGGCGTTCACCAACTCTTCCAAGTTTTCCACCCGGTCGGCGCCTTCGCGGTCGGCCCGGTAGTGCTCAATCAGGCCGCTGTGGGCCAGCACCAGTTCCATGATTTCACGCAGGGTGCGGCCCACGGTTTGCTCACGCAGCACCTCAATGCCGGCCAGAAAAGCGCCAATCTTGGTACCGGCCTTGCCGCCCACGCCGCTGATGGCGTCGCTCAGCGAGCAGCCCAGGGCACGCGCCGAATCTTGCAACTGCTCCAGGCTGCGCGCGCCAATGCCGCGTGGCGGAAAGTTCACCGCGCGCAAGAAACTGGTGTCGTCGCGCGAGTTCTCCAGCAGCCGCAGGTAGGCCAGTGCGTTCTTGATCTCGGCGCGCTCAAAAAAGCGCAGGCCGCCGTACACCTTGTAGGGCATGGCGGCGTTGAACAGCGCGGTTTCTATCACCCGGCTTTGAGCATTGCTGCGGTAGAGCACGGCAATTTCTTTGCGCGCCACGTCTTCGCGCACCAGTTGCTTCATCTCCTCCACCATCCACTGTGCCTCGGCAAAGTCGCTGGTAGATTCATAAACGCGAACCGGCTCACCCGGGCCCTGGCTGGTGCGCAGGTTTTTACCCAGGCGCTTGCTGTTGTGGCTGATCAACGCGTTGGCAGAGTCCAGAATATTGCTGCCGCTGCGGTAGTTTTCTTCCAGCTTGATCTGGTGGCGCACCTTGAACTCACGCACAAAGTCGGCCATATTGCCAACGCGGGCACCGCGAAACGCATAAATGCTCTGGTCATCGTCGCCCACGGCCAGTACGCTGCCGGTGGGGTTGAAGGCGGCGTCATCCACCGCCCCATGCGCGCCGGTGCCGGCGAGCATCTTGATCCAGGCGTATTGCAACTTGTTGGTGTCCTGAAACTCGTCAATCAAGATGTGGCGAAAGCGGCGCTGGTAATGCTCACGTATTGGGTCGTTGTCGCGCAGCACCTCAAAACTTCGCAGCATCAGCTCGCCAAAATCCACCACGCCTTCACGCTGGCACTGGTCTTCGTAGAGCTGGTAAATTTCTGTCTTCTTGCGCGTCTCTTCGTCGCGCACTTCCACCTGGTTCGGGCGCAGGCCGTCTTCTTTGCAGCCAGAGATGAAGTACTGGGTCTGCTTGGGCGGATAGCGCTCGTCGTCAACGGCGAACTGCTTGTACAGCCGTTTGATGGCCGAGAGCTGGTCTTGCGTGTCCAGAATCTGAAAGCTCTGTGGCAGGTTGGCCAGCTTGAAGTGGGCGCGCAAAAACCGGTTGCACAGGCCGTGAAAAGTGCCAATCCACATGCCCCGCACGTTGACCGGCAACATGCCTGAGAGGCGCGTCATCATCTCCTTGGCGGCCTTGTTGGTGAAGGTCACCGCCAGCACACCACCAGGGGTCACCTGGCCGGTTTGCAGCAGCCAGGCGATGCGGGTGGTCAATACCCGGGTCTTGCCCGATCCGGCGCCCGCCAGAATCAGGGCATGCTCGGCCGGCAAGGTCACGGCGGCGAGTTGCTCGGGGTTGAGGTTGTGCAACAGCGGCGTATCCGCGCTGCCTGACTGGGTATTTGCTGAGAACATGCCACATTGTAGAAAGCCTGCCTGTTGAACGCTTGGCCCACTGAACGCAACGCGCATGATTTGACGGCCCTGCAAATTCAATTGCAAATTCACTTGCAAAGTCGGCTACCGAGTCAACTTTCAAACCCGATAGAATCAGGCACCGGGCCCAAGCAATTGCGGCCCGGTTTTTTGTGGCCGGCCCAAACGCCGTCCTGCAAGACCCGGGTCCAGTCCAAGCGCTCTTCTCACCAACCGTTAGAAGCAGGAGCCAGTTCCATGGACATTTTTGACTACGACAACATTCTTCTATTGCCCCGCAAGTGCCGGGTAGAGAGCCGCTCGGAATGCGACGCCAGCGTGGCGCTGGGCGCGCGGCGCTTCAAGCTACCGGTCGTTCCGGCCAACATGAAAACCGTGGTGAGTGAGTCAATTTGTGTCTGGCTGGCAAAAAACGGCTACTTTTATGTGATGCACCGTTTTGACCTGGACAACATCAAGTTTGTGCAGGACATGGCGGCCCAGGGCCTGTACGCCTCCATCTCGCTGGGCGTGAAGCAGCCCGACTACGACACCGTGGACCAACTGGTGGCGCTGGGCCTCTGCCCTGAGTACATCACCATCGACATCGCCCACGGCCATGCCGACAGCGTGAAGCACATGATTGCCTACCTCAAGGCCAAACTGCCGGCCAGCTTTGTGATTGCCGGCAACGTGGCCACGCCCGAAGCGGTGATTGACCTGGAAAACTGGGGCGCCGACGCCACCAAAGTGGGCATTGGCCCGGGCAAGGTCTGCATCACCAAGCTCAAAACCGGTTTTGGTACCGGTGGCTGGCAATTGAGCGCGGTCAAGTGGTGCGCCCGCGTGGCCACCAAACCCATCATTGCCGATGGCGGCATTCGCGAACATGGCGACATTGCCAAGTCGGTGCGCTTTGGCGCCACCATGGTCATGATCGGCTCCATGCTGGCGGGCCATGAAGAGAGCCCGGGCCAGACCGTGGAGGTCGACGGCAAGCTCTACAAAGAGTATTACGGCTCAGCCAGCGACTTCAACAAAGGCGAATACAAACACGTGGAAGGCAAGCGCATTTTGGAGCCTATCAAGGGCCGCCTGGCAGAAACGCTGATTGAGATGGAGCAAGACGTGCAAAGCTCCATCAGCTATGCCGGGGGCACGCAGCTGATGGATATTCGCAAGGTCAACTACGTCACGCTGGGTGGCGACAACGCGGGCGAGCACTTATTGATGTGAACCCCACAGCAAGTCGCTGGCGAGCTGGTGCAAGCGGTGCCCCGGCTGCGCCAGCGCATCGAGAATGCTGAAGTGGTTCAGGCCCGGCAACACCTCGCAGACCGGCACCACGGCCTCACCCCAGACCTCCTGAATCATCTGGTTGTGCTGCATGAAAGCCTGGCTTTCAGCGCCGCCAGCCACGCTGTACAGCTGGCCACGGCCCTGTTCACGTCCATATTGCAGACGAGGGGCGGGCAGCCAGGCCGGGCTGGCTTTTTTCACCTGCGCGGGGCTCAGGCCCAAGTCTTCTAAAAACGGGGTGTGGCGAATCGACTCCAGCTCGTACAGGCCTGAAATAGACAAGGCATTTTTCACCAGCCGTGGTGGCAATTTCGGGTCATAAGCGGGCCAGACGCAGGCCAGCAGCATGGCGGCCAAATGCCCGCCAGCCGAGTGCCCCACCACGGTGATGCGCCGGGGATCACCGCCGTAACGGGCAATGTTCTGGTAGGTCCAGGCCAACGCTTTCACCATTTGCATCACGATCTGCGGAATAGTGACCGCCGGGCACAGCCCATAGTTGGGCACCACCACACAGGCCCCTTGGGGCGTGAAGGCGGGCGCAATAAACGAGTGGTCAGACTTGTCCAGCGCGCGCCAGTAGCCGCCATGCAAAAACACCAGCACCGGTGCGCCACGCGCCGCCCCGGGGAACACGTCGAGGCGCTCCATGGCATCGCGCCCATAGGGCAAGTCCAGCACCGCATGGGGCGCCGCACGGGCCGCTACCGAGGCTTGGTTCCAACGCTCAAAATACGTTGCAAAATCAGGCACCAACACGCGGTTGTTGTAGAGACTGTCCAAAACCGGGCCGTCAAAAGGTTTCATACAAAGCGCTTTCAGGTGAGGTGGTGTTCCACGGAGCATGGCCGCATCGGGCTCATCATAGAGGATGGATACATGAAAATTGCACTGCTGGGCATCGGTCTGATGGGCGACCCCATGGCACGTCGCCTGTGCCAGGCTGGGCATGAGGTGCACGTCTGGAACCGCACCGCCGCCAAGGCGCAGGCCCTGGCCGCCTGTGGCGCCCTGCCCCACGCGCTGGCTACGCAAGCGGTGGCCCACGCGGAGGTGGTGATCACCATGTTGGAAAGCGGTGCGGTCGTGCATGAGGTGCTGTTTACGCAGGGCGCAGCTAAGGCCATGCCCAAGGGCTCGCTGCTGGTTGACATGTCCTCCATTGCCCCGGCGCAAGCGCGCGAACAGGCGGCGCAGTTGCAGGCTCTGGGCCTGGCCTGTCTGGACGCCCCGGTTTCTGGCGGCACGCTGGGCGCCGAGCAAGGCACGCTGGCCATCATGGTGGGCGGGGAGGCGTCAGATCTGGCGCGTGCTGGCCCAGTGTTTCAAGCGCTGGGGCGCGCCACGCGGGTGGGCCCGCATGGCGCGGGGCAACTCGCCAAACTGGCCAACCAGATGATTGTGGGTATCACCATTGGCGCCGTGGCAGAAGCTTTGCTGCTGTGCGAAAAAGGCGGCGCCGACATGGCCCAGGTCAAGGAAGCCATCAGTGGCGGTTTTGCCGACAGCCGCATTTTGCAAGTACACGGCCAGCGCATGGTGGCGCGTGACTTTGCGCCCCGCGCCCGCATGACCGTGCAACTCAAAGACCTGAAGAATGCCACCGCCACCGCCCATGACATTGGCTTTGACGCGCCCATTACACGCCTGTTTGAGTCGCTCTACAGCGACGGCATTGCGCACGGCCTGGGTGACCTGGACCACGCCGGGCTGTTTATGGAACTGGCACGGCGCAACGGCATGAAATAAGCCCGATAAAAAACCCGCCAGTGGCGCTCTGCGTGCCCTGGCCGTTCGGCCTTGAGCAGCGGGCTTGAGGTGTCGCAAGCCCCGCTTCACGGCAGACGGTTCAATCGTTGAAACGCCATCAACGCCCGCCCCTTCGCATGCGCCTGCCCCTGCAACCCCTGGTTGATACCTTGCACACCCACAGTGGCGTGCCGTTTGCCATGGAATTGGCCAACGGCAACCGCTACCAGGCCGGCACAGGCGAGCCTGCCTTCACCCTGAAATTTCATACCGACGCCGCGCTCATGGCCGTCTTGACGCGCGGCCACATGGGTTTGCTGGAGGCGTATTTCGACCAGACCGTGGACGTGATGGGCAACTTTGGCGCCGCCCTGGCGGCCGGCCTGGGCAGTGGGTTGGACCAGCACTTCAAGGCCTTCAGCCATCTGGAAAACCAGCTGCATGAATTGCAGCACTCCAACCACCTCCTGACCCAAGCCAAGGCCAACGCACGCAGCCACTACGGCCTGGGCGCCGACTTCTACAGCTTGTGGCTGGACGACCCCTTGCTCATGTACACCTGCGGCTACTGGCCTGAAGGCACGCGCACCCTGGAGCAAGCCCAGGCACAAAAAATTGACCACGTGTGCCGAAAAATCCGTCTCAAGGCGGGCGAACACTTTGTCGACCTGGGCTGCGGTTTTGGCGGCTTCATGTTTCGCGCCCAGGCCACCTGCGGCGCCACAGGCACAGGCATCAACACCACGCCGGAGCAGGTGCAGTGGCTACAACAAGCCATTGCGCGCCGTGGTCTGGGTGCGCAACTGAAGGTAGAAGAGGCAGACTTTCGCGAAGCCGTTGGCGAGTACGACAAACTGGTCTCCATTGGTGTGCTGGAGCACGCCGGGCGCGACCAGCTGCAGGCGGTGCTTCAGGCGCATGCCCAATTGCTCAAACCCGGGGGGCTGGGGTTGCTGCACTTCATTGGCCATGTGGGGCCGCGCGAGACCGAACTCTTCATCCGCAAACATGTGTTTCCAGGGGGCTGGATTCCGGCCCTGTCCGAGGTGCTGACCGGACTGGAACAGTGTGGCCTGGAGATACTGGACGTTGAAAACCTGCGCCGCCACTACGCCTTGACGCTGGACGCCTGGGCGCAGCGCTTTGAGCAGCAATGGCCCGCTATTCAGGCGCTTGACGCGCAGCGCTTCGACGAGCGCTTTCGCCGCATCTGGCGCACCTACCTGGTCGGTTGTGCCGAGATGTTTCGCGCGCCCTCGGGCTACACGCATTTGTTTCAAATTGTCTTTAGCAAAGGCAACACCACGCCGGCCAGTTACCCCATGAGCCGGGCTTGGGTGTATGGCGCCTGAAGCGACTGCCGCCGAAGCAGCGCATGCTTTGCGGCGCGAAGCACTGCAGCGGGCTGTGCACGCCCTACACCCTGGGTTGGGCCAAAACGCAGCACCGCTGGGCCTGGTCAAACACAGCTCCAACCTGTTTCGTGACCGCCAGGAGGGCCACAAAAATCGGCTCGACCTGCAGGACTTTTGCCATGTGCTGGACATCAACCCCGGCGAGGGTTGGGTTGACGTGGAAGGCCTCACAACGTACGACACGCTGGTGACCCACACACTGGCGCATGGCGTGATGCCCGCCGTGGTGCCGCAGCTCAAAACCATCACGGTAGGGGGCGCTGCCGCTGGGGTGGGCATTGAAGCCACCTCGTTCAAGGCAGGCTTGGTGCATGACACCGTGCTGGAACTCGATGTGCTGCTGCCTTCGGGCGAGGTGCTGCACTGCACGCCCCACAACGCGCACCAGGACCTGTTTTACGGCTTTCCGAACGCCTACGGCACCCTGGGTTATGCCTTGCGGCTGCGCCTGAAAACACTGCCAGTGCACCCATTCGTCAAGGTCAAGCACTTGCCCTTCACGCAACCTGCGGCGTTTTTCAAAGCGCTGGCTGATGTGAGCCAGAGTGGCGCGGCTTTTCTGGACGCCGTGGTGTTTGACCCGCAGCAACTGGTGATTAACGTGGGCACCTGGAGCCACCACGCGCCCTGGCTGAGCGACTACACCGGGCAGCACATTTATTACCGCTCCCTGCCTGAAAAACCCATGGACTTCCTGACCGTGGCCCACTACCTATGGCGCTGGGACACCGACTGGTTCTGGTGCTCCAAAAACTTCATGGCGCAGCATCCGCTGGTACGCCGCCTGCTCGGGCCGGAGCGGCTTAATTCTCAGACCTACTCCCGTCTCATGCGCTGGAACGCCCGTTGGGGCATTTCGCGGGCGGTCACGCGCCTGCGCGGCCTGCATGCCGAATCGGTCATTCAGGACGTGGACTTACCACTGGCCCACGCGGCCGAATTTCTTGACTTTCTGCAGCACGAGATTCAGATCAAGCCAATCTGGGTGTGCCCGGTGCGCGCGCCACAAGGCAATGGGCGCTTTGCGCTGTTCCCCCTGCCAGCCGGCCAACTGTGGGTGAACTTCGGTTTTTGGGACGTGGTGACCACCCAGCTACGTTGGGAGCCCGGCCATTTCAACCGCCTAGTTGAAGGCGAGGTGCTGCGCCTGGGCGGCCTCAAATCCCTGTATTCGGAGAGTTTTTTCACGCCCGAGGCGTTTGACGCGGCCTACGGCATGGCGCACTACCGGGCGCTCAAAGCCAAGTACGACCCCCAGGGCCAATTGCTGGGCCTGTACGAGAAGTGTGTGCTGCGCGGCTGATCTGGCCGGGTCAATCACCCCCATGGCCAGCAAATCGCCATAGGTGCGGGTGGCGGCGTTGACGCTGAACCCCGGCTCGCTGGCCTCGTCATGAAAAATCAATTGTTTAGGATTCATGCCGGCCTTCAATGTTCAGACAGCCAGACTCTGTAAAAGCGGCCCCGCCAGCGGCCCTGCGATAACGCAAGCCTGCGGTTGAAGTTAGCCCAGAGGCCTGGTTACATCACGCCTCGCAGCGCCTTGCAGCACCTTGCAATTAATGCGCTTGGCCCATGCGTTGCCAGGCCAGGCTTAGGGCCTGAATGCCCGGCTCAATCTGCCCGCCCGCAATGGCCGAGTAACCGAGCCTGAAATAAGGCGACGGGCGCGCTGGCGCTTTGTTGAAAAAAATGTCACCCGGCTCAATCAACACGCCTTGGCGGGCGCACTGTTCGGTCAGCGCCTGCGCGTCCAGCTGGGGCGGGCCTTGCACCCAGGCACCCGAGCCACCTGTTGAAGGCATCACAGAAAAGCCCGGCAGGTGCTGCGCCATGGCGCCCAACAGGGCTTCACGGCGCTCCCGGTAGGTGACATTGAGCTTGCGGATAAAGGCGTCATGGTGGCCCTGGGCAATGAACAGGGCCGCAATGTGCGCGTTGTTGGCGGGCGCGTGGCGCATGATCAACCGGCGCAGGGCGCGCAACTCCCGAATCAACTCGGCCGGCGCCACGATGAAGCCAATGCGCAACCCATGGGCCAGCGTTTTGGACAAGCTGCCCAGGTAAATGACACGGCCTTCGGTGTCCATGCTTTTGAGCGCCGGCAGCGGTCGGCCAGAAAAGTTGAGTTCGCTTTCATGGTCGTCCTCAAACAGCACCATGTCGCGCTTGCTGGCCAGCGCCAAGATTTCCTGGCGCCGCGCCAAAGACATGGTGACCGTGGTGGGGCATTGGTGGCTGGGCGTCACATAGGCATAGGCGCACTGAGCCAGCGCCCGCGAGGGCAGCAGCCCATCGGCGTCGATGGGCAAGGCCCGTACCCGGTCGCTGCGGAGTTGAAAGTTGTTGCGGGCATCTGGGTAGCCCGGGTCTTCAATGCCGACAACCGTCTGGCGGTCCAGCAGCACATTGGCTAACAAATAACAGGCCATCTGGGCGCCAGCGGTGACCAGAATTTCATCGCGCCGGGCCATGATGCCGCGCGCCGGCAGCAGGCGGTGCTGTATTTGCTCCACCAGCACATCGGTGTCGCGGTCCAAATGGTCTTGCGACCATTTTTTCACCGCTGGCAAAAACAGGGCCTGGTGGGCGCACGAGCGCCAGTCTTTCAAGGGCATCAGGCTGGGGTCAAACTGGCCGTACACAAACGGGTATTTGAAGTCCTGCCAGTTGGACGGTTTGTTGATGTTGCGCTGTTGCGCCACGCCGCTGACCAGGCGGTCCTTCCATTGCAGATCAACCGCCTTGGGCAGCAAAAAGCTGGCGCTGCTGGCTTGTCCCATCAGAATATCGGCATTCACCACCAGGCCGCTGCGCGGGTGCGAGATCAGAAAGCCCTTGTCCACCAGCACCTGCTGAGCCAAAGAGACGGTATTGCGCGACACCCCCAAGGCCTCTGCCAGCGCCCGGCTGGTGGGCACCTTGGCGCCAGGTGGCACCAGCCCCATCAGAATGCTGTGGATCATCATCTCCTTGACGCGGCCCTGCAAGGTGCTGCTGCTGCTGGCAAATTGCGGAAACAGTTTGACCCAGATGCCGGTGACTTCCTGTTTGTTTCGCATGGGGGACCTTTCTGCGTGGCGGGCGGTGAATGCAGGCAAAACCAACGAGGGTGGGGGAGCAGTTTAAGCAGTTGGCCACTGGCATCGAGATTTTATTTTGGCACCAAACTTAATTAGATCTGGCCCTTTTTTGATGTCACTGAACTGCTTACGATGTCCGTCGATTACGTCTGTTTGAAAGCGCGCCATGACCGTTGAATACCTCAAAAAAGCCCACCCCCCCACCGCCGCCATGGACAGTGCCACGGCAGAGACGGTGCAGCGCATGCTGGCTGACATTGACCGGGATGGGCGCGAGGCGGTGGAGAAATACGCCCGCGAGCTAGACGGCTGGCAAGGCCCGGTGGTGGTGGATACGGCTGAGCTTGAGCGCGCCTCCAACAGCCTCACGCCAGGCATACGCGCTGACATAGCGTTTGCGCACCAGCGAGTGCGTGATTTTGCGCAGCGCCAGCGCGACTCCCTGCACGAGTTTGAAGCCGAGCTGATGCCGGGCCTGATCGCAGGCCAAAAACTCATTCCGGTCAACACCGCGGGCTGCTATGTGCCCGGTGGCCGCTACGCCCACGCCGCTTCAGCCTTGATGAGCGTGTGCACGGCCAAAGTGGCTGGGGTGCCGCATGTGGTGGCCACCTCGCCGGCCCACCAGCAGGCCGGCATTCACCCGGCCATCTTGCATGCCATGCGCCTAAGCGGTGCCGACACCGTATTGGCACTGGGCGGCGTGCAGGCGGTGGCCGCCTTGGCTTACGGCTTGTATTCGCCGCAGCCCGCTGATGTGATTGTTGGCCCGGGCAACCGCTTTGTGGCCGAGGCCAAACGCATGTTGTTTGGCCGCGTGGGCATTGACGTGATTGCCGGGCCCACCGAGTCGGCCATCATTGCCGATGACACGGCCGATGCACATCTTGTGGCCGCCGACCTGGCCGGTCAAGCCGAGCACGGGCCCGACTCGCCGGTGTGGCTTTTCACCACCTCGCGCGAACTGGGCCTGCAGGTGCTGGACCTGATGCCCGGCGTCATTGCCAGCCTGCCCGACATGGCGCGCGCCGCAGCTAGCGCGGCCTGGCGCGACTACGGCGAAGTCATTCTGGTGAGCGACCGCCAGGAAGCCTGCACCGTGAGCGACCAATACGCCCCCGAGCACCTGCAGGTGTTTGCCCGTGACCTGGACTGGTGGCTGGCCCGCCTGACCAACTACGGCTCGCTCTTTCTGGGCGAGGAAACCACCGTGGCCTATGGCGACAAATGTGCCGGCCCCAACCACATCCTGCCGACCCGCGGCGCGGCCCGCTACTCGGGCGGCTTGAGTGTGGGCAAGTTCATCAAGACCGTGACCTACCAGCGCCTGAACCGCAGCGCCAGCCGCGAAGTGGGCCAGGTGGCCGCACGCATCTCCCGGCTTGAGGGCATGGAAGGCCACGCCCGCACCGGCGACATTCGTTTGAAAAAATACTTCCCCACTGAAACCTTTGAGCTCGGGACACTGGACGGCAACCATCGCTGAAGCCCGTTATCCGGTACAAAATACACGCTGGCCTTTTAATACCTGACCCTCACCACTGCCCCAAGCCACCATGACCCCTACTACGCCCCCACCACCCCAGGCGCTCTGGTTCGGCAAGGACATGAGCACGTCTGAACCCATTCCCGAGGAAGCCATCGAACGGGCTGTGGCCCTGATGCGCACCGGCCGGCTGCACCGCTACGGCGAGCAGGGCAGTGGTTTTCCCGAGCCCTCACTGCTGGAGCAGGAATACGCCACCCTGGTGGGCAGCAAGTACTGCGTGGCGGTGAGTTCGTGTGGCGCGGCCATGTTCATTGCCCTGAAGGCGCTGGGCGTTCAACCCGGCGATCAGGTGCTCACCAGCAGCTTTACCCTGGCCCCGGTACCGGGCGCCATCGCCCATGCCAACGCCCAAGCGGTGCTGGTGGAAACCACCGAAGACTTCACCACCGACCTGCAGGATCTGGCGAGCAAACTTCAAAGCAGCTCGGCCAAAGTGTTCTTGATCTCGCACATGCGCGGCCACATCACCGACCTGCAGGCCGTGCGCGCCTTGTGCGATGCCCACGGCGTGGCCGTGGTGGAAGACTGCGCCCACACCATGGGCGCGAAATGGGCCGACCGCTACACCGGCACCTGGGGCCGTATTGGTTGCTTCAGCACACAAACCTACAAACACATCAACTCGGGCGAAGGCGGTTTTCTGGTGACCGACGACGACGACGTGGCGGCGCAAGCCATTCTCATGTCCGGCAGTTACATGATGTACGCGCAGCACATCTTGCGCCCTTCAGAAGAAGTGTTTGAGCGCTGGAAATACACCACGCCCAATTTCAGCATGCGCATGTCCAACCTGGACGCGGTGTTGCTGCGCCCGCAGATCAGCCTGTTGGCGCAGCGCGCCCGCCAGTGGAACCATATTTACGCGCAACTGGCCCAGGTACTGGCGCAGGTACCGGGCATCAGCCTGCCCGCGCGCCATCCTGAAGAAAGCTATGTGGCCAGCTCCATCCAGTTTTCATTGGCGCTGCCAGCCCCCCAGGTGGCCCGTTTTGTGCAGGCCTGCCAGGCGCGCGGCTTGTATATCAAATGGTTTGGTCAGCCCACGCCCCAAGCATTTACCAGCAACTTCAGCCACTGGCACTACCTCGGGGACCAACCGCCCCTGACGCGCTCCATGGCGGTCATGCAGCATTTGCTGGATTTGCGCACCCCTATTTCGCTCACCGACGACGAATGCACCCTGATTGGGCAAATTGTTTCTCAAGCAGTGGCTGAAGCCCGGGCCGAAGCCGTAACGCCAGCCAACGCCCCCACCCTGCCTTGATGCGCCATCAGCACCCCCCTTTTTTCAAGCCCCTTTTTCAAGCCCTATTTTTTCCCCAACCCGCAAGGACTCCATGAAACTGACCACCTTCCCCCGCGTGCGCATTACCCACGGACCAACGCCCCTGGAATTCATGCCCCGTCTGACTGAGGCCCTGGGCGGCCCCAACCTGTACATCAAACGCGACGACTGCACCGGCCTAGGCACCGGCGGTAACAAAACCCGCAAGCTTGAATTTCTCATGGGCGAAGCAGACGCTTTGGGTGCAGACACCATCATCACCCAGGGCGCGACCCAGTCCAACCACGCCCGCCAGACCGTGGCCATTGCCGCCAAGATGGGCATGGCCTGCGACATCCTGCTGGAAGACCGCACCGGCTTTACCTCTGAGGCCTACAAACACTCCGGCAATGTGTTCCTCGATCAGCTTTATGGCGCGCGGGTGAAGGAATACCCGGGCGGCACCGACATGAACGCCGCCATGGAAGTACGCGCCGCCGAGCTGCGCGCGCAGGGCCGCAAACCCTACATCATTCCGGGCGGTGGCTCCAATGCTTTGGGCGCGCTGGGCTATGTGGTGTGCGCGCTTGAAATGGTGGACCAGTTCAACCATCTGGGGCTGGACGTGCACGAGGTGGTGCATGCCACGGGCAGCGCTGGCACCCAGGCTGGTTTGGTGGCGGGTCTGGAGGGCACGCGCAGCGGCATCTCCGTGCTGGGTATTGGTGTGCGCGCGGCGCAGGCCGCACAAGAACAAAACGTTTACAACCTGGCGGTTAAAACCGCTGATCTGCTGGGCGTGCCGGGCGCGGTGTCGCGTGAAAGCGTCAAAGCCAACTGCGACTACGTGGGTGCCGGTTATGGCTTGCCCACACCCGGCATGGTGGAGGCGGTCACGATGTTGGCCCGCCTGGAAGGCATCTTGCTCGACCCCGTGTACTCGGGCAAGGGCATGGCGGGCCTGATAGACCTGTGCCGCAAGGGCCACTACCAGAAGGGTCAGAACGTGGTGTTTGTGCATACCGGAGGCGCCGTGGCGCTGTACGGCTACACCGACACGTTCAAAGACCTGACCCCGCTGTGATGCCAACCCGAGGCATGCAGCCATGATTGGGGTGCTAGGCGGCATGGGCCCGTTGGCCACACTGGACTTTTTTCAAAAAGTGCTGCTCTCCACCCCAGTGGTGACCGAGCTGGACCATGTGCCCCTGCTGATCCAGTCTGACCCCCGGCTGCCCTCGCGGCCAGACGCCATTCTGGCGGGTGGTCCGTCCCCCTTGCCCGACCTGATGCGTGCGCGTGACCGGCTCATTGCCAGTGGCGCCACCGCCCTGGCCATGCCTTGCAACACCGCGCACTATTGGTATGACGATCTGGCCAAGGATTGCCCGGTGCCTTTTTTGAGCATTCTGGATGCCTGCATGGACGAGCTGCCCCTGGTATGCGCCCCCGGCGCCAAGGTGGGACTGCTAGGTACGCGGGCCACGCTGGCCACCCATCTGTTTGACAACCGGCTGGTGGCGCAGGGCTATGTCCCGGTATTGCCGTCTGAAGAGGTGCTGAGCCAACTGGTCTTGCCGGCTATTGCCGGTGTCAAGGCCGGCCACACCGCTGAGGTGGCGCCTTTGCTGGAGCGTGCGGTGGACATCTTGCTCAGCCAGGGCGCGTCGGCGGTGATTCTGGCCTGCACCGAAATTCCGGTGGCGCTGGATGCGCTGGCCTCGCCACTGCGCCAGCACTGCATTGACTCGACCGGCGCGCTGGCCCGCCAATGCGTGGCCTGGTGGGGTCGACCTGGGGCTTAAGTTCAGCCTGACTTGTCTGACAGCCTGGCTCAGGCTTTCACATCCACATGTTGGCCCTTGCTTTTGGGTTCGTGGTGATCGCGGTTTTCGCGAATATCGCGAACATCGCGGTTCTCCACGTTTTGCGCCCGGGCGTACTCGTTCTTGTTGGATGGCAGGGGCGACAAGGCCTGGCGCACCGGCTCGGTTTTTTCGGGCCGGGGGGCAGGCGCTTCATTGCGGGCAGCTTGGGGCGGCAACGGCGGGCGGGCATTTGATACAGACGAAACGCTCATGAACTCCTCCAGTCAGGTGGGTGCCAGTTTAGCGCGAACGTTTACTGGGGCGGCGAGAGCCTGCCCATGAAAAATACTCATGACCGCCCGGCAAAAATATGGACCAAAACGCCCTTTTTTCACTGCTACATTAAAAATTACCAAATTTTCACTGGAGTACCGCCCTCATGACTGACGAAGCCACGACGCCCGCAGCCGCCCCTAGACGACGCGCTGGTCGCGGCAGCGGCACCATCCGGGTTGCCCCCTCGACGGTCAAGTACCGCAAGCTCAAGCACCGCTTCCCGTTCACACCGGTGGTCTCAGAAGACGAGCTGGAGTCCATCCACAACGCCTCGCTGACTGTGCTCGAAGAAATGGGCATTGACTTCATGCACCCCGAGGCCCGGGCCATTCTGAAAAAAGCCGGTGCCGATGTGCGTGAAGGCTCGGAGCGCGTGCACTTTGACCGCCAGATGATCATGGACACCATCAAGACCTGCCCGTCCGAGTTCACGCTGCACGCCCGCAACCCGGAACGCAATGTGCGTATTGGCGGCAAGAACCTGGCTTTTGCCCAGGTCGCCAGCCCGCCCAACTGCGCCGACATGAACGGTGGCCGGCGGGCCGGTAACCAGCAGGACTTTCGCAACCTGGTGAAGCTGGCGCAGTGTTACGACATCATTCATTGCAGCGGTGGCTACCCGGTAGAGCCGGTCGATATTCATGCCTCGGTGCGCCACCTGGACTGCCTGTCCGACATTGCCAAACTCACCGACAAAGCCTTTCACGTCTACTCACTGGGCAAGGAACGCAACCAGGACGGCATGGAGATTGCTCGCATTGCCCGGGGCGTGAGCCACGAGCAGTTTGAGGCCGAGCCCTCCATCTTCACCATCATCAACAGCAACTCGCCGCGCAAGCTCGACACCCCCATGCTGCAAGGCATCATGGAAATGTCCTCGCGCAACCAGATCGTCATGCTCACGCCCTTCACGCTGGCCGGTGCCATGGCGCCGGTGACGATTGCCGGTGCGTTGGTGCAGCAAAACGCCGAAGCCCTGGCCGGCATTGCGTTCACTCAAATGGTGCGCCCTGGCGCCCCGGTGGTGTACGGCGGCTTTACCAGCAATGTGGACATGAAAAGCGGCGCCCCCGCCTTTGGCACGCCCGAGTACATGAAAGCCGTGCTGGCCGGTGGCCAGTTGTGCCGCAAATACGGCGTGCCCTACCGCACCTCCAACGTGAACGCGGCCAACACCGTGGATGCGCAGGCGGCTTACGAGTCGGTGTTTTCGCTCTGGGCGCTCACCCAAGGTGGCGGCAACTTCATCATGCACTCGGCCGGCTGGCTGGAGGGCGGCCTCACCGCTTCGTTTGAAAAGTTCATTCTGGACTGCGACCTGCTGCAAATGGTGGCCGAGTACCTGACGCCACTGGATGTCAGCGAGTCGGCACTGGGCCTGGACGCCATCCGCAGCGTGGAGCCTGGCGGCCATTACTTTGGCACGGCGCATACGCTGGAGCGCTTCGAGACGGCGTTTTACTCGCCTATCATCTCCGACTGGCGCAACTTCGAAACCTGGCAGGAAGCCGGCAGCCCCACCTCTTACCAGCGGGCCAACGCCATCTGGCAAAAAGAACTGGCCGCCTACCAGCAGCCCGCCATGGACCCGGCCATTGCAGAAGAACTCGACGCCTTTGTGGCGCGACGCAAGGCCGAAGGTGGCGCGCCAACCGATTTTTAATGGCGGTGCCCGCCGGGCAACGACTGAATTGATAACTTTGATTGACCCTTCAAAAAGGAATAAAGCGTGAAGACGACAGCACAAGTGGTAGTGATTGGTGGCGGTGTGGTGGGGTGCTCGGTGCTCTACCACCTGACCAAAAAAGGTTGGAGCGATGTCATGCTCCTGGAACGTGACCAGCTCACCTCAGGCTCCACCTGGCACGCCGCCGGTGGCTTTCATACCCTGAACGGTGACCCCAACGTGGCCATGCTGCAAAGCTACACCGTCAACCTGTACAAAGAACTGGAAGAAATCTCCGGCCAGTCCTGCGGCCTGCACAAGTCGCCCGGCATCATGCTGGCCGACACGCCCGAGCGCATGGAGTTCTTGAAAATGACCGTGGCGCGCGGCCGCTACTTAGGGATGGAGACCGAAATCATCTCGGTCAAGGAAGCCAAAGACTACTTCCCCTTCATTGAAGACAAGTACTTTCTGGGCGCCCTGCTCGACCCCAATGAAGGCCACCTCGACCCCAGCGGCACCACCTACGCTTACGCCAAGGCCGCACGCCTGGGCGGCGCCACGATTGAAGTGCAAACCAAGGTGGAGAGCCTAGAGCAAAAGCCCGACGGCCATTGGCGCGTCATCACCAACAAAGGCGTGATCGAGTGCGAGCACGTGGTCAACGCTGGCGGCCTGTGGGCACGCGAGGTGGGCCGCATGGTGGGCATTGAGCTGCCGGTGCTGGCCATGGAACACATGTACCTGGTGACGGACGACATTCCTGAAGTGGTGGCTTTCAACAAGCAGTACGGCAAGGAAATCGGCCACGTGATTGACTTTGGCGCCGAGAGCTACCTGCGCCAAGAAGGCAAGGGCATGGTGCTGGGCGTGTACGAGCAAGCCGGCAAGCCTTGGTCGACGAAGACCACGCCTTGGAGCTTTGGCCAGGAGCTGCTGGCCCCTGACCTGGACCGCATCGCGCCCTCGCTGGAAATTGCCTTCAAGCACTTCCCCACCCTGGAAAACGCCGGTATCAAACGCGTCATCAACGGCCCCTTCACCTTCGCACCCGACGGCAACCCGCTGGTAGGCCCGGTGCAGGGACGCACCAACTTCTGGAGTGCTTGCGGCGTGATGGCCGGCTTCAGCCAGGGCGGCGGCGTCGGTTTGGCGCTGTCTAACTGGATGGTGGACGGCGACCCCGGCTTTGACATCTGGGGCATGGACGTGGCGCGCTACGGCGACTGGGCCACCCGCAACTACACCAACGCCAAGGTGCGTGAGAACTACTCACGGCGCTTTCGCATTCGCTTCCCCAACGAGGAATTGCCAGCAGGCCGTCCGCTGCAAACCACCTCGCTGTACGACACCTTCCTGGCGCAAGGCGCAGTAATGGGCGACTCCTGGGGCATGGAAACACCGCTGTGGTTTGCCCCCAAAGGGACCGAGGCCAAAGACATAGTGTCCTTCCACCGCTCCAACGACTTTGAGCCCATCAAGGCCGAGGTTATGGCGGTGCGGCAAGGCGTGGGCGTGACCGAAATTGCCAACTTTGCCAAGTACGAGATCAGCGGCCCCGGTGCCGAGGCTTTCCTGCTCAAGGTCATGACCAACACCATGCCCAAGACCGGTCGCCTGATGCTCACGCCGATGTTGAACCACAACGGCAAGATCATTGGCGACTTCACCATTGCCAAGGCCGCCGAGAACCGCTACATGATGTGGGGTTCCAGCCAGGCGCAGGTCTACCACATGCGCTGGTTTGAGCAACAAATGCCCAAGGACGGTTCGGTCAAGATTGAGCCCTACGGCATGAAGCTGGTGGGCCTGTCCATTGCCGGTCCTAAATCACGCGAACTGCTGCAACGCCTGACGGACGACGATGTCTCCGGCGACACCTTCAAGTTCATGGACTACCGCGAGATGGAAGTGGCCACCGTGATGGCCAAGGTCAACCGCGTCACCTACACCGGCGACCTCGGCTATGAAATTTGGGTTGCCCCGGAATACCAGCGCCGCCTGTACGAAAGCATCATGGCCGCCGGTGCCGACCTGGGTATCAAGAACTTTGGCATGCGCGCGCTCTTGTGCATGCGCCTGGAGAAAAACTTCGGCACCTGGTACCGCGAGTTCCGCCCCATTTACGGCGCGTTTGAAGCCGGCCTGGAGCGCTTTGTCAAACTCGACAAGCCCGACTTCATCGGCAAGGCTGCGGCGCTGCAAGAAAAAACGCAAGGCCCCAAGAAAACCCGCATCTTCATGGTGGTGGACGCGCTGGACTGCGACGTCATGGGCGACGAGCCCATCTGGGTGGACGGCAAGGTGGTGGGCTGGGTGACCTCGGGCGGCTACGGCCACTTTGTCGACCAATCGCTGGCACAGGGCTACATTCCGACCGAGCTGTTCAAGCCTGAGATGAAGCTGGAGATTGAAATTCTGGGTGAGCGCCGGGCCGCACGTCTGCAAATGGACCCACCATTTGACCCTGAAGCCAAACGCATGAGGATGTAAGTACCATGGCTGAACGTACCGGCGAGCGCTATTCGATCTGGTCGCTGCTCAAGCATGCAATGGGCGGCCACAAGGGTTGGGAGCGCGCCTGGCGCGACCCCAGCCCGAAGAAATCCTACGACGTCATCATCGTCGGCGGCGGCGGCCATGGACTGGCCACCGCCTACTACCTGGCCAAAAACCACGGCATCAAAAACATTGCCATTTTGGAGAAGGGCCACGTCGGCTCGGGCAATGTGGGGCGCAACACCACCATCGTTCGCTCCAACTACATGATGCAGGACAACACGCCGTTCTACGAGCACTCCATGGAGTTGTGGCGGGGTTTGTCGGAAGACCTCAACTACAACGTGATGTTCTCGCCGCGCGGCTACCTGTTTGCCGCCTGCTCGCAAGGCACGCTGGACGGCCTGGTGCGCCGCGCCAACATCATGCGCCTCAACGGCATACGCGCTGAAATTCTCACGCGCGAAGAAATCATGAAAGAGGCGCCCTACCTCGACTATTCAGACACGGCGCGCTTTCCTATTTACGGCGGCATGCTGCAACCCGACGCCGGCACCGCGCGGCACGACGCGGTGGCCTGGGGCTACGCCCGCGCAGCCGACCAGATGGGCGTGGACATCATCCAGAACTGCGAAGTGCAAGACTACATCTGGGCCGGTGAACGCATTGTGGGCGTCAAGACCAACCGGGGTGACATTCATGCTGGCAAGGTGGGCATTGCTGTGGCGGGCCACACCTCGGTGCTGGCGCAAAAAGCCGGCCTGTCCTTGCCCATTGAAAGCCATGTGCTGCAAGCCTTTGTGAGCGAGTCCATCAAACCCGTGGTCAACCACGTGGTGGTGTGGTCGGCCACGTACTTCTATGTCTCGCAGTCCGACAAGGGCGGCCTGGTGTTTGGCGGCCACATTGACCGCTACAACTCCTACGCCCAGCGCGGCAACCTGGCCAACTGGGGCGAGACCATGCAGGGGTTGGTGAGCCTGGTACCGTTTGCCGCGCGCCTGCGCTTGCTGCGCAGCTGGGGCGGCATCATGGACATGACGCCTGACGGCAGCCCCATCATCACCACCACGCCGGTGCCGGGTCTGTACCTGAACGGCGGCTGGTGCTACGGCGGCTTCAAGGCCACCCCGGCCTCTGGCTGGTGTTTTGCCCACACCATTGCCAACGACACGCCGCACCCGTACAACGCCGGGTTCACCATGGACCGGTTTGCCAAAGGCCGCTACATCGACGAGGCCGGCTATGGCCCTTACAACCATCTCCAGTAAGGCATGACATGTTAAGAATCCATTGCCCCTACTGCGGTGTGCGCGACCACGAAGAATTTTCTTACTTCGGCGACGCCACCAAGCATTACCCCGGCCTGGAGGCCGAGCACCACGACGGCTGGGTTGAAGCCGTCTACATGCGCAACAACCCCAAGGGGGTTCACCACGAGTTCTGGCAGCACACCATGGCGTGCCGACGCTGGCTGGTGGTCAAGCGCCACACCGTCACGCACGACATTTTGGCCGTGATGCCCGCCAACGAACGGCCCGTGCAAATGCCTGAACAAAGGCCCGCGCCATGAGCAACAACACACACCCCTCAACTGCCGCACCAGCCGGCACCTGCCGCACGCCCCAGGGCGGCCGCATTGACCGCAGCCAGACGGTGCAGTTCCGCTTCAATGGCGAGACGCTCACCGGTTACGCCGGCGACACCGTGGCCGCCACGCTGCTGGCGCACGGCCACCACCTGGTGGCGCGCTCCTTCAAGTACCACCGGCCCCGCGGCATCATGGCAGCAGGCATAGAAGAAGCCAATGCCCTCTTGACCGTGGGCAGCGGCAACACCACCGAGCCCAACATCGCGGCCACCGTGATCGAGTCGCACAACGGCTTGCACACGCGCACGCAAAACGCCTGGCCGTCGGTCAAGTTTGACCTGATGGCCGTCAACAACCTGCTCTCCAGCGTGTTTGTGGCGGGCTTTTATTACAAGACCTTCATGCCCTCGCTCAAGGGCTGGATGTTTTTTGAACACTTCATTCGCAAGGCCGCCGGCCTGGGACGGGCCGACGAACAGCCCGACCCCGAGCGCTACGACTGGCACCACGGTTTTCCTGATGTGCTGGTGGTGGGCTCCGGCCCCGCCGGCCTGAGCGCCGCATTGGGCGCTGCGCACGCAGGGTTGGACGTGACACTGGTGGAGCAAGACTTTGAATGGGGCGGCTCGCTGCTCAACCACGCGGTAGACAGCGCGCAGGCGCAATGGCTGGCGCAGATGCTGCAAGCCTTGCAGGCCACCGGCCGTGTCACGCTGCTCAAACGTGCCACCGCCTTTGGCCTGTTTGACGGCAACACCGTCGGCGTGATGGAACGCAGCGCCCCGGGCGTGGCCGATGCCGCGCGTGGCGTGCCGCGCCAGCGCCTGCACATGCTGCGCGCCAAAAGCGTGGTGATGGCCTGTGGCGCGCTGGAGCGCCCCTTGCTGTTTGCCGGCAACGACCGCCCGGGCGTGATGCTCAGCGGCGCCGTGGGCACCTATGTCAACCGCTACGGCGTGGTGGCCGGCCAACGTGCTGTCTTTGGCACCAACAACAACGCTGCCTATGGCGACGCCATGGCCCTGGCCCAAGCCGGTGCCCAGGTGCGCCTGGCCGACCTGCGCCCCCAAGTCGACGCAGCCCTGCTCGCCCAGGCCAAAGCGGCGGGTGTAGAGGTGCTGTTGGGTACCGCCATCGTCGGCGCGCAAGGCGCCAGCCGCGTGAACAGCTGCCTGCTGGCGTCTTACGACATGGCCACCGGCCAGGTCAGTGCCCAGCAAACCCGCCACGCCGTCGATCTGGTGGCCATGTCGGGCGGCTGGACGCCTTCGGTGCATCTGAGCTCGCACCGCGGCATTCGCCCGGTTTACAACGCCGAGCTGCACAGCTTTGTGCCCGGCGGCTTTGACCGTGCGCACTTTGGTGCTGGCAGCATGATGGGCACACACACCCTGGACGCCGCCATTGCCAGCGGCTGGCAAGCCGCCCAGCAGGCCGTGCAAACCTGCGGCCAAACCTTAAACGGCAGTGCCCCGGCCGGCCCGCAGGCACCAGACACCAGCGTGGCTTTTGCCAGCGTGGCGCCTATTGCCGTGGCGCACCCGGTGGACAAAACCTTTGTCGACTTTCAAAACGACGTCTCTGTCAGCGACATTGACCTGGCGCACCTCGAAGGCTACCAGTCGGTGGAGCACCTCAAGCGCTACACCACCCTGGGCATGGGCACCGACCAAGGCAAAACCTCCAACCTCAACGCGCTGGCCATCATGGCCACACGGCGCGGTTTGGGCATTGCTGAAGTGGGCACCACCACCTTCCGCCCGCCCTACAGTCCCGCCACCATCGGCATGCTGGCCGGTCGCAGTGTGGGGTCGCATCTGGCCCCGGTGCGCCGCACCGCCATGCACGACTGGCACGAGGCCCACGGCAGCGTCAAGGTTGAGGCCGGCTACTGGATTCGCCCGCTGTGGTACAGCACGCACGGCGCCACCTTGTCCGAGTCGTACAAGGCGGAAATGGCCTTGGTGCGCGAGAACGTAGGCATCGCCGATGCGTCCACGCTGGGCAAGATTGACGTGCAAGGGCCAGACGCCGCCGAGTTTTTGAACCGCGTGTACGTCAACGGCTTTGCCAAGCTGCCGGTGGGCAAGGCGCGCTACGGCTTCATGCTGCGCGAAGACGGCATCGTGATGGACGACGGCACCACCAGCCGCATCTCGGACACCGAATTCTTCATGACCACCACCACCGGCCAGGCCGGCAAGGTGATGAGCCACCTGGAGTTTTTGCTGCAAGTGGTGTGGCCCGAGTTGCGCGTGACGGTGGCGTCGGTCACCGACCAGTGGGCCGCTATGAGCGTGGCCGGACCGAAGTCGCGTGACGTGTTGCGCGCTGCCTTCCCGCAGGTGGACTTCAGCACCGAAGCCATTGGCCACATGGGCTTGTTGGACGTGACGCTGACCGGCGAACTCGAAGGCGCCACCATCCGCATCATTCGCCTGACCTTCTCGGGCGAGCTGGCCTACGAGGTGTTCACGCCCATGCACTTTGGCCAGCGCATCTGGGACCACCTCATGCACGTGGGCCAAGCCTGGAACTTGCAGCCCTACGGCCTGGAAGCCCTGGCCTCCTTGCGCATAGAAAAAGGCCACGTGGTGGGCTCCGAGATGGACGGCCGCACCACACTGGACGACATGGGCGCCGGCGGCATGGCCAGCAAGATCAAACCGTTTTGGGGTGACGCCCTGCGCCGCAGCGAACACCTGGCCCGCCCCGACCGCCCCACACTGGTGGGCCTGGAGCCTGCCGAGGAAGGCGCCTCGCCCTCCAACGGCGCCATTCTGTTCTTTGCCAGCGACAAAATTGCCGGCCATGGCCGCGGCCACATCACCTCCACCACGTACAGCAAATCTCTGGGTAAATCCATTGGGCTGGGCCTGCTGCAAGGCGGCAAGAGCCGCATAGGCGAGGTCATCATTGCGGCCTCGCCGGTGCATGGCAAACAATACAAACTGCGGGTGGTTGACCCCTGCTTCCTGGACGCCGAAGGAGTGCGCTACCGTGTTTGATACCACCCCGCTTTACCGCAGCCCCTTTGAGGGCCACGCACCCGGCACGCAAGCCGCCGCCGACGGCAGCGTAGGCGTGCACGTGCACGCTGGCATGCTCAGCCAGGTCACCCAGATAAGCACCTGGGGCAGCGGCATTGACGCGCTGTGCCAGCAACTGCACACGGCCCTGGGCCAGCCCGTACCGGCACACACCGGCCAGACCCAGGCCACCGCCCTGGGCCTGTGCCTGCGCACTGGCCCGCAAGAGTTTTTGCTGGTCAATGAGTCCGGTACACCCACTGCGATCAACACCACCGCTCTACTGCGCCAGCACATTGCGGCTGACGTGGGCTCTGTTGCCGACCTGAGCCACGCCCGCTGCCAAATCAGCGTTGAAGGCCCACAATGTTTAGCCACCCTGGGCAAGCTGTTTGCGCTGGACTTCAGAGCCGCGGCCTTCCCTGCAGGCGAGGTCAAACTCAGCGGCACCCACCACATGCCCTGCGCCCTGCTGCGCACCGGCCCACACAGCTTTGTGCTGTACGCCTTCAGCACCTACGCCTTTGACACCCTGGCCACGCTGATGGATGCGGCGCGGGAATATGGGGTGAGGTTGAGTCGGTAGAAGTTAGCATTAACCAGGCTGAGTTAAGCGGTCGGTCACGAGGAATCCAATATGCTGTTAACTGATATCGCCGTCGAGCACACGCTGGTGTCTAAAACGAATGGGGTTCGCCAGACTTATCTGCTGCATCCGTTTACCAACACGCAGCGAGATACGCTTGGTAAATTCGAGATCGTTCGTGACATCAGTGAGCCAGGGCTCAAAGAAGTTAAACGCTCAGCCTTCGTGACGTTTCAACAATTGGCGGAGTTGTATTCGAAAGGCGTCCTCGAAGAATTCAGGTTTTCCGTGCGCATGTGTCCTGGCCAGGGCACGTACCCCACTACGAATCCTGTCAAAAGGGTACTGCCAACCAGCATCAAGCCGGGCTCACCGTTCGACCTGGCTGTTCAAAAGGTGGATGTTACAAAGCCTGCTACGCGCGAATTGAGAACAGCTTTGCTTCGCACCAACATCAAACTTTAGTCAAACTTTATTGGTCATGACTCTACCCGTTGCCCATGCCGAGCTCATCGCCACTTTCAAGCGGGCAGAAGCTGATGCTGCTCACAAGTTCGGATTGATCAAAGCTGCTGCGAAAAAGGGCCCCAAGGCAGTCCAAGCGGCCACAGAAACAGCTGCAAAGGCAGCAAAACGCAGGGACGCGTACGCCAAGAAGCTCGATACCCTTGGGGTGGGCCTGAAGGATTGAGCGCGGCCCAGCGTAGGGCCCAACACCCGTCTTTGGCGACCACGGTAATCCCCCCGATAAACCAAAGTCCCGAGAAGTAGAATTTTCCAAGAAGGAAGTTCTACGTGAAGAAGTCAAGATTTACCGACAGCCAGATCATGGCTGCATTGAAGCGTGTTGAAGCTGGTCTGCCGGTACCGGAGATGTGCCGGGAGCTGGGAATCAGTACCGCAACGTTCTACAAGTGGCGGGCCAAGTTCGGCGGCATGGACACCTCCATGATGACCCGCATGAAGGAGCTCGAAGACGAGAACCGGCGCCTCAGGAAGATGTATCTCGAAGAGAAGCTCAAGGCCGAAATCGCCAACGAGTACCTCGCAAAAAAGTAGCACGGCCGTCTCGCCGGCGCGAGATGGCCAAAGAGGTCGTGCAGCAGCGTGGGTTGGCCATTCGGGTCGCCTGCTCGGTGTTCTCCATCAGCGAGTCCTGCTACCGCTACGAGCCCAAGCAAGACGCCGAGAACGCGCTCATCGTCGAGTGGCTGATGCGGCTGACGGACAACCACCGCAATTGGGGATTTGGCCTGTGCTTCCTGTATCTACGAAACGTGAAGAGCTTTGGCTGGAATCACAAGCGTGTGTACCGCATCTACCGCGAGCTGGAACTCAACTTGCGCATCAAGCCCAGGAAGCGTCTGGTGCGTGAGAAGCCAGAGCCGCTGAGGGTGCCAGAGGCCATCAATCAAGTCTGGTCGATGGACTTCATGCACGACAAATTGGAGGACGGCCGCAACCTGCGGCTGTTCAATGTCATTGATGACTTCAACCGGGAGGCACTGGGCATTGAGGTGGACTTTTCGCTGCCGTCAGAGCGGGTGATCCGGGCCTTGAAGCAGATCATTTCCTGGCGGGGCAAACCGCAGGTTATTCGGTGTGCGGACTTGGGGTTTTGCCATAACGGGCCAGAAAATATCAGCGGAACCATCCAGAACTGGGCCAAGGAATGTGGCATCCGGTTTGAATACATTCAGCCAGGTAATCCTCAGCAGAACGCATACGTCGAGAGGTTCAACCGGACAGTTCGCTACGAATGGTTATCCCAGTATTACTGGTCCAGCATTGAAGAGGTTCAGGACTTCGCCACGCAATGGATGTGGTCCTACAACCATGATCGCCCGCATATGGCCCTGGGCGGTTTCACCACAAAGCAGAACCTGGCCATGGCTACATAAACGTTCTACTTTTAGGTTCAGTAGAAATTGGGGGGATTACCGTCAGCAATTTTTTCAGTTTTTCTTGCCCATCAGTATCAAAACTCTGGATCGTTACGTAAAGATTTTTTGATGGCCTATACAGCCACGACTTGTTGTTTATTCATTCCGCTCCGAGACCACCACCAGCACGCGCTGCAGACCGACGCTCACCACCACCTGCATCGGAAATGCGCCATCGGGCACTGCGCTGGCATCAAAACGCTGGCGCTCCGGGTCAAACTTGAGCCAGCTTGGCAGACTGGCGCCATCCGGCAAACTGGCCTGGGCGCGGATGCCCTGCGGCGCCTGTTCAGCCATCATTCGGACCGACTCTGGCAACTCAAAGCCAAAGCCGGTTCCTGCCGTAGCCATTCCCTTGGGCAGGGAAACCGCCACCATCGTGTTGGTTCCAGCGGCCTGCCCGCTGAGCAGATCGATCACCACGCCCGAACTGTTAGCCCCACCGCCAGCACCCAAGGCCCCACCACTGGAAGATGAAGATCCAGCAGCAGGACCGGATGCCATCACCAGAGGCTGTGGCGATGCAGCACCAGGCAGCATGGATCCTGGGCTCTGTCCCACAGGCAAAATCGCCTGCGCTTTGGCGGCGGCTTGGGCGGCCAGAGCCTGCCCCATCAAGTCACCCACGATATTGGATCGACTGGCAGTCACCGTCACGCCACCGACCAGGCGATTAACTGGGTTGAGCAACTCGATCGCTCCACGGCTTGCATTAAGCACACTTGAGCCGTTCACAGTCAGCGGGCCGCTCTGGCTGATGTTGCCGCTGCCACTGTTTGCTAATAGATTGCCTCCCATGCTGCTGGCGCCCAAATCAAGCGCTCCGTTGCTGCCTACCGATAAATTGCCGGTGATCGCCACGTTGCCCAGCTTCAGGTTGCTCACGTCATTGATCTTGACCTGATCTGCGCCCAGCACATTCACCGCCCCATTGAAGTCGTTGGCCTTGTCCAGCGTGATGTCGACACCCGCCTTAAGCGTCGTCGGACCCGCAGTCACCGTGAGCATGCTTGCTGTTTGCGTGATGTCACCGCCCGTGGCCTCCAATTCCAAGCTTGCAACGCTAAGCGTGCCCGCAAGGTCCAGGTTCTGCGCCGCTGTGGCATCCAGCAGGCCGGTCGTTGTGACGTTACCCAACGTCAGGCTGTTGATGTCGTTGATCGTCACCGCATCGGCGCTGAGCACATTGACCAAGCCGTTGAAGTCGTTGGCCCGGCCCAGCGTGATGTCGTCGCCGGCTTTCAGATCGGTCGGGCCGGTGCTCACGGTCAGGGTGCCGCCGCTTTGAGTGATGTCACCGACCGTGGCCTCCAATTCCAAGCTTGCAACGCTCAGCGTGCCCGTCAGGTCCAAGTTCTGCGCCGCTATGGCATCCAGCAGGCTGGTCGTCGTAATGTTACCCAGCGTCAAGTTGTTGATGTCGTTGATCGTCACCGCATCGCCGCCCAACACGTTGACCAGACCGTTGAAGTCGTTGGCCTTGTCCAGCGTGATGTCATCACCCGCCTTCAGCGTCGTCGGACCCGCAGTCACCGTGAGCGTGCCTGCCGACTGCGTGATGTCACCGACCGTGGCCTCCAGGGCCAGGCTGGCGACGATTAGGGTGCCATTCAGGATCAGGTCCGTGCTCGCCGTGGCATCGAGCTTGCCGGTGATCGTCACGTTGCCCAGCTTCAGGTTGCTCACGTCATTGATCTTGACCTGATCGCCGCCCAGCACATTGACCACGCCATTGAAGTCGTTGGCCTTGTCCAGCGTGATGTCGTCGCCGGCTTTGAGATCGGTCGGGCCAGCGCTCACAGTCAGTGTGCCGCCGCTTTGCGTGATGTCACCGCCCGTGGCCTCCAATTCCAAGCTTGCAACGCTAAGCGTGCCCGCCAACTCCAGGTTCTGCGCCGCTGTGGCATCCATCAGGC
>CAJCCO010000062.1 GCA_903960915.1 uncultured beta proteobacterium
AGGCGCGGCCAATGGTGTCTGCCACCTGCTCGGGGGTTTCTATCTCGTCGCTGGCGACGTCAATCACGCCCACCATCACGTCCTTGCCTTCCAGGAGTTTCATCAATTCGGGCGGTACATGGGAGTGGTAGCACTCCAGGCTGACTTGTTGAATACTGCTCTTGGCCAGCGCCGGAAAAATGGCTTCGTACTGGCGCCACTCTTGCCCCAGCGTGTCTTTCCAGTCCAGGTTGGCCTTGATACCGTAACCGTAGCAAATATGCACGGCGGTGGTACAGGTCAGGCCGCGGGCGGCCCGCTCCAAGGCTTTCACGCCCCAGTCGGCGGCGTCTTGCATGTAGACGTTGAAGGCCGGCTCGTCAAACTGGATGATGTCTACGCCATCGGCCTGCAAGGCCAGGGCCTCTTGGTTGAGGAGCTCGGCAAAGGCCATGGCCATTTCCTCCTTGCTGCCGTAAAACCGGTTGGCCACGGTGTCCACAATGGTCAACGGGCCAGGCAAGGTGAACTTGAGTTTTTTGCGGGTGTGGGCGCGTGCCAGTTGCGCCTCAAACGCATGCACCCGTCCCTTCAGCGCCAATGGCGCAATCACCTGCGGCACCTGGGCGTCGTAGCGGTTATTGCGTATACCCATGGTGACCTTGTTCTCGAAATCTATGCCGCTGACCTGCTCTAGAAAGCCGTGCACAAAGTGCTGGCGCGACTGTTCGCCGTCACCCACGATGTCCAGCCCAGCGTCCTCCTGCGCCTTGATCCACAACAGCGTGGCGTCGGCCTTGGCCTGCTGCAACTCGGCACCTTGGGCCTTCCACTGTGGCCAAAGTTTTTCAGTCTCGGACAACCAGGCGGGCTTGGGCAAACTGCCAGCAATTGAGGTTTGAAACATGGTGTGGCTCCTGAACGGTGATGAAGTAGATGGCACAGATGGGCTGCTTACTTGGGCTGCATCGGTGAACAAAGGGTGATTGATCTGAATTTCTTTACGGCGTCATTTTTTGCGCGACCGGCCCTTCGGCGGGTGGATTGACCTCTGATTCAATGACCATTTCTTCTTTCAACGCCGGCTTGACCGCAGCGCTGCGCTCGCCAGATAAAAAGGAATTGATCATGTCGTCGGCCTTGGCCAGGGCCTCTTGAAACATGCCGGCATCCAGCGCTTTGTCGCTGACCTTGAGCAGGCCCGCAGCGTAGTTGTACGAGGCCTGCAGGCCGGCGGGCACTTCACGCACAAAACCGGTGCTCAGCGCCAGGTCTTTTTGTGCCGGCGTTACCAGGGTGCCAGTCACCGTCAACTGCCCTGCCGACTTGAGTTGTTGCGCCAGGGACACTTTGTCGCCTTTGAAGGGCTGCAACTCCACAAGAAAGTTGCCGTCAATGCCACCGCTTTGGCTGCTGCCTTTGAGGGCGGTAATACCGAACGAAAGACCAGAGGTGAGCAGCGCTTTCACGGCGACACGCGCCTGCTGGTGTTCGTCGCGGGTCATGTTCTGAAAGCCACAGCTCTCGCTGAACAAGGTGGTGAGGGTTTGCACGCTGGGCGTATGCAGGCCATTAACAACGGCCTCTAGCCGCATGTCTTTGAGGGACTGGCCCATGAACTCGGCACTGCGCAAGCTCTCGGTGATTTTGGAGTTCAGCCGGCCACCGGTTTCTGTGGTTTCGCTGCTGACCTGAAAACCTTGCAGGGAAAACATGCCGGCACTGACCGAGTCGACCCCAAAATTGGCGATGCCGGTGCCCATGCTGCGGTTTTGCAAATCAAGCATTAATTTGATCTGCTTCATCTCCAGCGCATTGCCCCGGCCCCTGACCACCGCGCGCTCCACCAACCAGTCAAACTGCAAGGCGGTCTTGCCCACGGCCAGGCGGCCTTTGGAGGGTGTGACTTGAATAGATTCGCCGCCACGGGCAAACGAGATTTCAGGCAGGCCCATGTCGGTTTGCACCAGGCCGGCGTACGTAACAGAACCCTGGCCCGACAACCCCGTGCCCAGCAAGGAACCCAGCGCCTGGCCGACCTCCCCCAGCGGGGTGGCCTTCCACTCGAAGCGGTTCAGACCGGTCAGGCTGGGCACATGGTTGACCGTGTAGTCCAGCTTGAGCGCTACCGGTGGCTGGTCTTCGTCAGCCGCGCATTTGGAGCGCAGGCTGAGTTCCACCGAGCCCCTAGAAGAAAACAAGCCAGCCTCATGCGCCAGTTTGCTCAGCTCAACATCACCCTGGCGGGCCTGGCCAGCCAGCGCCTTGAGTTCGGCGTGCACCGTGTACGAGCTGTACCAGGGCAAGGCCAAGGCGCCAAGCGCCAGCAAGGCTACCGAGCCAATTGCCGTTAGTTTGAAGGTGCGGTTCATAGTCATCATTTTCCTGGTTTGAGTTCAGGTTTTGTTAGGGCCTTGATCGTCTGAACCATACAGGTATTCAGGCAGACGCGCACCACAGTGAAAACAAAAATTGGCCTCTGCGGCCTGGCCTTCGGTCAGGCATTCGTGGCAGGTGCGGGTGGTGAGGATGGGCGGGGTGGCTCGCAAGCGCTTGGCGGTCATCTCGGCGGTGACGATGCCGGTAGGCACCGCCAAGGTGCCCCAGCCCAGCAGCATCATGGCCGATGCAATCAAGCGGCCCAGATCGGTCTTGGGCGTGATGTCGCCAAAGCCGACGGTGGTCATGGTGGTGATGGCCCAATACACCGACGTAGGAATGTCGGTAAAGCCGTTAGCAGGGCCTTCCACGACGTACATCAAGGTGCCCATGACCAACACAATCATCAGCACCACCGACAAGAAAACCAGCACCTTGCGGCGGCTGGCCCGCAACGCAAGCGCCAGCGACTGGTATTCAGACACGTAGGCCGTGAGCTTGAAGATTCGAAACACCCGCAGCAAACGCAGCACCCGCACATCAATCAGCGCCTGAACCTCGGGCACCAACAAGGCCAGGTAAGTGGGCAGCAGGGCCAACAAATCAACAATGCCGTAAAAGCTCAAGGCGTAGCGCCACGGGTGGCGCACACACAGCAGCCGTGCCGCGTATTCCAGCGTGAACAGCACGGTAAAAAACCACTCCAGCACCACAATACCCGAACGGTAGGTCCGGGGTATGTTTTGCATGCTGTCAATCACCACCACGGCGATGCTGGTCAGAATCAGGGCGATCAGCCACTGGTCAAAACGCCGCCCTGCGGGGGTGTCGGCTTCGAAAATAACGGTGTAGAGGCGCAGCCGCCAACCGGCCAAGGGCTTGCCCAGTTGATCCTGATTTGAAGTTTGCATCACTTGCCTTCAGATTCCTGCAACAAACGCCACATGACTTTGCCGCTGCCACTCTTGGGCAGCGCCGCCACAAACTGCACCACGCGGGGCACCTTGTAGACCGCCATGTGCTCACGGCACCAGTCGATGATGTCCTGCTCGCTGACGCTGCTCTGGTGTGATGCGCGCAGCACCACCACCGCTTTGACCGATTCCCCGCGGTAACTGTCCTGGGTGGCGATGATGCAAGCCTCCTGGATGGCCGGGTGGCTGAACATGAGCGCTTCCACCTCGGCGGGCCACACCTTGAAGCCCGAGGCATTGATCATTCGCTTGAGTCGATCGGTCAGAAAGAAGTAGCCGTCTTCATCGACATGGCCCAGGTCACCCGAGCGAAAGAAGGACTTGCCCTCCAGGGTGATGAAAGCCTCGGCGGTGGCGTCTGGCCGCTTCCAGTAGCCCTGGAACACCTCGGGGCCGTGCATGATGATTTCACCCTGCTGGCCAACCGGCATTTCTGCCAAGGTGTCGGGGTCAATCACACGGGCATCCGTGCTCATGAAGGGGATGCCCAGGCATTGCTGCTTGGGGTGATCGGGCGGGTTGCTGTGCGAGGGCGCGGCAGTTTCGGTCAGCCCGTAACCTTCTATATAGCGCAGGCCGTACTGCTCCAACAGCCGTTGCGCCACAGCCTGCGGCATGGCTGCGCCACCACCGCCAATGTAGACCAGGGTGGAGAGGTCAAAGCTTGCAAAATTGGGGCTGGCCAACAAATCAATCACCATGGTGGGAATGTTGGTCCAGTGCGTGACTTGCCAGCGCGAGATCAGGCGGCCAGCCAGCTCGCGGTCCCAGCGCGGCATCAAAATCAAAGTGGCTGCGCTGCGAATGCTGGTGTGCATCATGCTCACCATGCCTGTGATGTGGAACATGGGAACCACGGCCAGCACCACATTTTCGGCCGACCCGTTGCCCCACAAGCCGCCGGCCATGGCGTTGTGCATGATGCTGGAATGCCTGTGCATACACCCCTTGGGAAGCCCCGTGGTGCCGCTGGTGTAGGGCAGGATGGCCAGATCGGTTGGTCCTACGCTCAATTCTGGTAACAGCAAGGTGTGGCTCAAGGCCTCGTCCCAGCCATGCACCTGTCCACCTTGCAGAGCAGGCAGCGCGTGCGGGGTCAGCAGCCAGTCGGTCCAAGCGGCGGGCGGGGCGTTGTCACCGGCGACCTGGGCATCAAAGGCATCGGTGAACTGGGTGACCACCAAATGCGCCAGGCCTTGGCCAGGGGCCAGCGCGTCACTGGCGCGCGCCAGTTCGGCCGCGAGATCAGAGGTGGTAATGGCAACGCGGGCGCCAGGGTCGGTGATGTAGTGCGCCAACTCCTGCGCCTTGTTCATGGGGTTGACGGGCACCACCACGGCATTGGCCCGCAAAATGGCAAAGTGCGCAATGACCAGTTGCGGGCAGTTTTGCATGTTGAGCACCACGCGGTCACCCTTTTCCACGCCCAGGTGTTTCAGGTAGGCCGCCAATCGCTCGGCTTTGTGCACCAACTCGGCATAGCTGAGCATCCGCCCAAAGAAAACGAGGGCCGCTTTGTGGGGGTAACGCCGGGCGCTGGTTTCCAGGTTGTCCCACAGGGACGTCTCGGGCAAGGTGATCGAAAGTGGCAGCCGCTTGGGCCAAAAACGGTGGTGCGCGCGTTGGACCATAGGGCTGGCTGGGGCCGACAGGCCGGAAATGGGGTCCATGGGGTTTTCTTTCTTCAAGGGGGTAGGAAACCTGGCTTGCACCTGTTGCACGCAAAGGATAAGCGCGCCCGAACGCACCACAAAGTGGCATTGTCACCGTCGCGACGCACCAGCAACCCAGACCCTCGGAGCAGCCCCAGGCACGCCATCACTTCGCCTCCCGCTTAGTTGTCTGGCACAAATAATGCTTATAGCGCTTAACCTGTTTGAAAATTTTTGAGAAGAATCAACTCATGAATTTTTTGCATAGGCCTCAAGAGTAAACCCGGATGCAAGCTGCTACCGAGGACTGATAAAGTCCACACCCTGATTGAATCAAAGTGTGACAGCTTCGCCAATTCATGATTCAACTTTTTTAACTGGAGTACTTCATATGTATTTGAATAAAGTCAAAGCCATGGCAGCCATCGTGGCCGCTATGGGCGCCATCATGGCCGCCCCTGCCCATGCAGGAAAAACCATCGACGCCATCAAGGCCCGTGGTCAAGTTATCTGCGGCGTGAACCCCAGCCTGCCTGGTTTTGCTGCTGCTGACAGCCAGGGTAACTGGTCCGGTCTGGACGTCGACGTCTGCAAAGCCGTAGCCGCCACACTGTTGGGCGATGCCAGCAAGGTCAAATGGACGCCTCTGAACGCCTCGCAACGTTTCGCCGCCCTGCAATCCGGTGAAATTGACGTGCTGTCACGCAACACCACCTGGACCCTGACCCGTGACGCCTCTTTGGGCCTGAACTTCACTGGCACCACTTACTATGACGGCCAAGGCTTCATGGTCACCAAGAAGTCCAAGATCACCAGCGCCAAACAGCTCAAGGGCGCTACCGTTTGCGTTCAGTCCGGCACCACCACTGAGAAAAACCTGGCTGACTACTCCAAAGCCATGAAGCTCAACATGAAGCCTGTGGTTTTTGAAACCCAGGAAGCCACCAACAAGGCTTACTTCACCGGCCGTTGCCAGGTTTACACCACCGACGCCTCTGGCTTGGCTTCTGTTCGCAACAAAGAAGCCACCAACCCTGATGACCACCTGATCCTGCCTGAGCTGATCTCCAAAGAACCCCTCGGACCATCGGTTCGTCGTGGTGATGACGAGTGGTTTGCCATCGTGAAATGGGTGGTTTACGCGCTGCTGGAAGCTGAAGAGTACGGCATTACACAGGCCAACGTTGACCAGATGAAGTCCAGCACCGACCCCGTCGTGATGCGCATTTTGGGCACCTCGGAAGACACCGGCAAACTGCTGGGCCTGGACAAAGAATGGGCTTACCGCGCCATCAAGGCCGTGGGCAACTACGGTGAAGTGTTTGAGCGCAATGTCGGCCCTAAATCGGCTCTCAAGTTGCCACGTGGTGCCAATAACCAGTGGAACAAGGGCGGTTTGATGTACGCGCCCCCAGTGCGTTAATAATGCAAAAAATGAAGCCTTCAAGGCCAGCCCCGGTCGTAAAACGGGACTGGTCTTGGCGCAGCCAAGCGCTGCGCCATGTGCTTTATCAGGTGGTAGCCCTGGCGCTGATTTTCGGCGCCGGCTTCTACCTCCTGGGCAACACGCTCGAGAACATGCGTCTGCGTGGTATCAAGAGCGGTTTCGACTTTCTGCTGCAACCCGCCGGTTTTGCTATTGGCGAGAGCATCATCCCGTTTGATTCGGCCGAGAGCTACGGCAAAGCCTTTTTGGTGGGTCTGTCCAACACCTTGCGCGTCGCCCTGGTTGGCATTGTGC
This sequence comes from uncultured beta proteobacterium, assembly GCA_903960915.1. Lineage (GTDB taxonomy): Bacteria > Pseudomonadota > Gammaproteobacteria > Burkholderiales > Burkholderiaceae_C > Rhodoferax. Next base: position 6,726 of record CAJCCO010000062.1, read on the forward strand.
TCGCTACCCTGTTGGGTACGGTGATTGGCATCGGACGTCTGTCGCGCAATTTTTTGCTGCGTACCCTGTGCACCGCCTACGTTGAATTTTTCCGCAATGTGCCGCTGCTGCTGCAGCTGTTCATTTGGTACTTTATATTGACCGAAACCTTGCCCACCATCGAGGAAGCCCTGCGCCCTCTGAATGGTGTCTTTTTCAGCAAGAATGGTCTCCAGTTTCCTATTCCGATCTGGGCTGACGGCCATGTGTTCACCGTCATCGGCTTGGTCGCCGGCGTAGTGGCCAGCTGGTTCTGGACACGCCAAGCCAAGCTGCACTTTGAAGCCACGGGCAAAACCCGACAGGTGGTTCTGCCCGCCGTGCTCCTGCTCGTTGGTCTGACCCTTTTGGGCTGGCTGCTGGGCGGCAGTGCTTCGGCCCTGGACATTCCCGAGAAAACTGAACTCAATGTGGTGGGCGGTGGCTCTGTTACCCCTGAATACATGACGGTTCTGGTGGGCTTGACCATTTACACCGCGGCCTACATTGCTGAAATTGTGCGTGGCGGCATTCAGGCCGTGCCTTTTGGGCAGCATGAAGCCAGTGCGGCACTGGGTTTGGCGCGTGGACAAGAGGTTCGTCTGGTGATGCTGCCACAAGCTTTGCGGGTGATCATTCCACCAGTGACCAGCCAGTACCTGAACCTGACCAAGAATTCATCGCTCGCCGTGGCCGTAGGCTACCCCGACCTGGTGTCTATTTCAACCACTTCCCTGAACCAGACGGGGCGGGCCATTGAGTGCATTGCCCTCATCATGGCGTGCTACCTGACACTGTCACTCCTGACTTCCTGGATCATGAACGCCTACAACAAGCGTTCTCTGCTTAAAGAGCGTTGAAGACAAGCCATGACTGATACCACACTGGAATTCACCCCTGTTGCCAGTCGGCCGCCGCCAAGCCCTGAAACAGGCCTGGTGCACTGGCTGAAGAAAAACCTCTTTGACGGCTGGAACAACACGCTGACCACCTTACTGGTGCTGGCCGTGCTGGCGCTGGCCCTGCCCCCCATGTTCAACTGGGGCATTTACAACGCCGTTTATGGCGCTGACAACGCGGCTTGCCGTGCGGCCGAGCATGTGGGCGCCTGCTGGGGCGTGGTGGCTGAAAAATACCGCCTGATCCTATTTGGCCGTTTCCCCTATGAGCAGCAGTGGCGACCGCTGGTGGCTTGCCTGTTGATGCTGGGCGCTATTGGAGCGAGCTGCTACCGTCCCTTCTGGCGCGCTTGGCTGGCACTGCTTTGGGTGGCGGTTATTGCCGTGTTCTTGACACTGATGCACGGCGGCGTGATGGGCTTGGTGCCGGTAGAAACCGCGCGCTGGGGTGGCTTTCCCTTGACCGTGATGCTGTCAACCCTGAGTTTGCTGATTGCCTTCCCGCTGGCTGTCTTGGTGGCCTTGGGCCGGCAGTCCCGCATGTCGGGCATTCGCACCATCTGCGTGGTGTATGTCGAGTTGATTCGTGGCGTGCCCCTTATTTCTGTGCTGTTCATGGCCTCTTTCATGCTGCCCCTGTTCATGCCGCAAGGCAGCACCATTGACGTGCTGGTGCGTGTGCTCATTGGCATGACACTGTTTACCGCAGCCTACCTGGCCGAAGTGGTGCGCGGTGGTCTGCAGGCGCTGCCCAAAGGCCAAGTGGAAGCGGCCCAGTCGCTGGGCTTGGGCTATTGGCAAACCACCTTGCTGGTGGTGTTGCCCCAGGCCTTGCGCCTGGTGGTGCCCGCCACCATGAACACCTTTATTGGCGCTTTCAAAGACACTTCCCTGGTGACCATCGTCAGCTTGTATGACCTCACCGGCGCCCTGCAACTGGCGCTGGGCGATGCTGACTGGCGCAAATTCTTCTTTGAAGGCCAGCTGTTCGTGGCAGGCATTTACTTTGTTTTTTGCTACGCCATGTCTCGCTACAGCCAGTGGATAGAACGCCATCTCAATACAGGCACCCGCCGCCAGTAACCATTTTCAAGTAATTAACACAATGACTACAGAATCCCCCATCATTGAATTCGACGGCGTCAACAAGTGGTTTGGCGATTTCCATGTGCTGCGCGACATCAACCTGCGCGTGGCCAAGGGCGAGCGCATCGTGATTTGCGGCCCCTCGGGCTCTGGTAAATCCACCCTCATTCGCTGTATCAACCGCCTGGAAGAACACCAGGAAGGCCGTCTGGTGGTAGACGGTACCGAGCTCACAGACAACATCAAGGCCGTCAATGCCATCCGCAAAAGCGTCGGCATGGTGTTTCAGCAGTTCAACCTGTTCCCCCACCTGACGGTGCTGGAGAACCTCACCCTGGCCCCGATGTGGGTGAGCGGTGTGTCCAAAAAAGAAGCCGAAGAGCGCGCCATGCAGCAGTTGGAGCGTGTGCGCATTACCGAGCAGGCAGCCAAGTACCCCTTGCAACTGTCAGGCGGCCAGCAGCAGCGTGTGGCGATTGCGCGGGCGCTGTGCCTCACCCCCAAGATCATGCTGTTTGATGAGCCCACTTCGGCGCTCGACCCAGAGATGATCAACGAGGTGCTCGACGTGATGAAGGAACTGGCTAACCAGGGCATCACAATGTTGTGCGTCACGCATGAAATGGGATTTGCCCGCTCGGTAGCCGACCGCGTGATCTTCATGGACCATGGCCAGATTGTTGAAGAAAACACACCCGTAGAGTTCTTCAACAACCCCAAGAGCGAACGCACACGGGACTTCCTGTCGAAAATTCTGGCGCATTGAGTCATGCGTATCGACCTGGCTCCGCCGCCTTTGGCGGTGTCAGGTTTTATGACCCCTGTCAAAGCGCCTGCGTTGATTCGGCATATAGTGGCGGCCATTGCCTGATTCACTGATGCGCACCCTGATCCTCACCCTGTTAATTGTCTTGCTGCCCTGGCGCGCGTGGGCGGGTGATGCCATGGCGGCCGGACTGGTTTTGCCCAGCCCTGCGCACACTGCACAACAAGCGCCGCAACCCTGTCACGGGCATGCGGAACTCACACGCACCGACACCCACACCCACACCGACACCCACACCCACACCGACACCCATGCGCCCAGCGTACACGTTGCGCATGCTGCGGTGACTGGCGCTGAAACGCCCGCGGCAACCGTCAACAGCGAGGCGCATGACCCAGGCTGCGCCAAGTGTGGCGACTGCACCATGTGCCATTCTGTGGCGCTGTTGCCAGATCTTTTCGAGCCCCGTCCTCCGGCCTTGCCGCATTTTTCTTGGCCTAACAGCCACCGCCCTTTTGCCAGCGCCGTGACGGCGCCTGGCCACAAACCGCCCATCGCCTGAACCCCTAGCCAGAGGTTCGTCCGCCAGCCGCCAAAACGACGGCCTGGCGTGCGGCTGTGATGCCTGCATCACTCCCATGACTTGTTCAGGAGCTTTCCTTGAGAAAAAAATTAATCGTTCTGTGCGCGCTCGCCAGTCTGCACGGCTGGCCTGTGGCGCAAGTTCTGTCCCCATCGGGTGCGCCCAATCCACGCCCCACAACCCAGCCAAAGGCCAACCCGGCCTGGGTGCTGGAGCCCACCGAAAACCAGGCCAGAACGCCCGCCATCACCCTGGAAAATTGGGTGAGGGCCAACGCCGAGGTGGGCAAAAACCTGCGCGGCCATTTAGACCTTCTGGAGCAAGAGGCTCTGGACATGGACATGGCCAATGCGCAAATGCCCCGGTCGCAGCCCCCGTTGACGCTTGAACCACTGAGCCTGAATCAGGCCGTCAAGCTGGCTGTGAAAAATCAACCTGAATATCGCGCCAGTACCACCCTGAACGCCTTGGAAAAAGCGGCACTAGACCAACAGGTGCTGCTGCTAAGCCACCGTGTGCACCGCGCCTGGATTGAGGCCGTGGGGGCGCTCGTCAGTGCCAACCAGTTGCAACAGGTGTGGCAAGCGGCCCAGGTGAGTGCCGAACTGGCGCAGCGCATGGTGCAGGTGGGCAACTGGAGCAAAGTTCAAGCGGCACAGGCCCTGCTGGCCCAGGCTGGTGCTGCGCAACAACTGGCCATGGCGCGTCTTCAGGCCTTCAGCGCGCGTGAGCGCCTGGTACGCGTGCTCGGCGTGTCTGGCCCAGACGCCCAATTCACCCTGGTGCCAAGCTTGCCCAAGCTGCCTGCCAAGGCACTCAGCATGAAAGGTATAGAAGAGGTGAAAGAGGCTGAAGACCTTGCTGTGCGCAACAGCCCGGCGCTAGCGCTTGCACGCACCACAGCTGAGCGCGAAAGCGCTGGCGTGAGCACCTCAGACTTGATGGCCTGGCCTTTGGCTGTAGCGGCTGATCTGCAAGACTGGCCAGCGCCTGAAAACAAGGCAGAGGCAGTTGCAACAGGTTCGGGCCTGAGCCCGCTGCCGACCCAGGCGCCGGTTCGCCAACTGCGGGTGCCTGCCGGCACGCACGAACTCGACAATGCCGCGCTGGCGAACCGCCAGGCGCAGCGGCTTGAGGCCGACATTCGCAGCCTGGCGCGGGAGGCCTATTTCCGTTACCGCACGTCTTTTGAGCTGGCCAAACATCAGCGCGACACCGTGCTGGTTCTGCAAACCCTGCAGCAGGACGAAACCCAGGTGCGCTACAACGGCATGCTGCAAAGCACCTGGGACTTGCTGGCCAGCGCCCAGGTGCGCTTGCAAAGCGTGAACACGGCCCAACTGGCCGAGCGTGATTATTGGCTGGCCCACACCGATTTGCAGGCTGTTCTGGCTGGCGCCGTTGTCAGCTTTTCTGGCGAGGCCAGCCCTGCGGGGCAGGCCACCAACGCAGCCAAAGGACACTAAAAAACCATGAACACCATGAACAAGCCCCTTCCCAGAAGACAATTTTTCAAAGGCGCCGCAGTCTCAGCCGTGGCCGTCGCGGCGGCCAGTGTCAGCCGCGTGGCCATGGCGGCCCTGCCAGAGCCGGTCACCATGACGCAGGCCAGCACCGCGGCGCCACTGGTGCCGCCCAACGGACGCCCTTACAACCCGGTCGTCACGCTCAACGGCTGGACTGCGCCCTGGCGCATGAACCAGGGCGTCAAAGAATTTCATCTGGTGGCCGAGCCCGTGCTGCGCGAAATTGCGCCTGGCATGAACGCCACGCTGTGGGGCTATAACGGCCAAAGCCCCGGACCGACGATTGAGGTGGTGGAAGGCGACCGCGTGCGCGTGTTTGTCACCAACAAACTGCCCGAACACACCACCATGCACTGGCATGGCCAACGCCTGCCCAACGGCATGGACGGTGTGGGCGGTTTGAACCAGCCGCAAATTCCGGTAGGAAAAACCTTTGTCTACGAGTTTGAGGCACGCCGCCCAGGCACGTTCATGTACCACCCGCATGCAGATGAGATGACGCAAATGGCCATGGGCATGATGGGCTTTTGGGTGACCCACCCCAAAACCCGGCATCCCCTGATTGACGAGGTGCAACGCGACTTTTGCTTTTTGCTCAACGCTTACGACGTGGAGCCTGGCGCCAGCACGCCCAAAGTCAACACCATGCTCGACTTCAACTTGTGGACCTGGAACAGCCGTGCCTTCCCCGGCATTGACTCGCTCAACGTCCGTTTGGGCGACAAGGTGCGCATTCGGGTGGGCAACCTGACCATGACCAACCACCCCATCCACCTGCACGGCCACGAGTTTGTGGTGACCGGCAGCGACGGTGGCCCGTGGCCGCAGGCCGCCCGCGTGCCCGAGGTCACCACCGACGTGGCGGTGGGCCAAATGCGCCAGCTGGAGTTTGTGGCCGACGAGCCCGGCGACTGGGCGTTTCATTGCCACAAGAGCCACCACACCATGAACGCCATGGGCCACAACGTACCCACACTGATAGGCGTGGAGCACCGTGGCCTGGTGCAAAAAATCCAGCAGATCATTCCCGACTACATGGTGATGGGTGAAAGAGGCATGGCCGATATGGGTGAAATGGAAATGCCCCTGCCCGACAACACCTTGCCCATGATGACGGGCACGGGCCCCTACGGCCCCATCGAAATGGGCGGCATGTTCACCACGCTCAAGGTGCGAAAGAACCAGCCAGCGGGCGACTACAGCGACCCCGGCGACTACGTCATGCCTGCCGGCACACAGGCCTATGCGTGGACCGGCCAAACGCTGCAAGCCCCCCAAGCCACCGCCCAACCCGCAGGCCAATCGCCGGTGGAATTGCGGGTCAAAAAACCCGGCACATCTGAACACCAACACTGAAAGACCCCCTATGAAAACACTTCAACTTCTGGCTTTGTCTGCCCTGCTGGCCAGCGCTGGCGCCTCATGGGCGCACAGCAACTCACACAGTACCTCGCACGCCACCAAAACCGCTTTGCCCGCAGAACAAAAAGACTGGGGCATCGCGGGCACCGCCAAAGCTGTCACACGCACGATCAACGTCACCATGTCGGACACCATGCGCTTTAGCCCTGCCGTACTCGACATCAAACAAGGCGAAACCATCAAATTGGTGGTCAAAAACCAGGGTAAATTACTGCACGAATTGGTGATTGGTACAAAAGCCGAGCTCGACGCCCACGCCGCCCTGATGGTGAAATTTCCGGACATGGCCCACGACGAGCCCTACATGGCCCACGTGTCGCCGGGTAAAAGCAGCCCCTTGATCTGGACCTTCAATCGGGTGGGTGAATTTGACTTTGCCTGCCTGATCGCCGGACATTACCAAAGCGGCATGGTGGGGAAAATTCGCGTGATCGCTAAATAACTCACTGTCGTATCAAGGAAATCGCTATGCATAAACGATGTTTTCTAAACGCGGCACTGGCGTTCATCGGCACCACTGCCGTGGGTGTTCCTTTGGCTACCCTGGCTAAAGCAAAGCCCAAGATCGAAGTCTGGAAAACGGCAAGTTGCGGTTGCTGTCATGACTGGGTTAAGCACATGGAAATGAATGGCTTCGAGCTGAAAGTAAACGACATCACCGATGCTGCCAAAAGCACTCTGCGGGCGCAACTTGGGTTGGCTGAAAAATATGGTTCGTGCCACACTGCACTCATCAATGGCTACGTGCTTGAAGGCCATGTGCCGGCCAAAGAGGTGCACCGCTTACTGAAAGAGCGACCCAAGGCCTTGGGTCTGTCGGTGCCCGGCATGACCATAGGCTCCCCCGGTATGGATGGCCCCGACTACAAGGGCCGAAAAGATCCCTATTCCGTCCTGCTGGTGCAGCGCAACGGAAGCTCAACAAGCTACCAAGCCTACCTTTAAAGAAAGCCAACAATGAAAAAACTCATTTTCATGACACTCATTGGCCTGTTGACCATTTGCAGCCACGTCACGGCCCAAACCACCAAAGAAACGACTGGGACGGCCAACGTCAGCCCAGGCTCGCCAACTTCGCCAGTCTCACAAGTCGAGACCAGCGAGGCTGAGGTTCGCAAGGTGGACCTAAGCGCCGGCAAGGTCACGCTCAGGCACGGTGAGATCAAAAACCTCGGCATGCCACCCATGACCATGGTGTTTCAGGTGAAAGACAGGGCCTTCTTGAACGGCCTCAAAGCAGGCGACTCGGTGAAATTTACCGCCGACAAGATCAAGGGGGCCTACACGGTGCTGTCAATAGAAGTCGTTCAATAGCCGTTAGTATTTGGGGCATGAACGCACACCCCCCCTCTCAAAGCGCCATAACCCAGGTGGCTGGCATAGAAGTCGGCCACTTCACCGACACCCGCCGCCCAACCGGATGCACAGTCATCATTGCCCGCGAAGGCGCGGTGGCGGGGGTTGATGTGCGGGGTGCGGCGCCAGGCACCCGTGAGACCGACTTGCTGCACCCGTCTAACCTGGTCGAACGCGTGCACGCCATCACGTTATCGGGGGGCAGCGCCTGGGGGCTGGACGCTGCCAGTGGCGTGATGCAATGGCTTGAAGAACAAGGCATTGGCCTGCCCGTGGGCTTTGGCCTGGTGCCCATCGTGCCGGCTGCGGTGCTGTTTGACCTGCCGGTGGGCGACCATCGCATCCGGCCCAATGCCGCCGCCGGCTATGCCGCCTGCCAGGCCGCAAGCAAAGCGGTACCCGCCCAAGGCAATGTGGGGGCGGGAGCTGGCGCGCTGGTGGGCAAAATTTTTGGACTGGAAAACGCCATGCGGGGCGGAGTGGGCAGCGCGTCTTTAACGGTGGACGGCATCACGGTGGGGGCCATCGTGGCCTGCAATGCGGTAGGCGATGTACTGGACCCGGCTACCGGCCAAATTTTGGCCGGTGCGCGGGGGCCGGATGGCCGCTTGCGCAACAGCCGGCAAGCCTTGTTAGCCGGCCAGACACCCAAGACGGTGCTGGCTGGCACCAACACCACCATTGGCGTGGTAGCTACCGACGCTATTTTGAGTAAACCCCAGGCGCACCGCCTGGCGCAAGTGGCACACGACGGGCTGGCACGCAGTATCAACCCGGTGCACACCCTCTCGGACGGCGATACCTTGTTTGCGCTGGGTACCGGTCAGAGTGGCAAGACTGCCGGCATGTTGCTGCTGAGCACCCTGGCCGCCGAGGTGACGGCGCTGGCCGTGGTGCGGGCTATTCGCGCCGCCCAGGGGCTCTCGCTCAATGGCCAGTACTGGCCCGCAGCAGCGGACCTGGCTGCGCTTACTTCAGCGCCTTGAAACGCATGCGCTTGGGCTTGGCACCCTCTTCGCCCAGACGTTTCTTCTTGTCGGCTTCGTACTCTTGGTAATTGCCGTCAAAGAAGGTCCACTGGCTGTCGCCCTCGCAAGCCAGGATGTGGGTCGCAATACGGTCCAGAAACCAGCGGTCGTGGCTGATCACCATCAATGAGCCGGCAAACTCCAGCAAGGCGTCTTCCAGCGCGCGCAAGGTTTCCACGTCTAGGTCATTCGACGGCTCATCGAGCATCAGCACATTGCCGCCCGCAATCAGGGTCTTGGCCAGGTGCAAACGTCCGCGCTCACCACCCGACAAGGTGCCCACGCGTTTTTGCTGGTCGGAGCCGTTGAAGTTGAAGCGTCCGCAATACGCACGACTGGCCATCTGGAACTTGCCGACGTTCAAGATGTCGAGCCCACCGGAGACGTCTTCCCAGACGGTTTTCTCATTCGCCAGGTCGTCACGGTTCTGGTCCACAAAGGCCATCTTCACGGTGGCGCCAATTTTTACCTCACCGGAATCAGGCTTTTGCTGGCCTGAAATCATGCGGAACAAGGTAGATTTACCCGCGCCGTTGGGGCCGATGATGCCGACGATGGCGCCCGCAGGCACCTTGAAGCTCAGGTTGTCGATGAGCAAACGGTCACCAAACGACTTGCTGACGTTGGTGAACTCAATAACTTCATTGCCCAGACGCTCGGCCACGGGGATAAAAATCTCGTTGGTCTCGTTGCGCTTTTGGTATTCGAAATCAGACAACTCTTCAAAGCGGGCCAGGCGGGCCTTGCTCTTGGCCTGACGCGCCTTAGGGTTCTGGCGCGACCATTCCAGTTCTTTCTTCAAGGCTTTGGCACGGGACTCTTCGCCCTTTTGCTCTTGCGCCAAACGCTCCTGCTTTTGCTCCAGCCAGGCGCTGTAGTTGCCCTTGTAGGGCATGCCGTTGCCGCGGTCGAGTTCCAGAATCCACTCGGCGGCGTTGTCTAAGAAGTAACGGTCGTGGGTAATGGCCACCACGGTGCCGGGGTAGCGCTGCAAAAACTGCTCCAGCCAGTCCACCGATTCGGCGTCCAGGTGGTTGGTCGGCTCGTCCAGCAGCAGCATGTCGGGTTTGGACAGCAGCAGCTGACACAGTGCCACTCGCCGCTTTTCGCCACCCGAGAGCAGGCCGATCTTGGCGTCCCACGGTGGCAGACGCAGGGCGTCGGCGGCGATCTCGAGCTGGTGCTCAGAGTCGGTACCGGCGCTGGAGATGATGGCCTCCATCTCG
>CAJCCO010000063.1 GCA_903960915.1 uncultured beta proteobacterium
CTTGTATCCACAGGCGGTTCAACAAGAGTGGTCTCATCCGGTTCAAGGCGCTTTGATGGCGTTGATTCCTGTGTCACTGATGCTTGCTCTGACATTGATGAACATGCGTTGGCCATCGCTTTCCGGGTGGCTTTTTCCAATGGCTATCAGCGTACTTTGTTTGAAAGCCGTGATGGCTTGGCACGTGGTCGCAGACATTTCAATGGGGAAAACTCTCACGGAATTTATTACGCCAGCTTTGTATTTGCCGATTGTTCCTGGCGGTTTTGTAGGTGCAATCGCGCTGGAGTCTTTTGGCTTGCACGGTTGGGCAGCTTTACTTTTTGGGATGGGCGTGGGCGCATGGGCCTTGTTAGAGATCCGTATTCTTCACCGACTTTTCTCGGGGCCTTTGCCGCTGGCATTGCGCCCTACCTTGGGATTGGAAATGGCACCCGCAGCAGTGGGTGCTTTGTCGGCAGTTACGCTTTGGCCCCACTTACCACCTGACGCCATGATGGTGATTTTAGGAGTTGCGAGTGGCCCCGTGTTAGCCGTTATGACACGTTGGCGCTATTGGACAGAAACGCCTTTTAGCGCAGGGTTCTGGTCATTTTCATTTCCAATTGCGGCTTTAGCGGGGGCTGTGGTGCATTCGGTGCACACCGGAGGATGGCCTTTGGAAGTAGCGCTGGTTGCAGTGGGTATCTCAACCGCCGTTACTTTGTTTTTGACATTGAGAACTGCGAGGCTGCTTTTTACAGGCCGTTTGCTGGGGCCTTAAGTCTTTAAAGGGCGTTGATTGGAATCTTGAGGTATGCCGTTCCATTTGTTTCTTTCGGTGGCATTTCACCGGCGCGTATATTGATCTGAACCGCGGGGAGTATGAGCGCGGGCATGTCTAATCCAGCATCGCGTTGGGTGCGCATCTCAACGAATTGCACCTCTGAAATGCCATCATGCACATGGATGTTGTTTGCTTTTTGCTCTGCCACTGTGGTTTCAAAGGCGATGGGCCTATCGTTTGGAGGGTAGTCGTGGCACATGAACAGGCGTGTTTCTGGCGGCAAGCTCAAAATTTTTCGGGTTGATGCGTACAGCGTTTGTGCGTCACCGCCGGGAAAGTCGCACCGTGCAGTTCCCACATCGGGCATGAACAGGGTGTCACCAACGAAGACAGCGTCACCGAACTGGTAAGCCATACAGGCAGGCGTATGTCCGGGAACGAACAAGGCTTTGCCAACCAGATCTCCCGCCGAAAATATCTCATCGCTTGAAAGCAGATGGTCAAACTGCGAACCATCCGCCTTGAACGCTGGCTCCAAGTTAAAGATGCCTTGGAAAACCTTTTGAACTTCGGTGATGTGCTCCCCAATGGTTATTTTTCCACCCAGATTTTTTTTCAAGTAGGGTGCTGCGCTGATATGGTCCGCATGGGCGTGGGTTTCAAGAATCCACTCTAATTTGAGCTTGTAGGCCTTGATGTATCCAATGACTTTGTCTGCCGATGTCGTTTTGGTTCGGCCTGACTTTTGGTCGTAATCTAAGACCGAGTCAATCACGACGCAGGCGCTGCCAGGCCCAAGATGAACAACGTAGGTAACGGTCCATGTGGCTTTGTCAAAGATGCCGAAGACAGCGGGCTTTAAGGGTGTGTGGGTCATACAATGAATGATAGTCTTGTTCTCATACGTACAGTTTGGCTAAACAAGGAGCAAAAAAGAATGGCGATTGATTGGATTCACTTTACGCCTTGGCCGTCTTTGGCCGGCGGTTTGATTTTAGGGCTTGCCTCGGCGATGTTCATATTGATGAATGGCCGCATCTTAGGAATCAGTGGAATTTTGGGCGGTTTACTGCGAATCCAACCAGGCGAAGTGGCTTGGCGGCTTACTTTTTTGTTGGGCATGGTTGCTGCTCCACTCGTGTTGTCCTTGGTTTTGCCAACTGGCTTCATTGAAGCCCCTCGCATTGAGGCAGGTTATGGCGCTATTGCCATTGCGGGTTTGCTGGTTGGTTTTGGAACGCGCTACGGCTCGGGTTGTACGAGTGGCCATGGGGTGTGTGGCTTGTCGCGCTTGTCGCTGCGCTC
>CAJCCO010000064.1 GCA_903960915.1 uncultured beta proteobacterium
ACCCAGCGCAGGCCGACTCTTTTAAGCCTTAATTCACTTGCATATCCCAGCGGCTTATCCCAGCGGCTTATTTCAGCCGTTTAATCAGGCTCGATGTATCCCAGCGGTTGCCGCCCATGTGTTGCACATCGGCGTAAAACTGGTCGACCAGCGCGGTCACCGGCAGTCGTGCACCGTTGCGTTTGGCCTCGTCGAGCACCAGCCCCAGGTCCTTGCGCATCCAGTCCACCGCAAAACCAAACTCAAATTTGTCGGCCACCATGGTTTTGCCCCGGTTGTCGAGCTGCCAGCTTTGTGCGGCGCCCTTGCCAATCACGTCGAGCACCTGGTTCATGTCCAGCCCGGCGTTTTGGCCAAAGGCAATAGCTTCACTCAAACCCTGCACCAGCCCGGCAATGCAAATCTGGTTCACCATCTTGGCGAGCTGGCCCGAGCCGCTCTCGCCCAGGTGCGTAAAGGCGCGAGAAAACGCCATGCCCACTGGCTGCGCGGCATCAAAGGCGGCCTTGTCGCCGCCGCACATCACGGTGAGCAGACCGTTTTGGGCGCCGCCCTGGCCACCCGAAACGGGTGCATCTACAAAATGCAGGCCCAGGTTTTTGGCGGCGCTAAACAGCTCGCGCGCCACGCTGGCCGAGGCGGTGGTGTGGTCTACAAAAGTGGTGCCCGGCTGCATGCCGGCAAAAGCGCCATCGGCGCCCAGGGTGACGCTGCGCAGGTCTTCGTCGTTGCCCACGCAGCAAAACACAAAATCAGCCTGCTGTGCGGCCAGCCGCGGCGTGGCTGCTTGTTGGGGCTTCAGCGTGTCGGCCGCCTCTGTGCACCAGGCGCTGGACTTGGCCGGCGTGCGGTTGTAAACCGTGACTTGGTGACCGGCGCGTGCCAGGTGCAAGGCCATGGGGTAACCCATGACACCCAAGCCTAAAAAGGCCACTTTGCGCGAGGCGGTGGGTTCATACGTTTTGCTGTTGATGCTGCTCATGGGAGTTCCCGTGTTTCGGCGCCAGCACTCAAATTGGTCGGCACGCCGCGTTGGCTCAGGAGTTTAATCGGCAGCCGCATGCCGGTGCGCAACGGTGCTTAACGGTGCGTAACGGTGCGCACAGGTCAGCCGGGAAAGGTGTCCGGGTTGCGGGCTTGGCTGCGCGCCTCGGCCGGAGTGATGGTGCCTTGCTTGACCAGCTCGGCCAGGGCTTGGTCCAGGGTCTGCATGCCCAGGCTGCCGCCGGTCTGGAGCGTGGAGTACATCTGCGCCACTTTGTTTTCTCTAATGAGGTTACGAATGGCGTTGGTGCCCAGCATGATCTCGTGCGCGGCCACGCGGGCCTGGCCATCTGTGGTTTTGCACAGACACTGCGAAACCACGGCTTGCAGCGACTCCGCCAGCATGGCCCGAACCATCTCTTTTTCGTCGCCGGGAAACACGTCAATGATCCGGTCTATCGTTTTGGCGGCGCTGGCTGTGTGCAGCGTGCCAAACACCAGATGCCCGGTCTCTGCCGCGCTGATGGCCAATCGAATGGTTTCCAAGTCACGCATCTCGCCCACCAAAATGGCGTCCGGGTCTTCACGCAGGGCCGAGCGCAGGGCGGCTGCAAAGCTGTGGGTATCGCGCCCCACCTCGCGCTGGTGAATCAGGCTTTTCTTGGACGTGTGCACAAACTCAATCGGGTCTTCTACCGTCAGGATGTGGGCGTTTCTGGTGTCATTGAGGTGGTTCACCATGGCCGCCAACGTGGTCGACTTGCCCGAGCCGGTGGGCCCGGTTACCAGCACCAGGCCGCGCGGCTTGACCGCCAGTTGGGCCAATATCTTGGGGGCCTTGAGTTGCGCCAGCGACAAAATTTCGCTCGGAATGGTGCGCAGCACGGCGCCAGCGCCCCGGTTGTGGTTGAAGGCGTTGACACGAAAGCGCGCCAGGCCCGCCACCTCAAAAGAAAAGTCGACCTCCAAAAATTTCTCAAAGTGTTGGCGCTGGCTGTCATTCATGATGCCGTCTATCAGCGCCAGCACGGCTTGGTGCGGCAGTGCCTCGCCGTTAATGCGCCTGATGTCGCCATGCACGCGCAGCATGGGCACCAGCCCGGCCGACAGGTGCAGGTCCGAGGCCTTGCTTTTGACGCTAAACGCCAGCAATTGTGTAATGTTCATCTCACTCCCTTGGCGTTTGTTACGCTTGAGGCCTCATTATCAGCACCATGACCACCACCACAACGATCACGCAACGACTCCACGCCTTGCAAAGCCGACTTGATGCGGCGTGCCAGGCGGCCAGCCGCGACCCGCAGGCGGTGCGCTTGCTGGCGGTCTCCAAAACCTACGGCCCCGAGGCAGTGGCCGAGGCCCACGCGGCCGGCCAGACCGCGTTTGGCGAAAACTACATTCAGGAAGGGGTGGACAAGATCAGCCAGCTGCGCCATTTGCCGCTGCAATGGCATTGCATTGGCCCCATTCAGAGCAACAAGACGCGCTTGGTGGCCGAGCACTTTGACTGGGTGCAATCGGTGGACCGGCTCAAAATTGCGCAGCGCCTGAGCGAGCAGCGCCCGGTCCACCTGGCGCCTTTGCAGGTTTGTATTCAGGTCAACGTGGACGGCGGCGACACCAAGTCTGGCGTCACACCGGCCCAGGCGCTGGCGCTGGCGCAGCAAGTGGCGCAGTTGCCGCGCCTGCAACTGCGCGGCATCATGAGCATTCCCGAGCCCGCGCCCGACTTTGCCAGCGCCTGCGCGGTGTTTGCCCAGGTCAAGGCCGTGTTTGACGACTTGAACGCCCACGGCCTGGCCCTGGACACCTTGTCTCTGGGCATGAGCGCCGACCTGGAAGCGGCAGTGCAGGCGGGCAGCACCATGGTGCGCGTGGGCAGCGCCATCTTTGGCAACCGCAGCCAGGCCCAGGCCGCTTGAATTTGGGGCTAGCGCCCTATTCATATCATGGTTTAATTTAAGGAATTAAAAAATAACCCTAGGCATGCCAAGCAACTGCGCCGTCTGTACCAAATTTGCACCCCTAAAAGTCAGGGTAGCAGCGCGCGTGTCGGCATGCCATAGACCGCTAGAAAGCGGCAATTCTGGGGGGCGACAATGCCCACCGTGAAGAACGTGCTGGACGCAATTGATGCGCTAGGCGCCAAGGAATTTCAGTCCACGACCCTCGTCTGGAAGCTGGAGCAGCAAGGGTTCAGCCAGCCAGAAATTAATGTGGCCATCCAGGCGGCAATGGCCAGTGGCTTTATTCTTTTCACACACCGGGGCATGATGCGCAAGGCCCTTCCCCGTCCCACCAAACTCGTCAAACCCGCCGACCCCGCGCCCGGCGCCGGTGATCCCCCCAAGACCTAAAGCCGCATCCAAACACCCAGCGCATGACCGCACAAAGAAGCGCGCACGCGTGCGCCTAAGTGCTCAGAGCAGCGGCAAGTGGGTGGCGTTTTTCACCTCTTCCATCACCGCGTAGGTGCGGGTTTCGCGCACACCGGGCAGTTGCCACAGCACCGAACCGGCAAACTCGCGGTAGGCGTTCATGTCGGCCATGCGGGTTTTGAGCAGGTAGTCAAACCCGCCGGCCACCATGTGGCATTCCATGATTTCGCTGCGCACCTGCACCGCCGCCCTGAAAGCCTCAAACACATGGGGCGTGGTGCGGTCCAGCAGCACTTCCACAAACACCATCAGCCCGGCGCCCAGCTTGAGCGGGTTCAGCCGCGCCTCGTAGCCCAGAATGAAGCCCTCGCGCGTGAGCCGCTGCACCCGCGCCAGCACGGCGGTGGGCGACAGGCTCACCACCTCGGCCAGTTTCAGGTTGCTGCTGCGCCCATCTTGTTGCAGGGCGTTGAGAATTTTCAGGTCAATGCGGTCCAGGTCTGGGCTCATGGGGTGGCTTTTTAGGGGCTGGGTTTTTGAGTAATTCGCTATTTTCGTTGACTATTTAGGTGAAAAACTCAGGCTATTTTCATAAATCATAAGGGTATTAACTAATTACGGAGAGATCGTCATGCGCCTGCCCCACCCCTATCGCACTGAAGCCGACATCGTTGCCCAAAGCCTGAGCACCTTGGCGCACGCCCTGAACTGGGCCGATGCCGCCCAGCAGGCCGCCCCCTGGGTGCAAGCCGTGCGCGACAACCCGCCGCCGTTTTGGGCCATGGAAAGCCTGCTCAAGGAATACCCGATTTCCAGTGCTGAGGGCCTGGCCCTGATGCGCCTGGCCGAGGCCCTGTTGCGCGTGCCTGACGCTGAAACCGCCATCGCCCTGACCGCCGACCAACTCGGGCGCGCCGACTTTGCCGCCTCCGGCAACCAAACGTTGGCACGCCTGTCCAGCAGCGCCATTGCCCTGAGCAAGAAGTTTTTGCCCGACAGCGAGGCCCAAAGCGGCCTGTTCGCCAAGCTCGGCGCCCGCTCGGTGGTGGCCGCCACCTTGCGCGCTGTGCAATTGCTGGGCCGCCAGTTTGTGCTGGGGCAAACCATTGCCCAGGCCATGCACGAGGCGGCCTCGGTGCAAGGCAAACACAGCAACATTCGCTTCAGCTACGACATGCTGGGCGAGGGCGCCCGCACCAACGCCGACGCCCTGCGCTACCTCGCCAGCTACCAAAACGCCATTGAAGCCATTGCCCAACAGGCGCATGCCAGTGGCGCCTGCGCCAGCAATGACGGCATCTCCATCAAACTCAGCGCTCTGCACCCGCGCTACGAAGACGCGCACTCCCGTCGTGTCCTGGCCGAGCTGGTGCCGCGCGTCTGGGGCCTGTGCCAACAGGCGGCGCGCGCCAACATCAACCTCACCATTGACGCCGAAGAGGTCGACCGGCTGGAGCTTTCCCTGAGCGTGCTGGACGCCCTGATGGCCCGGGTGGCCCAGCACTGTCCGCAGTGGCGCGGCCTGGGCCTGGCCCTGCAGGCCTACCAAACCCGCGCGCTGGCGTTGGTGGCGCAGGTGGCTGCGCTGGCGCGCCAGCACCAGGTCGGCCTGATGTGCCGCCTGGTCAAAGGCGCTTATTGGGACGCTGAAATCAAACGCGCCCAGGAGCTGGGCCTGCCGCACTACCCGGTGTTCACCCACAAGCACCACACCGATGTGTCTTACCTGGCCTGCGCGCGCGCCCTGCTGGAGGCGCGCGACGTCATCTACCCGCAATTTGCCACCCACAACGCCGCCACCATTGCCGCTATTTTGCAAATGGCGGCCAAGAGCGGCGCCCCGTTTGAGCTGCAACGCCTGCATGGCATGGGCGAGGGCGTGTACCGCGAGGTCATGAAAAACCCGCTGGTGGCCTGCCGCGTTTACGCCCCGGTCGGCGCGCACAAAGACCTGCTGGCCTACCTGGTGCGCCGCCTGCTGGAAAACGGTGCCAACTCCTCTTTTGTGCACCAGTTGGCGGACGAGTCGGTGGGGTTGCCTGAGCTGCTGATCTCGCCGCTGCAGCTCTCGCCCGTGCCCTCGCTGCCCTTGCCGGCCGACCTGTTTGGCCCGGCCCGGCGCAACAGCGCTGGCCTGGACCTGACCGTGCCCACCATGCGCGCGCCCTTGCTGGCCGCCTACCAAAACGTGCGCGTGCCCAGCGTGCCGGTGTTTGATGCGCAGCAGGTGGCCGTGCCCCTAGCCGCCAGCCTGGCCAGCTTTGCGCTCTGGCGCGACACCCCGGTGCACGTGCGCGCCGCCGTGCTGCGCCGCGCTGCTGACGCACTGCAAGACCAACTGCCGAAGTTCTGCGCCCTGCTGGTGAAAGAAGCCTTCAAAACCTGGGGCGACGCCGTCAGTGAAGTGCGCGAAGCGATTGACTTCTTGCGCTACTACGCGCAAGAGGCCGAGCGCATCATGCAGCCCATCGCCATGCCGGGCAGCCACGGCGACGAGAGCTGGGGCATCACCGGCGAGAGCAACGAGCTGCGCCTGACCGCACGCGGCCCCTGGGTGTGCATCAGCCCGTGGAACTTTCCGTTGGCCATTTTTATCGGCCAGGTGGCCGCCGCCCTCGCCACGGGCAACACCGTGCTGGCCAAGCCGGCCGAGCAAACTCCCGGTGTGGCGCTGCAAGCCGTTGAACTGCTGCATGCCGCCGGCGTGCCGGTTGGCGCCTTGCAACTGCTGCACGGCCCGGGAGAAACCGTGGGTGCGGCGCTGGTGGCGGCGCCTGGCATAGCTGGCGTGGTGTTCACCGGCTCTACCGAAGTGGCCAAAATCATCAACCGTGCGCTGGCCGCCAAAGACGGCGCCATCGTGCCGCTGATAGCCGAGACCGGCGGCATCAACGCCATGCTGGTCGACAGCAGTGCGCTGCCCGAGCAGGTCGTTGACGCCGTCATGCAGTCGGCCTTTCGCAGTGCCGGACAGCGCTGCTCGGCGCTGCGCCTGTTGTGCGTGCATGAACAAATTGCCGACCACGTGATTGAGATGATTACCGGCGCCGCCCAAGAACTTGTCTGCGGCGACCCCGCCGACCTCGCCACCGACGTCGGCCCGGTCATTGACACCCCCGCTTTTGACGGCCTGTGCGCCCACCTGCAACGCCTCACCACCCAGGCCCAGCCGCTGCTGCCCTTGCCGCCCGCGCCACAGAACCCGTCAGCCGGCACCTGGCCCAACTTGCTGCCCCCGCAAGCCTTCGAGGTGGCCCGCATTGCTGACGTGCGCCATGAAATCTTCGGCCCGGTGCTGCACATCGTGCGCTGGCAGGGGGAACCTGCCGAGGTGATTGCCCAGATCAACGCCCTGGGCTACGGCCTCACCCTGGGCATCCAGACCCGCATCGACAGCCGCGCCCTGTCGCTGGCCCGTGCCGCCCACGTGGGCAATGTCTACGTCAACCGCAACCAGATTGGCGCGGTGGTTGGCGTGCAGCCCTTCGGCGGCGAAGGCCTCAGCGGCACCGGCCCCAAAGCCGGCGGCCCGCATTACCTGTACCGCTTCTGCACGGAGCAAACCCTCACCATCAACACCACCGCCGCCGGCGGCAACGCTGCCTTGCTGGCGGGCTGAGAACCTGGATTGCCGCGCTTTGCTCGCAATGACGGCCATGGGTCAGCGCGAGCCACACCCTCCTCGTCATCGTGAGCCAAACCTACCTCGTCATCGCGAGACCGAAGGTCGTGGCGATCCATGGTGGTGGGCCAGATGCGCCAGCCGTTAGCGTTTGCGCATCAAGGTGCTTTTGCCGAACAGGGACTCGATGAGGTCAACCGCCACCACGGCGGTGCGGTTGTGCACGTCAAAGGCGGGGTTGAGTTCCATCAGGTCGAGTGAGGCCAGGCGGCCGGTGTCGGCGATCATTTCCATGCACAGCTGCGCTTCGCGGTAAGTGGGGCCACCGCGCACGGTGGTGCCTACGCCGGGGGCAATGTCGGGGTCCAGAAAATCAACGTCAAAGCTCACGTGCAGGTGGGTGTTGTTGTCTAGGTTGGCCAGCGCCTGGTTCATGGTGGCGCGCATGCCCATCTCGTCGATGTAGCGCATGTCAAACACCTCCAGCCCGGCTTCATGCACCAGGCGCTTCTCGCCTTCGTCCACGCTGCGAATGCCAATTTGTTTGATCCAGGCCGGCTCAATCGCTGGCGTTTGCCCGCCCATGCCAGTGAGCGCTGCCGGGCCGTAACCGCACAGGCAGGCCACCGGCATGCCGTGCAGGTTGCCGCTGGGCGTGAGGGCGTTGGTGTTGAAGTCGGCGTGGGCGTCCAGCCACAGCACGCGCAGCTGTTTGCCGGTGTCGCGGCAGTGGCGCGCCACGGCGCTGATGGAGCCCAGCCCCAGGCAGTGGTCGCCACCTAAAACCACGGGCAAATGGCCTTGGCCAAGTTCGGCGTAGACGGCATCGTGCACGGCGGTGTTCCAAGCCACCACTTCGTCCAGGTGGCGGTAGCCGTCAACCGGGGCCAGCCAGGGGTTGGCCGGGCCGCTCAGGTTGCCACGGTCAAGCACCTGCAAGCCCAGGCCCTGCAGCACCGGCACCAGGTTGGCCACGCGCAGCGCCTCAGGCCCCATGCTGGCGCCGCGGCTGCCGGCGCCAATGTCGGTGGGCGCACCAATCAGGCTGATGGCGGGGTGGCTAAAACTTGGGCTGTGGTTCATGCGCTAGCACCGCCGAGTTGGAACACCGGCAAACGCTCACCCACCCGCAGGCCGCGGGCGTTGATGATCTCGCGTGCGCGCCACGGCGCCAGTTCTTGGCGTTGTGCGTCGTCCAGCCAGCCCAGTTGTTCCAGCACTTCTACCGTGGCGGCAAACAGCGCGGGCTTGTTGCCGTCGCTGATTTTGATGGCCAGCGCCTCGCCCCGGCTTTTGCTGCCGATGACTTGCACGCCATCAGCGCCCACCTTGCTGACCCAGTCGCCACGCCCGGCGCGCATGAAGGCCAGGTCGTTGCGCCCGGTACCCGACACCAGATCGGGGTGCGTGGTCATGGCCGTGCTCAGGGTGGCAAAGCTTTCGCCAAACTCGCTGTCTTGCGTGCCACTGGCCAGACGCGCGTAGCCGTAGGCCAGCTTGGCCAGGGGCAGCGCGTAATTGGGGGCCGAGCAGCCGTCAATGCCCATCTTGAAATCTTCTGGCGCCATGCCCACCGCGCGCGCCACATCGCGCCGAATGGCCTTTTGCAGCGGGTGCGCCGGCTCGGTGTAATCGTCCAGGCTCAGGCCGTGCTGCACGCAATAGGCCAAAAAGCCGGCGTGCTTGCCGCTGCAGTTGTTGTGGCGCTCGTCGTACTGCAAACCCACCGGGGGCGCCTGGTCCAGCAGCGTGAACAGACCCGGCACGTGGCAGCCGCAACGCAGCGCTTTGTAGCTCAGCCCGGCTTTCTCCAGCATGCCTTGCGCCGTGGTCACATGCATGGCTTCGCCGTTGTGGCTGGCGCACATCAGCGCCACCTGCTCGGTGCCAAAACCAAATTGTTGGTGACCCTTGGCCTGCATAAAGGGCAGGGCTTGCAGCGCCTTGAGCGTGGAGCGCGAGAACGTCAGCCAGTGCGGGTCGCCAGCCTGGGCTACCAGTTGGCCGCGCGTGTTGACCACGGCCACGGCGCCAAAGTGGCGGTTTTCCAGCGTGCCGCCGCGCGTCATTTCAACCAGGGGAATCAGGTGGGGGGAGGTGGTATTCATGGGGGCATTTTGACCCAAAGCCCGGCCCGGGTGCCCGCGCTGTCACAGGCTTGACCGGGCGCGTGCGGCGCATGCCGCAAAATTGCCGCATGACTGACATTCGCTCCCCCTTGCCCGCCCGCATCGTCCAGTGGCTGGTGCGCCCCGGTGACCGCCTCCAGGCCGGCGACCTGTTGCTGATTTTGGAGGCCATGAAAATGGAGCACGAGCTGCACGCGCCCCACGCCGGCACCCTGGGCGAGCTGTTTTACGCCGCCGGCGAAACCGTGGCCGAAGGCGACTTGCTGTCCCACATGGCCCCCCTGTCCCACCTGGAACCCGCCAGCGCGGCCGCGGCGCCAGCGTCTGCCGCCCTCATCTCGGCGTCTGAATCTTCGCCTCTACCAATCCCCACAGCAACCGCTACCACCCCGCGTGCCGACCTGCACGCTCTGCTGCAGCGCCAGGCCCACACACAAGACGCCCAGCGTCCCCAAGCCGTGGCCAAGCGCCACGCCCTGGGCCTGCGCACCGCGCGCGAGAACATCGCCGACCTGACCGAGCCAGGCAGCTTCATGGAATACGGCGCCCTGGCCGTGGCCGCGCAGCGCAGCCGCCGCAGCGAAGCCGACCTGATCGCCAACACCCCGGCCGATGGCATGGTCACCGGCATTGGCAGCGTCAACCCCGCCCAGTGCGGCCCCGAGCGCAGCCGCACCGTGGTCATGGCCTACGACGCCACCGTGCTGGCCGGCACCCAAGGCATGCGCAACCACCAAAAAACCGACCGCATGTTGGGCTTGGCGCTGCAACAAAAACTGCCCGTGGTGTTGTTTGCCGAAGGCGGCGGCGGTCGCCCGGGCGATGTCGACATGCCCATCGTGGCCGGCCTGCACGTCACCACTTTTGCCAGCTTTGCGCGTTTGAACGGCCAGGTGCCCGTGGTGGCGGTGGTGGCCGGGCGCTGCTTTGCCGGCAACGCCGCGCTGGCGGGCTGTGCCGACGTCATCATTGCCACCCGCGACAGTAACCTGGGTATGGGCGGTCCGGCCATGGTCGAAGGCGGGGGCCTGGGCGTCTTCACGCCCGAGCAAATTGGCCCGGCCAGCGAGCAGCACGCCAACGGCGTCATTGACATTCTGGTGGACGACGAAGCGCAGGCCGTGGCCGCCGCGCGCCATTACCTCTCGTTCTTTCAGGGTCGCGCCAGCCAGTGGCAGGCCCCCGACCCACTGGCCCTGCGCGCCGTGGTGCCCGAGAACCGCTTGCGCGCCTACGACACCCGCACTGCTCTGAGCGGCCTGGTTGATGCGGGTAGCCTGCTGCTCCTGCGCACCGGCTTTGGCCAGGGCATTCACACCGTGCTGGCGCGCCTGGAAGGGCGCCCGGTGGGGCTCATGGCCAACAACCCGCTGCACCTGGGCGGCGCCATAGACGCCGATGCCGCCGACAAATGCGCCCGCTTCATGCAACTCTGCAACGCCCACGGCCTGCCCATCGTCAGCCTGGTGGACACGCCGGGCTTCATGGTGGGGCCAGACAGCGAGCGCCAGGCCCCAGTGCGCCATGTCAGCCGCCTGTTTGTGGCGGCGGCCCATCTGCGCGTGCCGTTCTTCAGCGTGGTGCTGCGCAAGGGCTACGGCCTGGGCGCCATGGCCATGTGCGCCGGTGGCTTTCACGCCCCGCTGTTCACCGTGGCCTGGCCCACCGGCGAGTTTGGCGCCATGGGGCTCGAAGGTGCGGTGCGCCTGGGCTACAAAAAAGAACTCGAAGCCCAGCCCGAAGGCCCGGCGCGCGACGCCCTCTTTGAGCAACTGCTGCAGCAGCAATACAGCAACGGCAGCGCCATCCACATGGCCACCACCCTAGAAATAGACGCCGTCATCGACCCCGCCCACACCCGCGACTGGCTCCTGCGCGGCTTGGAAATGCAAACCGAACCGCCTGCTGTCACCGGCTTGTCGATAGACACCTGGTAGGCCCACCCGCCACCAGCCCCGCCGTCACAAGCCGTATGGATTGCCGCGCTTCGCTCGCAATGACGCAGCTTTCCCTTCACTGCGAGGCCGCACGCACTACCCTCGCCGTCACAAGCCGTATGGATTGCCGCGCTTCGCTCGCAATGACGCCGCTTCCCCCGTCACTGCGAGGCCGCACGCTCTACCCTCGTCGTCACAAGCCGTATGGATTGCCGCGCTTCGCTCGCAATGACGTCGCTTTGCCCGTCACTGCGAGGCCGCACGCACTACCCTCGTCGTCACAAGCCGTATGGATTGCCGCGCTTCGCTCGCAATGACGCAGCTTTCCCCGTCACGGCGAGGCCGCACGCACTACCCTCGTCACTGCGAGGAGCGAAGCGACGCGGCAGTCCATGGCGGCGCACCTTGGGCAGCGCTTGTCCTACAACGTAGAGGTTTTCAATTGGGCGGTCAAAAACGACGCCGCGGCTCATCGGAACGGTCTTCGCACTCCGGGGGGTGCCCATAGCCGGTAGAACGCACCGTCTGCGCCTGAGACAACTCCACCAAAAACCACTGGCACAGGTGGTTTTCATACCGGTAACGCCACACCTGGCCACGCTCGCGCCCCAGCAGTTGCACGTCGCCCGGGCGGCCCAACAGCAGGCGTACCTCGTCTTGTGCCATGCCAGGCTGAATGCGGCTGAAGTTGGGCTCGTTCAACACCTGCGTCACCCGGCTCACCCGGCTCATCTGGTCTTGCCCGTCCAGGTCTACAAACCAGGTCTGCTTGCCAAACGGCCCACTCGGATACTCGAGCCGCGTGCCCGTCTCCAGCCGCCGCACCGTCTCGGGCGGCCCCATGCGCGCCAGCACATCGGCCCGGCTCATCTGCACCAGCGCAGTCGGCGGCGCGTAGCTGCTGCAGGCCGACAAACCCAACAACAAGCCACACAGCCACCAGCGACCCCTCGTCAGTAGCCCGTCTGCACGCATCCACATGGTTCACTCCTTGTTAGCCAAAACCGGCCAATACCGACCAACACCAGTCAACACCGGCCAATCACAGTCTAGCCCCAATACCCTCATGCCTCCCATGCCCAAATACCTCCATGGTGTGCCCACCCCGCCACCAGACCTTTGAAAATCATCAACCCCCGCCACGGCGACGCACCCCTCGACCACGGCGACTAACCACCCCCCTCCGTCACTGCGAGGAGCGAAGCGACGTGGCAGTCCATGGTTGCGCGCCTCATACCCCCCTAATTCTTGGGCTATCCACCGCCAGAGCCTTCTACTAAACTGCTGCGACGCAACGCGCCAGGCTCACTGGGCGTGCGCATAAAACGACCGCAAAAGCGGCGAATCAGGGAGTGGTGGCTAATGCCCAGTTTGACGGCTTTTTCACAGCAATGGAAAACGGCCACGCGTGAAAACGCCGATGCCAAGCTCGACGGCGCCCGTGGCTTCACCGACAGTTTCATTCCCGGCTTGTCTGAATCCCAGCGCCCCCGCTACATCATCACCTGTGACTTTGCGCGCTTTCGGCTCTACGACTTGCTGCGTGACGTGCAGAGCAACCATCGTGCCCCGCCGGCCCCCCACCACCCATGCTGTGAAGGCGATGCGTGATGTTTTGCCGTTTGGCTGGGATTGACGCTGTGTATCCCAATTTATACAATAAGCATGAACACGATCTACACCACCGAAATTTTTGATGAATGGTTTGAAGCCCTGCGGGACAAACAAGCCGCCCGTCGGATTCAGGCGCGTATTGATCGGGCAGAAGAAGGAAATTTCGGGGATCACCAGTCTGTGGGCGAGGGTGTTTCTGAAATGCGAATTCATCACGGCCCAGGTTTTCGGGTGTATTTCACGCGACGGGGTCTGGAGATCGTCATCCTTCTGGTTGGGGGCGACAAGTCAAGTCAGGCCAAAGACATTCACACCGCGCAGAGGTTGGCGCGGCAACTGAAGGAGTAACAGATGACTGCTCTCAAGCTACGGAAATGGGACAGCGCAGAACACCTCAAAACCGAGGAGGACATGGCGCTCTACTTGGAGGCCTGCCTGCAAGAGGCGGGGGATGATGCGGCCTTTATTGCCAAGGCCCTGGGCACCATTGCCCGAGCCAAAGGCATGTCGCAACTTGCGCGCGACACAGGCCTGGGCAGGGAAAGCCTCTACAAGGCCTTGTCAGGGGAGGGCAATCCGAGCTTTGCCACCATCTTGAAAGTGACGACGGCGCTGGGAATCAAGCTCCACGCACAGCCGCTAGCACCTCTCCACCCCCGCCAAAACCCTGTGTCTTGATGCGGCAAAATGCCTGCAACAGGAGACCCGATGAGTAATTCCACTTTTTCGTCCACGCCCGAGTTGCAGGTGGCACAGCGTGGGGCCGCTTTGTGGCTGACGATCACGCGTGAGGAGCGGCGCAATGCCATGAGCCACGCGGTGTTGGCCGGCATGGCGCAGGCGATTGAGCAGGCGCAAGACCTCCGCGACATTCGCGCCATTGTGGTCACCGGTGCTGGCGAGAAGGCATTTTGTGCCGGGGCAGACCTGCAGTCGGCCAACGCCTTCACCACCGATTATTCAGAGCCACGCGGCCACTTGGCGCGTTTGCTGCGGGTGGCGCGCGCCAGCCACGTGCCGCTGATTGCGCGGGTCAACGGCGCCTGCATGGCCGGTGGCATGGGGCTGATGTCGATGTGTGACATGGCAGTGGCGGCGCGCCACGCGGTGTTTGGCTTGCCCGAGGTCAAGGTGGGCGTGTTTCCGGCGCAGGTGCTCAGCGTGTTGCAACACCTGATTCCCCGGCGCGCGCTGGTGGAGATGTGCCTCACCGGCGAGCCCATCACTTCGGCGCAGGCGCTGGAGATGGGGCTGGTGAATTACGTCGACGACGACGTGGACGCCAAGCTGGACTGGCTGCTGGCGCGCCTGCTCGACAAGTCGCCTGCGGCCATTCGACGCGGCCTCTACACGCTCAAGTCGGTGGAGTCGATGGCGTTTGAAGAGTCGATGTCTTTCACCGAGAGCCAGATTGCCCTGTTCACCCTGACCGAAGACGCTAAAGAAGGCCAGAAAGCCTTTCAGGAAAAGCGCAAACCCAACTGGGTGGGGCATTGAGCATGCACACCACGTTTGACTACATCATCATCGGCGCGGGCACGGCCGGCTGTCTGCTGGCCAACCGTTTGTCGGCGGACGCCACCAAGCGCGTGCTGCTGATAGAAGCCGGGCGGCGTGACGACTACCACTGGATTCACATTCCGGTGGGCTATTTGCACTGCATAGGCAACCCGCGCACCGACTGGCTCTTCAACACCGAGCCCGACGCCGGCCTCAACGGCCGCGCGCTGCGCTACCCGCGCGGCAAGACGCTGGGCGGCAGCAGCAGCATCAACGGCATGATTTACATGCGCGGCCAGGCGCGCGACTACGACCAGTGGGCCAGCCTCACCGGCGACCCCAGCTGGGGCTGGGACCAATCCTTGCCCTACTTCAAGCTGCATGAAAACCATTACAAGGGCGCCAACGCCTTCCACGGTGCACGCGGGGTGGCGCCAGAACTGATGAACGACGCCAGCACGCCTTACCGCCAGGTGCTGCGCCACCGCAACGCCGGCGGTGAGTGGCGGGTGGAGAAGCAGCGCCTGCGCTGGGACGTGCTGGACGCGTTTTCTCAAGCGGCACAGCAAGCCGGCATTGCCGCCACCGACGACTTCAACCAGGGCGACAACGAGGGCGTGGGCTACTTTGAGGTGAACCAAAAAGACGGCTGGCGCTGGAACACGGCCAAAGCGTTTTTACGCCCGACTTGCTACGCCCGGCCCAACTTCGAGTTGTGGACCTCGGCCCAGGTGGCCAAGCTGGAGCTGCAAACCCAGGCCGACGGCAGCCAGCGCTGTACCGGCGTGCAGGTGTGGGGCAACGGCGAAATGGTGACCGCCTCAGCCCAGGGCGAGGTGATTCTGTGTGCCGGCAGCATTGGCTCGCCGCACATCTTGCAGCTCTCGGGCATTGGCCCGGCAGCCTTGCTGCACCAACACGGCATCGAGGTGGCGGTGGATGCGCCCGGTGTGGGCGCCAATTTGCAAGACCATTTGCAAATTCGCTCGGTCTACAAGGTCAAGGGCGTGAAAACACTCAATACCCAGGCCGGCTCGCTCTGGGGCAAGGCCATGATTGGGCTGGAATATGCGCTCAAGCGCACCGGCCCCATGAGCATGGCGCCTTCGCAATTGGGCGCCTTCACGCGCAGCGACCCGACGCAAGCCCACCCGAACCTGGAGTACCACGTGCAGCCGCTCAGCCTGGACGCCTTTGGCGAGCCGCTGCACCGTTTCAACGCTTTCACCGCCAGCGTGTGCAACCTCAACCCCACCAGCCGGGGCACGGTGCAGCTCAAGAGCCCGGCCTTTGCCGACGCCCCCGCCATTGCGCCCAATTACCTCAGCACCAACGCGGACCGCCAGGTGGCGGCCGACTCGCTGCGGGTGACGCGGCGCATCGTGGCGCAGCCAGCGCTGGCGCGCTTTGCGCCCGAAGAGTTCAAGCCCGGCGCGCAATACCAAAGCGATGCCGAGCTGGCCCAGCTCGCCGGTGACATTGCCACCACCATCTTTCACCCGGTGGGCACCACCAAGATGGGCACGGCAGATGACCCCATGGCCGTGGTCGACGCGCGCCTGCGGGTGCGCGGCCCTGGCGGCCTGGTGGCCGGACTGCGCGTGGTGGACGCCGGCGTGATGCCGCGCATCACCAGCGGCAACACCAACTCACCCACGCTGATGATTGCCGAGAAAGCGGCCCAGTGGATCGTCGAAGACGCCGCCCAGCGTGACAAAACCGCCTAGAGGGTAAGCCCCGACAGGGTATGTCCCGATTCACGGCGAGGGGCTGCAGCCCTACAGTCAAGGCATTCGACCAAGGGCCTCTGGCCCTGTGAAGTTGGAAGGCCCAGGAGACAAAAGCGGCACAGATTCGAGCTGTATCGCAAAAAAACGAAACGATTCAAAAGACACCGCTCACCCCGGTGTCTTTTTTTATGCGCCAAGCAGTTTTGGTCTTAAAGCCTTGGTATTACTGATTTCCTAGCTACCAAAGCCATAGCAAGCACCGCCCGGCTGGGTGCGACAATGCCGCCATGGAATTACTGATTGTTTCGCTGGCCTCGCTGCTGGCCGGCTTTGTGGACTCTATCGTCGGCGGCGGCGGTTTGATACTGGTGCCGGCCTTGTTTGCCACGTTTCCCAACACGCACCCGGCCACGCTGTTTGGCATCAACAAGGGGGCCTCCATCTGGGGTACCGCCATGGCCACTTTGCAGTACAGCCGGCGGGTGGAGATGCGCTGGGCGGCGCTGCTGCCGGCTGCGTTGGCGGGTTTTACCGCCTCGTTTGCCGGGGCCTGGCTGGTCACGTTGGTGTCGCCCCACTATTTGCGCAAGGTGCTGCCGCTGGTGTTGCTGGGGGTGCTCATTTACACCTTGCTCAAGAAAGACCTGGGGCAGCAGCACACGCCGCGTTTTGCCGGGCGCACCGAGGCCTGGGTGGCCGCCGGCATTGGCGCTTTGATTGGCTTTTACGACGGCTTTTTTGGCCCCGGCACCGGCAGTTTCTTGGTGTTTTTGTTTGTGCGCCTGCTGGGCTACGACTTTTTGAGCGCGTCGGCCTCGGCCAAACTGGTTAACACGGCCACCAACTTGGCGGCGCTGCTGCTGTTTGTAGCCAAGGGCCACATCTGGTGGCATTTTGTGTTGGCCATGGCGCTGGCCAATGTGGTGGGCAGCCTGTTGGGGACGCGGCTGGCGCTCAAGCACGGCACGGCTTTTGTACGGGTGTTTTTCATCGTGGTGGTGAGTGCGCTGATTCTCAAAACCGGCTTTGATGCCTTTTTTCGCGAGACTTTGAGCGTTTGAGCCGCTGACCGGCGTTAAGCGCCGCTGGCGCTGCGCTGTGTCGATGGGCTTTACAGCGGCGCTGAAACAGGCCCGGTCTTTGGCCTGTTTAAATGGGCTAAGCCCATGATTCATATGGTTTTTTCATGATCTTCAACGTGAAGGCACAGTCTTTGCGTTAAGTGACCAGGCTTGCATAGGGCAGGCTGTTACTTCAGGAGAATCATCATGAAATTTGTTAAAAACGCCCTGGTTTCCGTGGGCTTGGGTCTGCTGCTTCAAGCAGGCAGCCAGGCCGCGGTTATCACCCAATGGACTTACAACGTCAGCAGCAGCTGGACGGCGGCCACGCCCGTGGGTGCGCCACCCGTGGGGGTTGACCTCACCGCATCGCAACTCAGTTGGGGCGATGCCGTGCTGGCTAACCGCAGCACGCTGACCATCACCAACCCGGCCGCTGGCTTGGTGGATACCTATATTGGTGTCGGTCTGCCGCCCAGCATTTTTGCCGCACCGGGCAGCACCATTACCCATGCCAACAACCCGATTGGCGGCACCAGCCTGGCCAGAGCCACCTTGCAGTCGAGCTTGACGCTCAACGCCGTGTTGCCCGCTGGCGGACCCACAGGCCCCACGCCGATCGACCTGGACATCTTGTTTGAGGAAACGCCTAACGCCACCCCTTGTGCCGTTACGGCCAGTCCCACACCGTGTAACGATATTTTTGTACTCACCACACCGCTGCAAAACCAGCTGTTCACCTGGGATTCTGACGGCGCTGGCGGCGATGCACCGGTTGACTACTACGTGAACATCTTCCCCACCACCGGTGTGCTGGACCTGCTGGAGCCTGCTGCATGTATTGCCGCCGGCATTGCCAATGGCATTTGCATTGGCTTCACCACGCCTGAGGCACAGACCACCGCGCTGCCGTTCTCATTCACGGTGACGACTGAGCCCAGCTCTGTGCCCGAGCCCGGCTCCATGGCTTTGGCGGGCTTGGCCCTGCTGGGGTTGACCGTGGCCCGCAAGCGCGCTGCCAAGGTTTGATTCGAAAAGCGTTACGTTAAAAAAGCGTTAAAAAGCGCCGCCTCAGGCCCCCGCGTTAGCGGGTGGCTGGGGCGGCGCTGCTGTTTTGGGCGGCGGCTTTTGCGGCTGCGCTGGGCTGGCCCGGCCAGGGCATTTCAGAGGCTTTGCGCGGGGTGCCAATGGGCGCTTGGGTCTGGGCTTTTTGAACTGCTGCGATGTCCTCCACGCTGGGGTATTGGTCCATCAGCCAGTAGTCAAAAACCCGGCGGGCAATGGGGGCGGCGTTCTGGGCGCCAAAGCCGGCGTTTTCCACAATCATGGCCAGTGCAATGCGCGGTTTGTCGGCCGGGGCAAAGGCCATGTAGAGGGCGTGGTCGCGAAAAATCTCGTCGATTCGGGACGCCACGTATTTCTCGTTTTGCTTGATCTGTATCACCTGAGCGGTGCCGGTTTTTCCTGCGCTGGTGTAGGGCGCCCCGCGAAAACTGGAGGCCGAGGTGCCTTCGATGTTCACCCCCACCAAGGCGTTGTTGATGATTGCAATGTTGGCCGGCTTGGCAATGACCTCGCCCACCGAGATATGGCCCGTGGTGGTGGGCGCGCGCGTCAGAATGTCCACCACCTCTTTCACCAGATGCGGTTTCATTTTCACGCCCTGGTTGGCCAGCGTGGCGGTGGCGCTGGCCAGTTGCAGCATGGTGAAGTTGTTGTAGCCCTGGCCAATACCCAGCGAGATGGTCTCGCCGGCGTACCACTTTTGCTGCTCGGGGCGCTTGTAGGCGCGGCGCTTCCAGTCGGTGGAGGGCAGCAGGCCGCGCACTTCGCCATAAATGTCAATGCCCGTGAGCTCGCCAAAACCAAAGCGCTGCAGCTGATCGTGGATGCCGTCCACGCCCATGTCATTGGCCAGTATGTAGTAGTAGGTATCGCACGACTCGACGATGGAGCGGTGCATGTTGACGGTGCCGTGCCCGCCTTCCTTGTCGTCACGGAAGCGGTGGTTGCCAAACATGAAGTAGCCGGGGTCCACAATGCTTTGCTCGGGCGTGCGCACCCCGGTTTCTAGCGCGGCCAGGGCCATGAAGGGTTTGTAGGTGGAGCCCGGCGGGTAGGTGCCGCGCAAGGCCCGGTTGAGCAGCGGCTTGTGGGGTGACTCGTTGAGCGCCTGCCAACTTTCGCTGTCAATGCCTTCAACAAACAGGTTGGGGTCGAAGGTGGGCATGCTGACAAAAGCCAGCACTTCGCCGGTGCTGGGGTCCAGGGCCACCAGGGCGCCGCGCCGGGTGCCGTACAACTCTTCCACCAGTTTTTGCAACCTGATGTCAATGGACAACTGGACCGTGTTGCCCGGGGTGGCCGGGCTGCTGGCGAGTTTGCGGGTGGCGCGTCCGCCAGCCGAAGTTTCTATCGCGTTGACCCCGGTGGTGCCGTGCAACTGGGCCTCGAAGCTTTGTTCTATGCCCAGCTTGCCAATGTATTCGGTGCCACGGTAGTTGGCCTCGTCGTCAGAGTCGGCGAGTTTTTCTTTCTCGGCCGGGTTGATGCGCCCGATGTAGCCAATCACATGGCTGGCCAGTTCGCCAAACGGGTAGTTTCGGAACAAGCGGGCCTTGATCTCAAAGCCGGGAAAGCGGTAACGCTGGGCGGCAAATCTGGCCACCTCTTCGTCACGCAGGCGGCTGCGCAGCGGCAGGGATTCAAAGCTTCTGGACTCTTCGCGCAACTTCTTGAAGTGGCGCCGGTCGCGCGGCGTGATCTCGATCACCTGGGCCAGTTGGTCAATGCTTTGTTCCAGGTTGGCTACCTTGGAGGGCGTTACCTCCAGGGTGTAGGCCGAGTAATTGGTGGCCAGCACCACGCCGTTGCGGTCCAGAATAAGGCCGCGGTTGGGCACCACCGGCACGATGGCGGTGCGGTTGTTTTCGGCCTGCTCACGGAGGTCTTCATGGCGCACCACTTGCAGGTAAATCAGGCGCGCTGCCAGCAGCCCAAAGCAGACGAGCACCGCGATGCTGACCACCAGCACCCGCTCGCGAAAGCGGTGCAGATCGACTTCGACGTTGCGCATTTCCATGAGGGGTTCTTACCTGGGCGTCAAGGGCAGGGCCCGCTTTACAGCGGACGGTGCGCGTCGGGGTTGGGGGCACGCTTTTGCGGCAGCAGCAGCAAGGCGCTCACGACCGGCCACAGCAGGGCTTCGAGCAACGGGGCCAGCAGCATCCACGGGCCTGGAAAGGCGCCGCCTGCGAGCAAGCGGGCAACCACGTCAATCATATGGGCCGCCACCAACAGCGGCAGCACATGAAAGGCTTGCGAACTGACCGGGAACCACAGCAAGCGGCGGTGAATGGCAATGGCCAGAAAGGTCATGACGGTGTAGGCCAGGGCGTGCTGGCCCAGCATGGCGCCTTGGTGCACATCCAGGCAAATGCCAAAGAAAAAAGCCAGGCCCACGCCAATGCGCTGGGGTTGGTGCACGCTCCAGAACACCAGCACCACGGCCAGCAGATCGGGCACCCAGGCGGCGCGGCCCCACAAGCCCATGCCCATGAGCATGTTGAACGCCAGCGCGCCCACCAGGCTGCTCCAGATAAATAAGGGGTTGGCCGGCAGCAGCAGCTGGCGGCCGGGGCGCATGATCATCGACGGCCTCCAGGGCGTGTGGCTGGGGTGGGGGCAGAGGCCTCAGGGCGCGGGCCGGTGGGTACCGCCAGCGCCTTGAGCACCATCACATGGCTGGCGCCTGACACCAGACCCAGCGGTGTGCAGACGATGCGGGCAAAGGCGGAGTCCACCCGGCGCTCCACTTTCAAAACGCGCGCCACCGGCAGGCCTGGTGGGTAGACGCCGTCCACGCCGCTGGTGGTCAGCAGGTCGCCCACCTGGACGTCGGCGTTGGTGTCCATGAAGCGCAGTTCCAGCCCGCCAGCGCGTGAGCTGGCGTCGCCAAAGGCCAGGCCGCGCACGCCGCTGCGGGTGTTGAGCACGGGAATGGCGTGGTCGCGGTCGGTGATCAGCGTGACCTCGCTGACCAGCGGGTAGACCCGGGTGACCTGGCCGAGCACGCCGTTTTCATCCAGCACGGGCGAGCCCGCTTCAATCTGCTGAGCGGCGCCTTGGTCAATGATGACCTTTTTGGCGTAGGGGTCGGCCGCGTCGTACAGCACTTGGGCGGCT
The DNA here is from genome assembly GCA_903960915.1 of uncultured beta proteobacterium. Lineage (GTDB taxonomy): Bacteria > Pseudomonadota > Gammaproteobacteria > Burkholderiales > Burkholderiaceae_C > Rhodoferax. The sequence goes on from CAJCCO010000064.1 coordinate 21,141, forward strand.
TGGGACGTGGTGCCCAGGCGTTCGCGCAGCCCCAGCAACTGGCGCAGCCGCAGGTTTTCCAGGGCCAGTTGTTCTACCTGGTTGGCGCGTTGTGATTGCCGGCCCAGCTCGGTGCGGGCGGCGGCTTCATTGGCCTTGGCGGTGCTGAGCGACTCAAAATACGCGCTGCTGCCACGCGCCCACAAAACCGGGCGCAAGGCCAGCCACTGCACCGGGTACAGCACGGTGGCCACCACGGCACGCACGGGCTGCGTCATGCGCAGGCGTGTGTCGGCCACCATCAAGAACAGCGCCAGCACACTGAAAAAGAGGAGCTTGGACAGGGCCGAGGGGCCCTGTCTGAACAAGGGAGGGGGGGTTCCGTCCAGCGTACCGAGTGGCATCGCTGATCCTGCGCTTATTCGCTGGTGAAGATCGAGCCCAGGCGCTCCATGCGCTCCAGCGCCATGCCGCAGCCGCGCACCACGCAGGTCAGCGGGTCTTCGGCCACCAGCACCGGCAGTCCGGTTTCTTCAGCCAGCAAACGGTCCAGGTCGCGCAGCAAGGCACCACCGCCGGTGAGCATCATGCCGCGGTCGGCAATGTCGGCGCCCAGCTCGGGCGGGGTTTGTTCCAGCGCGTTTTTGACGGCCGACACAATGTTGTTGAGCGGGTCGGTCAGGGCTTCCAGAATCTCGTTGCTGGAGATGGTGAAGCTGCGTGGCACGCCCTCAGAGAGGTTGCGTCCGCGTACTTCCATCTCGCGCACTTCGCTGCCGGGAAAGGCGGACCCAATTTTTTTCTTGATGGCCTCGGCCGTGGGCTCGCCAATCAGCATGCCGTAGTTGCGACGGATGTAGTTGATGATGGCCTCGTCAAACTTGTCGCCACCCACGCGCACGCTGCCTTTGTAGACCATGCCGCCCAGCGAGATCACGCCGACCTCGGTGGTGCCGCCGCCAATGTCCACCACCATGGAGCCGCTGGCCTCGCTGACGGGCAAGCCGGCACCAATGGCTGCGGCCATGGGTTCTTCAATCAGGTACACATCGCTGGCACCCGCGCCCAAGGCTGACTCGCGAATGGCACGGCGCTCCACCTGGGTGGAGCCGCACGGCACGCAAATGATGATGCGCGGGCTGGGGCGAAAGATGGAGCGGGGGTGCACCATCTTGATGAATTGCTTGAGCATTTGCTCGGTGACGGTGAAGTCGGCAATCACGCCGTCCTTCATGGGGCGAATGGCCTCAATGTTGCCGGGCACCTTGCCCAGCATGGCCTTGGCTTCTTTGCCCACGGCTTGAATGGTTTTTTTGCCTTGTGGGCCGCCTTCGTGACGAATGGCGACAACGGAGGGTTCGTCCAGCACAATGCCCTTGTCACGCACGTAAATCAAGGTGTTGGCGGTACCCAGGTCGATGGCCAAGTCAGTTGAGAAGTACTGACGGAATGCTCCAAACATTAATTTTCCTCTCGGCAGGGCGGGCTTTTGGCCCCAGTTCCTGCCTGGTTGACGGGTTCAAATGGGTGCTTTTTGGTCTAAAACCTGCACACAGGCAGGCCGCTAGCCAAACGCTGGATAATACCCTATACCCTGTGAATAACCCCGCTGAATGTGCCGCGAAAGAGGTGCCAGCCCAGGGGTTTTGAATGAAGATCCACCATGTCCCTGACCGCAGCCGATATTGCCCGTATTGCCAACCTGGCCCGCTTAGAGCTCCAGCCAGACGAAAGTGCGCGCATGCGCACCAAAATCAACGGTTTTTTTGAGCTGGTAGAAACCATGCGCGCGGTGGACACCACCGGCATCGAGCCGCTGGCCCACCCGGTGGCGGCCATTCGTGACATCAGCCTGCGCCTGCGCGAAGACCGCGCCAGCGAGCCCAACAACCGGGAAGCCAACCAGCGCAACGCGCCTGCCGTAGAAAACGGCCTGTTTCTAGTGCCCAAAGTGATCGAGTAACCCATGGACCAACTGCACACCCTGAGCGTGGCCGAATTGGCCGCGCGTCTGAAAAAAAAGGACTTCAGCGCGGTCGAGCTGGCCACGCGTTTTCTGGCCCGTTTGGGCGGCAACCCGCACAACGCCTTCCTGGACATTGACAGCGAGGTGACGCTGGCCCAGGCCCGCGAATCGGACGCCCGCCTGGCCGCCGGTACCGCCGGCCCGCTGGAAGGCGTGCCCATTGCCCACAAAGATATTTTTGTCACGCAGGATTTCGTCACCACCGCGGGCTCCAAAATGCTCCAGGGCTACCGCTCGCCGTTTGACGCCACCGTGGTGCAACGCCTGCGCGCCGCCGGCATGGTGACCCTGGGCAAGCTCAACTGCGACGAGTTCGCCATGGGCTCCAGCAACGAAAACTCGTTTTACGGCCCGGTCACCAACCCCTGGGACGTGCAGCGCGTGCCGGGCGGCTCCTCGGGCGGCAGCGCCGCCGCTGTGGCGGCTTACCTGACGCCAGCGGCCACCGGCACCGACACCGGCGGCTCCATTCGCCAACCGGCCAGCTTTTGCGGCATCACCGGCATCAAGCCCACCTACGGCCGCGCCTCACGCTACGGCATGGTGGCTTTTGCCTCCAGCCTGGACCAGGGCGGCCCCATGGCCCGCAGCGCCGAAGACTGCGCTTTGCTGTTGTCGGCCATGTGCGGCCCCGACCCCGACCGTGACTCCACCTCGCTGGACGAGCCTAGCGAGAACTTCTCGGCCAAGCTAGGCGACAGCTTGCAGGGCCTGCGCATTGGCTTGCCGAAAGAGTTTTTTGGCGAAGGCCTGGCGCCCGATGTGCGCGCAGCGGTGGACGCGGCCTTGCACCAGTACGAAAAGCTGGGCGCCCAGCTGGTGCCCATCACCCTGCCGCGCACCGAGCTGTCCATTCCGGTCTACTACATCATTGCCCCGGCGGAGGCCTCAAGCAACCTGAGCCGTTTTGACGGCGTCAAGTTTGGCCACCGCGCCGACCAGTACACCGACCTGATCGACATGTACAAAAAAACCCGGGCCGAAGGCTTTGGCGACGAAGCCAAGCGCCGCATCATGGTGGGCGCCTACGTGCTCAGCCACGGTTACTACGACGCCTATTACCTGCAAGCGCAAAAAATTCGCCGCATGATTGCCGACGACTTCCAGCAAGCCTTTACCCAGTGCGACGTGATTGCCGGCCCGGTGGCCCCCACCGTGGCCTGGAAGCTGGGCGACAAGAGCGACGACCCGGTGGCCAATTACCTGGCCGACATCTTCACCCTGCCGGCCTCTCTGGCTGGCCTGCCCGGCATGAGTGTGCCGGTGGGCTTAGGGGCGGGTGGCATGCCGGTGGGCCTGCAGTTGATCGGCAATTATTTACAAGAAGCCCAGTTGTTGAACGTGGCGCACCAGTTTCAGCTGGCCACGCAATGGCACACGGCCAAGCCCCAGAGAGTTGCAGCATGAGCGCCTTTGTAGAAACCAGCAACCCGGCGCGTGCGGGCCTGAAATCGCCCCTGGTTCAGGGCTATGAAGTGGTCATTGGCTTTGAGACCCATGCCCAACTCTCCACCCAAAGCAAAATTTTCAGCCGCGCGCCTACCGCCTTTGGTGCCGAGCCCAACACCCAGGCCTGCGCGGTAGACCTGGCTTTGCCCGGCACGCTGCCGGTCATGAACCAGGGCGCTGTGCAGCGCGCTATTCAGTTCGGTTTGGCCATTGGCGCGCACATTGCGCCGCGCAGCGTGTTTGCCCGCAAAAACTACTTCTATCCCGACCTGCCCAAGGGCTACCAAATCAGCCAGTTCGAAATACCGGTGGTGCAGGGCGGCGAGATCGAATTTTTTCTGGGCGAACAAAAAATGTCGGTGCGCCTGGTGCGCGCCCACCTGGAAGAGGACGCCGGCAAATCGCTGCACGAAGACTTTGTCGGCCAGACCGGCATTGACCTGAACCGCGCTGGCACGCCGCTGCTTGAAATAGTGACCGAACCCGACATGCGCTCCAGCGCCGAGGCGGTGGCTTATGCCAAAGAGCTGCACAAAATCGTGACCTGGATTGGCATTTGCGACGGCAACATGCAAGAGGGCAGCTTCCGTTGCGACGCTAATGTGTCGGTGCGCCGACCCGGTGCACCGTTTGGCACCCGGCGCGAGATCAAAAACCTGAACAGCTTCAAGTTCATGCAGCAGGCCATTGACTATGAAATTCGCTGGCAGATTGAAGAAATAGAAGACGGCCGCGCCATTGAGCAAGCCACCGTGCTGTTCAACCCCGACACCGGCGAAACCCGATCCATGCGCACCAAGGAAGACGCCGCCGACTACCGCTACTTTCCCGACCCCGACCTGCCCCCGCTGGTGATTGCCGACGACTGGGTGCAGCGCGTGCGCTCGGAGATGACCGAGCTGCCGCGCGTGATGGCGGCGCGATTCTCCGCCGACCACGGCCTGTCCGACTACGATGCCACCGCGCTCACACAAAGCCGCGCCACTGCCGCCTACTTTGAAGCCACGGCCAAAGCCTGCGGCCAACCCAAACTGGCCGGCAACTGGATCATGGGCGAGTTGTCACGGCGTTTGAATGCCGACGGCACCCCTATCGAAAACGCCCCGGTGGGTGCGGCCCAACTGGGCGCCCTCATCGCCCGCATTGCCGACGGCACCATCAGCAACAACGCCGCCAAGCAGGTGTTTGATGCGTTGTGGAGCGAGCCCGGCGAGGTGGACGCCCTGATTGAAGCCAAAGGCCTCAAACAGATGAACGACAGCGGTGCGCTCGAACAAATCGTCGACACCGTGCTGGCCGCCAACCCCAAAAACGTCGAAGAGTTCAAGGCCGGCAACGCCAAAGCACTCAACGCGCTGGTCGGTCAGATCATGAAGGGCAGCCAAGGCAAGGCCAACCCGGCGCAGGTGAATGCGTTGTTGATGAAGAAGCTGGGGTAACTACGCGGCTTGTTTTGGTGTCCGCTAAGGGCCTAGCTTTTCGGGCTCCAGCAAAAGGCACGCCCTAGACACTTTTATCCAAACGCAACCCATAGCGGGTCGCCCGACCCACCCCCGTTTGCACCAACACCCCCATCTCACACAGCGCCGTGAGTTCGCGGTAAGCGGTGGCGCGTGAAACACGGCAGAGGTTGACGTATTTTTCGGTGCTGATGCCGTTGGCAAACCCGTCAGTCCCCACGTCATACAGTTTGTTGATCGCCTTGGTTTGTGTTGGCGTGAGTTGCGGGTGTTGCTCGCGCAGTTCGGCCCAGAAGCGGGTTTTGCGCAAGGCCGCTTGCATGTGTTCCCAGGTGGCATCCGCGGCTTTGTGCACGCAGCCCACAAACCATTGCACCCAGGGCGTCACGTCCATGCTGCGCTGTCCGGTGGCGGCTTGCAGTTGGGCGTAGTAGCCCGAGCGGTCCAGCCACATTTGCCGGGACAGACTCCACAAGCGCTGGTTGATTTTCAAATCTTGCGCCAGGGCCATTTCTACCAGCGCCCGGCCCACACGGCCGTTGCCGTCTTCAAACGGATGAATGGTTTCCAGCCACAGGTGCGCCAGCGCCGCGCGGACCAGGCCATCGGTTTGTTGCAGGCTGCTGTTGAACCAATCGATCAGCCGCGTCATCTGTGCCAGCACTTCTGCAGAGTCGGGTGCCTGGTAATGCACGGTGTCGGGTTTGCCCAGGCGCGGCGTGACGATCTGCATGGGCTCGGTATGGTCGCGGTAAGCGCCTGTGCGGATTTTCTGAATACCGCTTCGGCCGTTGGGGAACAAGGCTGACTGCCAGCCGTACAGGGTTTCGTGGGTTAAAGGCCGCTGACTTTGCTCAATGGCCGCTTGCAGCACGTCAAGCGTGGCTTCGGTGCGTTCATCGCGCGCCTGCGCTTTTGCATCGGCCAGGCCCAGACGTCTGGCGGCTGATGCCCGTACCGAATTGACGTGCAGAATTTCGCCTTCAATCTGTGCCGTGGCCACGGCCTCGTCGGCCCAGCCTTGCAACTGCAATTCACCCAGGTCCATCAGCTGCAAATGGCTGACCAAGCCCATAGCCCGCCCTTGCGCATAGCGTGCGTCGGACAGCGCCGGTTGCAGCGCGGCCACATCCACCTGAAATTCAGGCCATTGGGGGGATTGCCAGAGGTACATGAAGCGCATCTTAGGCGTTTACGCTTCAAAAGTGAAGCGCAAACACCGGTTTTGCGCTTCAGACTGAGCGGAGGGGCTTAATTTGCGACGCCGTAGCGGTCGCGGTAGGCCTTCACCCTTGCCAGGTGTTCGCCCATGTCGTGGTGGGCTTGGTGGCTCAGGTAGGTCATCAGGTCGGACAGCTGGGCAATGGCGCAAACCTGCAAACCGAGTTGCTCGCGCACGTACTGCACGGCGCTGTAGGGCACATCGCGGGTGCTGCCGTCGGCCAGTTTTTCTGTCGCCATTTCCTGGCGGTCCAGCGCAATCACCACGGCGTGCGCAGTGGCGCCGGCGGCCTGAATAATGGCAATGGACTCGCGCGCGGCGGTGCCGGCGCTCATCACATCGTCCACCACCAGCACCCGGCCTTGGAGCGGTGCGCCCACCAGCGTGCCGCCTTCGCCGTGGTCCTTGGCCTCTTTGCGGTTGTAGGTAAAGGGCACGTTTTTGCCCAGCCGCGCCAACTCAATCGCCACGGCGGCGCCCAGGGGAATGCCCTTGTAAGCGGGGCCAAAAATCATGTCGAATTCGATGCCGCTGGCCAGCAGACGCTGCGCATAGAATTGCGCGAGCCGGCCTAGTTTGGCGCCATCGTCAAACAAACCGGCATTGAAAAAATACGGGCTCATGCGACCCGCCTTGGTCTTGAACTCACCAAAGCGCAGCACGCCACAATCCACCGCAAATTGCACAAAGTCCTGCGCCAACGCGTCTTTCGCGACATCGGGGCTGGAACTTGTAACGACACGCTCAGTCATGGGGAATTTCCTTGTTTAAATTGACCAGCCTCAACCTCAACGGTATCCGCTCTGCCACCACCAAAGGCCTGGAAGCCTGGTTGGCGCAACACCAGCCGGATTGTATTTGCGTGCAAGAGGTCAAGGCCCAGGCCGACGATGTGCAGGGCCGCTTTGAGCAACTCGCCGGCCTGCAAGGCTACTTTCATTTTGCCGAGAAAAAGGGCTACTCCGGCGTGGGCGTCTACACCCGGCATGAACCCAGCGACGTGGTGGTGGGCTACAACTCGTCTGAGTTTGACCCCGAGGGCCGATACGTGGAGCTGCGTTTTGACACACCCAAGGCGCGTCATTCCATCATCAGCAGTTACTTCCCCAGCGGCTCGTCGGGCGAGGAGCGTCAGCAAGCCAAGTTCCGCTTTCTGGCCGAGATGTACCCGCACCTGCAAGCCCTCAAAGCCCAGCGCGATTTCATTCTGTGCGGCGACATCAACATAGCGCACCAGGAGATTGACCTGAAAAACTTCAAGGGCAACAAAAAGAACTCCGGCTTCTTGCCGGAAGAGCGCGCCTGGATGACCCAGCTTCTGAGCGAAGCCGGCTTGGTAGACGTGTACCGCCATTTGCACCCCGCCACCACCGAAGAGGCCTACACCTGGTGGAGCAACCGCGGCCAGGCCTACGCCAAGAACGTGGGCTGGCGGCTGGACTACCACCTGGCCACCCCGGCCCTGGCAGCCGGCGCCCTGCGCGCCGCCATCTACAAAGGCGAGAAGTTTTCCGACCACGCGCCGGTCACCATCGAATACGACTTCAAGCGCTGACCGACTTCAAGCGCTGACCCAAGCCCGATGGCGGGCCGGTCAGAGGGGCGTTATGCGGCCTTGCGCACCGGAGAGGCCAGCAGGGGACGCAGGTGGTCCAGCATGTCATGCACCATGGCGTCAAGGTCGTAGCGCGCCTTCCAACCCCAGTCTTGGCTGGCCACTTGGTCGTCGATGGACTGCGGCCAGCTGTTGGCAATCGCCTGGCGAAAATCAGGCCAATAGTCAATGTCAAACCCCGGCACCTGGCGCGCAATGGACTGGGCGATTTGCGCGGGCGTAAAGCTCACGCCGGCCAGGTTGTAGGCGCCGCGCTGTTGAATGCGCTCGGCCGGCGCATCCATCAACGCCAGCGTGGCGCGAATGGCATCGGGCATGTACATCATGGGCAGGGCCGTGTCGGCGGCCAAAAAGCTGGTGTAGTGGCCCCGTGTCAGCGCCGCATGAAAAATTTCAACGGCGTAGTCTGTGGTGCCGCCGCCGGGCGGTGTTTTCCAGCTGATCAGGCCCGGGTAGCGCAGGCTGCGCACGTCCACGCCGTGCGTGCGGTGGTACCAGGCGCACCAGCCTTCGCCCGCCAACTTGGAGATGCCGTACACGCTGGTGGGGTCCATCGCGGTGGACTGCGGCGTCATCACCTTGGGGCTGCTCGGCCCAAAGGCGGCAATCGAGCTGGGCCAGAACACCCGCAGCTGGTGGCTGCGCGCCAGCTCCAGCACGTTCAACAGGCTTTTCATGTTCAGGTCCCAGGCCCAGGTGGGGTGCTGCTCGGCGCGGGCCGACAGCGCAGCCGCCAGCAGGTAAACCTGCGTCACGGCAAAGCGCTCCACCACGGCTTGCAGCGCCTGCGCATCGGTGGCGTCGAACGCCACGTGGCGCACGCCCAGGCGCTCAATCTCAGGCCGGGCCTTAGGCGCAATGTCGCTAGAAATAACGGCTTGCGCCCCCTGTTGCTGCGCCAAAGCCTGAACCAACTCCGTGCCAATCTGGCCGTTGGCGCCAATCACCAAAATGCAGGTGGCGCGCTTCGTTTCTACCGTGTTCGTCGTGCTCGTTGTGTTCGTTGTGTTCATCGTGTGCTCCTTAGGTCAGCAGGCCGAGTTCGCGTCCGGCCTGGGTGAACGCCGCCACGGCAAACTCCAAATCGACGCGGGTGTGCGCCGCGCTCATCTGCACCCGAATTCGCGCCTTGCCCTGGGGCACCACCGGAAAGAAAAAGCCCACCACGTACACGCCCAGTTCCAGCAGGCGCGCCGCCAGTTGCTGGGCCACCTGGGCCTCAAAAACCATGATGGGCACGATCGGGTGGTCACCCGGCGCAATGGCAAAACCGGCCTCGCCCATGGCTTGGCGGAAGTAGCGGGTGTTGTCGGCCAGTTGGTCGCGCAGGGCGGTGGAGCCCTCCAGCAAATCGAGCACCGCGATGGAAGCGCCCACGATCATGGGCGCCACTGTGTTGGAAAAAAGATAGGGGCGCGAGCGCTGGCGCAGCAACTCAATCACCTCGCGGCGCCCACTGGTAAAGCCGCCAGAGGCGCCGCCCAGCGCCTTGCCCAGCGTGCCGGTGATGAGGTCCACCTGGCCCCACACGCCCCGGTACTCGGGTGTGCCCCGGCCCGTGGCGCCGACAAAGCCGGTGGCGTGGCATTCGTCCACACCCAACAGCGCGCCGTAGCGGTCGCACAGTTGGCGCATGACATCGAGCTGCGCCACCGTGCCGTCCATGGAAAACACGCCATCGGTAAACACCAGCGTGAAACGCGCGCCCTCGTCGCGGGCCTGTGCCAGGCAGCGTTCCAGGTCGGCCATGTCGTTGTGCTTGTAGCGGTAGCGCTTGGCCTTGCACAGGCGAATGCCGTCAATGATGGAGGCATGGTTGAGCTCGTCGCTGATGACCGCGTCCTGCTCGCCCAACAGGGGCTCAAACAGGCCGCCGTTGGCGTCAAACGCGGCGGCATAAAGAATCGTGTCTTCGGTGCCTAGAAACTGCGACAGGCGCGCTTCCAGCGTTTTATGCAGGTCTTGCGTGCCGCAAATAAAACGCACCGAGCTCAGGCCATAGCCGTGGCTGCGCAAGGCCGCATGCGCCGCCTCCACCACCGCCGGGTGCGAAGACAACCCCAGGTAATTGTTGGCGCACAGGTTGAGCACCTGGCGCACGCTGCCGTCTGCCGCCTGCGTGTTGATGTGGGCACTTTGCGCGCTGGTAATCACGCGCTCTGCCTTGTACAAGCCGGCCGCGCGGATGGCACCGAGTTCTTCTGCAATGTGCGTGTAGAAAGACGAATGGGCAGGGATTGGGGCAGTGGTGTTTGGCATACGGACCTCGGGTAAAAGCTGGGGCACAATGAATGTTTTCGTTTGCGTACTAATAATTCAGTTTGTTCAGTATATCGAACAAACACCACTATAAAGGATTTTCTGTGGCTACGCGTCAACTTGCATCAAAGGCTTCGCCGTCCAAGCCCGCACCGGCGGCCGAGCCACCGCGCGTGGGCGCTACGCTGGCCGCGCTGCGCCAAAGCCGTGCGCTGTCGCTCGATGAGCTGTCGCGCATGGCCGGTGTATCCAAGTCCATGCTGTCGCAAATTGAGCGGGCGCAAGCCAACCCCACCGTGGCCGTGGTTTGGCGTTTGGCCAATGCCCTGGGCGTGCCTCTGGCCGAACTGCTGGGCAGCGCGCCGCCTGCGGCCGCACCGGCCATGGGTTTTGTGCCTGCGCATGGCGCGCCGTCTTTGCGAAGCCCTGACGGGCTGTGCGAATTGCGCATCCTGGGGCCGATTGAGTTGGCCGGACAGTTTGAGTGGTACGCGTTAACGGTGCAACCCGGTGGCGCGCTGGAGTCCGGCGCCCACGAAGACGGCACCCGCGAACACCTCACGGTGCAGACCGGCGCGCTGGAGGTGTCCACCGGGCAGGAAAGCCAGCGCCTCAAACCGGGCGAGACCGCCCGCTACGCCGCAGACCGCGCCCACGCCATTCGCAACACGTCCAAAAGCCCAGCCAGCGCCTGGCTGGTGGTGGTGCACGCTGCCTGATTTTCGGCATCAGGCCTGCGGGTGACTTGAACCACTGCTGGTTGTGTCTGTTGTGCCAGTTGTGCTCTCTGTCCTTATCTCTCTAGCTCGCTCGTTATTATTCCCGCCATGCTGCACTACCAAACCATTCCCGTCACGCCCTTTGCGCAAAACTGCTCACTCGTCTGGTGCGATGAAACCCAAGAGGCGGCGGTGATTGATCCGGGGGGCGATTTGCCGATGTTGCTCGACGCGGTTAAACGGCTGGGGCTCAAGCTCACGCAAATCTGGCAAACCCACGCCCACATTGACCATGCTGGCGCCACCGCCGAGTTGGCCGAAAAACTGCACTTGCCCATCATCGGCCCGCATGAGGGCGACCAGTTCTGGATTGACGGCCTGGCGCAAGCGGCGGCCAACTACGGCTTCCCGCCATCGGGCCCATTCACCCCCACGCGCTGGCTGCACGACGGCGATACCGTCAGCATTGGCCACAGCAGCTTGCAAGTGCGGCACTGCCCCGGCCACACGCCCGGCCACGTGGTGTTTTACTCGCCTGAGATCAAGCGAGCGTTTGTGGGCGATGTGCTGTTTGCCGGCTCCATTGGCCGCACCGATTTTCCGCAGGGCGACCACGACACCCTGATTGCCAGCATCGTTAACCGCCTGTGGCCCATGGGCAATGACACCGTGTTCATACCCGGCCACGGCCCGGAGAGCAGCTTTGGGCGCGAGCGCCAAAGCAACCCCTACGTAGGCGGCACCTGAGGTTCCCCGCGCCGGGCTTTAGTCTTTCGGCACGGCCTCTTTGGGCGCCACGTCGCTGGCTGGCACCTCTTTGGCTGAAGCGTCTTTTTGGGTCGCCTCAAACAACGGCATCACACGCGGCAGGTTGGTCTCTATCTCGGCAATGCGGGTGTTGCCTGACGGGTGGGTCGACAACCACTGCGGCGGCGCGCCCTTGTTGGCTGCGCTCATTTTTTGCCATAACGTCACCCCGGCGCGCGGGTTAAACCCGGCACGCGCGGCCAGCTCCATGCCCACCAGGTCGGCCTCGGTCTCGTTGCTGCGGCTGAACTGCAGCGTCAGCAACTGCGCGCCGTAATTGGTGACGGTTTGCCCCACCTGGCCCAGCCCCAGCACCTGCGTCAACAAGCTCGCGCCAATGTTGGTGGCCGCGTTCTTGCCCATGCGCTCACGCGCGTGCTCACGCAGGGCGTGCGCAATCTCGTGGCCCATCACCATCGCCACCTCATCGTCGCTGAGTTTGAGCTTGTCCAGAATGCCGCTGTAAAACGCAATCTTGCCGCCCGGCATGCAAAAGGCGTTGATCTGCGGGCTGGCAATCAGGTTGACCTCCCAGCGCCAGTTTTTGGCGCGCGGGTTCCAGGCCACGGCATACGGAATTAGGCGATTGGCAATGGCGCGCAGGCGCAGCACTTGCGGATGGTCCTTGGGGGCCAGCGCGTTCTTTTGCGCCGCTTGTTGCAACATTTGCGCGTACTGTTGCCCCGCCGAGCCCTCCACGCTGTCGGCCGGCACCAGCTTGCTGAAGGCGGAATTCCCCCCCACGTCCACCCCTTCGCGCGCCAGCGCCAACGGGCTGGTCAGTCCAACTAGGCCGCCCAGGCTCAGCGCCAGCAGCCAGGCGGGCGCCTGCCGCAGGCGTCCCAGAGGCCGAAAAAGTGTTTGAAAAGGGGTCATGGCGCGCATAAAAATAAGAGGGTGCAGCGCGTATTATTCCCGCATGACCCGATCTGCTGCTGACACCCCTTCTGTAAAGCCCGACGCGCCCGCCAAACTCACCTGGCTGGCCACTTTCAAGGTTTATCTCGAGCCACCCAGCCTGCGCATGCTGCTGCTGGGTTTCTCGGCCGGGCTGCCCTTGCTGCTGGTGCTGGGCACCTTGAGTTTCTGGCTGCGCGAAGCCGGCATTGACCGTACCACCATTGGGTATTTGAGTTGGGTCGGTCTGGCCTACGGCTTCAAGTGGGTCTGGGCGCCGCTGGTCGACCGCATGCCCTTGCCGCTGCTCACGCGCTGGCTGGGGCGGCGGCGAAGCTGGTTGTTGCTGTCGCAAATCGCCATCATGGCCGGGCTGGTGGCCATGTCGTACAACGACCCGCAAGTGGCGCTCACACCGGTGGTCTGGGGCGCGTTGGCGGTGGCCTTTGGTTCGGCCACGCAAGACATTGCGCTGGATGCCTTTCGCATCGAGTCGGCCGATGCCGACCACCAGGCCGCACTCTCCGCCTCTTACCAAACCGGTTACCGCCTGGCCATGATCTGGGCCGGCGCTGGCGTGTTGTGGCTGGCCGCGCGCGCTGAAGTGCCAGGTGCCAGCGGCTACCAGCACGGCGCCTGGCACACCGCCTATTTGGTCATGGCCGCCAGCATGTTGCTGGGTATGGTGACCGTGCTGCTGTCCAAAGAGCCGGTGCAACGCAGCCTGCCGCCAGCCCGCAATGCGCGCGACTGGTTGCGTGGCGCGCTGCTGGAGCCGTTTGCTGATTTTCTGGGCCGCTACCAATGGCAGGCCGCGCTGATTTTGGGGCTGATAGCCACCTACCGCATCAGCGACGTGGTGATGGGCATCATGGCCAACCCGTTTTACGTCGACATGGGTTACACCAAAGACGAGGTGGCGGCCGTCACCAAAGTCTACGGCGTCATCATGACGCTGGCGGGCGCTTTTTTAGGCGGCGCGCTGTCCTTGCGCTTTGGGGTGATGCGCGTGCTGATGCTGGGCGCCGTGCTCAGCGCTGCCAGCAATTTGCTGTTTGCCGGGCTCAGCACCGTGGGCCATGATGTGACAGCGCTCATCCTGGTGATCTCGGCCGACAACCTGGCCAGCGGCATTGCCTCGGCGGCCTTCATTGCCTATTTGTCGGGGCTGACAAATGTCAACTACTCGGCCACCCAATACGCCATATTCAGCTCCATGATGTTATTGCTCCCCAAGTTTTTGGCGGGCTATTCGGGGCGCTTTGTTGATGCTTTTGGTTACTCCCATTTCTTTGTCGCCACCGCCTTGCTCGGCGTGCCTGTGCTGCTGTTGGTGTGGCTGGCAAGCCGCGCGCAGCCGGCCGCTGCCAGCAGCGCCAACCCCGCAACGTCGCCCGACGCATCCAGCATCGGTTAAACCGCGCAGCCGGTGCAGGCTGCACCGGCCCAGATTCCCCCGTCTCGGGCGCCTCCCCAGCGGCTTGGGCTAACGCGCCATGCCGCCAGATTCTTTACCGGCTGCCCCAGTTCTTCCAGCCGCTGCTCCCCCGTTCTGGCTCGGTGCGCAAGACCTCTGGCTGCTTGCCGAGGGGCGCCATCTGCGGCCCTGGACCAAGCTCGGCGCCCACCCCTGGGTTGTGGCGGGCCAAGGCGGCACCGCCTTTGCTGTGTGGGCGCCCAACGCGCGCCAGGTGGCGGTGGTGGGCGACTTCAACCACTGGAACCCGCAGCATCACCCCATGCACCACCGTGGCGACGCCGGCCTGTGGGAACTGTTTGTGCCGCAGGTGCAGGAGGGCGCGCTTTACCAGTTTGCCGTGACCGGCGTGGACGGCCACTGCGTCTTCAAAACCGACCCCTACGCTCTGCGCACTGAAAGCGGTGGTGGCCGCGCCTGCGTGGTGACGGACTTGCCCGCTGCGGTGGTGCGCCCGCCCGGTGCGCGCGAACGTGCCAACGCCCTGAACGCGCCCATGAGCATTTACGAAGTGCATGTGGGCTCCTGGCGCCATGCCAACGGTGCCTGGCTGCAGTGGGACGAACTGGCCGACCGCTTGCTGCCCTACGTGGTGGACCTGGGCTTTACCCACCTGGAACTCATGCCCATTAACGAGCACCCGTTCTACGGCTCCTGGGGCTACCAGCCCACCCACATGTTTGCACCGTCGGCCCGTTATGGCGAGCCCGCCGCCCTGCGCCGCTTTGTAGCGCGCGCCCATGCGCTGGGCCTGCAGGTGCTGCTGGACTGGGTGCCCGCCCACTTTCCGTCGGACGAACATGCGCTGGCCCGTTTTGACGGCACCGCGCTGTACGAGCACGCCGACCCGCGCGAAGGCGTGCACCGCGACTGGCACACCCTGATCTACAACTTTGGCCGGCGCGAAGTGTGCAATTTTTTGGTCAGCAGCGCCTTGTTTTGGACCGAGTGCTATGGCCTGGACGGCTTGCGCGTGGACGCCGTAGCCTCCATGCTTTACCGCGACTACAGCCGCCGCGCCGGCGAGTGGATTCCCAACCGCGACGGCGGGCGAGAAAACTACGAAGCCATAGCCTTTGTGCGCGAAGTCAACCGCGTGCTGGGCGAGCAGGTGCCCGGCGCCATCACCGTGGCCGAAGAGTCCACCGCCTTCCCCGGCGTGACGGCGCCGCCCTGGCTCGGCGGCCTGGGTTTTCATTACAAGTGGAACCTGGGCTGGATGCACGACACCCTGGACTACTTCTCGCGCGACCCGGTGTACCGCGCCCACCACCACCACCGCCTGAGCTTTGCCATGGTGTACGCCTACACCGAGCATTACGTGCTGCCGCTGTCGCACGACGAGGTGACCCACGGCAAAGGCTCGCTCTACAGCAAGATGTGGGGCGACGACTGGCAAAAACGCGCCAACCTGCGCGCCCTGCTGGCCCTGATGTACGCCCACCCCGGGCGCAAGCTCTTGTTCATGGGCACCGAGCTGGCACAAAAGCAGGAGTGGCGGCATGACAGCCAGCTCGACTGGCACCTGCTCGAGCAGCCCGAACACGCGGGCGTGCAGCGCCTGGTGCGCACCCTCAACCAGTGCTACCGCAGCCACCCCGCGCTGCATGCGCGCGACGACCAGCCGGGGGGCTTTGCCTGGCTCGAGGTCAACGACAGCGCGCACTCCATTTATTGCTTTGTGCGCTACGGCCATGCGCCGCGCCAACAACTGGTGGTGTTGTGCAACCTCACGCCCGTGGTGCGCCACCACTACCGCGTGGGCCTGCCCCAGGGTGGCTACTGGCACGAGGTGCTCAACACCGACGCTTGCGAATGGGGTGGCAGCGGCGTGTGCAATAGCCAGGCAGGCGACCAGCCCGCCACTGCCTACCCCTGGCAGGGCCAAGCCCATTCCCTGGTGTTGACGCTGCCGCCGCTGGGCGTGGTGTGGCTGGTGCCACAAGATACCCCCCAAGACACGCCAACCGATCTGCCATGAGCAGCGCCGCCCCGCCACCCCCCGCGCCGCTTGCTCTGGTGTGCGAACCCGGCCAGACCTGGCCGCGCGGCGCCACCTGCGTGCACTGGCACGGGCGCGACGGCGTCAACTTTGCGGTCGACTCGCACCACGCCGAGCGCCTGCAGGTTTGCCTGTTTGACACCGTGCATGGCCCCGAGACGGCACGCTTGGATTTGCCAGGCCACCACCACGGCGTGTGGCACGGCTTTGTGCCCGGTCTGCAAGCCGGGCAGTTGTACGGCTTGCGCGCTTACGGCCCTTACCAGCCAGCGCTGGGCCACCGCTTCAACCCGGCCAAGCTGCTGATAGACCCGTTTGCCAAAGCCCTGGCGGGCGACGCCCATCACCTGGCGCTGGAGCTGGACTACGGCTTGCCTGGCGAAACAAGCAGGCCGCCCCTGCAGTCCGACCCGAACGACAACGCCGTGCGTCTGCCCAAGGCCTGCGTGCTCGACCTGGCGCAGGAGTTGGCCTTGGGTGCGGCCATTACCCCGTGCCCGCCGCTACCGCGCGAGCAGGTGGTGCTGTACGAGGCGCATGTCAAAGGCCTGACCCAAAGCCACCCCGAGGTGCCCGGCGCCGAGCGCGGCAGCTACGCCGGCGTGGCCAGCGCGCCCATGCTGGCGCACTACGCACGCTTAGGGGTCACCACGCTGTGCCTGTTGCCGGTGCACCAGCATTTGACCGAGGCGCACCTGCTGCACAAAGGCCTGCGCAACTACTGGGGCTACAACACGCTGAACTTCTTTGTGCCCGAGCCCACCTACGCCAGCGGCCTCTACCCCGACGTGCGCGCCGAGTTTCGTTACATGGTGGAGCAACTGCACCGCCACGGTCTGGAGGTGGTGCTGGACGTGGTCTTCAACCACAGCGCCGAGGGCGACGCCCTCGGGCCCACCCTGAGCTGGCGTGGTCTCGACAACGCCAGTTGGTACCTGCATGAGCGCGCTGGCCACCTGCTCAACTTCAGCGGCTGCGGCAACAGCCTGGACCTGGCGCAACCCTGCGCCCAGCGCCTGGTGATGGACAGCCTGCGCTGGTGGGTGCAAGCCTTTGGGGTGGACGGTTTTCGCTTTGACCTGGCCGCCGCGCTGGGGCGCGACGTGCGCGCGCACCACCACTTTCAGCCGCATGCCGGGCTGCTGGCGGCCATGGCGCAAGACCCGGTGCTGGCGCGCGTGCGCCTGATTGCCGAGCCTTGGGACCTGGGGCCCAATGGGTATCAACTGGGCCACTTTCCACTGGGCTGGCTGGAGTGGAACGACCGCTTTCGCGACAGTTGCCGTGCCTGGTGGCTTGGGCACGAGACCACGCGCGGCGAGTTGGCGCGCCGCCTGAGTGGCTCCAGCGATGTGTTTCACCACAGTGGCCGCAGCCCGCAGGCCAGCGTCAACCTCATCACCGCGCACGATGGCATGACGCTGGCCGACCTCACCGCCTACGCCCACAAACACAACCAGGCCAATGGCGAAGACAACCGCGACGGGCACCCACACAACTTCAGCGCCAATGCGGGTGTGGAAGGCCCTAGCAGCGATGCGGCCGTGCTGGCCTTGCGCGGCCAATGGCGCCGTGCCCTGCTCGCCACCTTGTTCTGCGCGCAAGGCACGCCGCAGTTGCTGGCCGGCGACGAGATAGGCCACAGCCAGCAGGGCAACAACAACGCCTACTGCCAGGACAACCCTCTCAGCTGGTTGAACTGGGCGCAGGCCGATACGTTGCAGCGCGACTTTGTGGCCGGCCTGATTCATCTGCGCCGCCGGCACGCCGCGCTGCACCACGCGCACTGGTTCACCGGCCGGCGGCACCACCACCACAAGCTGCACCCGACCCACCAGACCCAGCAAGGGCAACAACCACACGCAGTGTCGGATGTCGGTGTGGTGGACATCACCTGGCGCACCCCCGAGGGCACCGCCCTCAACGCCACCGACTGGGAAGACCGCCACAACCGCAGCCTGGTTTGCCTGCTCGAGGTGTGCGAGCCCGCCCTGGTGCGAGATGCTGGCGGCGCGCTGGTGTCGGGCCAGGCGCCCACCGAGCGCTGGTTGTTGATTTTTCATGCCTCGGCCCACGCGCTGGTGTTTGTGCTGCCGCCGGGTGTGTGGCTGGCGGTGCTCGACAGCGCGGCCGCCTTGGTGCTGCAACAAGCGCACTGGCGACAGGCGCAGCAGCACAGCGGGCAAGTGTTGGTGGCGGCGCGCTCGGTCCTCGGCTTGGTGCAGCCGCTTGACCGCGCGCCGTCTGCCCCTGTGGCATCTGCGGAGCCAACGCGGTGAGCACGCATCGACCTGCCCCTGTGCCACCGTTGGGCAGCGCTGTGCTGTCGCAGCGCAGCAGCGGCGTGTTGCTGCACCTCACGTCTTTGCCCGGCCCGCACGGTTCGGGCGATCTAGGCGCCGCCGCTTACCAGTTTGTAGATTGGCTGGTGAGCGCCGGACAAAGTTGCTGGCAAATATTGCCGCTCTCGCCGGTCGGGCCGGGCTATTCGCCGTACCACAGCCCGTCCACCTTTGCCGGCAACCCCTTGCTGGTGGACCTGGAAGAACTGCAACATTGCGGCTGGCTGCCCCCAGAGCCCGCGCCCGACTTTGCACCCGACTTTGCGGCGGGTGTTTGCGACTTCGAGCGCGTGGCGCCCTACCGCCTGCAACGCCTGCACCAGGCCTGGCAGGGTTTTGTGCAAGTGGCGTCGGCGGCTGATCGTCAGGCGCTGGACTTCTTTCGCACCAGCCAGGCGCATTGGCTGGAAGGCTACGCGCTGTTCATGGCCTTGGAAGCGCGCCACGGCCAACCCTGGACCCAGTGGCCCGCGCCGCTGCGCCAAGGTGACTTGGCGGCCTTGGCCGAGGCCGGGCAGCAGTGCCAGGACGCGCTGGCTTTCTACAGCTTCATTCAGTGGCGCTTTATGCTGCAATGGGCACGCCTGCACGCCTATGCCCAGGCGCGCGGCGTGGCCTTGCTGGGCGATGCCCCCATTTTTGTGGCCCACCACAGTGCTGATGTGTGGCAAAACCCCGAGCTGTTTTGTCTGGATGCCCAAGGCGAGCCCACCTGCGTGGCCGGTGTGCCGCCCGACCATTACAGTGCCAGCGGCCAGCGCTGGGGCAACCCGCTGTACCGCTGGGACGTGATGGCGCAAGACGGTTTTGCCTGGTGGCGCGCGCGCCTGGCGCACCTGATGAAGCAGGTGAACGTGCTGCGGCTAGACCACTTTCGCGGCTTCGAGTCGTACTGGTCCATTCCTGCCCACCAGCCCACCGCCGAGCATGGCCACTGGTGCGCGGGGCCAGGTCTCGCCTTGTTTGAGGCGCTGGCCGATGAGGCGCACCAGTCAGGCCGAAGCGACGCCTGGCCCTTGGTGGCTGAAGACTTGGGCTACATCACGCCAGCCGTCACCACGCTGCGCCAGCAACTCGGTATGGCGGGCATGCGCGTCATGCAGTTTGCCTTTGGTGACAGCGCGCACAACCCCTACCTGCCGCACAACTTTGAGGCCCACACCGTGGCCTACACCGGCACGCACGACAACGACACCAGCGTGGGCTGGTGGCAGCAGCTGCCGGAACCGCAGCGCGCGCGGGTGCGTGCTTACCTCGGGCCGCAGGTGGACGCAGAGATTCATTGGGCCCTGATGCAGTCGCTCTCGCAGTCGGTGGCCACGCTGGTGGTGTTGCCCTTGCAAGACGTGCTGGGGCTGGACGGCGCGCACCGCATGAACGTGCCCGGGCAGGCAGAAGGCTGCTGGCGCTGGCGCTTTGATTGGCCTCAATTGCGCGCTGACGCCACGCTCAGATTAAGAGAAATGACAAGGGCGCACGGGCGCAACCTTTCTATGCTGGACTGAGAAGTTTTTTCTAGTTCCCCCACGCGAGGTCTTTCATGAAAATCGGTGACTCTCACCAACCGGTGCGCCAAACCATTGCCCTGGTGCTGGCGGGTGGGCGCGGCACCCGGCTGCAGGCCTTGACCGACCACTGCGCCAAGCCGGCGGTTCACATGGGTGGCAAATACCGCATCATTGATTTTGTGCTGTCGAACTGCCTCAACTCCGGCTTGCACCGCATTGGCGTGCTCACGCAGTACAAGTCGCACAGCCTGTTGCGCCACCTGCAGCACGGCTGGTCTTTTTTGCGCAACGAGTTCAATGAATTCATTGACCTGCTGCCCGCGCAACAGCGCGTCGACGAAGGCGCCTGGTACCGTGGCACGGCCGACGCGGTGTTTCAAAACCTGGACATTTTGCGGGCGCACCGCGCCACCTATGTGCTGGTGCTGGCGGGCGACCACGTGTACAAAATGGACTACGCCCGCCTGATTGAAGACCACATTGCCCAAGGCGCGCCCTGCACCGTGGCCTGCATTGAAGTGCCCCTGGCGCAGGCCAGCGCCTTTGGCGTGATGACCATCGACCCGCTGCGCCGCATCACCCGCTTTGACGAAAAACCCCGCCACCCGCAAGCCATTCCGGGCCGCTCGGGCGCTGCATTGGCCAGCATGGGCGTGTACGTGTTCAATGCCGAGTACCTGTTTGCGGCCCTGGCGCAAGACACCAGCAACCCCGACTCCAGCCACGACTTTGGCAAAGACCTGATTCCAGCCATGGTGGCGCATGGCGATGTGGTGGCGCACCCGTTTGAGCTGTCCTGCGTGAAGACCACGCTGGACGCGCCCGCCTACTGGCGCGACGTCGGTACGGTAGACGCCTACTGGGCCACCAACATAGACCTCACCAACACCATTCCCGAGCTTGACCTGTACGACCGCGACTGGCCCATCTGGACCTGCCAGGACACCTTGCCCCCGGCCAAATTTGTGTTTGATGACGAAGGCCGGCGCGGCATGGCGGTGGATTCGCTGGTGGCGGGAGGTTGCATTGTGTCGGGCTCGAAGGTGCGCCGCTCGGTGTTGTTCAGCGGTGTGCATGTGCAGTCTTTCAGCCGGGTGGAGGAGTCGGTGGTGTTGCCCGGTGCTGTGGTGGGGCGGCACTGCCGTCTGCGCAAAGTGGTGATTGACGAAGGCTGCACCGTGCCCGACGGCATGACCATTGGCTTTGATGCCGCCGCCGACGCCCGGCGCTTTCACCGCAGTCCGCAAGGCGTGGTGCTGGTGACTGCTGCAATGCTGGCGCGTTTGGTGCCTTTGACCCCCTCGTTGGCTTCGGAACATGCTGCCCCTGCCCACGCTCCTTCGCCCGCCTCTTTGCTGGCCGCTATGCAACCGTCACCTCATTCCCCAACCCATTCACCCAGGCAGGAATCGCGCGCATGAAAGTGTTGTACCTGTGCACCGAGCTTTACCCGTTTCTCAAGACCGGGGGCCTGGGCGATGTCAGCGCCGGTTTGCCGCCCGCCTTGCAGGCCTTGGGTTGTGAGGTGCGCTTGTTGATGCCGGCTTTCCCGCCGCTGCACCAGGCCGCCCCCGTGCAGCAGATGGTGGCACCGTTGCCGCGCGCGCCCACCCCCTGGGGCGCGCCGCCTGATCTGCCCAGCGCCCACTTGGTGCTGGCCCACCTGCCGGGCGTGGCGCAGCCGGTGTATTTGCTGCAAGCACCGGTGCTCTTTGACCGGCCCGGCAACCCCTACCTGGGGCCAGACGGCCACGACTGGCGCGACAACGCCAGCCGCTTTGCCGCGCTGAGTTGGGCCGGCGCCTTGCTGGGCCAGGGGCTCGACCCGCAGTGGACGCCCGACGTGCTGCACGGCCACGACTGGCACGCCGGTTTGATGCCCGCTTATGTGCGCGCCTTTGTCGATGCCCAGCAGCCCACACCCGCCACCGTGTTCACGGTTCACAACCTGGCCTACCAGGGTATTTTTCCGGCGGCGCTATTTCCTCAGTTGGGTTTGCCACCCGCCATGCTGGACGTGCATGGTGTCGAGTACTTTGGCCAACTGTCTTTCATGAAAGCCGCGTTGCGCTATGCCGACCGACTGACCACCGTGAGCCCCACCTACGCGCAAGAAATTCAGCAGCCCGCACAAGGCATGGGGCTAGACGGCTTGTTGTGTGAGCGCGCGGGGGTGCTCACGGGCATTCTCAACGGCGTGGACGAGCAGGTCTGGAACCCGGCCACCGATGCCCTGCTGCCCACGCCCTTTGATGCCCAGACGCTGGACAACAAAGCCGTGGTCAAGCGTGCCTTGCAAGAGCGGCTGGGGCTGGCGGTGCGCCACAACGCGCTGGTGTTTGGCGTGGTCAGCCGGCTCACGCCACAAAAGGGCTTGCACTTGCTGGTGCCGCTGCTGGACGAGCTGGTGCAGCGCGGTGGCCAACTGGCCTTGCTCGGCCAGGGTGATGAAGCGCTGGAGCAAGCCCTGGTGGACGCCGCCCTGCGCCACCCCGGCGCCGTGGCTGTGCGCATGGGCTACGACGAGGACACCGCGCACGCCGTGATTGCCGGTGCCGATGTGCTCTTGATGCCCTCGGTCTTTGAGCCCTGCGGTCTGACCCAGTTGTACGGCCTGCGCTACGGCAGCCTGCCGCTGGTGCACCGCGTGGGCGGCTTGGCCGACACGGTGGTGGACTGCACGCTGGAAAACCTCGACGACGACAGCGCCACCGGCTTTGTGTTTGACGCCTTCACCGCAGACGCTTTGCGCCACGCCTTGGGCCGCGCGTTTGCCTTGTTTCGCCGGCCGCAAGCATGGCGCCGTGTGCAGCAACAAGCCATGGCGCAGCGCTTCGACTGGGCCACCGCTGCGCACCATTACCTTGCCGTTTACCGTTCGGCGACGCTCAGTCGGCCTGCCCAGCAGCCACGTCTTGAAGAAAGGGAACCCCATGTCCGACGACATCGGCTTTGACTACGACAAGCGCCTCAACACGGTGGAGGCCTTGCAGCGCTCCATTGCCAATCGGCTCGTCTACGCCGTGGGGAAAGACGTCCAATCGGCCACCCCGCGTGACTGGTTGTTTGCCGTTTCCTACGCCGTGCGCGACCGCATCATGGAGCGTTGGCGTGCGTCCATTGCGCAAACCAAAGACAACCATGTGAAGCGGGTGTACTACCTGTCGCTGGAGTTTTTGACCGGGCGCGCTTTGACCAACGCCATGCTGGCGGCTGATATTTATGAGCCGGTGCGCCAGGCCTGCGCCCAGCTGGGTGCCGACTTTGATGCCCTGATTGACCTGGAGCCCGATGCCGGCTTGGGCAACGGCGGCCTGGGCCGGTTGGCGGCCTGCTTTCTCGACTCCATGGCCACGCTGGGGCTGCCCGGCATGGGCTATGGCATTCGCTACGAGTACGGCATGTTTGCCCAGCGCATTGAGCACGGGCAGCAAATTGAGGAGCCCGACTACTGGCTGGTCAACGGCTACCCGTGGGAGTTCATGCGCCCGGAGTTCAACTGCACCATTCGCTTTGGCGGCCAGTTGGTGGCGCAAAACGGGCGCACCTCGTGGCTCAACACCGAAGACGTGATCGCCACGGCCTATGACACCGGCGTGCCTGGCTACCAATTGAACAGCGTGGTGAACTTGCGCCTCTGGTCGGCGCGGGCCAGTGGCGGCGTGAATATGGACGCCTTCAACCGGGGCGATTACATCCTGGCGGTAGAAGAAAAAAATGTTTCCGAGAACGTGACGCGCGTGCTCTACCCGGACGACCGCACCGAGCATGGGCGCGAGCTGCGGCTGCGCCAGGAGTATTTTTTTGTCAGTGCTTCGTTGCAGGACATTTTGCGGCGCTACCTGTTGTCCAACACCGGCTTTGACGCGCTGGCCGACCAGGTGGCCATTCACCTCAACGACACGCACCCGGCGCTGGCGGTGCCTGAGCTGATGCGCTTGTTGATGGACGAGCACGGCTTGAGTTGGGAGCGTGCCTGGGGCGCCTGCCTGAAGATTTTTTCTTACACCAACCACACCTTGATGGACGAGGCGCTGGAGACTTGGCCGGTGGACTTGATCACCCGCGTGTTGCCCCGGCACATGGGTTTGATCTACGACATCAACGCGCGTTTTCTGGCCGAGGTGCACCAGCGCTTTCCGCAAGACAACGTGATCTTGCGGCGCATCTCGCTGATTGAAGAGCGGGGCGTGCGCCGCGTGCGCATGGCGCATTTGTCGGTGCTGGCCAGCCACAAGGTCAACGGCGTGTCTGCGCTGCACAGCCAGCTGATGGTGGACACTATTTTTTACGACTTTGCGCGCATGTACCCCGAGCGCTTTTGCAACAAGACCAACGGCATCACGCCGCGGCGCTGGCTGGCGCAGGCCAACCCGTCGCTGGCCAGTCTGATTGACAGCCGCCTGGGGCCTGACTGGCGCCGTGATCTGGGGCAACTGGCGCGCCTGCGCGACTGGGCCGATGAGCCGCAATTTCAGCAGGCCTTTGCCCAAGCCAAGCAACACAACAAGCAGCGGCTGGCGGCCCTGATTGAGCGCGAGCTGGGTCTGCGCGTCGACCCGAACAGCCTGTTTGATGTGCAAGCCAAGCGCATGCACGAGTACAAGCGCCAGTTGCTCAATGTGCTGCACGTCATCAACCGCTACCACCGGTTGCTGGTGCAGCCCGAGCGCCACGCCGTGCCGCGCACCGTGGTGTTTGCGGGCAAGGCGGCCTCGGCCTATTACATGGCCAAGCTCATCATTCGGCTGATCAACGATGTGGCCCGTGTCATCAACAACGACAGTCGCCTGAACGGCCAGTTGCGTGTGGTGTTTCTCCCCAACTACCGCGTGTCGCTGGCCGAGGTCATCATGCCGGCGGCCGACCTGTCGGAGCAAATTTCTACGGCGGGCACAGAAGCGTCGGGCACCGGCAATATGAAGTTTGCGCTCAACGGTGCGCTCACCATTGGCACCTGGGACGGCGCCAACATTGAAATTGCACAAGAGGTGGGGCTGGACAACATCTTCATCTTTGGCAACCGCACCGAGCAGGTCACCCACCTGCGCGGCTACGGCTACGAGCCCGCCAGTTATTACCACGACAACTTTGACCTGAAATACGCCATTGACCGCCTGGCCGAAGGTGCCTTCTCGCCCGAAGAGCCGGGCCGCTACCGCGACATCGTCAACAACCTGCTGGAAGTGGACCACTACCAGCTGCTGGCCGATTACGCCGACTATGTGAAAGCCCAAGACCGGGTGGATGCGCTCTACCAGCGCCCGTCCGACTGGACGCGCAGCGCCATTTACAACGTGGCCGGCATGGGCCGGTTTTCGTCAGACCGCACCATCCGCGAATACGCGCAAGACATTTGGGGCGTGCAACCGCTGCCGGCCTCGTAGCTTTTTATTTAACTTTTTACTTGACCGTTTACTTATCTTTACGGAGGTTTCAAGCACCAGGCGGGGTGGGGCTCTAGACTGCAGGCATGAGCCAAAACCTGTTGATGATTGAAGACGACGCCCGCCTGGCGCGCATGGTGACCGAATACCTGGGCCAGTCGGGCTACCCCGTGCACCATGCCGGAACCGGTCAGGCCGGGCTGGACGCCTTGCAGGCCGCGCCCGCCGACCTGGTGATTCTCGATTTGATGCTGCCCGACATGGACGGCCTGGAAGTGTGCCGGCGCATCCGCTCCTTGCCCGGCGTGCTGGCCAGCACGCCGGTGTTGATGCTCACCGCCAAGGGCGACCCAATGGACCGCATCATCGGCCTTGAAATTGGCGCTGACGATTATTTGCCCAAGCCCTTTGAGCCGCGTGAACTGCTGGCGCGCATTCGCGCCGTGCTGCGCCGCCGCGTCGACCTCGCCTCCAGCACTGCCGCGCCGGGTTTGCGCTTTGGTTCGTTGGAGATTGACCGCGACGCCCGTACCGTCACCGTGGGCGCACAAGCCTGCGAGCTGACCTCTTACCAGTTTGACCTGCTGGTGGCGCTGGCCGAGCGCGCAGGGCGCGTGCTCACCCGCGACCAGATCATGGAAGCGGTGCGTGGGCGTGAACTCGAAGCCTTTGACCGTTCTATTGACGTGCACATGGGGCGCATTCGCGCGGCCATTGAGGTGGACGCCAAAAACCCCAAACGCATCTTGACGGTGCGTGGCGTGGGCTATGTGTTTGCCCGCCAACAAGACTGAGCCATGTTCTTCAAAAAACTCTACCTGCGCATTTGGCTGGCCGTGATCTTGGCCGTGGCCGTGTTGACCCTGCTGCTGGGTTGGGCCTGGCGGCAGGCCGCTGAGCCGCCGCTGCGCGAGGCGGTCATTCGCAACGAAGCCGGCCAAGTGATTGGACAGGGCGCGCGCGTGCGTCGCCAGCCTAGCCAGCAGGCGGCCAACCGCCCGGTAGAAGAGCCTGAACCTGAGCTGGAGCCCAAACTGGCCCCGGCGCCGCCCAATATGCCCCCGCCGCACCACATGCACGACAACGGCAAGGGCAACTGGGTCGGCCCGGAGTTTGAGGTGCGCATGAACGACGGGCGCACCGTCTTCATGCACCTGCCACGGCCAGCGGCTTCTTTCTGGAGCCGCCCGCCTTTTGGGTTTTTCTGGATGCTGGGCCTGGTGGGCATTGCCGTGGCGCTGGCCACGTACCCCATCATTCGCAAACTCACCCGGCGGCTGGAGCTGCTGCAAAACAGCGTGCAGAAATGGGGCGAGGGCGACCTGTCCACCCGCGTGCCCGAGCAAGGCCAGGACGAAGTGGCCTTTTTGGCCCGCGGCTTCAACCAGGCCGCTGAGCAGGTGGAAAACCTGGTGAAGTCGCATGAAACCCTGCTGGCGTCACAAAAGTCTTTGCTGGCCAACGCCTCGCACGAGCTGCGCTCGCCCCTGACCCGCCTTCGCATGGGGCTGGAGCTGCTGGGGCCAACCGCCACACCCGCCACCCGGCAAGACATGGCGCTAGACATTGCCGAGCTGGACGAGCTGATTGAAGAAATCTTGCTGGCCAGCCGCCTAGATGCCCGCGAGGCAGACGTCGGCACCATCGAGTCCGTTGACCTGCTGGGCCTGGTGGCCGAAGAATGCGCCCGCGCCAATGCGGCGTTGGAGGTGCAATGGCCGCACGCCGATGCCAGCACGGGCACTCACGCCAACGCCGATGCCAACGCCAATGCCACCCTCAACGCTGAAGCCATAACCTCTTTGCCCGTGCAAGGGGTGGCTAAACTCCTGCGCCGCGCGGTACGTAACCTGCTGGAAAACTCCAAGCGCCATGGCGCCGGGCAAATGACGGTCGAACTCATCAAAACCGATGGCCACGCCCAGATTCGCGTGTGCGACCGCGGCCCTGGCGTGCCGCCCGAGTTGCTGGCGCGCATCTTTGAGCCCTTTTACCGCCTGCCCGGAGCCAGTGAACGCGACGGCGGCGTAGGCCTAGGCCTGGCGCTGGTCAAGTCCATCGCCTTGCGCCACGGTGGGCGCGTCCACTGTGAAAACCGCCCCGATGGCGGCGCCTGTTTTGTCATCGACCTGCCGCTGGAACCCGCCGCCGCCGTGGCTTGAGAAAAATCAAATGCGCCCCCAGGCTTTGAAGTAAAAACACCCCTATATTTGGTGGGCGACCCCTTAAAAGTCCATTAAATTTTGGAATATCTTTAGCCACCCACGCTGGATAAAGTACACCCCACTGCTGTCACAGTATTTCAACGAAGGCATCCAGGGAGGATGCAAAATTTGATCAAGTTTCCAACGACGTTCCCCCCAGGGGGGAACTTTATAAGCCACCTTCGGGTGGCTTTTTTTTGGAAGATGGGGTTTTAAAAATGGTTGGTTCAGAGAACCTAGTGGACGCCCTGCTGAAGCGGCCATTCTGGAAACGGGTGCAATTTGAAAGTGCGCTGAGGGTTGCGCTCAAGGTTGCGCAAATCAAATTCATTCATCAATAAGGTAAACCCAATGTCCACTTCTCGGTTTCAGGCAATCACAGCGCAGGCTTGGGGTGGCATGCTCGCCATTCTTCTCATGATGTTCATCGTCGATTTAGAGCGTTTTGTCATGCTCGGGCAATACAAAGAGCTGACTGAGTCACTCGCGCAAGATCCAGGCGCGCTTGGGCTACTGGTGTTGGTATGTCTCCTGTGCCTCAATGTCATCATGCAAGTTGCAATACGCACCTTTACAAATAATTGGTTCAGGGTTGCAACCGTCTGGCTTACTGCTGCCTACGCCACGTTCTTTTTGCTGCATCAGGTAATTCATGTTGCCGGCGGTGAGCCGCTTGGAATTCACACCCCGCTCGATCTCACACACCATTTGCTGGGGATTTGGGGTACTTGGAGCGCTTGGCGCTGGCGTAAGGATGCGTAACCTCACACCAGAGGCGCACCAGCCGTGAATGTTGGCCAATTTCCGAATGAAGCAGACTTGGTCGAGCTTCCCGTCGTGCGGTGTTCCTTTCCCGGCAGTAAGTCACTAGGGTGAGTGGCTTGGAATCTGAAAATTGAATGTCGAATGGCGTTCTGAAGATTGCTTGACAAAGACTAAATTTGGGTCTAAATTTAGTCATAAATTAGGTTCCATCTATGTACAGGGGTCGCTATGTCGTCCGTCACCAACATCAAATCCATCTCTTACCTTAAGAGCCATGCTGCCCAAATTTCCGAAGACCTGGAGATGAATGGCAATCCGTTCTTCATCACCCAAAATGGGGAGGCCAGCATGGTGATTGAAAGCGTCAAGCAGTATCAAGAAAAGGAATCGCTCATTGCCGCTTTGAAGATCATGGCCTTGGGTGAGAAAGACCGTATGCAAGGCAAAGGCCTCTCTGCTGCTGACTCACGGGCTCAGTTGCTTGCTGCCCGCCAAAGTCGCAAGTAATGGCGGTCATCATCCTTCCAGCTGCGCAGGATGACTTGTTGTCGCTTCAAGCGTACCTGCTTGATAAGTGGAGCGAGGCTGACTGGCTCAAGGCCGAGGACGAGAACTTCGAAAAACTGGCCCTGGTTGATACGGGTTTTTTAACCGGTGCGCCCGTGCAGGAACTTGCATCGGTTGGCATCTTTGAATACCAAAATGTCTTTACTTCACACCACAAGTTGGTTTATCGGCGCATCAACGCAGACGTTTATGTCTACGCCGTTGCGGCGCATCGCCAGGATTTTCAGACGCTTTTGATGAAGCGCTTATTGAAAATGTGATCGGCAGCCGAAGGCTGGCATGCACATCAACCAAACACCGCGTGCTGCCTAGCGGGCAGTCTTAGCCCGGCCATCATGCCCGGAGTTTCCACTAATAGTGCTGTTCAATTTTGCACGGCCGCTTTTAGAAAAAATCATTCTGTTCGCTCGGAGATCAACACCGTCACGCGTTGGCCTGCTATCACAGCCACCAGCTGCATTGGCAAGGCACTGTCCGGCACGGCGGCTGCCTCAAAACGGAGGTTAACTGGGTCAAATTTCAGCCAAGTGGGTAGCGGGGTGCCGTTGTCTTGTGTGATTTGCATCGTTGTTTCGTTACTGACCATCGACTTGATGGATTCAGGCATCTCGAAACTAAAACCTGTACCCACTGTGGCAGCGCCTTTGGGCAGTGATACAGCTACCATCAGGGGCGCGTTCTGCTGGCTCACATTCTGCAGATCCACCATAACGCCCGAGCTGTTGGTACCCGTTGTGCTGCCAGCCACCGCAGAGCCAGACGCAGAGCCACCAGACGAAGCGGATGACAACACCAGTGGCTGTGGCGCTTGTGCGTTGGGCATATCAACCCCCGGCATGGATGCCATGGCGATCGCACCCAACACTTTGCTTTCCGCGTCGCTAGCTGACTTGCGCTTGTCACCCATCACGATGTAGCTTGTGGCCTTGACAGTTACGCCCTGGGTCAGCTGGTTGTTTTCCCCATCCAGCACAACGCGCCCACCCGCTGTCAGATCGGTGCTGCCAGCCACCATGATCTTGTTGCTGCCGGTGTTGTCCTGCGTGATGTCGCCCCCGGCGGTGACTTTGAAGTCTTCGGCTGAGGCCATATCGCCCAGTGTGATGTCGTTTTCATCGTTAAGGGTGATGTTGTCGCCACTAGTGTTTACCGTACCCGTGAAGTCGTTGGTTGGACCATCGAGCGTGATGTCGCCGCCAGCGGTGTGGTTGGTGCTGCCAGCCACAAAGATCTTCTTACCGCCAGTGCTGTCTTGGCTGATATCGCCACCCGCAGTGACTTTGAAGTCTTCGTTTGCATTCACATCGCCTAGCTTGATGCCATTCACGTCTTTGAGGGTAATGTTGTCGCCACCGGCGTTCACCGTACCTGTGAAGTCGTTGTTAGGTCCATCGAGCGTGATGTCGCCACCAGCAGTCAGCTCGGTGTCGCCACCCACCACGATCTTCTTGCCGACGGTGATGTCCTGAGTGATGTCGCCCCCGGCGGTGACTTTGAAGTCTTCGCTTGCAGTCACATCGCCCAGCGCGATGCCGTTTCCATCGGTCAGGGTGATGTTGTCGCCACCGGCATTCACCGTGCCCCTGTAGTCGTTGGTCGGACCATCCAGCGTGATGTCGCCTACGGCGGAGAGGTCAGTGTTACCAGTCACCAAGATCTTCTTACCACCAGTGATGTCCTGCGTGATGCCGCCACCCGCGGTTACTTTGAAGTCTTCGCCTGCGGTCACATCACCGAGGGTGATGCCATTGATGTCTTTGAGCGTGATGTTGTCGCCACCGGCG
>CAJCCO010000065.1 GCA_903960915.1 uncultured beta proteobacterium
CGCATACCGCCCAGGAAAGAGCAAACCAGGATACCGGCCAGGCCGGCAAAAATACCCACTTCAAAAGCCAGACCGGTCAGACGTGCGGTGATCAGGCCAACGCCATAAATCTGTGCCACCACATAGGTGAAGGAGCACAAGATGGCAGCGAACACGCCAATCAGACGGGGCAGGTTGCCTTCATAGCGGGCACCCAAGAAGTCAGGAATGGTGAACTGACCAAACTTGCGCAGGTAGGGCGCCAGAAAGAGCGCCACCAGGCAGTAACCGCCGGTCCAGCCCAGAATGAAAGCCAGGCCGCCGTAACCCGTGAGGTACAGCGTACCGGCCATGCCGATGAAGGACGCCGCAGACATCCAGTCAGCGCCGGTTGCCATGCCGTTGTACATGGCAGGCACACGTCGGCCAGCCACATAGTATTCGGCTGCATCATTGGTTCGGCTCATCACGCCGATGCCGGCATAGAGCAGCACCGTGGCAGCCAGAAACAGATAGCCGATCCAGGCCTTGGGCAAGCCCATTTGCTCCAGGACGGCCAGTACGATCACGAAAGCAATGAAGCCCCCGGTGTACCAGGTGTAGACCTTGTTCAGGCCTTTTTTAAAGTCGCTTTGCGACTGGTTTTCACCGCCAAACATACCCATTATTCTTCTCCTTCTGCAACACCGTATTCGATGTCAAGCTTGTTCATGTAGCGTGCGTAGTACCAGATGATCAGGCAGTACACCACCAGCGCCCCCTGGGCTGCAACCCAGAAGGAAAACGGCCAGCCAAAAAAGCTGAAGGTGAGTTCACGCGCGAAATAAACCACCACAAATGTCACAAAGAACCAAATGCCCAACAAGATGGCAGTGATTCGCAGATTTTTGCTCCAGTACTCTTGGTGCCTCGCCGATAGTTGCATAGCTCGTCTCCTGTTTTTAGGTTAAACACATCTCAAATCAAATGACCGACTAACAGGCCGGTTTCACGCTCCAACTGGGCTGCGACCTTAGGCTCAAAGCCCTTCAAGTGACGAATCACTTTCAGCGCTTCGTTGGTCTGCTTCAGGTCCACATGCACCCTGGCCAACTGGTACCAGCCAAACGGACTCATGGGTTGGAGTTGGGTATTGCGCTTGAGCGCTGCCAGCGCGTCTTCAAGGCGGCCTTGACGAATGAGTACCAGACCGAGGCCATACCAGGCGCGGTCCATTTTTTCCTCAATCGCAATGGCGGCGAGAAAACCCCGTTCGGCATCTTCCAGCCGACCGAGTTCTTCGCTGACAAAAGCATGGTTGAAATGGGCATTCGACTTGTCTGGCGAGAGCGCCAGAACCTTCTCGAAATAGTTCAGGGCCTGCACCCAATCGCTGGCTTGCATGGCGTCATAGGCCATGCTGTTGAGGGCCAGCTGATCCTGGGGCGACTTCTCCAAAATGCCCAGGAAGACGTTTCTGGCCAGGGGTCGCAGGCCGACAAACAACAGTATTTTGGCGCGCCAGTGCTGCAAAAAGAGATCGAGTCGGCTCATGCCGGCGGCCGTAGAAGGCATGGCTTGGGTTTCTACTGGCATGCTGCGCCCCCAGCCTGAAGACACAAGTCAACCTTGGCCATGACCACCAACACCCAGGCAATGAGGAGCCAGCTGGCGGCGGCCAACGGAATATGCTGGTCCAGAATCAGTTTGGGACTGATAAGACGGGTAAGCCAGAGCGCCGGCTTGGCCGCCACATCGAGCAATTGCCAAAACACATTGGTCTGTCGCTTGACGCCCGCCAGGAGGCCCAGCAGAAAGCGCCCGACGATGAACATCAGGGACAGCTCGATCAAACTTTTCAAAATCACCACAGACAACAGCATAGAGACCCAAAAATTTCCGAATGGAATTTCAATACTCCGCACTTTGTTCAATGTGCCTGACCAAATACTGACAACCCTACAAAGCCACCCCTAAAAAATAAGGGATAACCCTTTGGTATTTTTTCACCTGGCAATATTTAGCCTGCTTTGCGGCCTTAACAAGGGTAAATCCTAGGCACTTAATAGATGAGACCGCCTTCGCAAGATGCGCTTTCAGGTCAGTGCGGCCAATGCTAAACTGACTCTAACAACCCATGGCGACATCTACCGACGAGGATCGAGGCAAGCAAGCCGGCCCCGCATCTGGTTCAACAGTCAGGCCCTCCGGCAGCCTACTTGAGAACCTTCGCCAGGAGTTGGCAAGGCATGTGCCTTTTGCCCAGATGGCAGCCGCCGACCTGGACTATTTCCTGTCTCAATCTTGCCAGCAATACTTCGCGCCCGACGAGACACTGGTCGACCCGGGCCAGGGCGAAGTGAAGCAACTCATTTATATACGCCGCGGCGCAGTCACCGGGACGCGCGAGCTGGCTGGGCAGATGGGTGGCGCCCTTGCCTACCAGGCCGGCGACCTGTTTCCACTTAGCGCTGCCATGGCAGGACGGGCAGTGACCGCCACGTACCGAGCCACCGCTGACACCTTTGTGTTGTTGCTGCCAGTCGCTGCCATGCATACTCTGGCCAGACAGAGTCCGGTGTTTGCGGATTTTCTGACGCAACGCTCCAACCAGTTTTTGGCGCTGTCTCAAAAGGCCCTGCTTGGCGCTTATGCCGCCCATGCGATGAATGAGCAATCGCTAGAAAAACCGCTGGGCGAGATGCTTGGCAAAGCGCCCGTCAGCTGCGCGCCTGATACGCCCTTGCGCGACGCCTTGCAGGCCATGCACCAGCAACGCATTGGCTCCATGCTGGTGACTGACACGGCCGGACAACCGGTCGGCATCCTCACCCGCTTCGATATTCTGGGCAAGATCACGCTGGCGCAGCTGCCGCTGAGCACGCCGATAGCCGAAGTCATGGTGCAACCGGTGCTGTCACTGAGCACCGAGCACACGGCGCAAGACGCCGCGCTGCTGATGTCGCGCCATGGCATGCGCCATGTGCCGGTGACGCGAAATGGCATGGCCGTCGGGATGGTCTCCGAGCGCGATCTGTTCGCGATGCAAAAGCAAAGCCTGAAAAATGTCAGCACCGCCCTGCACGCCGCCACCGACGTGGTGGCGCTGCAACGTGCCGCAGAAGACATTCGCCGGCTTGCGCGCAACCTGCTCAGGCAAGGTGTGCAGGCGCGCCAGCTGACGGCCATGATCAGCCACCTCAACGACCTGCTGACCGAACAACTGCTGAAACTGAAATCCCGGGCGCATGGCATCAATCTGGACCGGCTCTGCTGGCTGGCGCTGGGCTCGGAGGGGCGCGGTGAACAGACCATTGCCACCGACCAGGACAACGCACTGATCCTGCCCAACGGCACATCAGAGGCCGAGCGCGAGAAGATCCGCATCTTTGCGCATGAGGTTAACCTGGCGCTGGATGCCTGCGGCTACCCCTTGTGCCATGGGGGGGTGATGGCTGGTGAAGCGGCCTGCTGCCTGACGCTGGACGAGTGGCGGGCCCGCTTTGGGCACTGGGTCGCCCAAGGTTCACCACAAGACCTGCTGAACGCCAGTATTTTCTTTGACTTCCGCTGCCTGACGGGCGATGCCCAACTGGCCGAAAGCTTGCGCATGGAAGTGATGCAGACGGCCAGAAACACACCGCGCTTTCTCAAGCAGATGGCGCTCAATGCATTAACCCGCAGCGTGGCCTTGAACTGGCGCGGCGCCATCGATACCGACGACACAGGCAGCATTGACCTCAAGCTGAACGGCACGGCGGTCATCGTCGACGCAGCACGCCTGTACAGCCTGGCGCTGGGCATTGACCCTACCAACACGCGTCAGCGACTGGAAGCCGCCGGAGAAAAAATGCAACTGGGCGCTAATGAGTACGGCGCCTGGGTCAGCGGTTTCGAGTTTCTGCAAATGCTGCGATTGCGTGTACAGCTTGAGGCTGGCACTGCGGTGAAGGAACCCAACCGGCTACGTGTCGCCGACTTGAACGACATAGACCAGCGCATCCTGCGCGAGTCTTTCCGCGTGGCGCGGATGCTGCAGCAGCGGATGCAACTGGACTACCAGCGATGAGCCTTGGCTGGCTGGCACGCTGGCATGCGCTCTGGGGTGCGCGCCATAACGTCAACGAACAACGTTGGGTCATGCTGGATGTAGAGACCAGCGGCCTGAATGCACGACAAGACCGCCTGCTGGCAATTGCCGCCATTGCGCTGCATGTTGACTGGTCGAAAAAAACGCTTCGGGTTGCCTTGGCTGACAGCTTTGAAGTTGTGTTGCGGCAGGAAAGCGGCTCCAGCAAAGACAATATTTTGCTGCATGGCATCGGGGTGCATGCACAGCGTTCGGGCATGTTGCCAACCCAGGCCCTGGGGGCTTTTGCCGAGTTTGCCGGCAATTCGCCACTGCTGGCCTTTCATGCGGCGTTTGATCAGACAGTGATCAACCGCCACATGCGCCAAGTTCTGGGTACCCGCCTGCCCAACCCGTGGCTGGACATTGACCATTTGTGCGCCGTCACTTTCGATTCGGTGCGTGCCCGCGCTCTGGACGACTGGATGAAACACTTTGGCATTGAATGTGCCGTGCGACACCAGGCGGCGGCAGACACACTCGCAGAGTGCGAGCTGTTACAACGCATCTGGCCCAAAGTGGCAGCCCAATGCAATCAATGGCGTGATGTGCAACGCCTCGCGGCCGGGCATCGCTGGATGGCCCGTTCAGGCTGAGCGCGGATCGGCCACCGATCGCGCTACAAAGAACGCGCTATACCGATCGCACTGTACCGACCTGCACCTTGGCCGCAGCATCCCAGTCGGCGCTGGCAAACCAGGGGTCGGCGTTGAGGTAATCGCGCAGCATGGGCAAGGCATCAAAGCCCCAGAACAATTTGCCGTCCACCGCCAAGGTGGGCACGCCAAACACACCGTGCTGAATGGCTTCTTCGGTATGGGCTTTGAGTTGCGCCTTGACCTCGTCGCTGTTGACGCCGCGTGCGGGCGCCAGCAACTCGGTCACGGCCTGCAGGCGCTGGGTATCGGCGGCGTCGGCACCGCCACGCCAAACGTGGCGCAGCAAGGTTTCACACACATAGCGGTTGGGCAGACCCTGCGCATCGCACGCTACAGCCAGGCGCAACAAGGCCAGCGGGTTGAACGGGTGCGCCGCGGGCAGTTGCAGGTCGAGCCCAAGCTGGCGCGCCTGCCATAGCACTTGACGGTAGGTCCAGTCGCGTTTGCCTGGCATTTCTGCCGGACCGAGCTGGCCATGGTGTTTGAGCAGCGCGGCAAACAAAATGGGTTTGTAGGTTACGGTGTAGCTGTGGCCTTTCAAGGCCTCTGGCATGTGCTCAAAAGCCAGGTAGGCGTAGGGCGAAATGAAGTCGAGGTAAAACGTGATGTGTTTCATGGCGCGGTCACCTGAAGTTGTCGATGCGTTGCGCAATCAAGCCCCACACCGCGTACTTGCGGGCACTGTCGGCGCGGCCCCACTCGCGGAGTTCTTCAAGGGTGCGTAAGCACCCCGCGCACCAGCCGCGCTCCCGGTCCATGCGACACACCGAGATACACGGTGAGGGCACAAGCGCTTGCGCGCTGGCGCCCAACACTTCGGCGCAGGCCGCCACCAGGGCGGGAGTGATGACCGTGGGCACCGAGGGTGAAGGATCGGGGGCGGGTGCAGGTGCAAAAGTGGGTGCAACAGTGGGTTGGGTCATGTCAGTGGTGTCGTTTGTTAAGCAGCGCAGTGGCTGCGCGCGAGCCGGGCTTGCGGCCCAGGAACTCGCTGATGAAGACGCCGGCGTCGACCAGGCGGTCTAAGTCAATGCCGGTGTCTATGCCCATGCCATGCAGCATGAACACCACGTCTTCAGTGGCCACGTTGCCGGTGGCGCCTTTGGCATAAGGGCAGCCGCCCAGGCCGGCCACCGAGGTGTCAAACTGCCACACGCCCATTTGCAGACTGACCAACGTGTTGGCCAGGGCCTGGCCATAGGTGTCGTGAAAGTGGCCGGACACATCGTTCACGTTGTAGTGCTTGAGGGTGGCTTCCAGTGCCCGCTGTACTTTGAGTGGCGTGCCCACGCCAATGGTGTCGGCCACGCCCACGTGCTGCACACCAATGCTTTTCATGAGGCCGGCCAGGTAGTCCACCCGCTGGGGCGCAATGTCGCCTTCGTACGGGCAACCCACGGTGCAGCTCATGGCGCCACGCACGTAAATACCGGCCGCGCGCGCCGCCTCCACCACAGGGGCAAAGCGCTCAATGCTTTGGGCTATGGAGCAGTTAATGTTCTTCTGGCTAAAAGCCTCGCTGGCCGCGCCAAACACCACGATCTCGTCGGGCCTGGAGGCCAGGGCCGCCTGCAGCCCCTGCAGGTTGGGGGTGAGCACCGAATAACGCACGCCGGGCTGGCGCGCAATGCCCGCCATGACCTGGGCGTTGTCTGCCATTTGGGGCACCCATTTGGGCGAGACAAAGCTGGTGACCTCAATCTCTTTCAGGCCCGCCGATTGCAGCCGGTGCACCAGCTCAATCTTGACGCTGGCGGGCACCTGCTGCTGCTCGTTTTGCAGGCCGTCACGCGGGCCGACATCGACCAGTTTGACTCGGGCGGGGTAATTCATTTTTCAAGTCGTCCTGGTGTCTTGGCTAGGTGGGGTGGCGGGGTTCAGTAGATTCTCAGTACCCGCGGGCGGCGTCCACGGTACCGGCCACGCGATGGCCCTGTGCCAAGGCGGCCATTTTCCCCACGATCTGCGCAATGCTGACCTCACGCATGGTGCGCGCCGAGTTGTGCGGGGTGATGGTGATTTGCGGGTGCTGCCAGAACGGGTGGCCGGCGGGCAGGGGTTCGGTGCGAAACACATCGAGCGTGGCACCGGCCAGATGGCCTTCGTGCAGCAGCGCGAGCAAGTCTTCTTCCACCAGATGCGCGCCACGCGCCACGTTGATGAGGTAGCCACCGGGCTGCAAAAGCGCCAGCGTGTCGCGGCGCAGGATGTCGCGCGTCTCGGGCGTGAGCGGCAGCAGGCACACCAGCACGCGGCAGGAAGCCAAAAATTCAGGCAGTTGCTCGGCGCCGGCGTAGCACGGCACCCCGTCCAGATTTTTTTGGGAGCGGCTCCATCCCCGCACCGGAAATTCAAAGTGCTGCAAAGCACGCGCCACCCGTTGCCCAAGCACGCCCAAGCCCATGACGCCCACGGAAAAATCTGTGCGGTCCAGCGGTTTTCTAAACGACCATTTGCCCGCGCGCGTGTCGGCCTCGTACGCATCGAACTCGCGGGCGTGGCGAATCACGGCATGGCACACGTACTCGGCCATTTGCACCGACATACCCGCATCGTCCAAGCGCACCACGGTGGCTTGCGGGGGCAGGCGCAATTTCAGCAGGGCGTCTACCCCAGCGCCAATGTTGAACACGCCCTTGAGCTGCGTTTGCTCGTCAAAAAACTGCTGCGGCGGCGCCCACACCACGGCATGGTCTGCCGGCGCATCGCCGGGTTGCCAAAGGGAAACTTCAGCCTGCGGCAAGGCGGCACGCAAGCCCACCAACCAGGGCTCGGCCTTGGTGTCGGTACAGCAAAAAGTAATTTTCATGGGGCTAGAGCCTAGCATTGACTGGAAACCATGGTGCGTTATCAGGCCACCAGTTTGAGCAGTTCGGCGCCTTCGGTGACTTGGTCGCCGGGGGCATAGAGTAGCTCGGCGACCACGCCATCAATCGGGGCGGCAATGGTGTGTTCCATTTTCATGGCGTCCATGACGGCCAGGGTTTGACCGCGTTTGACGGTGTCGCCGGCCTTGACGGCAAATGACACCACCTTGCCCGGCATGGGCGCGGTCAGGCGACCGCCTTCGGCTTGGGCGTCACCGGCATGGGCCAGCGCGTCAATCACGGTGATCTGGGTGGCGCCCTGGCTGGTGAACACGTGCCGCACGGCGCCTTGTGCATAGACACTGACGATCTGGCGTTGCAGGCCAAAGCGCACGTCCAGCCCCTGAATGGCCGGGCCAAACGACAACGTGGCGACCTCGCCGGCCAGCTCGAGTTGCAGGGTGCCGTCGTGCAAAGTGCGCAGCAACACGGTGTGGCGTTCAGCGGCAAATTCAAAGTCGAAGCGACGCAGCGACGGCCCGTGTGCGCGCCAACCGTCGCGTTGCGACCAGGGGTCACGCCAGTTGCCTGGCGCTTGCTGTTGCGCTTGCGAAGGCTGTTCTTGTTGCAAGGTGTGCGCCACGGCGCTGGCCACGGCCAGGCGCAGGCCCACTCGCTCCTGCATGAACAGCACGGCGGCTTCTCGCGGAATCAGGGCGGTGTCCAAGTCAGCCTGCGCAAACGAGCGGCTTTGCACCACATGGCGCAAAAACTGCACATTGGTTTGCAGGCCGACGATGTGGGTGCGCGCCAGCGCCGTGTCCAGACGTGACAACGCTTGCGCGCGGCTGTCGCCATGCACGATCAGCTTGGCCACCATGGAGTCGTAATACGGCGAGATAGCATCGCCCTGGCGCACGCCGGAGTCCACCCGCACAGCGCCCGGGGCGCGCTCAAAAGTGAGGCAGGCGGGCAGCTCGTACACCTGCAGCTGGCCGGTAGCGGGCAAGAATTGTTTGTCGGGGTTTTCGGCGCAAATACGCGCCTCAATGGCGTGACCACTGATCTGCAGTTGGTCTTGTCGCAAGGGCAACGGCTCGCCACTGGCCACGCGCAACTGCCACTCCACCAAGTCTTGCCCGGTGATAGCCTCGGTGACTGGATGCTCCACTTGCAAGCGCGTGTTCATTTCCATGAAGAAGAATGCCATGTCACCACCGGCACGCTGCTCCACAATGAACTCCACGGTGCCGGCGCCCACATAGTTCACGGCGCGCGCAGCGGCCACCGCTGCGGCGCCCATTTGCTCGCGCAACTCGGGCGTCATGCCCGGAGCGGGGGCTTCTTCCAACACTTTTTGGTGGCGCCGCTGCACCGAGCAATCGCGCTCGAACAGGTGCACGTAATTGCCCAGCGTGTCGCCAAACACCTGAATCTCGATGTGGCGCGGGCGCTGAACGTATTTCTCTATCAGCACGGCATCGTCGCCAAAGCTGTTGATGGCTTCGCGTTTGCAACTGGCCAGCGCTGCAGCAAAGTCTTCCGTCTTGTCGACCGCACGCATGCCCTTGCCACCACCACCCGCGCTGGCCTTGATCAGCACCGGGTAACCCATGCGGTCGGCCTCGCGCTGCAGCAAGGCCGGGTCCTGGTCGGCGCCGTGGTAGCCCGGCACCAAGGGCACGCCGGCTTTTTCCATCAGCTGCTTGGACTCGGCTTTGAGCCCCATGGCTTTGATGCTGGCGGGCAGCGGCCCGATGAAGACCAGTCCAGCCCGTGCGCAGGCTTGCGCAAACTCTTCGTTCTCACTCAAGAATCCATAGCCGGGGTGAATGGCCTGGGCGCCGGTGGCCAGGGCGGCTTCAATAATGCGCTCCCAGCGCAAGTAGCTGTCCTTGGGTGCGCTGCCGCCAATGTGTACCGATTCGTCGCAGACGGCGACGTGCTTGGCGTTGGCATCGGCATCGGAATACACCGCCACCGTCTGAATGGCCAGACGGCGCGCAGTGACGGCCACCCGGCAAGCGATTTCGCCCCGGTTGGCGATGAGAATTTTGTTGAACATGGTGTCCTTAAATGTTTGAATGGGCTTGGGCTTGCAACATGTAAACCATGTCGAGTTCAGGCGCTGGCTGCCCCATGGCGGTCAACGCGGCAGTTATTTGCCCACGGTGGTGGGTGCCATGGTTAAAGACGTGCGTCAATGTGGCGGAAAAAGGCAAAGACTGCGCGGTTCCACGTAAAGTGGTGTATCTGAGCAACTCATCAAAACGTGAGGTATCCCATGCCGCGATAAGAGGCATCCACGCTTGCGCCTCCAACAACAGCGCACTGGCCAAGGCAGCTCGGTCTGCCTCAACTTCTTGGTCAAGTGATGCCATTTGAGGCACCTCACCCTGAAACCGAACGCGCCAAAGCCGGTGCTCAACAAGCAGCAGATGGTTCAGCGTGCCATGGATGGATTTGAAAAAGAGTCCGCAATCTCGGCGGTAGTCGCCTTCTGGCACACGTTCCAGGGCCGCAAGCAGGGCTTGCGTGGCCCAAGCGTTATAGCGAGCCAGGGTTTGAAAGTGGCGATGTGGATCCATAGCTGAGCCTCGTTAATGCGGCAACACCTGCAAGCCGCGCAGCGTCTGAAGTACATCAAAATCAGCGTCGCGGTGCAGCAGCAAATGCTGGTGCGTGATGCAATACGCTGCTAGCAGCACGTCAATTGGACTGCGTATCGAATAGCCCCGGGCGCGCAATGCACGATAGTGTTCAACCCCTTGCAGGGCATTTTCTAAACCGCCTAGCTCAACCTGGGCCATTTGCGACAGCAGCGCTTGCGCTTCCAACATTGCCCGGTTGTGCCGAAAACCTCGCAGCACTTCAAACACCACCAAGTCCGCAGTGGCCAAGTCGGAATTCCCGTCTTGCAATAGCTTTATTAATTGGCTTACTGCGGTGTTGGACGCTCCTTGAAAGAAGTCAATCCAAACGCTTGAGTCGACCAGAATCACTTGCCACGACCTCTTTTGGGCACTACAGCCGCCTCGGGCGCGTAAGGAGCGGCTGGTGCTTCATTCACTTGCAAAGCGTTCTCTTGGCGCGTTAGCGCCCAGCTTTCCTCAGAATCGTCCCATTGCAATTGGCCACGCAAGGCCAGCAATCCGTCATAGACCTTGCGCCTGGCGATCATGCGCAAGCCCTCTTCCACCGCTTCACGCTTGGTCTTGAAACCGCCCGCTGCCATGGCAGTTTCCATGAGCTTGTCGTCGATTTCGATATTGGTTCGCATGGCAACACCCTTAATGTGTATGAAATTTAATAATCATACACATTACATGCGAAAAATGCCAAATTTCGTGTCTGCCACCGGCGCGTTGAGGGCTGCCGACAGGCCCAAGCCCAGCACGCGGCGGGTGTCTGCGGGGTCGATGATGCCGTCGTCCCACAAGCGGGCGGTGGCAAAGTAGGGGTGGCCCTGCACCTCGTACTGCTGGCGAATGGGTGCCTTGAAGGCTTCTTCTTCGTCGGCGCTCCATTGGCCGCCCTTAGCTTCTAGGCCGTCGCGGCGCACCGTGGCCAGCACGCTGGCCGCTTGCTCGCCGCCCATGACCGAGATGCGGGCGTTGGGCCACATCCATAAAAAGCGTGGGCTGTAAGCGCGCCCGCACATGCCGTAATTACCGGCACCAAAACTGCCGCCAATGATGATGGTGAACTTGGGCACCTGCGCGGTGGCCACGGCGGTCACCATCTTGGCGCCGTTGCGGGCAATGCCCTCGTTCTCGTACTTGCGCCCCACCATGAAGCCGGTGATGTTCTGCAAGAACACCAGCGGGATTTTTCGCTGGCAGCACAGCTCAATGAAGTGCGCGCCTTTGAGCGCCGACTCGCTGAACAAGATGCCGTTGTTGGCGATGATGCCCACCGGCATGCCCTCGATGCGGGCAAATCCGCACACCAGGGTGGTACCAAAGCGTGATTTGAATTCGTCAAACTCGGAGTCGTCAACGATGCGGGCAATGATCTCGCGCACATCAAACGGTTTGCGCGTGTCCACCGGAATGACGCCATACAACTCCTGCGCCGGGAACTTGGGCGGCACGCTTTGGGTCAGCAGCGGGCCGGCCGGTTTGATGCGGTTCAGGTTAGCAACCGCACGGCGTGCCAGCGCCAGCGCGTGCAAATCGTTTTGCGCCAGGTGGTCGGCCACGCCCGAGAGGCGGGTGTGTACATCACCCCCACCCAGGTCTTCGGCAGACACCACTTCGCCCGTGGCGGCTTTCACCAGCGGTGGGCCACCTAAAAAGATGGTGCCCTGGTTTTTAACAATGATGGCCTCGTCGCTCATGGCGGGCACATAGGCGCCACCGGCCGTGCAACTGCCCATGACCACGGCAATTTGTGCAATGCCCTGGGCGCTCATATTGGCCTGATTGAAGAAGATGCGGCCAAAGTGGTCGCGGTCGGGAAACACCTCGTCTTGGTTGGGCAAGTTAGCGCCACCGGAGTCGACCAGGTAAATGCAGGGCAGGCAGTTTTGCTGCGCCACCTCTTGCGCCCGCAGGTGCTTTTTGACCGTCATGGGGTAGTAGGTGCCGCCTTTGACGGTGGCGTCGTTGCAGACAATCATGCAGTCCACGCCGCTAACGCGGCCAATGCCGGCAATCACCCCCGCGCTGGGGGCGCTGTCGCTGCCATCGCGGTCGGGGTACAGGCCCAAGGCGGCCAGAGGCGAGAGTTCCAGAAAGGGCGTGCCGGGGTCCAGCAGCATTTGCACCCGGTCGCGCGGCAGCAACTTGCCGCGCGCGGTGTGCTTGGCGCGGGCGGCGTCGCCACCGCCCAAGGCGGCCTGGGCGAGTTGCTGGTTCAGGTCGGTCACCAGCGCTTGCATGGCCAAGGCATTGGCCTGAAAGTCCGCAGAGCGGGCGTTGAGTCGGGTCTCCAGAATCGGCATGGCATTTCCTTGTGGTGGCAGCGCCAAGCATAGGGGAAGCGGCCGGGACGCCCGGGCCACGCAGGTTGCAAATAGTGCCATTTTGAAAGACACTTCAGCGCGTGACACCCTCTTTACCTTCTGCGCCGACCGGCTTCAGCCCGGTGACCGCTACGCCCATGGCCTTTGTGCGCGCCATTGTGCTGGCTTACGCGCGCCGTGCCCTGGACCCGGCCAACGCTTTGGCCTTGGCACAAATTGCGCCAGATAGCGTGAACGACCCGCAAGCCCGCATCAGCGCCGGGCAAATGGAGGCGATTTCGGGAGCGGCCATGCAGGAACTCGACGACGAAGGTTTGGGCTGGTTCAACCGCGCCCTGCCCTGGGGCAGCTACGGCATGCTGGCGCGCGCCTCCATCAGTGCGCCCAGTCTGGGCGTGGCGCTGCAACGCTGGTGCCGTCACCACGGTTTGATTGCCGACGACATTTCGCTGTCCCTGACCGTGACCGCTGCCGAAACCGGTAGCGGCGACACCCGCGAGTGGGCCACCTTGTCGATTACCGAACACCGCGACCTAGGCGCGTTGCGCGAGTTTTGTCTGGTGTCGGTGCTGCGCAATATCCACGGCCTGGCCTGTTGGCTGATTGACGCGCGCCTGCCCTTGCAGTCGGCCCAGTTTCCGTTTGCCCCACCGGCACACCAGGCGGCTTACGCGGTGTTGTTTCCGGGTCGCACCACGTTCAACGCCGACTGCGCGGCGATTCACTTTGATGCGCGCTACCTGCCCCTGCCGCTGCGCCGCGACGAGGCCGCGCTGCAACACATGTTGCAACGCGCCCTGCCCCTCACCGTGCGCCCCTACCGGCGCGACCGTCTGCTGGTGCAGCGCGTGCGCCAGGCGCTGCTGACGCACCCGCAGCAAACCCACAACGCCGATGCGCTGGCCACTTTGCTCAATCTGTCAGCGCGCTCTTTGCACCGCCAACTCAAAGACGAAGGCGCCACCCTGCAAGCGCTGAAAGACGAAGTGCGGCGCGAGCGCGCCAGCGAGCTGCTGTTGCGCACCAACCGACCCGTGAAACAGGTGGCTGAAGCGGCCGGCTTTTTGAATGAAAAGAGTTTTATCCGCGCCTTCAAAGGCTGGACCGGCCTAGCACCGGGGGAGTTTCGCCGCGCTGCCCCGCGCTAGGTCGGTAGGCGCTTAGTTCGTCTTGCGCAGAAAGCCTTGCTGCCCGCCCTTGGGGTTGGGGGCAAAACCATTGGCGGCAAGCGTTTCTTCCACCGTGTCGTAAAACACACCAATCTTGAGAATCTCGCGCGCCTCCTGCCCATTGGCCACCGGACGACCGAGCTCCTTTGCGAAACGCACCAACTGCTCGATCTGTTCCACAGTGCCCATCCGGGCGGAACGGTCCTGGTTCCAGATGTTGTCTTCAATGCCGCAGCGCACATGCAGGCCCAAAGCCATGCCAATCATGTTTATGGGCAACACGTTGCGCATGCTGCTCTCCACCGTCAGCATGGCGCCGTCAGGGGTGGCGCGCACAAAGTTGGTCAGGTTGTAGATATTGGGCGCATCCATGCCGCCGCTGATGGCCACCCAGTTCATGACCAGCGGGCCTTTGTAGACGCCCCGACGGATAAGCCGCTCCACGGTCTCAAAACTGTTGATGTTGTAGAACTGAAAGGCACTCTGGATGCCTGCGGCGCTCAGGCGCCGAATGTGCTCTTCAAACCAGGCGGGGTTGGAGGGCA
Organism: uncultured beta proteobacterium; assembly: GCA_903960915.1. Classification (GTDB taxonomy): domain Bacteria; phylum Pseudomonadota; class Gammaproteobacteria; order Burkholderiales; family Burkholderiaceae_C; genus Rhodoferax. Next base: position 14,234 of record CAJCCO010000065.1, read on the forward strand.
CGATCATTTCACTGTAAGCGTGCACAGTGGCCGGGTCGGCCAGTGATGTGCCGGCATAGTCGCGCACGTCCATGTGCTCCAGAATGTTCATCTGCGTGGTGTTGACCGTGACAGTCACCTGGTCTGGCTTGGGATTGAGTTCGGCCAGCATGTGGCGGGTGTCATCGGACAACCACTTGGCCGCTGAGCCATCAGACTCCGGCGCAAACGAGATGGAGCCGCCAACTTGGATCACCATGTCGGGCACGGCCTCGCGCACGCCGGCAATCAGTTCGTTGAACTTGGACAGGCGCTTGCTGCCTTTGCCGTCAAGCTCGCGCACATGCAGGTGCAGCACGCTGGCGCCTGCGTGGTAGCAGTCCACCGCCTTCTGAATCTGTTCCTCCATCGTGACCGCAATGTCTTGCGGAAAGTCTGAAGGAATCCACTCCGGGCCGTACGGTGCGGCCGTGATGACGAGCTTGGACTGGTTTTCAGGAAACAGGGCGCCGTCTAGAAAGTTCATAAGGTCTCCGATGGGATTGATGGGGTCGATGAATGAGGGGGTTAGAAAGGCTTGTCGCCCACGATGCCGGCACGTTCCATCTTGCGGTGGCAAGGCGGGTAGTCCATCACCGCATAGTGCTGAGTGCTGCGGTTGTCCCAGATGGCCACGCTGTTGGGCTGCCAGCGCCAGCGCACCTGGTATTCGGGAATGAGCGCCTGGCTGCGCAGGTACTCCAGCAACATGGGGCCGCCTTGGGTGTAGTCTTGCCCGTAGCGCACATTCATGGGGGTGTGAAAGTTGGTGAAGTGGGTGGTGAAACTGTTCACAAACAGGGTTTTTTCACCCGTGACCGGGTGCGTGCGCACCACGGGGTGCTCAGCATCAGGAAATTGAGCTTTAAGGGCCAGGCGCTTCTCAAGGGGCATGGCGGCGCCAAAGGTGGCCTCTATGCTGTGGCGTGCGCGCAAGCCATCAATTTGTTGTTTGATGTGCTCGGGCAGTTTTTCATACGCCAGCACCATATTGGCCCACATGGTGTCGCCACCGACTGGCGGGCATTCCACACAGCGCAGCACGCAGCCCATGGGTGGTGACTCGCGCCAGGTGGCATCGGTGTGCCAGGCGTTTTCGTAGCGGTCATTGGGCAGCTCGGGCGACTTGTAAATGCGCACCAGGCCTGGGTGCTCGGGGTCGCTGCCGGCCACCGGATGGGCTTCGAGCGCGCCAAAGCGCTGGGCAAAGGCCACATGCTCCGCACGGCTGAAGTTCTGGTCGCGCAAGAAAAGCACCCTGTGCTGGAGCAACAGTGCATTGATCTGGGCAAACAACCCGTCGTTGTCAATGGCGTCGGCCAGGTTAACGCCCGTCAGCTCGGCGCCCAGGGCACAGGTCAGGGGTGCGACGTGCATGAATCTCTCCTTGGATGTCAGATCACGAAGATGGAAGAACCGGTGGTTTTGCGCGACTCTAGGTCACGGTGCGCCTGTACCGCGTCTTGCAGCGCATAGTGCTGGTTGATCTCGATCTTGATGCGCCCGCTGGCCACATGGCCAAAAATCTCGGCAGCTAGTTCGGCTTTTTCTGCCGGGTCGGCAATGTAGTCGGCCAGCGCGGGTCGGGTTAGAAACAGCGAGCCTTTGCGCGCCAGCAGTTGCGGGTCAAACGGGGGAATAGTTCCGCTGGCGGTGCCGACGCACACCATCAGGCCGCGGCGCTTGAGCGAGTCGAGCGAGGCCATGAAGGTGGTCTTGCCCACGCTGTCAAACACCACATGAGCGCCCACGCCTGCGGTGATTTCCTTGACGCGGGCGGCCACGTCTTCGTGGCTGTAATTGATGGTGTGCGCGCAACCGTGGGCGCGAGCAAGCTCGGCTTTTTCTTCAGTGGACACGGTACCAATCACGGTCACGCCCAGCATCTTGGCCCACTGCGACACGATAAGACCCACACCGCCGGCGGCAGCGTGCAGCAGCAGCGTGTCGCCGGGTTTGAACGGGTAGAGGCGACGCATCAGGTAAGCGCTGGTGAGTCCGCGCATGGTCATGGCAGCGGCGGTTTCAAAGGAGATGCTTTCGGGCAATTGAATCAGGGCATCAGCTGGGACCAACCGCTCTGTACTGTAGGCACCCAGCGTGTTGACAAAGCCGGTGTACGTTACCCGGTCGCCCACGGCTACCTGGGTCACCCCGGGGCCCAGGGCTTGCACCACGCCGGCAGCTTCCACCCCCATGCCACTGGGCAAGGGGATGGGGTAAGTGCCGTTGCGAAAGTAGGTGTCGGCGTAGTTCAAGCCAACAGCTACATGGCGCAAGCGCACCTGGCCCGGGCCGGGCTCGCCTACGGCCACGTCTTCGTAGCGCAAGACTTCTGGTCCCCCGGTTTCATGCATTCTGACGGCTTTGGCCATGAGGCGGTCTCCTTGTTTCTGTGGGATGGACTGTAGGCATTGGCGTCGCCTGGGACTTCGCAACTTGCGCCATAAACTTTTCATTTCATGCCAGAATGCCTCCATGAATACCCTGGTTCGCGCTGCCGTTCTGACGCATTTTTTTGAAGTAAGCCGCGCGCTGGGCTTTAACCCGCAGGAGGTGTTGCGCGAGGTCGGCCTGTCCGCCGCCATGCTGGCCGACCCCGACCAGCGCATCCCAGCCAAGGCTGCGGTGGAATTGCTGGAACGCTCGGCTCAAAGCAGCGGTAGCCTGACTTTTGGCTTAAGAATGGCCGAGTCGCGCCAGCTTTCTAACTTTGGCGTGGTCAGCCTGCTGATCAGCCACCAACCCACCTTGCGCGATGCGCTGGCCACCACCATTCGCTACCGCCACCTCCTCAACGACTCGCTGGCGCTGCAAATTGAAGACGCCGGACCGATGGTGATCGTGCGCGAAGAAGTCATGGCCGACCGGCCCACTCGCCAGGCTATCGAGTTGGCCATCGGGGTGTTGTTTCGCATGTGCGCGGCGGTACTGGGACGGCAGTGGCGCCCGAACTCGGTCAACTTTTCACACGCCGCGCCGCCCGACCTGAGCCTGCATCGGCGGCTGTTTGCCTGTCCTTTGGTGTTTGGCAGCGAGTTCAATGGCATCGTGTTTGCAGCCTCCGACCTGGACTTGCAAAATCCCGCAGCCGACCCGGCCATGGTGCGTTACGCCCGCCAGTTTGTGGACACCATTCCAGGTTTACGAGAACCGGCCATTGACCTGGAAGTGCGCAAAGCCATTTACATGATGCTGCCCACCGGACGCGCCACCAGCGACTGCGTGGCCCAAGGACTGGGCCTGAGTCTGCGCACCATGCAGCGACAGCTGGACGAAGCTGGTGTCAGCTTTACCCACCTGCTCAATGACGTGCGCCGCGACCTGGTGATGCGCTACATGGACAACCCCAAACACAACCTCATTCGCGTCTCTGAAATGCTGGGCTACAGTACGCCCAGCTCGTTCACACGCTGGTTCAAGAGCCAGTTTGGGCAAGCACCGGCGCGTCACCGCCGTGCTGGGAGCGGCGCCATTGACTGACACTCTGGTCAAAGGCGGTTCTGAACCAGTGGCCGAAGGCGCTGGGACTGGAAAAGCCCAAGAGACTGGCCAACTCGCCAATGGGCAAGTCACTGTCCCGAATCTGGCGCAAGGCCAGCTCGGTGCGCACCTCTTGCAACACCCCTGAAAAATTCTTATTCTGGGCGCTCAGGTAGCGGTGTATGGTCCGCCGGTCTACGCCCAGATGCTGGGCCACTTGCTGGGCTGTGCAACGCCCGCCGGGCAACAGCGCGGCAATCAGTTGGCGCACCGTGGTCAGCGGGCCCTGGTGGTGCTGACGCAGGGCCAGGTCTAGGTACTGGCGGGCAAACTTGGCCATGCCGGGATCTGCACGGGACTGCGGCGCTTGCAAGTCGGCAGCGGCGCAGACGATGCCATTGAACTCCTGGTTAAACATGAGTTGTGCGCCCAGGAAAGCGCGGTGCCCCGTGACGTCTTTGGGCGGGCGGTGCACAAAGCACACCCGCAATGGCTTCCAGGTCGGGCCCATCAGTTCGCGCAAAATTCGGTACATCACCCCAATGGCCAACTCCATCGACTGGCGCATAGACACGGTTTGCTGCACCAGCATTTCTTCGCGGATGGTGACCGTGCCAGGCCCTTCTTCAATATGGGTGATGAGTGAGGCGTTGAGCAGGCGCAGGTAGCGGCACAGCGTGTCGAGTGCCTGTCGCGTGGTGGGCTCCTCCTTGAGCACCAGGCTGATAGGCCCCAGGTTGGACAGGCTGCGGCCGGCTGCCAGTTTGAGGGCAAAGTCTTCCACGCCCGAGGCTTGGGCGCTGTGCTCCAGCAGGTCGCGCACGGCCTCGGCTGCAATGGGCGTTTCCGGGTCGTCCAGGCAGCGCGGTGTGAGCCCCACCTGGCGCATCATGGCCGCCGCATCAAGCCCCAGCGACTGGGCCAAGTCAACATAACCGTTCAAACTGGCACTGCGAACATGGAGCATGGTGTTATCCCTTGGTGTCCCAAATTAGACATGCAATGTCCCAGATTATCAAGCACGCTTGGATTCACGTTCCTATCATCGCGATCGTTAGTGAATTCATCAACTTCAGGAGACATCCATGGCCCGAACACTCAAAGCCCCCTGGAAACGCAAGGCCGTTTGCGCCCTGGTGCTGGCATGCTGCCTGCCAGGCGCCTGGGCCTGGACCGACAAACCCGTGAAACTGCTGGTACCTGCCCCGGCCGGCGGCACCATGGATGTGATCGCCCGGCTGCTGGCAGACCAGTTGTCGGCCGATATTGGTCAGCCGGTCATCATTGACAACAAGCCCGGTGCTGGCGGTGCCATTGCCGTGCAGGCGCTCAAATCGGCCCCGGCCGATGGCCAGACCCTGATGGTCACGGCCAGCAATGTGCTGACCGAAATACCGCACGTCATGAAAACCGGCTTTGACCCGATCAAGGACATCCGGCCAGTCGCTGCGGTGGCGCGCGCCAGCGTGGTGTTGGTGGGCAACCCGAGCCTGCCGGCCAAAGACCTCAAAAGCCTGGTGAGCTACCTCAAGGCCACCCCCGGCAAATACAGCTTTGCCTCTTACAGCGCGGGCACTGTGTCGCACTATTCCGGCATGATTCTGAACCAGAAATCGGGGCTGGACTTGCAGCACGTTCCCTTCCCCGGCTCGCCCCCTGCTCTGCAGCAACTGATGGGTAACCAGGTGACGGTCATGTTTGACGGCATCGTTACCTCCAAACCCCTGATCCTGGGCGGCAAGTTGCAGGCTTACGGCGTGGCCTCCAAAAAACGCTCACCCCATTTACCCGACGTGCCGACGCTGGCCGAACAAGGTTACCCAGAACTGGACTTCAGCAATTGGCTGGGCGTGGTGGCTGCTAGCGGCCTGTCAGACCCCATGCTGGAGAAGATCCATGCGGCGGTAAAGAAAGCTGCTGCCAACCCACGCGTACGTGACCGCATGACGGCCGCTGGCTTTGACCTGCCTGACGACCTGAACGCCGCCCAACTCGGCCAGGCCGTGAAGGTGGACTTTGACCGCAATGCCGCAATTGTGAAAACCTTCAATATCCAATTGAACCAGTAAGCGCTGGCCGCCCCGCGGTCACCAGTTGCCCCACTGTGGCAGCTCAAGCCCTTTTGGCCCACGCAGGCCAGAGGGCTTGTTTATGGCCGTGCCAGCAGCCCCGGCAAATCGGCCATGTGGTGAAAAACATGCGCGGCGCCGGCGCGCAACAGGGACGCATCCTGGCCATGCGCCGCAAAACCCCAGACGGTAGCGCCGGCGGCCACGCCCGCTGCTACGCCCACGTGGGTGTCTTCAATGGCCAGACAACGCGCCGGGTCTTTGCCCAGGTAGGCCGCGGCGGCCAGGTAGACATCGGGAGCGGGCTTGGTGTTGGGCACTTCGTGGCCGCTGAAAATGCGACCGTCAAAAAAATCGAACAGGCCCAACTGGCGCAGCATCATATTTATTTTGGCGCGGTCGGCCCCAGAGGCGCAGGCGATTTGCCCCTGGTAGGCCGTGTGCACGTAGCGCAGCGTGGGCAAGATGTCGGGTATGGCGGTTATTTCTTGCGCCAGGCGCACATTGCGCCTTGCATAAAACCCTTGCAGCCAGTCTTCCGTCAAAGGTTTGCCGGTGTTGGCCTCGATCAGGTTGCGCCGGTAGCGCACGGTGTGGCCCAGAAAGTGGTCCATGCACTCGGCCAAGGTGAGGGTCCAGCCCTGCTCTTCAAACATGTCGCGCAAGACGCCGCAAGTGATGGCTTCGCTGTCTACCAGCACGCCATCGCAGTCAAAAATGACGGCCTCAAATGAGGTGGCCATTCAGTGTTTTTTCTCGCGTTGCGCTTTTTGCTCTTCCAGAGTTTCGGTAGGCGCTCCGGCTTTGACCCAGTCGCCATAACCGCCGTCCATGTGCGCTACGTTTTGCATGCCCATGTCTTGCAAGGACTTGGCGGCCAACGCACTGCGCCAACCGGCGCCGCAGAACAGGATGAACTGCCTGGATTCGTCGGCAAACAAGGGCTTGTGGTAGGGCGAGGCGGGGTCTACCCAGAACTCCAGCATGCCGCGCGAGGCGTGGTAAGCCCCCGGTAGCGTGCCCTGCGCGAGCTCGCGAATGTCGCGTATGTCGACGATTTGCACCTGCGGGTCGTGCAGGCGCGCGCGCACTTCTTCGACCGAGTAGGTGGTGACCTGGGCCATGGCTTCGGCCACGAGTTGTTGGTAACCTTTGGTGATGGGCATGGGGAATTACTCCAAATGGGTTGCGACGCTGGCCGGATTATCAGCGGGCCGCGATGGATTCACCCGCTCACCCCCTTAACCCGTCACGCGTTATGCACCCAGTCGCCCTGCAAGGTGGCGGCACCGGCGCGCACCAGGTCTTGCAGCAGTTGGTTCACGCCCTGGTCAAAGGCCAGGCCGGCAAAGTGCTGCTGCATGAGCGAGGCCATGTAGGGCGTGCCCTGCGCCCACTGAATGAGCGCGGATTTTTCAATGGCCTGCGCTTCCAGTAGTTTGAATTTGAGCAACACCTTGGCCGCGTATTGCAGGTGCTTGGCCGGGTTGGCCACAAAACCGTCTAGCCGCTGGCGGGCAAAGGCCAGCGACGTGGCCACGCTGCCGAACGCGGCACCGTGGCCGGGGATTACCAGCGCGGGGTTCAGGCGCTCGATCAGGTCCAGGGTTTGTGACACTTCATCAAAGGCACCCGTGCCATCGAGCTCAGGAAACACCACGCCAAAGCCACGCTCCCACAAGGCATCGGCTGACACCAGCACGCGGCTGACCGGCTCAAACAGAATGACCGAATGCGGGTCGTGCCCAGGCGCGGCGTGGACTTGCCATTGAAGGTCGCCCAGACGCACCTCGGTGCCGGGCTGCAGCACGGCGTCCAGCCGGAACTGGGGGCAGCTTTGCCCGGTGGGGGTGTAGGTCAGCGCGTGGGGGTCCCACTGCGCCACTTGTGCGGCGTGGCCGGGGGGAATGTGGGTTTGCAACTGCGGATAGGCCGCTTGCAAGGCCGCGTTACCGCCGCAATGGTCGCTGTGCAAATGGGTGTTGATCAAAAGGTCCAGCGGACGGCTTTGCAAGGCGGACTGCACCAGCGCCAGGGTTTGCGGGGCGTGCAGGCCGTAGCCGCTGTCGATCAACGCCGTACCGCTCTGGCCCTCAATCAGGATGTTGTTGCTGGACAGCCAACCGCGCTCAAAAATTTGCAGGCCGGCGGGCCAAGCCATGTGGTGCTGCACCATGCCTCAAGCCAGTGCGCGCTGGATGATGATTTTTTGCACGTCGCTGGTGCCCTCGTAAATTTGGCAGACGCGCACATCGCGGTAAATGCGCTCTACAGGGAAGTCGCTGACATAGCCGTAGCCACCCAGGGTCTGGAGGGATGCGCTGCAGACTTTTTCAGCAATTTCACTGGCAAACAGCTTGGCCATGGCCGCCTCTTTGAGGCAGGGGCGCCCCGCATCGCGCAGCGCCGCAGCGTGCCAGATGAGTTGGCGCGCGGCTTCGAGTTGTGTGGCGCAGTCGGCCAAGCGAAAACCCACGGCCTGGTGGTTGAAGATGGCGGTGCCAAAGCTCTGGCGGTCTTTGGCGTAAGCCAGCGCAAACTCAAACGCGCTGCGCGCCATGCCCACGCTTTGCGCGGCAATGCCAATGCGCCCACCTTCGAGGGCGCCTAAGGCAATTTTGTAACCCTCGCCCTCTTGCCCAATCAGGTTGTCGGCCGGAATGCGGCAGGCGTCAAAGTTGATTTGCGCGGTGTCGCTGCTGTGCTGGCCCAGCTTGTCTTCCAGCCGCGCCACCACGTAGCCGGGGGTCGCGGTAGGCACGATGAAGGCGCTCATGCCTTTCTTGCCCGCGCCCTTGTCGGTCACCGCAATGACGATGGCGACGTCACCATTCTTACCACTGGTGATGAACTGTTTAACACCGTTGATGACGTAGCTGTCGCCGTCTTTTACGGCGGTGGTGCGCAGGCTAGACGCGTCAGAACCCACATGCGGCTCGGTCAGGCAAAAGGCGCCCAGCAGCTGGCCTTGCGCCAGCGGCGTGAGCCATTGTTTCTGTTGCGCGGCGTTGCCGTAGGCCATCAAAATGGCGTTGACGGGGCAGTTGGTGACCGAGATGGCGGTACTGGTGCCGCCGTCGCCGGCTGCAATTTCTTCCAACACCAGCGCCACGCTGAGGTAGTCCAGCCCCGCACCACCCAGGTCTTCAGGCACGCAAATGCCATAGGCGCCAAGGGCGGCCAGGCCCTGGTGCGCGGCTTTGGGAAAGTGGTGCTCTTTGTCCCACCGGGCAGCGTGGGGCCAGAGTTCGGTCTGCGCAAAGTCACGCACCGCGTCGCGGATCATTTCCTGGTCTTGGGTCAGCAACATGGCTCAGACTTTCACTTATTTTTTACAACATTTCCAGGGCGACGGCCGTGCCTTCGCCGCCACCAATGCACAAGGTAGCCACGCCTTTTTTCAGGCCACGGGCTTGCAAGGCGTACATCAAGGTCACCATGATGCGAGCGCCGGACGCGCCAATGGGGTGGCCCAGGGCACAAGCGCCACCGTTGACGTTGACGATGTCATGGCTGAGCTTGAGTTCATTCATCAGCGCCATGGGCACTACGGCGAAGGCTTCGTTGACCTCCCACAAATCGACGTCCTTGACGGCCCAGCCGGCTTTGGCCAGCGCCTTGTTGACCGCGCCCACGGGTGCGGTGGCAAACCAGTTGGGTTCTTGCGCGTGCACTGCGTGGCTCACGATTTTGGCCAGTGGCTTGCAGCCCAGTTTGGCAGCGGTGGACGCGCGCATCATCACCAAAGCGGCGGCGCCGTCGTTGATGCTGGAGCTGCTGGCCGCGGTGATGGTGCCGTCTTTTTTGAACGCCGCCTTGAGCGTGGGGATCTTGTCGAGCTTGACCTTGCCCGGGCCTTCGTCGATAGAAATAACGCTTTCACCGGCGCGGGTTTTTATGGTCACTGGGGTGATCTCGGGGGCAAACGCGCCGGACTGCGTGGCGGCCTGGGCGCGCTGCACGCTGGTCGTTGCAAACGCGTCTTGCTGGGCCCGGGTGAAGCCGTATTTGGCGGCGCAGTCTTCGCCAAAGGTACCCATGGAGCGGCCGGCTTCGTAAGCGTCTTCCAGGCCGTCGAGCATCATGTGGTCAAAAATGCGGTCGTGGCCAATGCGGTAGCCACCGCGGGCCTTGGGCAGCAAATAGGGGGCGTTGGTCATGCTCTCCATGCCACCAGCCACCACCACGCTGGCGCTGTCAGACAGCAGCATGTCATGGGCGAACATGGCCGCGCGCATGCCCGAGCCACACATTTTGGACAGGGTGACCGCGCCCGCGCTGATAGGCAGGCCGCCCTTGAAGCCGGCCTGGCGCGCCGGGGCCTGGCCCTGGCCGGCCATCAGGCAGTTGCCAAACAAGACCTCGTCCACCAGGTCGGGCGAGATGCCGGCTCGCGCGACGGCGGCACGGATGGCGGTGCCCCCCAGATCGTGCGCAGCCAGGCTGGAAAAATCGCCCTGAAAGCTGCCCATGGGGGTGCGTGCGGCGGAAACGATAACGATGGGATCAGACATGAATAACTCCTGAAGATGATGGAAAAAGGACCGCGCCATCATCAGACGCTAAGACCCAAGGCGCGTTGTGATACATCATTGTTTTGTCAGCACAAAGCGGGCGCACTAATCACCCAAGCCGATCAGCCAAGCCGATCGACCACACCAATCAGCCACGCCGCGCCTGGGCCACACGGTCAACCGCGGCGCGGTACAAGGGTTCCAGTTGGTCGTTGCTGTCCACGCTGAGCATGAGGTCTTGCAGCAAACCGTCGTGCACGCCGTAGACCCAGCCATGCAGCGTGACGGTCTGGCCGCGGCTCCAGGCGTCTTGCAGCACCGTGCTTTGCGCCACGTTGACCACTTGCTCAATGGCATTGAGTTCCACCAGGGCGTCGTGGCGAGCGTGTTCGGCAATGTTGTCGAGCAAGGTACGGTGGCGATCACGCACGTCCTGGATGTGGCGCAGCCAGTTGTCGGCCAGGCCGATGCGCGCGCCTTCCAGGGCGGCCTGCACGCCGGAGCAGCCGTAGTGCCCCACCACCATGACGTGCTGAACCTTGAGCCGCTCGACCGCAAACTGGATGGTGGAGAGGGCGTTGAGGTCGGAGTGCACCACCACGTTGGCCACGTTGCGGTGCACAAACACCTCGCCAGGCTCCAGGCCGGTGATCTGGTTGGCGGGTACGCGGCTGTCAGAGCAGCCAATCCACATGTAGCGGGGGGTTTGCTGGGATTTGAGGTTGGTGAAAAAGCCGGGGCGCTCGCGTTCCATCTCAGCGGCCCAGGCGCGGTTGTGGCTAAAGAGGTCTTGTAGTGAAGTAGTCATGTCGCAATGTTAAACAGCGGGCAGGCGATGGCGGCTAAGCGCCAGGGGCAAGTCCTTACAGGGTTTCAGAAAATAGTTCGCGGCCAATCAGCATGCGCCGAATCTCGCTGGTGCCAGCGCCAATTTCGTAGAGCTTGGCGTCACGCCACAAGCGACCCAGCGGGTAGTCGTTGATGTAGCCGTTGCCACCAAAAATCTGCACGCCCTCGCCCGCCATCCAGGTTGCTTTTTCGGCACACCACAAGATGACCGAGGCGCAGTCTTTGCGCACCTGGCGCACATGCTCCAGGCCCAGCAAATCAAGATTCTTGGCCACGGTGTAGGCGAAGGAGCGGCCGGCTTGCAGCACGGTGTACATGTCGGCCACCTTACCCTGAATGAGCTGAAACTCGCCAATGCTTTGGCCAAACTGTTTGCGGTCGTGTATATAGGGGATGACGTTGTCCATCACCGACTGCATGATGCCCAGCGGCCCACCGGTGAGTACGGCGCGCTCGTAGTCCAAGCCGCTCATCAAGACCTTGGCGCCGTTGTTCAGGCCGCCCAGGATGTTGCTCAAAGGCACTTCAACGTTATGAAACACCAGCTCGCCAGTGTGGCTGCCGCGCATGCCCAGTTTGTCGAGCTTTTGTGCAATCGAAAAACCTTTCATGCCCTTCTCGATCAGGAAGGCGGTGACGCCGCGTGCGCCCAACTCAGGCTCGCTCTTGGCGTAGACCACCAGGGTGTCGGCGTCAGGGCCGTTGGTGATCCACATCTTGCTGCCGTTCAAAAGGTAGTAGCCACCCTTGTCTTCGGCCTTGAGCTTCATGCTCAGCACATCGCTGCCGGCGCCGGGCTCGCTCATGGCCAGCGCACCCACGTGCTCGCCGGTGATCAATTGAGGCAGGTACTTTTGCCGCTGCTCGGGGGTGCCGTTACGCTTGATCTGGTTGACACACAAATTGCTGTGCGCGCCATAAGACAAACCGACAGAAGCCGAGGCGCGCGAGATTTCTTCCATGGCAATCATGTGCGCCAGGTAACCCATATTGGCGCCGCCGTATTCCTCGCCCACGGTGATGCCGAGCACCCCTAAATCACCCATCTTGCGCCACAGGTCCATGGGGAACTGGTCGTTGCGGTCGATCTCGGCGGCGCGTGGCGCGATCTCGGCTTGGGCAAATTCACGCACCGCATCGCGCAGGGCATCGATGTCGTCACCGAGTTGAAAATTGAGGCCGGGCAGGTTGTTCATGGGTGGGGTCCTTGTGAGGGGGGTAAGCGCTCGTGCTTGGGTCGGTTGTTCATATGACAGTTGTTCAATAGGCTTGCGGCACAACCATCAGGGTTTGCTGCATCACGGCGCAGGGGCTGACCTTGCCATCGGCGGCCAGGTGCTCCACCTCGGCGGTGGTGACGATCAGGGTGCGGCCGGCGCGCACCACGCGTCCGGTGGCGCGCAAGGCGCCGCCCTTGAAGGCGGCCATGAAGTTGATCTTGTATTCCACGCTGGTGACCTCCATGCCGGCGGGGGCCTGGGTCAAACCGGCATAGCCGCCAGCAATGTCGGCCAGCGCGCCCATGGCGCCGCCATGGAAGCCGTTTTGCTGCTGCGTGACCTTGTCGGAATACGGCAGCAACACCACGCACAAGCCCGACTCCACCTGCTCCAGCGTGGCGCCGAGGTGGCGCATCATGCCCTGGCGCTCAAAGCTGTGTTGTACGCGCTGCAAGGGCGACAAGGCAGGGCTTGTGGATGCTTGCGGTGGCGTGGGCTGGTCAGGCTGCATGGCTTTTCTTTCGTTTGGCAGTGGCCGTTACCGTGGCGCCGGTAGGTGCTGGCGGGACTGCCTCCGGGTTTTTGCTTTTGCTTTTCGCCAGCAAGGCCTTGGCCTCGCGCTGATGCACCTTGAGTTCGTCCAGGTTGGCTTGCAGGTCGGCCATCTGTTCTTCGAGTTGCTTTTTGTGCTGGGCCAGCACTTGCAAAAATTTCTCCAGTTGCAGCCCGGTGTCGCGCGGGCTGTCGTACATGTCGATGATGTCTTTGGCCTCGGTCAAGCTCAGGCCCAGGCGCTTGGCGCGCAGGGTGAGTTTGAGGCGGGTGCGGTCGCGCCCGCTGTACACGCGGTTGCGCCCGCCAGGGCCGGACCGCTCGGGTTGCAGCAGCCCCATGTCTTCATAAAACCGCATAGCACGCGTGGTCAGGTCAAATTCCCGGGCCAGGTCGCTGATGCTGTAGGTGGTTGCCATAATTTTGGGGTCGACACAGGTGACAGCCGGAGGGGGCGGCCCCCTCCTACAATAAGCTGTTAGGTTGACGTTTACGTAAACGTCAATTATGAAGCAAATCAGGAGTTGCCTTGAACGAACTTGAAAAACGGCTGCACTACCCCTTGGGTGACAACATGCCGACGCCCGGCAGCACGCTGGCAGTGGCCCCAGGCATCAAATGGATTCGCATGAGCCTGCCATTTGCGCTCAACCACATCAACCTGTGGCTGCTGCGCGACGAGATCGACGGCGTGCCGGGCTGGACGGTGGTGGACTGCTGTATCAGCACCGACGCGGCCAAGCAGCAGTGGGAGCAGGTATTTGCCGATTCGCTCGAAGGCCTGCCCATTCTGCGCGTGGTGGTAACGCACATGCACCCCGACCACATTGGCCTGGCCGACTGGCTGTGCCAGCGCTGGAACGCACGGCTCTGGATCAGCGCCACCGACTACGGCATGGCACGCATTGGCACCCACGGCCCGACCGGTTTTGGAGGCGGCTCGGCTGCGGCATTTTTTGCCCAGCATGGGCTGAACGACCCCGCCACGGTGGAGCAGATCAAGGGCCGGTCCAATTACTTTCCCAAGCTGGTGCCCTCGGTGCCTAGCCAATACCGGCGCATGCAGGACGGCGACACGCTCACCATAGGCACGCGGCAGTGGCGCTGCATCAGTGGTTTTGGGCACGCACCTGAACACATTTCGCTGTACTGCGAGGCTGACAAACTGCTCATTGGTGGCGACATGATGCTGCCGCGCATCTCCACCAATGTGAGCGTTTACGACCAAGAGCCTGAGGGCAACGCGCTGCAGCAGTTTCTTGACTCCATTGATAAATTCAAGACGCTGGATGAACACACCTTGACCCTGCCCGCCCACGGCAAGCCGTTCACCGGCCTGTATGAACGCATTCAGCAGTTGCACGACCACCACCGCGACCGACTGGCGGAGGTGATGACGGCTTGTGCCGAGCAGCCGTGCAGCGCAGCCCAGGTGCTGCCCGTGCTCTTCAAGCGCGCGCTTGATTTGCACCAAACCACCTTTGCCATGGGCGAGTCCATTGCGCACTTGCACATGCTGTGGTTTCAAGGCCGCTTGCAGCGCACCGTGGGCAAGGATGGGGTGTACCGCTTCAGCGCGGTGGCCTGAGTGCAACGCCGGCTAAAAGCCGGTAGCGAATCACCCCGGGTGTCTAGTCCAGCTTGGGGACCAGTTCATCCTTCAACTGGCCGCGCAGCGCGGCGTAATCGGGCAGCACGGAGCGCACGGTGTCCCAAAAGTGCGGGCTGTGGTTCATCACACGCAGGTGACTCAACTCATGCGCCACCACGTAGTCAATCACCGTGGGGTTGAGGTGAATGAGACGCCAGTTCAGGCGAATAGCGCCGTCGGCCCGGGCGCTGCCCCAGCGGGTGCTGGCATTGCTCAAACTCAGCTTGCGCCATTGCACCTGGAGCTGCGGGGCGAAGTGGTCCAGCCGCTCGGTAAACCGCGCCTTGGCTTGGCGCATGAGCCAGGCAATCACCACGTCGCGAATTTGCTCTGGCGCGGCGCTGTGCGCCAGCGCCACTTGCAAGCGCTGGTCTTGCAGCTCGGCACCGGCGGCGCCAAAGTGGTGGCCGGGGTCCAGCACCACGGTGATGGGTTGACCCAAGTACGGCAGCTCGGTACCGTTACGCCATTGCAAGGGCTGGCTGACGTGCTGTTCGCAGCGCTCACGGCTGGCCTCGAGTTTTTTAAGAATCCAAAGGGCTTTTTCCTGCAAGGCGGCGTCCACCTGAACCAACGGCACCCAGGCAGGGGCGCGCACGGCCAGGCCGTCGGCGCCCACTGAAAAGCCGATGGTGCGGCGCTTGCTGCGTTGAAACTCATAGTGCACCACGGCTTCACCCAGGCGGGTTTGGCGGTTGGCTCGGGGGTGCGCAAAGTGGGCTGGCGTCAGCAGCTCGCGCAAGGGGCGCCCGGGTTGGTGGGGTTCGCGCTCGGCGGCTGGCTTAAGCGGCACAGACTTGACACGCTCCGGGGGCGTTGCCACCACCGGACTGGACTCAAACAGGTCGAGCGTGAAGCGCAGCAGTGGGTGCATGGTGCAGCACTACGGAGCTCAAGCCCCGGGCGGAGACATGGGCGCAGAAGCGGGGACCGGGACGGGGACCGGGTCAGACAAGGCCGCGAGGGACTCGCCATAAGCGGTGGGGTCCAGGCGGCGCATTTCGGTTTCGATCCAGGCCTCCACCTCGCGCATCAGCGCCTTGGGATCACGCCCTGCACTGGGGATGGCCGGGCCAATGGAGACCTGCACGGTGCCAGGAAATTTGACAAAGCCGGTGCGTGGCCAGCAGGTGCCGGAGGTGACGGCAATGGGCACGATGGGGGCACCCGTATCTACCGCCAAACGGCTGCCGGCGGTTTGGTAGGTGCCACGCTCGCCGCGCGCCATTCGCGTGCCTTCCGGAAACATGATGACCCAGCTGCCCTGCTCGAGCAGGCGCGCGCCTTGGGCAATGACGTGCTTCATGGCCAGGGCGCGTGATTCACGGTCAATGTGGATCATGTCCAGCCGGGCCATAGACCAGCCAAAAAACGGGATTTTGAGGAGCTCGCGCTTGAACACAAAGGCGAGCGGCCGCGGCATCAGGGTGGGCAGCAGCAATGTCTCCAGGGTGGACTGGTGCTTGGACAGCAAAATAGCCGGGCTTTTTGCGCCTTGCGGCAAATTCTCCAGCCCCTGCACCTGTACCTTGATGCCCAGGAACACACGGCTGCCCCAAACGACCAGTCGAAACCAGTTCACGGCCATCCACCACAAGGGGGTGCGCTTGAGCCAGAGCGAAGCCAGCAGCAAGGCCAGCGCCCAGGGGATGACGGTCAGGAGCATCCACGCCATGTGCAGCACCGAACGGAGCAAGGCCATGTCAGGCACCCGCCGTTTCGCGCTGGATCAGAAACTCGGCAAATGCGGCCAGGTCGTCGTGGGTGCGCGTGCCCGGGGGAAAGGTATCGGGCAGGCTGCGGTCCTTGAAGGCCGCACCCTTGCCGGTGTACACCAGGTGCGGCTCGCAACCCGCCGCGACACCGGCCACCACGTCGCGGGCGGTGTCACCCACAACCGGCACATGGCGCAGATCAATGCCGTAGCGCTCGCCAATTTGCTCAAACAAACCCGGCTCGGGCTTGCGGCAGCGGCAGGCCTCTTCGGGGCCGTGCGGGCAGTAAAAAACCGCGTCCACCCGGCCACCAACGGCGGCCAGCAGTTTGTGCATCTTGGCGTGCATGGCGTTGAGGGTGGAGACGTCAAACAAACCGCGCCCCAGCCCCGATTGGTTGGACGCCACCACCACATGCCAGCCAGCGTGGTTGAGCCGGGCTATGGCTTGCAGGGCACCGGGCAGCGGCAGCCACTCGTCGGGGTGCTTGATGTAGTCGGCACTGTCTTCGTTGATGGTGCCATCGCGGTCCAAGATGACGAGTTTCATGGAAGACAGGCTCATGCGGCAAGACGCGATAAATCTGCCACGCGGTTCATCGCGACAAACAGGGTTTTGAGCAGGCCTTGGCGGTTCAAGCGCAGGTCGAGTTGCTCGGCGTTGACCATGACGTCGTCAAAGAAAGCGTCCACCGGCGCGCGCAAGGCGGCCAGGGTTTGCAGCGAGGCGGTGTAGTCGCCGGCTTCAAACTGGCTGTGCGCTTGCGGCAACACGGTTTGCAGCGCGGCGTGCAACGCTTTTTCGGCGGGCTCTTGCAGCAGCACCAGGCTGACGTGGGCGTCCACCTCGCCGGCTTTTTTCAGGATGTTGCCAATGCGCTTGTTGGCCGCAGCCAGGGCCGGGGCTTCGGGCAGGGCGGCAAAGGCGCGCACGGCGGCCAGGCGTTTGGATACATCGCCCAGGCGCTGCGGCTGCAGGGCCAGCACGGCGTCTACCTCTTGCGCGCTGTAGCCCTGCTCGCGCAGGGAGCCAGCCATGCGGTCGTAGATGAAGTCGGTCAGGGCCGCGTTGGCCGGGGTGATCTTGTCACCAAAGACGGGGGCCGCGTCAGCCACCAAAGCGCCCAAGGACAGCGGCACATCGTTTTCTACCAGCATGCGAATCACGCCCAGCGCATGGCGGCGCAGCGCAAACGGGTCTTTGTCCCCCGTGGGCAGGTTGCCAATGCCAAACATGCCCACCAGGGTTTCGAGTTTGTCGGCCAGCGCCACCACCAGGCCCACCGGGTTGCGCGGCAGGTCGTCGCCGGCAAAGCGGGGTTTGTAGTGGTCTTCAATGGCGTCGGCCACCTCGGCGCTCAGGCCGTCATTGAGCGCGTAGTAGCGGCCCATGATGCCCTGGAGCTCGGGGAACTCGCCCACCATGTCGGTCACCAGATCGGTCTTGGCCAACTGGGCGGCGAGGTCGGCTTGCGCGGCCAGCGCATCACCGCCAAGCTGGCGGCCAATGGCTTGGGCCATGGCGCGCACGCGGCTGATGCGCTCGCCCTGGCTGCCCAGCTTGTTGTGGTAGACCACTTTGTCTAGGCCGTCCACGCGCGAGGCGAGGGTTTTCTTGCGGTCCTGGTCGAAGAAGAACTTGGCATCGCTCAGGCGCGGGCGCACCACGCGCTCGTTGCCGCCAATGACGGCGCTGGCGTCTGCCGGGTTGATGTTGCTCACCACCAGAAACTTGTGGGTCAGCTTGCCAGCGGCGTCGATCAGGGGAAAGTATTTCTGGTTGGCCTTCATGGTGAGAATCAGGCACTCTTGCGGCACTTGCAAAAACTCTTCTTCGAAGCTGCACACCAGCACATGAGGGCGCTCCACCAGGCCGGTGACTTCGCTGAGCAAGTCGTCGTCCATTAGCACCTGGTAACCGGGGCCCAGTTGCTCGGCGGCGTTGGCCAGTTGCGTGACGATGGAAAAACGACGCTCATCAAAACTGGCAATCACCGCGCCGTCGTGGCCCAAGGTGGCGGCATACGCGTCGGCGTGCCCAATCACCACGGGTGAAATCCGCGCTTCGAAGCGGTGGCCCTGCGTGCTGTTGCCCGCCGTGAGCCCCAACGCCTTGACCGGCACCACGGTGCTGCCGTGCAAGGCCACCAGGCCGTGCGCCGGGCGCACAAAGTGCACGCTGGTCCAGCCGGGCAAAAAGTTATCCATGCCGCAGTTGGTCTCCAACTGGTAGCTCATCACCTTGGGGATGGGCAGCTTGGCAATGGCCTCGTCCAGGGCTTTTTGCAGCCCCAGGTCTAGGCCGGCACCGGTGACCAGGCTGTCAAAGAACAGGGCCTCAGCCTTGCCATCAGGCGCGCGCTTGAGGGCGGCCACCAGCGCCACGGGGTCGCTCACGTCGGCGCCCAAGGCTTGCAGTTTTTTCAGCAGCGCGGGCGTGGCGTGACCACTGGCATCTAGCCCTACTGCCACAGGCATGAGCTTTTGCTGCACGGCTTTATCAGCCGCCTTGCGGCTGACGTGCGTGACGTGGGCGCCCAGGCGACGCGGCGAGGCAAAGGCGGTGACCACGGCATCGGAGGCCGCCAGGCCTTGGGCCTTGAGGGAGTCGGCGAGCACGTGGGCAAACGCATCGCCCAGTTTTTTGAGCGCCTTGGGCGGCAGCTCTTCGACGAACAATTCAACGAGGAGGTTTTCGGTGGTCATTTTCAAGCTGCTTTCTTCGTCGTCGGCGTCGCGTGCGTCACGTTCGTTACGTGCGCCATCTGCGCCACCCATTCGCGTGGGGCCATGGGAAAGCCCAGGCGCTCACGGCTCTCAAAGTAGCTCTGCGCCACGCTGCGGGCCAGGTTGCGGATGCGGCCCATGTAGGCGGCGCGCTCAGTCACGCTGATGGCACCGCGGGCGTCAAGCAGGTTAAAGCTGTGCGCGCATTTGAGCACCTGCTCATAGGCGGGCAAGGCGAGCTGCTGCGTCACCAGGTGCTTGGCCTGTTTTTCGTGCGCCGTGAAGGCGGTGAACAGAAAGTCCACATCGGAATGCTCAAAGTTGTAGGTGGACTGCTCGACCTCGTTTTGGTGGTAGACGTCGCCATAGCTCATGGTCTCGGTCCACTGCAGGTCGTAGACGTTGTCGACGCCCTGCAAGTACATGGCCAGGCGCTCCAGGCCATAGGTGATCTCGCCGGTGACGGGCTTGCAGTCGATGCCGCCGACTTGCTGGAAGTAGGTGAACTGGGTCACCTCCATGCCGTTCAACCAGACCTCCCAACCCAGGCCCCAAGCGCCCAGGGTGGGGTTTTCCCAGTCGTCTTCAACAAAGCGGATGTCGTTCTTTTTGAGGTCAAAGCCCAGGGCTTCAAGCGAGCCCAGGTACAGCTCAAGAATGTTGCTGGGGGCGGGCTTCAAGACCACCTGGTACTGGTAGTAGTGCTGTAAGCGGTTGGGGTTGTCGCCGTAGCGGCCGTCTTTGGGGCGGCGGCTGGGCTGCACGTAGGCGGCCTTCCAGGGCTCGGGCCCGAGGGCGCGCAAAAAGGTGGCGGTGTGCGAGGTGCCCGCGCCCACTTCCATGTCGTAGGGCTGCAGCAAGGCGCAGCCTTGGGCGTCCCAGTAGGACTGGAGTTTCAAAATGATTTGCTGGAAGGTCAACATAGCTTGTGTCTACCGGTTTCGCCTGCGCTGCGTGGGCGCCTCTGCCGCAGGCGATCTGTGCGTGTAAACCCTCGATTTTACGGGCCATTGCGTGCGCTATCCTGTCCCCTAAGGAGACTTAATGAGCACTCAACAACTGATTTTGAGCCTGGTCTTGGCCACCATGGTGTTTTCTGTGGCGCTGGAGCTGCGGCTGGACGATTTCAAGCGCGTGGCGCAAACGCCCAAAGCGGTGATTTGCGGGCTGATTCCCCAGTTCATTCTGCTGCCGGTGGGCACTTGGCTGGCCACCCTGGTGCTGGACTTGCCGTCCAACATTGAGGCCGCCATGATTCTGGTGGCCGCCTGCCCCGGCGGCAGCCTGAGCAATGTGGTGACGCACCTGGGACGTGGTAACACGGCGCTGTCGGTCAGTGTCTCGGCGGTGGCCAGCGTGATTGCGCTGTTTGCCACGCCGTTCAACTTCAGCTGGATGATTGCCACCAACCCCGGCACAGCGGCCTGGCTGAAAACGCTGGCGCTGGACCCCTCGGGCATCTGGTTGAGCCTGTTGTTGTTGCTGGCCATTCCGATGGCGCTGGGCTTGCTGGCCTCGCACCGCTTGCCGGACTTGACGGCGCGCCTGCGCAAACCGCTGGGCAACTTTGCCGTGGCAGCGCTGATTTTGTTCATCGTGGGCGGGCTGATCAAGGAGCGCCAGTTGCTGACCCTGGGCCTGTTGCCCTTGCTGCTGATTGTGGTGTTGCACAACGCCAGCGGCTTGCTGTTTGGCTGGATCACCAGCACTCTGATGGGCGTGAGCGTGCGCGACCGGCGTGCGGTCATGATTGAAGGGGGCATGCAAAACTCGGGGCTGGCTTTGGGCATCATTGCGCTGCAGTTCAACAGCGACCTGGGGATGGTGACGCTGGCCAGTCTGTGGGGGATCTGGCATATCGTCAGTGGCATGACGCTGGCCTATTTCTGGAGGAGACAAGATGCTCGACTGGCTGTTTAAAAATGCCACCGTGGTGGACGGCACGGGCACGCCGCCTTATGCGGCCGATGTGGGCGTGCAAGACGGGCGCATTGTGGCCGTGGGCCATGTAGACACCCCAGCCCGCCAGACCACAGACGCTACGGGCTTGTGGCTGACGCCGGGCTTCATTGACATACACACCCATTACGACGGGCAGGTGACCTGGGACGCCTGCTTTACCCCCAGCATTTACCACGGCGTGACCACTTTGGTGATGGGCAACTGCGGCGTTGGCTTTGCGCCAAATCGCCCCGGCCATGAGGACGACCTGATCAAGCTGATGGAGGGAGTAGAGGATATTCCGGGTGCCGCCTTGCACGAGGGCATTGTCTGGAACTGGGAGAGCTTTGTGCAGTACATGGACGCGCTGGCGGCCACGCCACGCAGCCTGGACTACTTGGTGCAAGTACCCCACGACCCCCTGCGCATGTACGTGATGGGCGAGCGCGCCCAGGCACACAGCTTGGCCACACCGGCCGACATTGAGGCTATGCGTGCGCTGTTGCGCGAGGCCTTGCAAGCGGGTGCGGCGGGCTTCAGTACCGGGCGCAGCGACAACCACCGCACCTCGGAAGGCAAAGACACGCCTGCCGCCAACGCCAGCGCGCAAGAACTCACCGGCCTGGCGCATGCTTTTGACGGCTTGGGCCACGGCGTGATTCAAATGGTGAGTGACTACAACTTACTGCACGGCCCCGCAGAATTTGATGCGGAGTTTGACCTGGTGGAAGCGCTGGCCCGCACCAGCGGCAAGCCGGTATCGGTGACCTGGTTGCAACGCGACCCGGGTGGTGAGCAATACCAAAAGATTCAGGCCCGGGTGGAAGCCGCCGTAGAACAAGGTTTGCCCCTGTATTTGCAAACTGCCGCACGCGGCATTGGTGTGATCAACGGGCTGGAGGCGAGCTTTCACCCTTTCATGGGTTTTCCGTCTTACAAAGAAGTGGCGCACCTGCCGCTGGCCGAGCGCGCACAGGCCTTGCGCGAACCTGCGCGTAAGGCGCGCATCCTGGCAGAAAAATCTGACCGATTAGCCGGAGACGGCAGCGCCATTCCGCCACTGGTAGATATCTTGCTGGCTCGCATTGAGCTCATCAGCGGGCGCATGTTTGCGCTGGAAGACACGCTGAACTACGAGCCTTCGGTGATGCAGAGTTTTCTGGTACGCGCCAAGCAAGCCGGCACCAGCGCGCTGGAGGCGATTTACGACTACCTGTGCGCCGGAACGGGTGAAGGTTTGATTTACTTTCCCATCTTCAACTACAACGATGGCTCTCTGGACACCGTGCGCCGCATGCTGGCCCACCCGCGTGCCTTGAGCGGTTTGAGCGATGCCGGCGCGCATGTGGGCACCGTGTGCGACGCCAGCTTCACCACCTTCATGCTCACGCACTGGGTGCAAGAGCGCACCCGCGACCCGCTCCTTTTGGAGCAGGCGGTGGAGATGCTCACACGGCGCAATGCGCGTTACCTGGGCTTGAGCGACCGAGGGGTGATTGCGCCGGGGCTGCGTGCCGACCTGAACCTGATTGACCCCGCGCGTTTGAGCATGGGACTGCCGCAATTGGTGCGCGATTTACCCGCCGGGGGCAAGCGCTTTGTACAACGTGCCAAGGGCTATGTAGGAACCTGGGTGGCGGGCGAACAGGTGCAGGCCGAGGGCGTCATTTCTGCCGCTCGGCCCGGGCGGCTGGTGCGCATGGGGCAAGGGGCGGCGCCTTAAGTGGCTGAGTAGCGAAGACGCCAAGCCCAGACCAGCATCGCCAACGCCAGCCCCCACAGGGGCCACAAGCCCAGGCGCGAGACCCACCAGGCGTAAGGCGTGGTGCCACTGCGCCCCTCCACTTGACCGACCAAAATAGCACGGGTGTCGCGCTGGGTGATACTGCGCACCTGGCCGCGGTGGTCGACGATAGCGGTCATGCCGGTGTTGGTGGCCAGGACAAAGGGGCGTGCAAATTCCTGGGCGCGCAGGCGCGCCATGTGCAGGTGATGGTCCATTGCCAAGCTGTTGCCAAACCAGGCTAAGTTGCTGACGTTGACAAAGATGCTGGGCGCAGGCGCACCAGGCGCAAACTGCAGGGCCAGTTCTTCGCTGAAGAGATCTTCGTAGCAAATATTGGCCGACAAGAGCTGGCCGCGCCACTCAAAAGGAGCCTGGCGTGCTGCGCCTCGGTTGAAGTCGCCCAGTGGAATATTCATCAACGCGGTGAACCATTTAAAGAACGGCGGGATGAACTCACCAAACGGCACCAGGTGGTGTTTGTTGTAGCGCCAGGGCTCGGCCTGGCCTGGTTTGAGACCCATGACGGAATTGGTGTAGCCCTGCTCATAACTGCCCAGCGGAATGCCCACGAGTGCGGCTTGTGTGCCGTTGGCAAAGCGTTGTTGCAGACTGGCCCAGTAGTCGGGCGGTAGCTGTTCGGGCAGCAAGGGAATGGCGGTTTCGGGGGCGATCACCAAGTCGGTGCTGCTGCTGGCAAGCTGGCGGGCGTACCAGTCCAGCGCCAAGGGCACGCCCGAGCCGGTTTCAAACTTTTCATCCTGGGCAATATTGCCTTGCAGCAGGGTGACTGACAAAGTACCGGTAGCCTGCGACCAACTGGGTGCAGTCTGTTGGTAAACGCCCGGCACCAGGAGCACCAGCACCGCCATCGCACCAACGCGCCAAGGTGGGCGCCGCGCAGGCCGTGTGGTCAGGGTCTGGGCTGCCGTCATGGCCAGCCAGGCGGCCACAGCGCCTATGCCGTAGACGCCCAACCAGGGGGCCAGATCCGACAGCGGGCCCTCCACATGGGCATAGCCGGCAGCGCCCCAGCCAAAACCCGTGAGCCATTGGCCACGGGCCAGCTCGGCCATCAACCACAGGGCGGCAAATAAGCCCGCAGAGCAGGACTTGCGCGCGGGGCGCAGGGCTACCAGCAGGCCACAACTGGCGGCGTAGTACAGCGCCAGCAAACCCGCCAGCGCGAGCACGGCGGGTGCGGCCAGCAAGAAAGGCAAGCCGCCATAGGTGTGCAGTGCGACAAAGGTCCAGCCAAATGCGCCCACCAACCAGGTGGTGGCGAACACCCAGCCAGTCAGCGCGGCAAGGCGCCAGTGCCGGCTGGTGTTGAGCAAGACTGCCAAGCCGCCTAGCGCCAGACCTTGCAGCCACCAGGCGGGCTGGCCTTGATTAAGGCCCAGAAGGGAGAGAAATGACGTGGGCCAGGGCCAGGCCAGGCTGGCGGCGTGGGCACCCCCTGCCAGCACAGCCGCCGCCACACGCCACCAGGCGCTCAGGGACGACTGCCCTGGCACGGCGTACAGCCAGCGGGTAAGGACTTCAGGGCGTTGCATTGCCCTGGGACGAGACCTTGAACCATTTGACGGCCCCGCCCTTGGTGTGCAGCACGACAAAGTTGAGACCAGCCATGGCGTGTCGCTCGCCCCGTTTGGGCACGTGACCCATCTCATGGGCGATCAAGCCGCCGATGGTGTCGAACTCGTCGTCGGGATCGCGCCCACGCAACTTGACCTCAAAGGCGTCTTCTACGCGGTCTAGTGCAGTGTCACCGCTGACGCGGTAGCTGTGGTCAGGTAGTCCAAAAATGTCGCCTTCATCGGCGGCAATGTCAAATTCATCTTCAATCTCGCCGACGATCTGCTCCAGCACGTCTTCAATGGTGACCAGACCGGCCACACGACCAAACTCGTCGATGACGAGGGCCTGGTGGTTGCGGTTGCCCTGGAACTCCCGAAGCAAGTCGTTCAAAGGTTTGCTCTCAGGTACAAAGACTGCGGGACGCAGCAGGGCGCGCAGGTTCAGCTCAGGCGCGCGCTGAAGTTTGAGCAGGTCTTTGGCCAGCAAGATACCAATGATGTTTTCGCGGTCACCGTCATACACAGGAAAGCGTGAGTGGGCGGTGTCGATCACGCCGTTGAGCAATACCTCGTAGGTGTCGGCAATGTTGACCAGGTCCATCCGGGTCGCGGGCACCATGACGTCGCCGGCAGTCATATCGGCCATGCGAATGACGCCTTCAAGCATCACGCGTGAATCCGCATCGATGATGTGGTTTTCTTCCGCTTCGGCCAGCGTCTCGATCAACTCGTCCGTGGAGTCGGGCCCGGGATGGATGAACTCGGCGAGTTTTTGGAGAAAGGTTCGCTTGTCTTCCCGATCAGGAAAGCGGGCGGGGTGAGGGTCTGACACAGCTAGAAAAGCGCAGGACATGCAGTTGTTGTTGAGCCTCTAGGATAGCGGATTGTGAAGTCACTCCACTTGGAGGCGCATCCAAGGGTCAACTTGAGCTGTTTTGCTCGGCCGCGTGCACATCACGGCGCAGCGCTTGTACGGTGGCCAGGAAGTCCCAAAATTGTTTGACTTGCACTTTGATTTGGTAGTTGGTCTGCGCCAGTTGCTCGTCCATCAACTCAGTGAGCCGGGTGTCCAGGGTGGCAGGAGGCAACAACAGATGCGCCTCGGACTCAGACCCAAAACGCTCTACCGTAGCGCCGGCTTGCCGCGCAATACGCAACATGGCGCGGTTCTCACTCAAGGCATGAATGAACATTCGGCTGATACCTTCGTTGCAAGCGTGCATGGCGGCGCGGTCAAACAATCGCGCACCATAGCCTCGCCCACGAACATGGCTCGACACGGACACCCCAAATTCCGCACAGGCAGACAAATCGCTATCCATCGAAAAAGCCAAATGCGCCATGGCGATGAGCTCCAGGCGCCGGTTGTAAATACCAAAGATGTCGTCGCGCTCGAAATTCAACTGTGCAACATAGCGTTTGATTTGCTCGTCATTCGCTGCAAAACCAAAGCGCAGGTACCTGTCCTCTTCTGACAGGGCCAGCAAATGGACGGCTATTCGGTCACGGTGGTTGCTACTGAGTGAACGAATGGGCACCGACACTGTGGAAGGGCTGGATCGAGTGCGTTGTGGCAAGCTCGATGAGGCATCGCCAGCTTCGGCCGTTGGGCCACCCGGAGATATTGAGAATGAATCTTTTGCATCAGCCATGCGTCACTATAAGGGTTTTCCCTAAATGACTGTGCCCAAATTATTTATAACAGTGGCATCGCTGTGGTGGCTTTGATGCGATCGAGCACAAAACTGGTTCTGCAGTCTTGAACGCTTGGGTGTTTGAGGAGGGTATCCATGACGAAATGTGAGTACGCGCTCATGTTCTGGACCACAACACGCATGAAATAGTCCATCTCTCCACTGAGGGCTTCACACTCCACCACCTGCGGCCATGTCTGTACGCTGGCACGAAACAGGTCACGTGGCGTGCGGTGTTGGTTATCTGTATTTTTTTCTAAACGCACCGTGATGTGCGCCACCAAACCAAGACCAACAGCCTCTGGTTTAACCAATGCGACATAGCGGTCAATCACGCCCCGATCTTCCAGCCGCTTGACCCGCCGCAACACAGCACTGGGCGACAGGCTTACGATTTCTGACAATTGGTCGTAGGTGGTTCGACCATTTTCTTGAAGCGTGTTCAAGATGATTCGGTCGAGCTTGTCTATTGTTTCCATCCGTCATCCTCAGCAGTTTTATTGCGCGTATGTTAGTTCTAAGTAACTTTTTCCACGTTACAAGACAGCATAAGGGCCCCAGGCAAAAGTTTCACATGACCGACTCAGCGATATTTCACTGCGGTAATGACTACCGATGCGAGAAGTTAGACCTGATTTCTGGAATTCTATGCAATCAAAGGATCAGATTAATGCGGCGGTGCAGCAAGTAACCGAATTGCGCCGTGTGGCCCGCAGCAACCCAGCCCTGTTAAAAGCATTGAGCGAGGTCAAACAACTGCAGTCGCGACGCTTTGCAGGAACCTACTCGGATTTACTGGGCCAAGAGCCTTATCAGTCGGCAGCGCACTTTTTTTTGGCGGAGTTGTATGGCGATAAGGACTATTCGCAGCGAGATGAGCAATTTTCCAGAATTACTGCAGGTATTGAGTATTTCTTTTCCGCGCCCTTGATGACCGCTGCCGTGTCGTTGGCCGAATTGCACAGTTTGACAGAATCGTTAGATATGGCGATGGCGCGGCAGTGGTTGGAAGAACCCAACACGGACGAGGCAGCACGTTATGTGAGGGCCTGGCGAAGGGTGAATCGCCGTCCTGATCGGCTGCATCAATTGAACCAGGTTATACAACTTGGGCGGGTTCTGGAGCGCATAACCAGAACGCCAGGTTTAAAACCTGTGCTGCGCATGATGCGAGGACCCGCATTGCTTGCTGGCTTGAACGATTTGCAGCGATTTCTGGAATTGGGGTTTACTGCATTCCATGCCATGGCGCAAAGTCCAGAAGGTGCAGCGTTTTTTCTGAACGCTATTGAGTCTCGTGAAACCAGCATGATGACTATGCTGTTTGAGACTGACCCGCCGAGCTGTGAGCTGCAAATACGGCAAGCACTGGCGCGGGGTGGCAAACTCTGAATGGCAATCACTGAAATAACTTGCCCGATCCTCACTCGCCATCGATTGTGAGAACGATTAGGCAAAAAAAACGCCCAGTCAAGGACTGGGCGTTTTCCGGTTTAATAGCCTGACGATGACCTACTTTCACACGGGAATCCGCACTATCATCGGCGCAGAGGCGTTTCACTTTCCTGTTCGGGATGGGAAGGAGTGGTACCACCTCGCTATGGTCGTCAGGCATAACTTTTTGTCATCTTGACCAAGTCAAGACAACCAATTTATAGAGCTAATCAGCTTTTCGATTTAACGACCTTGCTTTCACAAGGAATTTTGAATGCGTCAACTTGGCATAACTTCCCTGATTCACTCTTCATGAATCAAAGTTATAGGGTCAAGCCGCACGAGCAATTAGTATCAGTTAGATTAACGCATTACTGCGCTTCCACACCTGACCTATCAACGTCCTGGTATTGAACGACTCTTTAGGGGGCTCAAGGCCCCGGCAGATCTCATCTTGAAACGAGTTTCCCGCTTAGATGCTTTCAGCGGTTATCTCTTCCACACTTAGCTACTCGGCAATGCCACTGGC
>CAJCCO010000066.1 GCA_903960915.1 uncultured beta proteobacterium
AAATCGGAGCGCTACAAATGAGCGTATTTTCGGTCTCCAACCTGTCGCTGCGCTTTGGTGGCGTGCAGGCCATTGGCGATGTGAGTTTCTCAGTCAACCAGGGCGAGGTGTTTGCCATCATCGGCCCCAACGGCGCTGGCAAAACCTCGGTACTCAATGTCATCACCCGCGTGTTTGACCCCACCGCCGGCCAAGTCACATTTGAAGGCCAGGACATCACAGGCTTGTCGCGGCACAAGGTGGTTCACCAAGGCATTGCGCGTACTTTTCAGAACATTGAATTGTTTGAAGGCGCCACCGTGCTTGATAACTTGTTGCTCGGTCGGCACCGGTTTGATCACGGCAGTTTTGCCAGCCAATGGCTGTGGACGCCCAAGGTCAGGGCCGCTGAAGAGGCCTCGCGCGCGCATGTTGAAGACGTGATCGAGTTGCTCGACTTGATGCCCTACCGCAACAGCCCCGTTGCCGGCCTGCCCTACGGGGTACGCAAGGTGGTGGAGCTGGCCCGCGCCCTGGCCACGCAGCCGCGCCTGTTGCTCCTTGATGAGCCGGCCTCAGGCCTCAACCCTGAAGAAACCCGCGAACTCGCCTTCTGGATTGAAGACATCCAGAAAGACCTGGGCATGACCGTGATCATGGTCGAGCACGATATGTCACTCGTCTCTGAAACGGCTGACCGCGTGTTGTGCATGAACATGGGGCAGGTGCTGGCACTTGGAACCCCCAAGGAAGTGCAAAGCGATCCAGCCGTTATTGCCGCCTACCTTGGAGGCTGAAGTCATGCTGCCCGACGCGCCCCTTCTTTCTGTCAAAAACCTGGAAACCTGGTATGGCCCGGTCAATGCCATCAAGGGCGTGAACCTGGATGTGCACGCCGGCAAGATCGTGGCCGTGCTCGGTGCTAACGGTGCCGGTAAAACCACCCTACTCAACACCATTGCAGGCGTCATAGACCCCTTCAAGGGCAGTGTTGAACTCAGCGGCAAAACCATCCACGGCCTAGACCCGGACAAGGTCGCACGCGGCGGCGTGGTTTTGGTGCCTGAGGGGCGGCAGGTATTCCCTTTTTTATCGGTGCGCGAAAACCTGATGATGGGCGCTTTTGCCCGCGCAAACTCGCAAGATTTGCAGGCCGACCTGGATCGCATCTTCAGCTGGTTCCCCAGGTTACTGGAACGGGAAAACCAGCATGGAGGACTGCTCTCCGGTGGGGAGCAACAAATGCTGGCGATCGGACGCGCCCTGATGGCCCGCCCCACCGTCTTGCTGCTGGATGAACCCTCGCTAGGGCTGTCGCCGTTGCTGACACGCGAGATTTTCTCAATCATCAAACGCATCAACAGCGAGTTGAAAACCTCCATTCTGTTGGTGGAGCAAAACGCGGCAATTGCCCTGGCCACCGCCGACCAGGGTTACATCATGGAGCTGGGTCGCATCGTGGCGGCCGGACCCTGTGCCGAGCTGATGGCCAAAGAAGATGTGAAAGATTTCTACCTTGGCGGCGCCGACAGTGAGACCCGCCAGGGCGGACAAAAACAGCGCTGGAAACGGCGCAAGACCTGGAGATAGATACTGTCATGACGGCTGCCTCTGCGAGCTCAACCTTATGCGACACGCCACAAAAGCTGTTTCGCCAGCGTTGCCGTGACTGGGCCAGTCAACCTGCGCTGCGGCACAAGAAAAAAGGTATCTGGACCACCACCACCTGGGGCCACTACTTTGAGCAGGCCCGCCTTCTGGGGCTGGCCCTTGCAGCGCTTGGCGTACAACGTGGCGAGTGCATTGGCGTTTTGTCTGAGAACCGCCCCGAATGGCTCTTTGCAGATTTGGGCGCACAGTGCATGGGCATGCTGTGCACCGGCATTTACCCCACCTCTTCACCCGAGCAAGTTAAATACATTCTTCAAGATGCCAGGGTCCGCGTGCTGTTCGTTGAAAACCAGGAGCAATACGACAAAGTACTGGCGGTTCGCGAGGATTGCCCCACACTGCAACAT
The DNA here is from genome assembly GCA_903960915.1 of uncultured beta proteobacterium. GTDB lineage: Bacteria > Pseudomonadota > Gammaproteobacteria > Burkholderiales > Burkholderiaceae_C > Rhodoferax. The sequence continues at coordinate 1,998 of CAJCCO010000066.1, forward strand.
ATCGTCATCACAGACCTGAAGGGACTGCGTGGTCTGGCCGACCCGATGGCCATGGACTTTTCAGCCTGCCTGGCCCTGGGCCAGGCCCGGGTGCAGCAACATGCCAGCGACTTCGACCACGCCATCGACCGCAGCCAACCAACCGACATTGCATTTTTGGTTTACACCTCCGGTACCACGGGCGCACCCAAAGGGGCCATGATTGCCAACAGCAACCTCATGTTCCAGATTGAAAGCGTGCACCATTACCTCAAGTTGCAGGCCCTGGACCGCACCCTGTCGTTTTTGCCCTTGTGCCATATTGCTGAGCGCATGAGCACCACGTACAACCCGCTGGCCCTGGGGCAGATCGTGCACTTTCCCGAGAACTCGGGCACGGTCTTTAACGACATCAGAGAAGTCGCGCCACATCTGATCTTCGGGCCGCCCCGATTTTGGGAAAAGATGTATTCACAGGTCACCCTGTACATGCAGGATGCGCTGCCAATAGCACGCAGTGTCTACGCTCAAATTTTGGCCGAAGGTGCACATATTGCCCAAGCCCGGCTTGAAGAAAAACCCGTGGGCGCCTGGCGCAGACAGCGCTATGCCCTAGGGCAAAAATTGGTGCTGACCAACCTGCGCAGTTTTCTTGGCCTGCAAAACATCAAAACGGCCATGACGGGCGCCGCGCCGGTTCCGCCTGAGCTACTGCGCTGGTACATGGCCATTGGCATTGACCTGCTGGAAGCATTTGGCATGACCGAGACCTGCGGTTTCTGCACCTCCATGCCAGAGAACAGAATTCGCATTGGCACAGCAGGTGTGCGCGCACCGGGCACCGAGGTGCGACTCGGCCCGCAGGATGAAGTGCTGGTGCGTGGACCGAATGTGTTTGCCGGCTATTGGCAGTTGCCGGAAAAAACCCGGGAGGCCATCGATAGCGATGGTTGGCTGCATACAGGCGACTGCGGCGAAATCGACGCCGATGGTTACCTGCGCATCAAGGACCGGCTCAAGGACATCATCATCACCTCAGGGGGCAAGAACATCACCCCGAGCAATATTGAAAACCACCTCAAGTTCAGCCCTTATGTGTCTGATGCAGTGGTCATTGGAGAGGGGCGCCACTACCTAACATGCCTGGTCATGCTCGACCAGGACAACGTCGCCAAGTACGCCCAAGATCACCAGGTGCCCTACACCGACTATGCCAGCATGACGCATGCGCCCGAGATCATTGCCCTGGTGCAAGCCGAAGTTGAACAAGTCAACCGCCGTCTTGCACGGGTAGAGCAAATCAAGGATTTCAGAATAATTTCGCAGCTTTTGTCTGCCGATGATGAAGAGTTGACCCCCACCATGAAGCTCAAACGCAAAGTGGTGGCCGTCAAGTATTCGCCGCTGATTGATGCCATGTATGGAGCCCATGGCACATCCGTCTAGTCAATTTCTATGTCATTTTTTTGTGTGCTAACTCAAACCCCAAGGAGACCCCCGATGAAGCGTCTGTTCAATTTTTTACCTGCCAGCTTGCTGGCTTTGACCATGGCCTCATCGGCCCTGGCCGCTGGCATATCCGACAAAGAAATTGTGCTTGGCACGCACATGGACTTGTCAGGTCCGGTTGCAGCGGGCATGCCCCATTTGCGCAACGGCATGCAGATGCGCATTGACGAAGCCAACGAGGCCGGCGGCATCAATGGCCGCAAAATTCGAATCGTGGTTGAAGACAACGGCAGCCAGCCACAACTGGCGGTTCGCGCCGTGGACAAGCTGATCCGCAGTGACGAGGTGTTTGCCATCGTCAACCCCTTTGGCTCCGGACCGAATGCGGCAACCGTCAAGAAAGCAGTTGATGCGGGTGTTTTGTATTTCTCGCCCTGGGGCGCCTCCTCGGTGCTGCAGCAACTGTCTGGCAACAGCCCATTGCTCTTCACAACCACACCCAATTACCACACCAGCATGCACAAAGCCGTGGACTGGATGATAAAAAAACATGGCGCCAAAAAAGTGGGCTATATCTACCAGGAAGGCCCCTTGGGCGACCTGATGGGCGTAGGCGTCAAATCGGCCATGCAAGCCAACGGCTTGACCCTGGCTGCAGAGGCCGGCTACAAAGTGGCAGACATTGACTTCTCGTCCCAAGTGGCGCGCATGAAAGCAGCCGGTACCGACCTGATTTTGATTGCCACCGTCACCCGTGAAACGGTTGGCATCATGTCTGAAGTTAAAAAATTGGGTTGGAAAGAAGTGAAGGTATTGACCGGCAACCCAGGCCGCACTGGCATCGTGCTTCAACTCGGCAAAGAATCGGTGGAGGGCCTCTACGGCGTGGGTGTGTGGAAGGCTGGCACCGATGCACCTGAAGTCAAAGGCTGGAAAGACAGCTTCAAGAAACGCTTCAACAATATGGAGCCCGATGAAAACGCCTTGCTGTCTTACGCTTACACCGATTGGTTCATCAAAGGCTTGACCAATGCCGGGCGCGACCTCACCACCGACAAAGCCGTTAAAGCCTTGCAATCCATGAGCTACGACGACAAGGGCCTGGTCATGTTTGGACCCAAAAGCTTCAAGGCCAACCATATTGATCCAGAGCACGTTCGCGTTGACCAGGCTGTGGCCGGTCGTTGGGTACCCCTCAGCGAAATCATGAAGTGATAACCACATGCGAAGCTTGCAGATTGGCCACCTATGAACACTTCAACCTTTGACCCGGCCCGCCTCGGTCCCCCTGCTGGGGCCAGGGTGGCTGTGGTGGGTGGGTGTGGAGGAATGGGCCGACTGCTGGTGAAAGCACTGGTAGATACGGGCGTCAAGGTTGCCGTGCTTGACTTACCCGCTTCCCTTGAACAAAACCCGCCACCCCCTGACGTGCTGGCGCTGGCCATGGACGGCAGCGACGAGGCCAGCGTTGAAGCGGCATTTTCCGCCCTGCGCGCACAGGGCTGGAACGCCTTGGATGGCTTCGTCAATTTGGCGGGTTTTTTCAAAGCATGGCAGCCTATTTCTGAATTACCGGTGGCCATGTTTGATGAAATCATCGCCGGCAATTTGCGTTGCAATTTTTTGTGTGCCCGTGCGGCCCTGCCCATGTTGCACCAGTCGGGCAACGGCTCCTTGGTGAATGTGGCCTCCACCATGGCGGTTGACGTTGTCAAGGGCTATGCCCATTACGGCGCTGCAAAAGCCGGCATTGTTGCGCTTACCAAAGGCATGGCCAGAGAAAATGCGCCCCGCGTGCGGGTGAATGCCTTGGCGCCAGGGCTTACCAATACGGCATTTCTCACGGGTGGCACGGGCCGCGAACAGGTCTTTGAAAAAATTGACGAAGACAAATACGGCAAACGTGTCCCCATGAAACGCATGGCGCAACCCCAAGACATGACGGGACCCATCCTGTTTCTTCTCGGTCAGGCCTCTGCATTTGTCAATGGTGAAATGCTCATTGCTGACGGCGGCGTCTATACACAGTGATGGCACTGCAAACATGACCGGCGCCCTCCCCCTGAAGCCATCTTTCAACATACCGGCAACGGTCAGCAGCTTCATTCAGGGCCGGTTCATTCAAGCCGAAGCGGCCCACCAAATAGCGGTGGTCAACCCGGCTACCGAGTTACCCATCAGCCTGCTGCATGAAGCAGACGCGGCCGAGGTGGACCGGGCGGTCAATTCTGCACGGGCCAGCTTCGAATCGGGCGTGTGGTCACGCCTGTCCACCGACAAACGCCAGGTCTGCCTGTTGCGGGTGCGCGACCTGATACTGCACCATGCGGATGAGCTGGCCTACCTGGAATGCTGCAACACCGGCATTCCGCTGAGCCAGTTGCGCAGGCTGCACATACCCGGCGCCGCCAACCACTTTCAGTTTTATGCAGAGTTGGCCAACCAGCTCAAGGGTGAGTTGCATCAGCACAGAAGCAGCTACCAGTTGCTGGTGTCACGGGAGCCCGTTGGCGTTGCTGCGTTGATTTCCCCCTGGAATGGTCCGGTCAACATGTCTTGTGCCAAGCTGGCAGCGGCCCTGGCCTTTGGCAACAGTTGCGTGCTCAAGCCATCTGAATACACCCCCTTGGCTTTCACCCGGTTAATGGACATTTTTTGCGAAGCTGGTCTACCCGATGGCGTGGTGAACATGGTCAATGGCCGGGGGCCAGTGACGGGCTCAGCCCTGGTGGAGCACCCGCAGGTCGATCTGGTGTCCTTCACCGGGGGCAGCAGCAGTGGGCCGCTGGTGAATGCCAGCGCAGCACGCGGCCTCAAACGCACCACCATGGAGCTGGGCGGCAAATCTGCCAGCATCGTGCTGGAAAGCGCCGACCTCGAGGTAGCCCTGGATGGCGCTCTGGCCGGTAACTTCATGACCAACGGGCAGCAGTGCCTGGCTGGTTCGCGCATTCTGGTGCAGCGATCGGTGGCCCGCGAGTTTCGAGAAAAGTTTGTTGCACGCGCGCGTGCCATACGCATCGGCGACCCGCTAGACCCCAAGACAGAACTGGGTCCGCTGGCCTACCAAGCCCACATGCAAAAGGTACTGAGCTACGTAGACATCGCCCGCACTGATGGCGCCACCCTGCTCGCAGGCGGCCAGCGTGCGGCCCACATGGCGCGGGGCTGGTACGTAGAGCCCACCGTGGTGCAAGCGCCCTCCAACTTGGCGCGTATTTGCCAGGAAGAGGTATTTGGCCCTTTTGCCACCCTGCTGGAGTTCGACACCTTGTCTGACGCCTTGGAAATAGCCAACCAGTCTCAATTCGGTCTGGTGGCCTACCTGTGGAGCAATGACATGGCCGCCGTCATGCATGCCACCCGCGAACTCAGAGCCGGTACGGTTTGGGTCAACACCACCTTAGTGGGGGACCCCCGGGCACCGTTTGGCGGCGTCAAACAATCCGGTACTGGGCGCGAAGGTGGGGTGGGTTCGGTTGAGTTTTATACCGAGCTCAAGTCAGTCGTCATTCCCAATGGTGCGGCCCCCATTCCTAGACTGGGTGTCCACTGACTCCTCATGAAATTTACCCCCCTATGACAGAGCGTACTTCGGACCGCAACGACGACCACTACCTCGGTCACGCGCTGCGGCAGGGGCACCTGATGGCGGCCATTGACCAGATCAACGAACCTTGGTCGAACTCGATCATCCGCGCGGCCTTTATGGGTATTCGCCAGTTTGAAGCGTTCCAGCAGGAGCTAGGGATTCCGCGCCAGACCCTGAGCCTTCGGCTTGCCTATCTGGTAAAAATTGGGCTGTTGCGCAAGCAACCTTATCAGCAGCAACCTTTACGTCACCAATACCGGTTGACCCAGGATGGAAAAAATCTTCACGAGAACGTTCTCGCCAGCTGGTCGTGGGACCGACGCTGGGGCGACCCGGGCAAGAGCATCCCCCATAAGTTGGTTCATTCTGTATGTCTTCATGAATTTAAACCTGTATTGGTGTGTGAGCACTGTGAAGAGATTCTGACCCTGCGCAACGTCAACGCGCAATTAACCTACCAGGCCCTGCCCAGCATGGCGCGCTCCGTTCGCAACCACCGCTGGCGTGTTGCCAGTACCGATGCTGCAGGCCAATCGCAGCGCGATATTCTTGCCGTCATTGACGACCGATGGTCGGTGCTTTTGATCGCTGCCGTGGCATTGGGTTTTCACCGGCATGACCAATTTCTTCAGGTTCTGGACATCAGCAGCGCCGTGCTGGCACAACGTCTCAAACGCCTAGGCCAACTCAAGTTGATGAAAAAAACCCCAGACCCACAGGATGCGCGCCGATCCTTGTACCGCTTGACCCAAATTGGCGAAGGCCTTTTTCCGTATCTGTTAACCATCACGGCCTGGGGTAGAACTCGGCAACCCGGCGCAGACACCATCCATTGGCAACACAAGTCCTGTCAAAAGTCGGTGAGCGGGCGCATGGTCTGCAGCCATTGTTCACAAGCTGTGCTCCCGCATGAGGTCATTCGCCCTGACCGTGTTTGAAGCTAACGTGCTCTTGCCGTTTGATTCAACTGGCGGATAGATGCTCCGCTTGCGCCAGCCGGCAGTGTGCAGACGTCATGCAAACCTGACGGTCTCTCGCACCAACTCTGCCTCGCAATGACCACAGTGCCAGCGCGCCTCCAGAGGGTGCTGGCACAGCAGGTGTTGTACCGAGAAAGCAGGCTTGCCTGGCCAATACCAGCGGTTGCCCCAGCGAACCAACTCCAGCGTCACCGGGTAGAGCGCAATGCCCGCCTGGGTTAACCGGTACTCCAGGCGCGCGCCGGCATAGGCTCGGCTGCTGAGAATGCCCAGTTTCTGCAACTCGGCCAATCGCGCGCTGAGCTGCGCCGGGCCAATGCCCAGTGCCTGCTCAAAGCCAGAAAAGGTGCGTACCGCACGAAACGCTGCGGCCACCACCGCACTGTTCCAGCGGTCGCCTATAACCCGCACCAAGCGCTGCGCCTGCAAGGTGCTGGTGCTGTGCAGCGCGTCCTGGCGGTCGCGACGAAAAGCCGAAGTGATGACCAATGGGGCGGCTGATGCGGCTTGCAAAGGGCCCTCTGCCGTCATAGCGGGTGCGGCTGCGGTTTCAAAGGGCAGCACCACGTGGAGGCAATGCAGGCATTTGAACTGGGGCTGCATGGTATGTCCGCAAGTCGTGTGCACCACTTGCCTTCGTGGCACATCGGGTGCCCAGGTGTCTTGATCCTGACCCGTGCCCCAATCGGTTTCCCAAACCCACATCGCGAGGAACATGGGCCACAAATCAAGGCCGCGTTCGGTCAATCGGTACGCCGGGTGGCCGCCCTCCCGGGTGTCGCGCAGCAGCACCTCGTGCGCGACCAACTTGTTCAGCCGGTCGGTCAGCACGGCGCGCGACACGCCAAACTCCTTGATGAAGTCGCCATACCGGCGCTTGCCCCGAAACACCGTGCGCAGAATGCGCAAAGTCCAGGCGTCCCCTATAACGGCAATGCTGCGTTGCGCGGCGCTTTGGCCCTCTGCCGTCTGGCTTTCAAAGTCAGCAAGCGGGGGGCTTGAAGGTGGAGAGTTGGAGCCCATAGCATGGAAGATTTAGTGTGTCAACGATAGTTGACCCCGGTGATTTTCAGGGTTCAGCCGGTGGTTTTTTTGATAGACTGCCTTCACTTTAGTCTGTTAAAAATAGCTCACCATGTCAAATGCCGTCATTATTGAAGCCTTGCGCACCCCCAGGGGCGCCGCCAAAGAAACTGGCGCCTTGCACGGCGTCACCCCCATGGAACTGCTGGCCGGTGTGCTGCGTGCGCTGCAGCAGCGTACCGGGTTGGACACCGCGCAAGTGGCCGATGGGGTGTTTGGCTGTGTCACCCAAGTGGGTGAACAAGGCGGCAACATTGGCAAGTCTGCCACCTTGTTGGCCGGATGGAGCCCCTACCTGAGCGCGGTCACCATCAACCGTTACTGCGCCTCGGGCCTGAGCGCGGTGAACTGGGCTGCGCAGCAAGCGCAAAACGCCAACATGCTGGCCGTTGCCGGCGGGGTGGAAATGATGTCGCGCGTACCCATGTTTGGCGACAAGGTGCCCTACTACACCGACCGCGCCTTGGGTGGCCAGATTGGCTTTGTGCCGCCGCCCTGGTCGTCTGACTTGGTGGCCACGCGCCACGGCTTCAGCCGGGAAGACTGCGACGGCTACGCTGCGTTGTCACAGGCGCGTGCGCTGGCGGCCCGCAGCCGGGGGTTGGCCCGCTCCATGGTGCCGGTGCTAGACGCCCAAGGCCAAGTACTACTGGATCACGACGAAAACATTCGCGAAGCCAACACGCTAGAGAAATTGTCGACCCTGCGCACGGTGTACGAGGCCGGCGCCAACGGCCTGGACGACTGGGGTCTGGCCCGTGAACCCGGGCTACAGCAAATCAACCACGTGCACACGGCGGGCAATGCGCCCTGCATGGCCGATGGCGCCAGCGCGGTTCTGCTGGGCACGGCCGAGGTGGCCGCCCAACTGGGCCTGCCGGTGCGGGCGCGCATTCTGGCGCATGCCGATGCGTGCGTCCCACTGACCCAGACCGGTGCGGTGGACGCCACGACCCAGGCCCTGGCCCGGGCCGGTCTGAGCGTGGCTGATATTGACCTGTGGGAGGTGCGCGACTCGTTTGCCGCCATCACTTTGCACTACATCCGTAGCCTGGGTATTCCGCTAGAAAAATTCAACGTCAACGGCAGTTCGATTGCGCTGGGCCACCCCATGGGGGCCACTGGCGCCATGCTGGTGAGCTGCCTGCTTGATGAGATGGAACGGCGTGATCTGCGCTACGGCGTGGCCGCCTTGCCGGGCGCCTTTGGCGTGGCCACAGCCACCGTATTTGAACGCGTGGCCTGAGTTGCCACGATAAGTGTGTCATCCACCTATTGAACCAGGAGACCCCCCATGAAGGCCTTATTTGCCCACACACCCCTGGGCTGTTTGCCCAGCGACAACCCCTACCTGAACGGGGGCCACCAACCCACCGACAACGAGTGGACCGCTTCGACCCCTGAATTGAAGGTGATTGGCGAGGTGCCCAAAGACCTCAACGGCGTGTACCTGCGCAATGGCCATAACCAGATCCACGCACCCCTTGGCAAGTACCACCCGTTTGACGGCGACGGCATGGTGCACGGCATGCACTTTGCGCAAGGGGTGGCCACCTACCGCAACCGCTTTGTGCGCACCACCGGCTTCATGGCCGAGGCGGCGGCCGGGGAGTCGCTGTGGCCGGGCATCATTGAGCCGCGCCGTGCGGTACGACGTGGCTGGGGCTCGATTGGCGCCATGAAAGACAACGCCGGCACCGATGTGAAGGTACACGCCGGGCGGGCGCTGGCCGCCATGAGCCAGTGCAGCGAACCTTACCGCATGGACCCGATCACCCTGGAGACCTTGGGGCCAGACCCAGCCTGGGCGCGCGCCTTGGGTGACCGCGGCATTTGCTCGCATTTTCAGGTAGATCAGCACACCGGCGAGATGATGTTCTTCAACTTTGGCGAACACGCACCCTACTTCAACTACGGCGTCGTGGATGCCAGCAACAAGCTGGTGCATTACGAACCCATTGAGCTACCCCACGCCACCTGGCCGCACGATCTGGGCATGAGCCAGAACTACTGCGTGATCCATGACCTGTCGATGTTCTTCGATCCCGAGGGCCTGAAAAAAGGCCAGCACCGCCTGAAATTTCACCGCGACGTGCCGGCCCGCTTTGGTGTGATTCCGCGCTTTGGCACCAGCCGCGACATCAAGTGGTTTGAAGGCATGCCGTGTTACATCCTGCACCTGGCCAACACCTACGAGGTGGGCGATGAAATCATCATGGACGGCGCCATTCAAACCAACCCGGTGCCCGACCTCACCGGTCTGCCCAAGGAAGGCTATGACCGCATGAACGCGCTCTTGTCGATGGACCTGCAAGAAACCCGTATGCACCGCTGGCGCTTCAACCTGAAGACCGGCCAAACCCATGAGGAAGACCTGGACGACGAGGTCACCGAGTTCTCGATGATCAACACGCAGGTCAAGGGCCGCCCTAACCGCTACGTCTATAACGCGCTGATGAAGCCCAAGTGGGAACTCGACGGTCTGAAAAAATACGACTGGAAAACCGGACAAACCCAGCGCTGGCAAGCCCCCAAGGGTTGCTTTGTGAGCGAGACCCCGTTTGCAGCCCGCGATGGATCGGTAGAAGAAGACGACGGCTACCTGGTGACCTTTGTCACCAACCTCAACACCCAAAAAGGCGAGTGCGCCATTTTTGATGCGCGTGACATCAGCCAAGGGCCGGTGTGCAGCATCATCCTGCCCGGGCATATTCCCATGGGCGCACATGCCTGCTGGGCACCGCAGTCAAGCCTGCCTGGGGCAAGTGCATGAGCGCCAGCGAAGCGCCTCTGGTGTGTTTACCCGATTACGCGGTGCACCACCCGGTAGGCCAAGCCCGGGCCAGCGTGTTCTTGCTACATGGTGCCTTTGGCGCCAAAGAATACTGGCGCACCCAAGTACAGGCGCTCACGCAAGCCGGCTACCGCGTGGTGTCGTGGGACGCACCGGGCTACGGCCTGTCAGCCCTGCCGGTGCCGCTGACGATTGACCACTGCGCCCGCGCCCTCAGCCTGTTGCTAGAGAAAGAGGGCGATACGCGCAACGTGGTCATGGGCCACAGCATGGGCGGCATGATCGCGCAGCAAGCCTGGCGCTATGCGCGAGCGCGCATTCACGGCTACGTGCTGTCGGCCACCAGCGCCTCCTTTGGCAGCCCAGACGGCGACTGGCAAAAAGAATTTGTGCGCGCCCGTGTGGCGCCGCTGGACCAGGGCCACAGCATTCCTGAGTACGCGCCCAAGATGCTGCGCGCCATGATGGCGCCCAACGCCCAGGGCGCGGCGGTAGAACTGCTGATTAGTACCGTGAGCCAGATGCGCGAAGAAACCTTCCGTGCTGCCGTGGCGGCCATTGTTGGTTTTGAAGGGCGCGACCTGCTGCCCACGCTCGATATACCGGTGCTGTGCATTGCCGGCGAGCTCGACGTGACCGCCCCGGCTGCGGTGATGCAAAAAATGGCCGGCAAGATTGCCGGTGCCGAGTTCGTCAGCCTGACCGGCCTGGGGCATTTTGGCTGGGCCGAAGAGCCGCCCCGCTTTAATGCCGCCGTCCTGAATTTTCTGGCCCAGCACTTTCCCCAACCCTGAAACTACGAGATTCCTCCATGCGCCACTACACCCGCACCCTTGCCCTGCTACTGACCGGCCTTTGGGCCGCTATTGCTAGCGCCCAAAGTAACTACCCAGACAAGCCGATCAACGTGATCGTGCCCTTCCCGCCCGGCGTCGTAGACGGCTATGCACGACTGGTGGCGACCAAAGCGGGCGCCATTCTTGGCCAACCTATGGTCATTAAAAACCAGGCCGGTGCCGGCCAGCGCATCGGCACCGACGCATTGGCCAAGTCACCCAAAGACGGCTACACCATCGGCGTGATCACCAATGCCGGGATGGTCTCCGGCCCGGTGCTGGCCAGCAACGTGCCCTATGACCCGATCAAGGACATTGGCTACCTGACCATGATCTTTGAGTCGCACTACCTGGTCAACACCCACCCGGCCTCCGGCATCAAGACGCTGGCGCAACTGATGGACAAGGCCAAGGCGGCGCCCGGCAAGCTCAACTTCGGCTCCACTGGCATGGGCACCGGCTTTCACACGGCTACAGAGCAGTTTGTCAAAAACGCCAATATCAAAATGACCCACGTGCCCTACAAGGGTGAGAGTCCGTTGCTGACCGACCTGATCGGCGGCCAGGTCGACATGGCCTTCTCGTCCTTGGCCAGCCGCGCCATGGCCGAGCAGGGCAAGCTGGTGATGCTGGCCTACACCGGCGACAAGCGCTCGCCCCTGCTGCCCAACGTGCCCACCGCCAAAGAGCTGGGTATTCCACACGTTAGCTCCGGCTGGCTGGGCTTTGCTGTGCCTGCGGGGGTGCCGGCACCGGTTCGCGACAAGCTGATCGCTGCACTGACCGCCGCCGTCAATGACCCCGAGGTGGTGGCCAACCTCACCAAAGGCGGTGGTGAGCCGCGCAGTCTGAGTGGCGATGCATTTGCGGCACGCGTCAAACGTGAGCTTGACGATATGCGCGAGCTCAACAAAGAACTCAAAATCACTATCGATTGACCCCATGGCAATTCTTGACAAAGTGCGGGTGCTGGACCTGACCCGCGTGGTCGCCGGCCCCTGGTGCACCCAAACCTTGGCTGACCTGGGGGCCGATGTGATCAAGATCGAGCGCCCCGATGGAGGCGATGACACAAGGCGGGTTAGCCCTTTTGTGGTGGGCGCTGACGGCAAGCCCACCCTGGACTCGGCATTTTTCATGGGCAGCAACCGGGGCAAGCGCTCGGTCACGGTAGACATTGGTACGCCGCAGGGCGCCGAACTGATACGCGAGCTGGCCCTTCACTGCGAGGTGTTTATTGAGAACTACAAAGTGGGTGGGCTCAAGCGCTATGGGCTGGACTACGAGAGCATTCGGGCTATCAATCCGTCCGTTATTTATTGCAGCGTCACCGGCTTCGGGCAAGACGGCCCCTATGCCGATCGCCCGGCCTACGACTCGGTGATGCAGGCCATGTGCGGCCTGATGAGCACCTGTGGCCAGCCCGATGGCGCACCCGGCGCGGGCCCCATGCGCTCCGCCGTGCCGGTGGCCGACATCTTCACCGGACTCTATGCCGCCATTGCAATTTTGGCAGCCCTCATTCACCGGCGTGACAGCGGTGAGGGGCAGTACATTGACGCGGCTTTGGTGGACGCCACCACCGCCGTCAACGGCCACCTGGCCCTGGGTTACCTGATGACCGGCCAGGTGCCGCAGCGCCAGGGCAACAACAACCCCATTACAGCGCCCAGCGAAGTATTTCAAGCCAACGATGGCTACTTCACCATGTCGGCGGGCAATGCTGGCCAGTTTGACAAATTGCTGCGCGTGCTAGAGCTGCCCGCGAGCCTGGCGCAAGACCCGCGCTTTGTCACCAACATTGACCGCATGGCGCACCGCAGCGCCTTGCATGACATTTTGCAAACCCGTATCCAGCAAGCCACGGTGGCGCACTGGATTGGTCATTTGTCGGTAGCCGGCGTGCCGTGCGCCCCCATCTTGGATATGCAGCAGTTGTTTGATGACCCGCAGGTACGCCATCGCGGGCTAGCGCTTACCGTGCCGCATGCCAGTGGCGTCAATGTGCCTATGGTGCGCAGCCCTTTGCGGCTGTCGGCCGCGCCCGTGCAGCACCGGGCACCACCCATGTTGGGCCAGCATTCAGAAGAGGTGCTGCAAGAGCTGTTGGGCAAGAGCACCGCAGAGCTGGCGCAGTTGAAGTCTGCCGGCGTGATCTAGGCCATGAAAACACGGGCCTGTTGAATCAGTGCCTGCACGTTCCACCAAGCTGATTCAGACTTGGAGATCTACTTCAGCGGTTGCTTGGGGGCGACATCTTTATATTTCAGTTCAACTTCGAGACCACTAGAGAGCGTTGGCATGGTGGCCGAAGTGATCGCCCAGGAAAGTGGCGATGAAATAGTAGCTGTGGTCATAGCCCGGCTGCATACGCAAGGTGAGCGGATGGCCGGCGGTCTTGCACGCCGCCTCTAGCAATTTCGACTGAAGTTGGGTCGCAAGAAACTCGTCTGCATCGCCCTGATCCACCAGCAGGGGCAGTCTCTCTTGGCGCGCTGCCGTCACCAGTTCAACCGCATCCCACGCGCGCCAAACCTGGCGGTCCAGGCCCAGGTACGCTGCAAAAGCCTTTTGACCCCAGGGCACCTGAGAGGGTGCCACGATGGGCGAAAACGCGGACACACTGCGGTAGCGCCCGGGATGGCGCAGCGCGGTGACCAGGGCGCCATGCCCGCCCATGGAGTGACCAAAGATGCCCCGGGCATCGCTCGCAGCAAAATGCTGCTCAATCAAGGTGGGAAGCTCCTCGGCCACGTAGTCCTGCATGCGGTAATGCGAAGCCCACGGTGCCTGCGTGGCGTTGACGTAAAAGGCCGCACCCTGACCCAAGTCGTAGGCGGCGTCGTTAGCCACCGCCTCGCCGCGCGGGCTTGTGTCGGGTGCCACCACGATGAAGCCATGTCGTGCCGCATGCGCCTGAAAACCGCTCTTGGTGATGAAGTTCTGCTCGGAGCAGGTCAACCCCGACAGCCAGTACAAAACCGGGCATTTCTGACCGCGCAGTGCTTGCGCAGGCAAATACACCGCCAGCTTCATCTCGCATCCGAGCGTCTTCGACGCATGCTTCCAAACCTCCTGCCGACCGCCAAAGCTGGCGTGCTGCTCAATGCGTTCCATGTTCGTCCCTGCCTTCAATAGTGGACCACCGAGCGGATGGACCGACCTTCGTGCATCAGGTCAAATGCATGGTTAATTTCAGTCAGGGGCATGGTGTGCGTGACGAAGGGCGCCAGCTCAATGCGCCCGGCCATTGCGTCGTCCACCATGCCTGGCAATTCGCTGCGGCCTTTGACGCCGCCGAAGGCCGTCCCCAGCCAGCGTCGGCCGGTGACCAACTGGAAGGGACGGGTGGAAATTTCTTGGCCTGCGCCCGCCACGCCAATGATGACCGACTGACCCCAGCCGCGGTGTGCGCACTCGAGCGCGGCACGCATGACCTGCGTGTTGCCTATGCATTCGAAGCTGTGATCTACGCCCCAGCCGGTCATCTCCACAATCACCTGCTGAATCGGCTTGTCATGGTCCTTGGGATTGACGCAGTCGGTCGCGCCAAAGGTACGCGCCAGGTCGAACTTGGAGGGGTTGTTGTCGATGGCAATGATGCGTCCCGCCTTGGCCAGTTTGGCGCCCTGCACCACGGCCAAGCCGATACCGCCCAGGCCAAACACCGCGACCGTGTCGCCTGCCTGCACCTTGGCCGTGTTCTTGACAGCGCCCAGGCCGGTTGTCACACCGCAGCCCAGCAGGCACACCTGCTCGGGATTGGCATCTGGGCGGATCTTAGCCAATGACACCTCAGCCACCACGGTGTATTCGCTGAAGGTCGAGCAACCCATGTAGTGGTAGACAGGCTGCCCCTGGTAGGAAAAGCGCGTCGTGCCATCGGGCATCACGCCCTTGCCCTGCGTGGCGCGCACGGCTACACACAGGTTGGTCTTGCCAGACTTACAAAAAAGGCATTCACCGCACTCGGCCGTGTAGAGCGGAATCACATGGTCGCCGGGCTTGACGCTGGTCACGCCCTCCCCCACCTCGACCACGATACCCGCGCCTTCATGGCCGAGTACAGCAGGGAAGATGCCCTCAGGGTCATCGCCCGAGAGCGTGAACGCATCGGTGTGACAGACACCTGTGTGCGTGATCCTGACCAAAACCTCGCCCTTACGGGGCGGCGCAACATCAATCTCGACGATCTGCAAGGGCTTGCCGGCCTCGAAGGCGACGGCGGCACGGGATTTCATAGAAAGCTCCAATAAGATGAATTTTTAGATGCGAAAGACGAGATTCTCAGTCAAAGTCAAAGCTTAAGCTGAGCGACCGTATTGGGCTGGGAAATTTATAAGGAAATGGATGAGTACGTCGTAGATTTTCATCCCGCGGTGATCGGAATCAGGCGCAAACCTCTTAAATTGCATGACTCTGAAGCAGCTCAAGCGTGATCATCTTCAATGCATTGGCGTGTGTAGCATGCAGTTGAACAGGCGGTGCTACGCCAGCCTCTAGGGCTTCAAGCCAGCGCATTGCACAAAGACACCACCTGTCACCGGGTTTCAAGCCGGCGAAGCGTGCTTCAGGACGTGGTGTGATCAGGTCGTTGCCACGCGCGAGCGAATAAGCCAGAAATTCGGCAGTCACACGCGCACACACTACGTGGGTGCCTTGGTCTTGTGCGTTGGTATTGCAGCAGCCATCACGAAAGTAGCCCGTGATGGGGTCAAAGGAGCACGCCACCAGCGGGGTGCCCAGTACATTGAGTGAGGTCATTTGAGCCCGAGTTAAAGAACCTTGCTCAAGAAGCGCCGCGTACGCTCTTCCTTTGGGTGGTCAAATAGTTCATCGGGTAAGCCCTGTTCAACGATGACACCTTCATCTATAAATATCACCCGGTCTGCCACCTGTCGTGCAAAACCCATCTCATGGGTCACCACCACCATGGTCATTCCCTCACTGGCTAAGGTCTGCATGACAGCCAGCACCTCGCCAACCATTTCCGGATCCAGCGACGATGTCGGCTCATCAAAAAGCATGATGCGCGGTTGCATGGCTAAAGCTCTTGCAATGGCTACCCGTTGTTGCTGGCCGCCGGACAGCTGATAAGGATAGGCTTCCAACTTATCCAGCAGCCCCACTTTTTCAAGCAGGGCAACAGCCCTGTTGCGGGCCTGAGTTGACGTCAATCCTCTCACTTTGCTCGGTGCCAGCGTGATGTTCTCGAGCACCGTTTTGTGTGGGAAAAGATTGAAGCGTTGAAACACCATGCCGATTTCGGAGCGAAGTTTGTCAATATCGGTAGCAGGGGCATGTACTGAAACACCGTTTACCCAAACCTGGCCGTCACTGGCTTCTTCCAAGCCATTCAAGCATCGCAAAAAAGTACTCTTACCCGAGCCTGAGGGACCAATCACGCAAACGACTTCTGTTGCCATGATGGTGCAGTCGACTCCCCGCAATACAGATAAGGAGCCGAACCGCTTGCTCAAATTTTCAACGCGAATCACCTCGTCCATAACGCGCCTCCAATCTTTTAACTGCATAAGCCAGGCCTAGCGTGAGCACCCAATACATCAGGGAAATGGTCAGGTAAGGCTCCCAATACCGAGAGTAGGCGCCTGCCACCGTCCGCGCTGCATAGGCCAGTTCAGCCAGGCCAATGGCAGAAATAAGCGAGGAATCTTTCAGCAGCGAGATGGCGTTGTTACCCAGCGGTGGCAGCATACGGCGAAAGGCCTGTGGCAAAACTACGTGGAACATGGTGCGTCCAAAGGACATGCCCAATGAACGCGACGCCTCTAATTGCCCTTTGTCGATCGACTGGATACCGGCCCTGAATATTTCGGAAATATAGGCGCCGGCATTCAGTGTCAAAGCCGCCACACCCGACAGAAGTGCGCCGTAGTTTTGCTTGAGGTGTCTAGCCGTATCGCCCGAGATCAGAATGCCATCAGTCGGATTGATGAACAAGGGAAGTACCGCAAAGTGCATCAATAAAATCTGCACAAACAGCGGTGTGCCGCGAAAAAAGCTCACATAAATGGTTGAGGGCCAACGCAAGGCAAATCGACAGAGTTGCTTTGCCGGTGAATGTCTGGCATCAGCAAGGCGCGCCATGCCAATGGCCAACCCCAAAACTGTTCCCTGCGTGATGCAAATCACAGTCACCATGATGGTCATGAGGAGGCCACGCCAAAATAGCTCACCGTACTCAACAATGATGTCGGCACGGAACCAGCCGAACCAAAGTGCTTGTTCCATGCCTTTAGATCACCGTCTTTTTTATTGAGCGGGCAGAGCTGGTGCGTCAGCCTGGAACCACTTCTTGTAAATCGTTGCGTAGCTGCCGTCTGCCTTGACCGCTGTCAGACCGGTGTTGAGCTTGTCCAACAAAGCCTTGTTGCCCTGTTTAACCACAATGCCAAAAAACTCTTTGGGAAAGCTGGGGTCGCCGACGGTCTTGAGTCCCTTGTGCTCTTGCGCTCGGAAAGCAATCACGCCGTTGTCGCCCATCGCTGCATCTAATCCGTTATTCACCAGCTCAGCAATCACCACAGGCGTACTCTCAAAGCGGCGGATATCAGGGTTGGTTTTGCCGAACTCGCGTGATGCCATGTCGTCAGCTGTACTGCCAGTAACCACTCCGATTTTCTTGCCCGCCAAATCCTTGAATCCCTTGGCTGTACTGGTCGTAGGGACGGCAATCAGCTGCCGTGCTTCAAAATAGGGAGCGGTAAAGTCGTAAGACTGTTTGCGCTTGTCGTTGATGGTGACGCCAGAAATTACCAGATCAACATCTCCATTGTTCAGCGCAGCAAAGATTCCGGTCCAGGGTGTGTTGATAATTTTGATTTGTAGTCCCACCTTTTGGGCTACCGCTTTGATCATGTCAATGTCATAGCCCACAATTTCCTTAGTGGGCGTCTCGTAGGCGAAAGGCCGATAAGTTGCACTGGAGCCCACCACGAGCTCTTTGTTCTGCGCAGTTGCGAGTACGGGGACGCAAAGTGCCAATGCCGTCAAAGCAAGTCCAAAAGTTTTTGTAAAGCGCATGAATATCTCCAATTTAAATAACTCATAAATAAATAAGCAGCACTTGCTCTTGGGAACTACAAAGGTTCAGAGCATGCTGCCTTGACCGGTACACTTTTTTGATGGGCCAAAAGGCCCTGAAGAGACAGAGGTCAAACCTATTGTAGAGGTGAATATTCAACAAAAATCACGCCATACAAAAGCCAACTGAAATCTTCTTCCCATAAAAGTGCACCCTTGAGTTGACCCCGTTACTGCGAGACACAGGGCATACAAAAAAAAGTTTTTGAATCATCATTACTAACTTCGGCGACTTATGGGGGTGCAGTTCAGCGAGGGTTGAATTTAAAGAGTTTGGTGGTTATTTAGTCTTTCAAATTTACGTCTTACAGCCAACAAAAGTAGCTGCGCAATAACACATGCCCTACTTTTTTATGACATCAGTCTCAACCAAGCTGACTCACCAAAACACTAAGCCGTTTAAGTAGGCAATTTCGATGCGTACTCTCGGAAAGTCGCGTTGCGCTTATCGAGCGCTTCCTGAGTGGGAGGCACCATGATGGGGCCACCTTCATGCGCGAATGCCTGGCACTGCGCCACGTAGGGGCGCATGCGGTCGTGGTAGATGGGTGAAGCCGCCAAGGTGTTTCCATCGCTCTCGGTCCAGGTGGTGGCCAGTGCTTCAGCGGCGACCATGGCCAGTGTCGTTCCCATGCCAGACAGCAGCGCAGCGCAATGACCCGCGTCACCGATCACCGCCACATTGCCCTTGATCCAACTTGGCATGTGTGTTTGACTGACCGAATCGAAATAAAAGCCCTTGGCCGTGGGGTCGGCAAACGCCTCGCGCAATTCAGGCATCTGCCATGTGCTGACTTGCGATAGGAAGTCATCAATCATTTTGCGTTGTGCATCGAGATTGCGATGGTCATAGTCCAGCTCGGCTTTGGCGGCGAGCATCATGGCCTGAGGACCATCGCCGGTATCACGCACGGCAATCGTCAGGCCGGGGATGTTGAGCATGGCACGCTGCCAGTCACGGTGGCTCGGCAGGTCAATGAGGGCAACGTAATAGCCGAAGTGGCGGACATAGTCTTTCTCTGGTCCAAACACAAGCTTGCGCACATTGGAATGGAGTCCGTCTGCCCCGACAACCAAATCGTAACGACCCTGCCGGCCATCCACAAAAACCACGTCCACGCCACCAGGCTGATCGGCGATCGAGGCGATGGATGAATTAAAGAAAAAGTCGACGCCGTTGGGTATGGCATTCAGAACAATCTGGTTTAGCCGGTCCCGCGTGATTTCAACATCGTGATCGGTCTCATTGGCAAACCAGCTCAGATCCAGGGTGGCAACTTGCGTGCCCGAGGCATCAAGGACAGGCATCGGCGCCACGACGGCGATCTTCTGCGCATTGATTTCAGCCAGAATGCCCATGCGTTCAGTCGTGCCCAGGGCTTGGCCACGAACATCGATCGGGGCGCCGCCTGGACGCAATCCATCGGCTCGCTCGACAACCGTCACACTGTGGCCAAGACGGGCGAACCAGTA
>CAJCCO010000067.1 GCA_903960915.1 uncultured beta proteobacterium
CGTAACGACCGCAACATCGCCATGCATGCGTCAATTCACCAAGGCTCACGTATTGACTTCGACTTGGTGGTGTTCGAGCTGGACCACGGTAGGACGACCCATGATTTCGAGAAGGACGGCAACACGTTTGCTGGAGACGCTTTGGATCAAGCCTTCAACACCTCCCAAAGCGGTGTGTCTGAGCCGCACCGATTGCCCGGGTTTGAGGTCACTCAGCTCTTGCAGGGTGGCGTGGTTGCGGTCTTGTTCGAGTTGGCGAATGCGTTGCACCAAGGTGTCGTGCAGCATGGCAGGCTCAAAACCGAAGCGAACGATGGTCGCAATGCCTTTGGTGCTGCGTACCGCCGAAATGCTTTGTTCTGGTTTGCCGGGCCTGAACAGCATGTAGCGAGGAAACATGGGCTCAAACAAAGCGACCGGGCCTTGTTCGGTTTTTTTGAACTTTTTGTAGCGCGGCAAATAAGCCTCGAAGGCTTGTTGCTCCAGGTTGACCAAGGCGATTTGCTCTTGCCGGGGTTTGGTGTAGGCCAGGTACCAGCGGTCTGGTGGTGAGGTTTCGCCCATTGGCTGGTCAGTATTTTTCGGGGGCTGGGGCATGCAATCTATTTATCAGGCGTTTGGATGAACCATTTTAGATGGCTTGCCAGCTTGAAAGCTTGACCCTATAAGGCGAAGGCAAAAAAAACTCCGCTTGCGCGGAGTTTGATGGATTTGCCGGGATAAGGAAGCCGGTAGGCTGAATTAATCCCGGTGAATCAGTCTGCTTTGCAAAATGACATTGAAATCACAAAGAAACCGAGTCCATTCAAGCAGTAATGACAAATGCGGCGCGGTCTTTGCCATCAATCCATTTTGGGGCTTTGCCACGGCCTGTCCAGGTTTGGCCCGTGGCAGGATCGCGGTATTTGGCTGCGACTTTGCTGACAGTTTTGGTGGTGCCTGATTTACCAACGCGGCCAGGAAAAATATCTTGAACGGTTAAACCGTATTCGGCCACCAGTTCACGCACTTTTCCGAGGGCACTTGAAATTTCGTTTTGACGGGCCTGGGCAATGGCTTGCTCCAGTGCTTCGCGTTGGGCCAATAATTCTTTGTAGCTGGCAGTCATGTTCAATCCCAATAAAAAATAAAGAGCCTTGAATATACACCATTTTATGGGTGAGTATTCAATTATTTGGATATAGATCGTGTTTTATATTAAGGCGGGCATTGATAGATGAATGAATGATTATTCCATTCTCAATGAATGCACCTGCAATTGACAGTCCAGCGATTAAAAATTGGGCATAAACCACAATGCTTGCTCACATCCAATCGACGCAAGAAAGAGGGATTGAACAGTTGCTGCCCATTTAAATCAGTAAAGCCCGCCTGCTCACAGCGGAATTCAGCTGGCCTTTTTTGAGGCAGAGACCTTCTCGATCCGGCGGCCCTCAAGAGTGACCACTTGAAATCGCCAGTGATCGATTTCGATCACCTGACCCAAGGCGGGCAATTGGCCCAGCGCGTACATGAGAAGAC
>CAJCCO010000068.1 GCA_903960915.1 uncultured beta proteobacterium
ATCTCGGTAATTTCTGCACTGTCGGCCAGCGCCAGGGACTGGGCATAAATGTCGGCGCCCCCTATGACCCAGGCGTGCGCCTGTTCGGCACACAGGGCCAGCGCTTCAGGCAATGAATGGGCGGTGAGCGCGCCAGCGGCCAGCCAGCCAGGCTGGATGTCGCTGAAAATTAATGTCGCGCTCGTTTTCATGGCTCAGCAGAGAAAGGCTGCACTCGCAAACTGAATAAGTTGGTCACTCTAACTTGATGTTCGCATCTCTTACCACCTTGCCCCACTTGGCGTGCTCGGCTTTCACAAAGTCCGTGAACTGCGCGGGCGTGGAGCCGACAGGCTCATCGCCCTGCGCCAGGAGTTTTTCCCGCATGGTCTTGAGGGCGGTTTGCGCGTCGCGGTTGATCCTGTTGACCACATCCGGCGGTGTGTTGGCGGGGGCAAACAAGCCAAACCAGGTAGTGACTTCAACACCGGCCACGCCGGCTTCCCTCAACGTTGGCGCATCGGGCAGAATGCTCAGCCTTCGGGGCCCGGTGACCGCGAGTGCGCGCAGCTTGCCATCCTGTATCTGTGGAAGCGCCAACTGAATGTTGGTGATGGAGTACGATGACTCCCCGGTGATCAGTGCGGTTTTGGCTTCGGCTCCGCCCTTGTAGGGTACATGCACGGCGTTGATGCCGGTGGTTGCAGCAAACAGCGTGCCTGCCAGGTGTTCAGCTGTGCCGATGCCGGTCGAGGCGTAATTCAAGGTGCCGGGTTTGCTTTTGGCCAATGCAATGAGCTGGCTGACCGACGTTGCAGGCAATGTGGCAGAGCTGGCAAAAACCAAAGGCGCGCTGGTGACTTGCATGATGGGGCTAAAGTCTTTGAGCGCGTCATATTGAATCTTGGGGTAGAGGGCCGGGCCCAAAGCGTGCGTGGCCAAGGAGCCAAACAAGACGGTGTACCCGTCGGGCTGCGCTTTAGCCACCACGGCCGAGCCAATCGTGCCGGCCGCGCCAGCCCGGTTTTCCACAATAACGGGTTGGCCCATCAGCGTTGTCATTTCTTTGGCAAGCACGCGGGCCACTATGTCCAAAGCGCCCCCCGCTGGGAATGGCACAACCATGCTGATGGGCCGAGCCGGAAAAGCTGATTGGCCCCACACAGGCAAAGTTGCAGAGACCAACAGCGCGAGGGATAGGATCGTCTTGTTCATGGTGAGCTCCAATAGGTTATTGATGTGAAGTGGATGAGGATGAGGATGTGGATGTGGATGCGGGATCAGTGCTGGTGACCAGCTGACGTGCCCAGGTCAAATGACTCTTGCGGAAAATATTTTTTTAGCCGGATATCGCCCGTGCGCGCGTGGCCTTCCATGCCTTCCAGGCGCGAGATACGGGCTGCCACCTGGCCCACCTCGCGGCTGGCGCTGCGGGTCAACCGCTGGTAAGTCACGGTCTTGATGAACTTGCCTACGCTCAACCCGCCCGAGTACCGCGCCGCACCCCGGGTTGGCAAGATGTGGTTGGGGCCGGCGCACTTGTCTCCATAGGCTACGGTCGTCTCCTCTCCCAGGAAAAGCGAGCCGTAGTTGGTCAGCCTGGCCAGCCACCAGCCACCAGTCAAGGTCATGGGCAAAGACCTGCAAATGTTCAGGCGCGTATTGGTCGCTAATCTCAATCATCTCTTCCCGGCTGCTGACAAGTACCACCTCGCCGTAGTCGCGCCAGGCGGCTGAGGCTGCCGTGCGCGCTAATTCAGGTAAAGCGGCTATGACAGACGGCATCAACTCAATCACCTTCAGGCCCAACTCACGGGACGAGGTGAACAGCCACACTGGGGAGTCCGGGCCATGCTCTGCCTGACCCGCCAGGTCAGCAGCCGCCATGCTCACGTCAGCCGTTTCATCCGCAATGATGGCGGATTCCGTGGGCCCGGCCAGCACGTCAATGCCTACGCGGCCAAACAGGGCGCGCTTGGCCTCAGCCACAAAGCTATTGCCCGGCCCCACAATCACGTCAGCCGGTCTTGGCGAGTACAAGCCAAAAGCCATTGCGGCAACGCCCTGCACGCCCCCCAGCGACAACACGGTATCTGCGCCACAGAGCTTCATGGTGTGCAAGATCGCCGGGTTCACACCAGACTCATTGTGACCTGGTGAGGTGGCCACAATGTTGGAAACCCTTGCCGCCTTGGCCGTGCAGATACTCATGATCGCTGATGCCGCATGTGCATAGCGCCCACCCGGCACATAGCACCCAGCGGTGTTAACTGGGATCAGTTTCTGGCCTGTGATCAACCCTTCAATTAACTCAGCTTCAAACTCGTAAAGGGAGTCGCGCTGCCGCTGCGCAAAGTCTTTGACGCGGGCATGGGCAAAGGCGATGTCATCCTTGACGCCTTGCGCTAGGCTGTTGCTGGCCTTTGACAGATCAGCTTCACCCACGACGATGCTGCCGCGCCAGCCGTCGAGATCGCGCGCATATTTCTCGACGGCCTCCCGGCCATTTGTTTGGATGTCGGCCAGGAGGCGCTGCACCGTCTCGGCGGTCGCACCGTCAATTGCTTCTTGCGGCGGCGTCGCCTTCTTCAGGTATTCAATCGTCATTCAATGTCTTCCATAAAAATAGCGCCTTGAGGGCCTCAAATGTCACCTTTAGTTGGCGGGCCCGCGCGGCGTATCCGGCGGTGCGCTTGGCACAAACGGATAGCGGGCCTTGGCCTTTGTGGCGGTGGTGCTGGTCGTAACCGAACTGCGCACGTATTGCTTGGACGCCTCGTTATGAACCTCATAGTCCCAATGTGTTTGCTTGCCGGTCACAAGCGTTGAATGCAAAAACAAACGGCGGCGCTGACTGGCCAGCACATCGGCCTTCACCTTGGCAGGAGCAAAACGGGTTTCGATCTCAGTCGCCATTCGTTTGGCCAAGTTCGCAAACTCGGACTCTTTGCAGAGATTGCGCAGTTCATGGGGATCGCTCGCCATATCAAACAGCATGCCGGGATCACCCTCGCAGTACACGTATTTGTAGTTGCCTTGCCGCAAGATGAAAGCCGGCGCGTACACCCCTTCGCTGGTGAATTCAATCAGCGCTTCATCTTTCCATGAGGTATCTGCACCGTGGAGCCATGCCGTAAGACTGTGGCCATCGCAATGATCCACCAACTCAGGCGGTTTTCCTTCTGTTGCCAGATCCAGCAAGGTAGGTAGCAGATCCACTAAACCGCAATTAGCGCTCACGCGCTGGCCCGCTTTCGCACCTGGGGCGCTGATGAAAAGAGGCACGCGGATTGAGTTCTGAAACGGGTTGAACTTGTACCACATGCCGCGTTCGCCAATCATGTCGCCATGGTCTGCCGTGAAGACGATAACGGTATCGTCCAGCGCGTTGATTTTTTCGAGCGTGTCGAGCAGCATCCCAACCTTGCTATCGAGATAGCTAACCATGCCGTAGTAAGCATGGCGCGCTGACCGAATGTGCGCTTCGGTCACATGATGCTCGTCTTGTCGGATCAGCTTGTAATAACGCTGACTCCATGGATCGCGCTCTTCGTAGGGAATGAAAGGCACGGCAGGCATATCAATGTCTGCATCGTCATACAAATTCCAAAACTCCTTGGAGATGGTGAATGGATTGTGCGGATGGGTGAATGAAGAGAGAAGAAAAAATGGTTTGCCATCGGCGCGACGCTTTTGATCAAACAGCCATTGCACCGATTGATTGGCCACGTCATCGTCGTAATCCATTTGCAGCGAGCGCACGCACAAGCCAGACTCCACTACGCCGCGCATGCTCATCTGGCTCGGTGCATAGGGCTCCCCTTTTTTGATCCAATCGGCCGTCCAGCCAAAATCAGATGGGTAAATGTCAGTTGTCACGCGCTCTTCAAAGCCATGCAATTGATCGGGGCCCACAAAATGCATCTTGCCCGACAGGCACGTGGCATAGCCCAAGGAGCGCAGGTAATGCGCAAAGGTTGGCACTGAGGCTGGAAACTCAGAGGCGTTGTCGAAAGCGCCAATGCGCGATGAATATTGCCCCGACATCATCGCAAAGCGCGAAGAAGCACAGATCGGATTGGGTGTGTAGGCGTTTTCAAATACCGCGCCTCGAGCAGCTATCCGATCCAGATGGGGGGTTTTGACCAACTTGTGACCATAAGCTGGTAGCACGTTGGCAGCCAATTGATCTGCTTGGATGAAAAGGATATTGGGGCGACTTTTCAAGGTGACTTCCGGGAAAGGTGAGTGGTGTTAATGATGTTATGTAGTAGCAAACGAAAGCTATAGTGCCAAATTGATATTTTTTTGATGCCAGAGTCGTGTGTCATCAACAGAATCGATATGCGAAACCAACATGAAATAACGAGCATCTGGAGCAAACTGTTCCCGCAGTTCTCTGGCAGCAGCACGACGCTACAAGGCCGAGTCAAGGAAATGATGGTCCACTCGATCTTGATGTGGTTGGTGCCAGCAGGTCCCAAGGTCCCACCTAGCCGGTCGTTGGCAGCAGCATCGGGCCTGTCGCGCAACACAGTGTCTCTGGCCTTGCAGGTTCTGTTCGACAAAGGGTTCTTGTATGCCAGTCCCCGCAGTGGTCTCGTCGTGAACGGTGAAATTCTGCTCGGGCAGGTCAGCCAGTCAAGCCACGCCGACCCCCCATCATCGGACATGCAATGGGATGCCCGTTTCGTCGCCCGCCTTGAGAACCAACGCAATTTCGTCCAGCCGGCGAACTGGCAAGACTATCTGTATCCTTTTTTATATGGTCAATTCGGCGCCAGTCTGATGCCACTGAAAGACTGGCGTGGTTGTGCGCACCAGGCGCTCTTTGTGCCCGCAGTCAAAAAGTGGGCGCAGGTCCACATCGACCGGGATTCAGAAGCCCTGCTCGATCAGATTCAGTCCCGTTTGCTGCCAGCTCGCGGCATCATGGCCAGGCGTGATGAGATCCTAGTGACAGCGGGTGCCCCAATGGGTTGTTACCTGCTGTCCCATGTGTTGCTTGATCGCTAAACGGTAGTCGGCATTGAAGACCCTGGCTATCCGGATGCACGTAACAATTTCTTGCTCCGAAGCGACTTCGTCAAGTTGGTAAGGGAAGACAACAGCGGTTTGACACTGCGAGGCAGGGCTGCGTCTGTCACTGCCAAAAAATGTGCAAACCGAAAAATCTCGGGCGACTGGCCCTGAACAAGCGCTCAGGCAGGCCCAGCCTGAAGGTCTGTGATGCCCAAAACCTGGGCCATAAACGTCCTCATGCGGTTGGATTTCCTATCCGTAAGACTGCCGGGAAGTTGACCTGAATCGGCTAGCTTGCGGCCCTGGACTGGGTGTTTTTGTAGCTGACAAAGCTAAAGCCCAAGCCGGTGCTGGAGACGTGGTGTTCGCGCGCAGTTTCCTGCCACTGTGGCCC
>CAJCCO010000069.1 GCA_903960915.1 uncultured beta proteobacterium
ATCAGCCCGGCATCCACCATCAGCCGGGCAACTTCGGCCACGCGGCGAATGTTTTCCACCCGGTCGGCCTCGGTAAAACCCAGGTTGCGGTTCAGGCCGTGGCGCACATTGTCGCCGTCCAGTACGTAGGTGTGGCGGCCTTCGGCAAACAGGCGCTTGTCCAGCAAATTGGCCAAGGTGGACTTGCCCGAACCCGACAAACCGGTAAACCAGATGCAGCGCGGCGTCTGGTGCTTTTGAGCCGCCCGTGTGGCCTTGTTCAGTTCCAGCGCCTGCCAATGAATGTTGCTGGCCCGGCGCAGGGCAAAGTCAATCATGCCGGCACCCACCGTCTCAAACGTCAGCTTGTCAATCAGAATAAAGCCGCCCAGCGTTTGGTTCACCGCATAGGGCTCAAACACCAGCGGTGCGCTGGTGGACAGGTTCACCACGGCAATCTCGTTCAGGCTCAGCATTTTGGCGGCCAAGTGGGCGCCGCTGTTCACGTCTTCGCGGTATTTGATGGCGGTGATGGTGGCGGTAACTTCTTTGCACGCGTGTTTCATCAGGTATTGGCGCCCAGGGGCCAGGGCGTGTTCGCTCATCCACAGCAACTTGGCTTCAAACTGGTCGGCTACCTCGGGCGGAGCATCGGCTGCCACCAGCACATCGCCCCGGCTGGCGTCTACCTCGTCTGCAAGTGTGATGGTGACGGCATCGCCCGCATCGGCAGTGCCTACCTCGTCAAAGCCCAACAACACCGCCTTCACCTGAGTTTGCACCCCTGACGACAGCACCCGCACCGCGTCACCAGGGTGCAGCGTGCCGGCAGCGATGCGACCACAAAAGCCCCTGAAGTCCAGGTTAGGCCGGTTCACCCACTGCACCGGCATGCGGAAGGCGCCCTGCGGCTGGGTGCTGCAGGTGTCTACGGTGTTCAGGTAATGCATCAGCGTGGGGCCGCTGTACCAGGGCATGTTGGAGCTGGGTACCAACACGTTGTCACCCGTCAAGCCAGACAGCGGTATCACCTGCAGGCTACCAAAGCCCAAATTGCTTGCAAAGCTACGGTAGTCGGCCACTATTGTGTTCAAGGTGGCCTCATCAAACCCCACCAGGTCCATCTTGTTCACGGCCAGCACCACATGCTTGATGCCCATCATGGCCACAATGCGGCTGTGGCGGCGGGTCTGCACCAGCACCCCCTTGCGCGCGTCGATCAAGATCACCGCCAGGCTGGCCGTAGAGGCACCGGTGGCCATGTTGCGGGTGTACTGCTCATGGCCGGGTGTGTCGGCCACCACAAAGCGGCGCTCATCAGTGGTAAAAAACCGGTAGGCCACGTCAATGGTGATGCCTTGCTCACGCTCGGCTTGCAGGCCATCCACCAGCAGGGCCAGGTCCATCTGGCTGCCCTGCGTGCCATATTGCGCCGTGTCTTTGACCAACGCGGCCAACTGGTCATCAAAAATAGCCTTGCTTTCAAACAGTAGGCGGCCAATCAGTGTGCTCTTGCCATCGTCCACACTGCCACAGGTGATAAAGCGCAGGGTATCCATCAGAAGTAGCCCTCTTGTTTTTTCTTTTCCATCGACCCCGGCACGTCTGAATCAATCAAGCGCCCTTCCCGCTCAGAGCCGCGGGCGCCCAGGGTTTCGGCTATGACGGCATCCAGCGTGGTGGCGTCTGACTCTATGGCGGCTGTCAACGGCCAGCAGCCCAGGGTGCGAAAGCGCACGCGGCGCATTTGGGCTACCTCGCCCGGTGCAAACGGAAAGCGGTCGTCGTCCACCATCAACCACTGCCCGCCGCGCTGCACCACCGGGCGCAGCTCTGCAAAATACAGCGGCACGATGGGAATGACCTCACGCTGGATGTACTGCCAGATGTCCGCCTCGGTCCAGTTGCTGATGGGGAACACACGAATGGACTCATCAGGCGCAATGCGCGTGTTGTACAGGTTCCATAGCTCCGGGCGCTGGGATTTGGGGTCCCAGCGGTGGCCGGGGGCGCGAAAGGAAAACACCCGCTCTTTGGCGCGGCTCTTTTCTTCGTCGCGACGGGCACCGCCAAACACCACGTCAAACCCATGGGCGTCCAATGCCTGCTTGAGCGCCTGGGTTTTCATCACATCGGTGTGGTAGTTGCTGCCGTGGGTGAAGGGGCCAACGCCTGCGGCCAGGCCATCGGGGTTGGTGTGGGTAATGAGCCTCATGCCGCTCTCATTGACCATGCGGGTACGGTGCGCGTACATGGCCTTGAACTTCCAGCCGGTGTCCACATGCAACAGCGGAAACGGCGGCGGAGCCGGATAAAACGCCTTACGCGCCAAGTGCAGCATGACGGAAGAGTCTTTGCCAATCGAATACATCATCACTGGATTGCGCGCGGTGGCCACCGCCTCACGGATGATTTCTATGGATTCAGACTCCAGTGTGTTAGCCAAAATAACCCTCTGATTAACTCTTGTTGTTTGCAACGCGCTCGACATTATGGCCTCGGGAAAATGAGTCCTTACGCTTGAATGCTGTCAACCAGCTTGTTGTCAATAACCAAATGCGCCAGAGTGATGTAGCTGCAAGGGTCAAGTGGCTCCATGTTGCCCACCCCGCCCGCCGGGTGATGGCACGTAAATGTCACCTCAATGCTATTGGTTACGCCCGGCAACACCACCGGGTGGCTGATGCCAAAATTGAAATGGTGTTCTGACCCCAGAGTGAATGTTTTGGCCTGCAGGCCATTGACCGTGATGGTGACCGTTGTTTGTGCGCCCTGGGGCAGGTTAGTTTGCTTGCCAGCCACATAAAAACCGTCCAACCCAATGGGGTTGTCTATCAGTACCCGTAGCACCGTGCTGCACAACTGATAACAACTGTCATCTGCACTGCGTGCCCAGCCGGTAACGCGGGTTTGGTGTGGCAAGGCTTGGTTGGGGTCAGTTTGGTCAAGCAAGCGGGTCCACCGCGCCTCTTCGCGCAGCAGGGCGCTTTCACTCATGACCTGCGCTGCTGCAAATGGTGTGGCCAAAAATGAGGGCTGCAGGCCATCAAGCGCATCGCCCAACAGTGCCACGGCATCACCGCGCAAGCCTTGTTGCCATACCCGGGCCAACTCTTGTTTAATTTGAGGCCGCCATTTTTGGTACAGCAAGCGGCTGTTAACCTCGTTTTGGATGCTGGTGCGGTCACGGCTTAGGCTGACGTGGTGCTTCACCACGCTTTGATAAGCCATATAAACGTACAGACCCTTGGCCTTGACCTTCAGGCACAGGTCAATGTCTTCACCGCCATTGACAAAGGCCTCATCAAAACCACTCACAGACTCAAAAACGTCACGCCGAATCAGGCAGCAGGCCCCCGTAACGGCAAATACACGCGCATGCGCCACGCCGCTAGTTGGCAGAACCCGCAGATGATCTACTTTGCCCAATGGTGTGACGTGCACCCCGGTATGGTCCAGCGCAGCATCGGCCACGCGCTTTTGCACACAACCCACCAAGCCCACGCCCAACTGCGGATTTTGCAACACCGCCAACATGGGCTCCAACCAGCCGGGGTTCAAAATCAAATCGTTATTGACCAGCGCCAGCACTTCGCCAGTAGCCAACGCCACGCCAGCATGGTTGGCCCGGGCAAAACCTAAATTGGTTGGGTTCAACACCACCTGCACCTGTGGCAGATCAAGCGTGCGCAACCAATCACGGGTGTCATCGGTAGAGGCGTCGTCCACCAAAATAATCTCATGTGCCAAACCCGGCGGCAGGCTGGTTTGCAAAAAAGCCAGCATTGCCTTTGAGTGCTCAATATGGTTGAATAACGGCACGACAAAGGAGACTTTTAGGGTAGTCATGTCAACTTGCCTTGTAAGACATCACGTGCATTGGTCATTACCAGCAAAAGTGATTTTCATATTTGGGAATTGGACAAAAAATTCCGCCTCATCCAAGGGCTTGACCGCTGAATCTTTGGTCGCCAGAAGCTGCGCGATTACCAAAAGTCGGTGAGCTGCGAAGCAGTGTCGATGATAATAGATTGTCTGAATAAATCACTCGAAATTGGCGTAGAGAGGCAATTCCAATGACCTGAACAGTTGGCTCCTCTCGGTTGCAAATGGTTCATATTGTGGTCGCGGCTTACCATTTGGTGTGTCGGCCCATGCAGCCAGACATTCCGCATTGGATCGTATGTCTTCACAACAGAAGTGAGTTAGGCCCGGGGCCTTGAAAGTATCCCGGACATATGACTGCATCACATCCAATGCACTCAGATAATGAGATCCATCGATGCGCCACTGGCTGTGCACGCTGCCGGAATAAAACCGTTTTATGTACAACGCATCCGAGACGAAAACGAACCGACCACGCAGCATGAGCGCATAGAGCCAGCATCGTTCCGGCCATATCTGATCCCTGGTGCTCCGGATGAACAAACCGTTATCTCGTATCTGCTTCATCCGGATCAGTCCCTTGAAAGCTCCATCAAAATAACCTAGCCACATCATACGGAGTGCCAGGTCCAGATTCCAGGAACGCACAGCAGCATCTGGATGTGGAGTCGGTTTGTCCAGCGTGGGCATGTGACTCCCGCCGAGATCGATCGCTTTTGTGGGCCCATATGCAAGGATTGATGTTTTATCCGCTTCCATCGCCCTGACAAGCGCATCTATACTGCCCTTCGGGGATAGATCATCATGGGGCATGAACCTGAAATACTCCCCGGTGGATTCACGCAGTAGAAAATTTATATTCCCAACCCAATCCAATCCATCTGTTGCTTTCAGAAACTTTATATTAGATTGTCCGGACAGCGCAGCAGCCAGTCGGTCAATGACATCATCATGGCAATGCCTGTCGGAAATGAGCACTTCCACATCCAGCCCATCTAACGCACGAACATTTTCGAGTATGTTCTCAAAAAATGGAGCAGACCGGAACAACGGAATGCCCACTGTCACCTTATGCATGCCAGTCATTTTGAGCGTTACAGAATAGTGGAAATCATGTCTGCCGCATCAAGAGCGTGCATGGGTGCCAGACAATACTTTCCCGTATCAATAGTAATATAAGAGCCATATGCGACTGGACCTGTCCTAGAACGCTGATGCAACTGACTCACAGGGTCATTGATGTCAGTAGTACCTTTCGCCAGAATAATTCCACCACCCAAAGCAAAAGAATTTTTTTGCCCGACTAGCCCCTTCAGGCCGGGTATGAAATCAGACATTGCCAATATGCATTTATCCACAAAAGCACCCTGAAGTGGTCTGGTAATTTTTATCCCCGGGTGTAGGTCCGGGTATGGCGTTAGGGATCATGTCCAAAACTCAATTTGAGAGCCAGGCATAAGCGAATATGTCTCCCGTGTTGAAACGCCCGCTTCGATCACGCCCCTGGAAGGCCGCAACCGGTCGTTTTTCCAGCCTGTTGCCGTCGTTTGCCTATTTGCAGGCGCACTCATCCCTGCATCCTCTGCATAAGCCTGCTTCTGGCCATCCAGATATTGGACAGCGCAAACAGCGTGATGAGCTGTGCGGTGTTCTTGGCAAGCCCCCGGTAGCGCACCTTGGTGTGCCCGAACTGACGCTTGATGACCCGAAACGGATGCTCCACCTTGGCCCGCACGCTGGCTTTGAGTTGTTCGGCTTGTTCGTGCAACGCGCCCCAGGGCGTGTGCTTTTGCGTCTTACGCTTCCCAGGGCGCATGGCTACATGCCAATCCACCCCAGTGGCGTCGGGTCGTTTGCTGGCGCCTTGGTAGCCCGCATCCGCAAAGACAACTTGTTCCTCGCCATGCAGCAGCGCATGGCCTTGGGTGACATCGTTGACGTTTGCGGCTGTTCCGATCACGGTGTGCACCAAACCGGACTGCGCGTCCACCCCAATATGGGCCTTCATGCCGAAGTGCCATTGGTTGCCCTTCTTAACTTGGTGCATCTCGGGGTCGCGCTCACCGGTCTTGTTCTTGGTCGAGCTCGGTGCAGCAATCAAGGTGGCATCCACCACGGTGCCCGTCTTGAGCAACAAGCCATGGGCGGCCAACTTGGCGTTGATGACTTGCAGAATCTTTGGGCTCAGCTCGTGCTCTTCGAGCAGATGACGAAATCTCAGGATGCTGACCCGGTCTGGAATGCGTTGGGTGCCGCTGATGCCAGCGAAGTCGCGGTAGAAGCTGGTCTCAAACAAGGCTTCTTCGGCCCCCAGGTCCGACAGGCCAAACCATTGCTGCAGGCAGTGAATGCGCAGCATCAATGCAAGGTCAAATGGCGGGCGTCCCGTCTTGGCCACCGGTGCGTGCGGCGAAATGAGAGACAACAAATCGCTCCAGGGCATGACGTGGTTCATTTCTTCGAGCAAGATTTGCTTGCGCGTGCGCCGGGTGCTGAGATCGAGTCCGAGGTCTGTTTGTTTCATGCTGTTACAGACCGCAATTTGTATGCCTCAATCGAAGTGGCTGGGGTGGGGTTTTGAACATGATCCTTAGGCTAGTGGTGTCAATGATCCCGGAGGATTGCAGGATGCGCTCTATCTCCTGCATATCTCCATCGATTTTTTCCGCCAGTTTGCATAGCGGATACCAAGAGAGATAAAAATCACCACTGCCGAAATTCACCAAGTCCCCATAAGAGCCGAGGATGGCCGTGACAGAAGGCAGATTGCTGAATTGCGGATCCGTGGCGCTGATCTTTATCGCGGCCTTGTAACGGACCAGCACTGGAATATCGCTGAGGATGCCGGCAGTGCGGTCTATACCTATCTTATCCCCCCACAGACAGTTCACCACACAATCAAAACGATGCAACGTTGCCCTCCCGTCCGCAAAGACCTCCACCTCCGAATTGCCGGAGGGTAGCCGCGTCACAGAACGTATATGGTTTCTCCCATGGAAACGTATCCTCTTATCGCACCTTATGGCCCTGATCAGCAATTCGGCAATGATGTAAGGGCTGACAGAAATCTCATCCGTAGTGAATGACCCCATGATGGATCGCTTCGGGAAAAAAGATTCTGTCTTGGTGGGGTCATTCAAGTTTGACGAAGTAAGCTTGCGCCCAAAATACGAAGCCTTTGAATCTGCCGTGTAGGTCTTGATGGCTTCATCAACATGTTCAAAATGCGCTGCTACGGCTTCCAGCGTCATCTGACTGTCCCATGGCACGATATATTGGAAAGGCTTGGAGATGGGCAATGATGCGGGATGCACTCCCGTCAGTTCTTGAATCAAGTCACCAAATAAAAGTGATCCCCGAATCATCGATAAATAGGTTTCATCGTGTGGATCCTTGGCATATACATAACCCAAATGCAGCTTGCCTTCATTGTGAAGACTGGCCCCTTTCAATGGTTGATCTGCCATGTCAAAAAGATCCACGGTATAGCCCCGTTGGGAGAGAATCAATGCCAAACAGCACCCCATAATGCCCCGCCGAGGATTCCTATTACTGAATTTTCAATAGTTATATTCATAATAAAACGCCGGTAGATAACTAAAAATGATAACCTCCGGCCCAACCGGATTGACAGCCGGGGTTTGACTTTTACGTAGGTAGGGCAGGCCAGTACGCTTTAAACGTTCCCCTACAATAGGGACAACTGGGCGGGCAGGGTCGGTATCTTGTTCGTGGAACCCGGTCGGGCAGCCAACCCTTCCACCGTGAGTGGAGTCGCTCCGACTCGTCGGGACTTAACACACCAAAAAACGCAACAGCGCAGGAAAGTCTTGAAAATCGCAAAAGTTAATGCTGCCGTCGCGATAAACAGCCAGGCTTAAAGGTATTCGCCTTTGCCTCCCCCTAACATCAAATCCTTGAGGAGATCCAACTGCGCTTCAGCTCGCAGCAGTTCATCCTGCATGGCACGGATTTGGGTTGCCTGTTCGGCGGTGGTTTGATCACGTCTGGCCAGGTTGCCCTTGAGCAGAGCGGCGACACACTCAAGATCCTTAGATAAAACCGGCACAGAAGATTCTACCTTGACCATGGAACTGGGTGCGTCAAAAGTAGATACGCCAGCAGCATGACGGAAATCGGAAATCAGCCGCTCATCCCGCCTCAAAACATCAGAACAGACCTCAAGTAAAGGGAGCGGCGTCAGGTCTATAACAAGGCGCCCACTACCCCGCAAACCAGTCAATATATCGGGCGGCAGCGCAAGATCAAACTTAGGATCATCGTTCCAACATAAGAGCAGCAGTCCCTCAAGGGTCTTCCGCAAGTCAATGCCACCAATGTTGCGCAACAACTGAACATCGCCATCCCAATGCCATGATTCTGCACCATCAGCATGCAACATAGTCAAACTGTGCAGCAACAATGCAACCGGGCGATTAGATGGGTCCAGCCGGATGCTGGCAAGAGGCTTCAAATCAACAGGCAGTGGCAGGCAGATAACTTGACGCTCCTTTGAGATGGGATAGAGAAGGGCTGCACCACGTGACTCGGTATAGCTTTGAGGTAGGCCATCGACGATCTCAGAAATATATAGCCGGGCCTCGCATTCCGGGGCCGCTTCACTCGTGAATCCGTAGCTGGAAACTTTGTATCTGAGAATTTGCAAATCATCGATCGCCTGCATCCACCCAATAGATTTTGACAACTCGGCACGGCAATCAATCAGCAAATCGCGTGCTTGATCAAAATGCTTATCAACTAACCCGCCAGGAAGCTGCGCCAACTCCATCAAGCCAGCATGTAAGACAAGGCATAGCTCCTGTAAAGGTGAAATCGCTGATTCATTTAGAAACTGGCTATGTCGTAAACTCTGAGAGAGAAAATAATTTTCAAAATTTCCGATTTCATTCGGATCTAAATTATTAGTCGTGCCTATGAAATTAGCAATCCGGTACAACTCCTGCCGCGGTGCCTTCATCATAATATCGTAATCTACAACTATGCCCCCGTGCTCAACAAGCGCTTCGAGTGAATCAAGTTGATGAACAGCCCAGAGCGCCAAGGCGTGTGCCTCTGGCATTTGATCACGCGCAGCAAGCGATTGAGCTACGCTGAACGGGTGCCTATTTGACAACAGAAAGATTGGTTTCCCACCTGCATCGCCAACAACAGGGAGCCAAAACCGCCAAAGGCGACTAATCCGAGGATCCTTTAAACCACACAGAAAATTACCATTGAAACGCGTTAAAACCTTTTCATTTATATCCGCCTTATAAGTTGAAACAATCGATGACGAAATATTTCTTGGCAGGATTAGCGTGTCCCATCGGCAGCGTAGCTTCTCCAGAAATAAATTATTAATCTGGTAAGCAAGTTGATCTTCAAAATAACCTTTTGGATTATCTTTTGTAGCGACCATTAAACTGTTACCAAGATAAACACCTACAGCCACAAGAGCACGAGATAAAACTGATGTGCCAGTGCGGTGTGACCCCAAAACAAACAAGAAATTAAAAGAAAAAGTTTTAGGATGTTTAGATTGGTATTTTATTTCGATCATTTAATTATAATTAAAAAATAGAGCGGAAATTATATTAAATCGAGCACATGTTGAAATTTAAAAAATAAATACAATGCTTTTATTTTTTG
>CAJCCO010000070.1 GCA_903960915.1 uncultured beta proteobacterium
CTCGGGGAAATGCTGGCGCGCGTAAACCGGCAAGCTGCGCGGCGGCACAAAGGTGGCGCTGGTCGGGTTCCAGGAGCCTTGCGGCATGTGCACGCCACCGGCATCGGCCACCGGGCCGTGAAACACCCAGTCAGGCAGCGGCGCATTGCACAGGGCTTTGCCGGCATCAATGTCTTCCTTGACCATGTGGGCCACGGTCAGCCAGCCGGCTTCTTGCCACAGTTCAAACGGGCCTTGCTTCATGCCAAAGCCCCAGCGCAGACACAGGTCGACGTCGCGCGCATTGTCGGCAATGGCCGCCAGGTGCACGGCGGCGTAGTGAAAGCTGTTGCGCAGAATGGCCCACAAAAACCGGCCTTGCGCGCCTTCGCTGTTGCGCAGCAGTTGCAGCCGCTCGGCCGCAGGTTTTTTAAGCATGCGGGCGTAGACCTCGTCGGCCTTCTGCCCGCCGGGCACGTAGTCCTTGCTGGCTGGGTCAAAACGCAGCACCTCGCGGCCTACTTTCTTGTAGAAACCCGCCTTGGTTTTTTGCCCTAAATTACCCATCTCCAGCAGCGTCTTGAGCACCTCGGGCGTGGCAAAGCTGCCGTAGAACGGGTCTGTGTCCAGGCTCAGGGTGTCTTGCAGCGTCTTGATGACGTGGGCCATGGTGTCCAGGCCCACCACGTCGGCGGTGCGAAAGGTGCCCGAGCTGGCGCGACCCATCTTTTTACCGGTCAGGTCGTCCACCACATCAAAACTCAGGCCATGGTTTTGCACCTCTTTCATGGTGGCCAGCATGCCAGCAATGCCAACCCGGTTGGCAATGAAGTTGGGCGAGTCTTTGGCGCGCACCACGCCCTTGCCCAGCGCGCTGGTGACAAAGGTTTCCAGGTCGTCCAGGATGTGGGCGTCAGTGGTGGGCGTGTTGATCAACTCCACCAGCGTCATGTAGCGCGGTGGGTTGAAGAAATGAATGCCGCAAAAGCGCGGCTTGAGCGCCTCTGGCAAGGCCGCGCTGAGCGCCGTGATGGACAGGCCCGAGGTGTTGGAGGCCAGGATGGTGTGCGCCGCCACATGCGGGGCAATGCGCGTGTAGAGATCGAGCTTCCAGTCCATGCGCTCGGCAATGGCCTCAATCACCAGGTCACAGTCTTTGAGCAAGTGCAGGTGCTCTTCGTAGTTCGCGGCCTGGATCAGCTCGGCATCTTGCGCCACGCCCAGGGGCGCAGGCTTGAGCTTTTTCAGGCCCTCAATGGCGCGTGTGACGATGCCGTTTTTCGGCCCCTCTTTGGCCGGCAGGTCAAACAGGATGACCGGCACCCTGACGTTGACGAGGTGGGCTGCAATTTGCGCCCCCATGACGCCGGCACCGAGCACGGCTACTTTTTTGACATTGAAACGAGACATCTTGTTCTCCCAAACACCAGACCAAACGCCAGACTCATCGCCGGCACCCCGAGCTACGCGTTATTGCGGCACACGCACCCAGGTTTGGGTGCGGCCCAGCATGGGCGTGCCCACGTAGCCGCGCACTTCGAGCTTCTTGCCGCCATCAACCGGCGTCAACCGCAGGCTGTAGTTGGTGCCGTTTTCAGGGTCCAAAATTTTCCCGTCTTCCCACACATCTTTGCCGTCCACCTTGGTGCCGCCACGGATGATTTCCATGCCAATCTTGGGTTTGCCTTTGCGGTCATCGCTGCACTTGTCGCAATTTGGTTCGGTGCTGGGCTTGGGGTCCAGGGCTTTTTCAACCACGCCAGACAAGCCTCCAGCAGCATTCAAGGCAATGCGAATCACGGCTTTGGGTTTGCCGGTGGCGTCGTCAATGCTGTGCCAGGCACCCAGGGGGCTCATCTGGGCCTGGGCATGGAGAGCGGCGGCCAGCAGGGTGGCGGTGAGAAGCAATTTTTTCATGGTCGTCTTTCTAATCTAAAGGTCAATGAAATGATCAATGAGGGGGGCAAATGGGAAGGAGATGGCGATCAGGCCAGGGCCGCGTCCGTGTCCATCAGTACCTTGGAGCCAGTGCGGGCGGTGCGCATCAGGGTTGCGGTTTCGGGGAACAGCTTGGCGAAGTAAAAGCGGGCGGTTTGCAGCTTGCCCTGGTAGAAACTGTCGGTATTGCCGGCGGCAATTTCACGCAGCGCCACTTGCGCCATGCGCGCCCAGAAGTAGCCAAACACCAGGTGGCCGGCCACGCGCAAATAGTCCACGGCAGCGGCGCCCACCTCGTCGGGGTTTTGAATGCCCTTGAAGCCGATCTCGGTGGTGAACTTGGTCATCTGGTCGCCCAGCACCGCAATCGGGGTGATGAACTCAGACATCTTCTCGTTGACGCCCTCTTCTTCCACCAACTGGGCAATGAGCTTGCCAAACTTGCGCAGCGTGGCGCCGTTGTTGCCCAAAATTTTGCGGCCCAGCAGGTCCAGCGACTGGATGGTGTTGGTGCCTTCGTAAATCATGTTGATGCGGGAATCGCGCACGTACTGCTCCATGCCCCACTCTTTGACGTAGCCGTGGCCGCCAAACACCTGCAGGCAGCCCGAGGTGGCGCTCCAGCCGTTGTCGGTGATGAAGGCTTTGACGATGGGCGTGAGCATGGCCAGCAGCTCGGAGGCGTCTTTGCGCACTTTCTCTTCGGGGTGGTTCAGCTCTTTTTCCAGCAACATGGAGCAGTAGCTGGTGAGCGCGCGGCCGCCTTCGGCGTAGGCCTTGGCGGTGAGCAGCATCTTGCGCACATCGGGGTGCACGATGATGGGGTCGGCCGCCAAGTGCTTGGCCTTGGTGCCCGAGAGCGAGCGCATCTGAATACGGTCTTTGGCATAGGCCAGCGCGTTTTGGTAGGCCACCTCGGTCAGGCCCAGCGACTGGTTGCCCACGCCTAGGCGCGCCGCGTTCATCATGACAAACATGCACTGCATGCCCTTGTTGGGCTGCCCCACCAGGGTGCCCACGGCGCCGTCAAGCACCATCTGGCAGGTGGCGCTGGCCTTGATGCCCATCTTGTGCTCCAGGCCGCCGCAGTAAATGCCGTTGCGCTCGCCCACAGCGCCATCGGCCTGCACCAGAAACTTGGGCACGATGAACAGGCTCACGCCCTTGATGCCGGGAGGCGCATCTGGCAGGCGCGCCAGCACCAGGTGAATGATGTTGTGCGACATGTCGTGCTCGCCGGCGCTGATAAAAATCTTGTTGCCGGTGATTTTGTAAGTGCCGTCTGCCTGCGGCTCGGCCTTGGTGCGCATCAGCCCCAGGTCGGTGCCGCAATGGGGTTCGGTCAGGCACATGGTGCCGGTCCACTCGCCGCTGGTCATCTTGTGCAGGTAGGTGTCTTTTTGTGCGTCGGTGCCGTGCGCGTGCAGGGCGGCGTAGGCGCCATGCGTCAGGCCGGGGTACATGGTCCAGGCCTGGTTGGCGCTGTTGAGCATTTCATAAAACATTTGGTTCACCACCAGCGGCAGGCCTTGGCCGCCATAGGCGGGGTCGCAACCCAGGGCCGCCCAGCCGCCCTCAATGTATTTGGCATAAGCCGCTGCAAAGCCGGCCGGTGTGGTGACCTCGTGGGTGCTGTTGTCCAACTGGCAGCCCTGTGCATCGCCGCTGATGTTGATGGGAAAAATCACCTCGCTGGCAAATTTGCCACCTTCTTCCAACACGGCGTTGATGGTGTCCACATCCATGTCGGCATGTGCGGGCATGGCTTTGAGCTCGTCGGTGACTTTGAGCAGTTCATGCATGACAAATTGCATGTCGCGCAGGGGCGGGGTGTAGTTAGGCATGGTGGCTCCTTGATGAATAGGGGGAATGCAGAATAAGAATAGAAATAGAGAGAGGAAGGCCGTTGAGGTTCAGGCAACGCAGCTAAGGTTGCCGTAGCGTTTCAAAATATTTTCAAAGCCCTTGTTGGCGCGCTCTACCGCGCCGGGCAATTGCAAAAAGCGGGCTTCGTAGTGCAGCGCCAGAATCAGGCCGTGAATCTCAAAGGCCATTTGGACCTCGTCCGCGTCGCCCAGCAAATGCCCTTCTTGCTTGGCCAGCACCACGGCGCGGTACAAGGCCGCCAACCAGGTCTTGACCGAGCTGGCCAGCGCGTCGCGCACCGGGCCGGGCCGGTCGTCAAACTCGACGGCGCCGCTGATGAAGATGCAGCCGGACTGAATTTCTTGCGCCACCAGGTTCATCCAGTGGGTGAACAAGGCGCGCACCCGGGGCAAACCGCGTGGCTCGTTCATGGCGGGGGTGAACACCTCTTCAGAAAATCGGGCGTAGTACTCGCGAATGACCGAGATTTGCAGCTCTTCACGCGAGCCAAAGTGGGCAAACACGCCCGACTTGCTCATCTGCGTGACCTCGGCCACGGCCCCAATGCTCAGCCCCTCCAGCCCAATTTGCGCCGCCAACCCCAGCGCCGCATCCACAATGGCCTGCTTGGTTTGCTGCCCCTTATGCAAGCCCCGCATCGAAGCCGCACCCGAGCGCACTTCAGGGCGGGCAGGCGTGGCAATGGCGAATTCAGGTTGTTCAGACATGGGCAAGCGCAAAAATTAAGGCACGGGTTAAATAGAACGACCGTGCTATTTTGCACCATTTTTATTTTTGGGCCCGGGAATGCGGGATTCCCGTGCCTCAGCCTGACAACAGCCCGTCAGGACTTTTTGAATGGCACGACCACTTGGCGTTGCTCGCCCAGGCCTTCTATGCCTAAGGTCATGACGTCGCCTTTTTTCAGGTAGACGGGGGGCTGCATGCCCATGCCTACGCCGGGTGGGGTGCCGGTGGCGATGATGTCGCCGGGCATCAGGGTCATGAACTGGCTGACGTAGCTGACGATTTTGGCCACATTGAAGACCATGGTTTTGGTGGAGCCGGTTTGCATGCGCTGGCCGTTCACGTCCAGCCAGAGGGCCAGTTTTTGCGGGTTGGGCACTTCGTCGCGTGTTACCAGCCAGGGGCCAATGGGGCCGAAGGTGTCGCAGCCCTTGCCCTTGTCCCAGGTGCCGCCACGGTGCAACTGGTACTCGCGCTCGCTCAGGTCGTTGACGGTGCAATAGCCCGCCACATGGTTGAGCGCGTCTTTTTGCGACACGTGGCAGGCGCGCGTGCCAATGACCACGCCCAGCTCTACCTCCCAGTCGGACTTGATCGAGCCTTTGGGCAGCATCACCGGGTCGCTGGGGCCAGACAGGCAACTGATGGCTTTCATGAACACGATGGGCTCGGCGGGCAAGGGCATCTTGGCTTCGGCGGCGTGGTCGGCGTAGTTCAGGCCGATGGCGATGAACTTGCTGACGCCGCTGAGCGGCATGCCCAGGCGCGGCTTGCCGCGCACCAGCGGCAGGCGCTCGGGGTTGAGCTTACGCAGCTTGGCCAGCACGGCGTCGCTGAGCTGGGCCGGACTTATGTCGGGCACCACCGCGCTCAGGTCGCGCAGCAGGCCTAGCGCATCAATAAGACCGGGTTTTTCTTTGCCGGGCTGGCCGTAACGGACGAGTTTCATGGGCTGACTTTCTTAAAAAATTTAGAGCAGGTGCGACAAACTGGCTTCAAGTTGCTCGGACGGCAAGCGGCGAAAGCCGGAGCGTACAAAGCGCTGCAAGCGCCCGGCGATGAAGGCGGTGAGGATGGAGGCCTTAAGTTGCGCGTCCACGCTGGGGGTGCTGGAGCCGCTTAGGCCGGCACTGGCGCGCAGGCTTTGCTTGAGGGCGGCTTCTACTTTGTCAAAAAACTGGTTCATGCGCTGTTGCAGGCGCTCGTGCTCAAACACCAGCGCGTCACCCACCATGACGCGGGCCATGCCGGGGTTTTTCTCGGCAAACTGCACCAGCAGCATCACCACGCGGGCCGCCTGGCGGGTGCCGGCGGTGGGGTCTTGGGCGTCGGCGGCGGTTTCGCGCTCGACGATCTGGTTGATGAGCGAGAACACCGACTGTTCGATGAAATCAATCAGCCCTTCAAACATTTGCGCCTTGCTGGCAAAGTGGCGGTACAAGGCCGCCTCGCTGACATCAAGGCGCGCGGCCAGGGCGGCGGTGGTGATGCGCTCGGCTCCAGGCTGCTCCAGCATGGCAGCCAGCGCCTGCAGCACCTGCACCCGGCGCTCACCCGGCTTGGGCCGTTTGCGTACGGGCGGGGCGGTCGAAGGTATCGAAGTAGCAGAGGAGGAAGAAGCTGCGGCGTCAGACATGGAAAATTCTCCGGAGGTCAGTGCGTCAGCGCATCAATGCGAGCGGATCATGGTGCCAAAGGCCTGATCGGTCAGAATTTCTAGCAGCAACACGTGCGGCACGCGCCCATCAATAATGTGCACCGAATTCACGCCGCTCTTGGCTGCATCCAGGGCGCCGCTGATCTTGGGCAGCATGCCGCCGCTCAAGGTGCCATCGGCAAACAAGCCGTCAATCTGGCGCGCGGTGAGCTCGGTGAGCAGCTCGCCGGCCTTGTTGAGCACGCCGCTGATGTTGGTGAGCATCATCAGTTTTTCGGCCTGGAGCACGGTGGCCAGTTTGGCGGCCACCACGTCGGCGTTGATGTTGTAGCTCTCGTTGTTCTCGCCAAAGCCAATGGGGCTGATGACTGGAATAAAGGCATCGTCCTGCAAGGCTTTGACCACGCTGGGGTCTACGCTCACAATGTCGCCCACCTGGCCCACGTCGTGCACCACGCTGGGGTCTTGGCTGTCCACCAGCTTGAGTTTTTGCGCGCGAATCATGCCGCCGTCACGCCCGGTCAGGCCCACGGCCTTGCCACCGGCCTGGTTGATCAGGCCCACAATGTCTTGCTGCACCTCGCCGCCCAGCACCCACTCCACCACCTCCATGGTTTCGGCGTCGGTCACGCGCATGCCCTGCACAAACTCGCCCTTCTTACCCAGGCGCTTGAGCGCGGTTTCAATCTGCGGGCCACCGCCGTGCACCACCACCGGGTTGATACCCACCAGCTTCAACAGCACCACATCTTCGGCAAAGGCTTTTTGCAGCGCGGGGTCGGTCATGG
Organism: uncultured beta proteobacterium; assembly: GCA_903960915.1. GTDB lineage: Bacteria > Pseudomonadota > Gammaproteobacteria > Burkholderiales > Burkholderiaceae_C > Rhodoferax. The sequence continues at coordinate 6,976 of CAJCCO010000070.1, forward strand.
CGTTGCCGCCGTATTTGATGACCATGGTTTTGCCATGGAACTTGCGAATGTAGGGCAGCGCCTGCGCCAGTATTTGGGCCTGGTCGCGGGGGTCCAGCGTGCGGGGTGGGGTTGCAGAATCGGTCATGGGGCTTCACTTGCGGCTCACCGGAGCCAATAGGCAAATTGTGCCGCATGTTGGCGACCGCACTTTGCCCTACCCACCGGTTAAAGCGTAGCCGTCTGCCCAGCTTGATAACCCTGCACGTGCTGCGCCAAAAAGCTCTTGATGGACGCCACATTACCGTTGCGGGCGTCCGCCTCAAAAGACTGCAGTTGGGCCTGCAATTGCGGCCAGGGCACAAAGGGCTCGTGTGCTTTCATGATGCGCGGGTGCGCGGTGCGCTCGGGGTTGTCGCCAATGAGCAGCTCTTCGTAGAGCTTTTCACCGGGGCGCAAGCCGGCAATGGCAATTTCAATGTCGCCGCCAGGGTTCTGGCCGTCTCGCACCGTCATACCGCTCAACGTAACAATGCGCCGCGCCAGGTCCATGATCTTGACCGGCTCACCCATGTCCAGCACAAACACATCACCCCCCACCGCCATGGCGCCGGCCTGCAGCACCAGTTGCGCCGCCTCAGGGATGGTCATGAAGTAGCGCGTGACTTCTTCGTGCGTCACGGTGAGCGGGCCACCAGCGGCCAACTGCTTGCGAAACAGGGGCACCACGCTGCCGCTGGAGTCCAGCACATTGCCAAACCGCACCATGGTGAAGCACGTGGCCGAAGGCTCGCTGGCCAAGGCCTGCAACACCAGCTCGGCCACCCGCTTGCTGGCGCCCATCACGTTGGTGGGGCGCACCGCTTTGTCGGTAGACACCAGCACAAAACGGCTAACCCCGTGGGCTTGCGCAGCGCGCGCCATGTTGAGCGTACCAAACACGTTGTTGGTAATGCCCTCGCCGGGGTTGTCTTCGACCATGGGCACATGCTTGTAGGCCGCGGCGTGGTAGACGGTATCGGGCCGGTAGCTGTCGCACAAGGCCAGTAGCCTTGGGTAGTTGGCCACGCTGCCCAACAAGGGCACCAGCTCAACGGTTAAGCCGCTGGTGGCGCACACGCCTTGCAGTTCTTGGTGAATGCTGTAAAGCCCAAACTCGTTGTGGTCGAGCAGCAGCAACTGGCGCGGGCGCTGCAACAAAATTTGCCGCGTCAGCTCGCCGCCAATGCTGCCACCGGCACCGGTTACCAGCACCACCTTGCCCGCCAGGTCGCGCGCCAACAGGGCGGCATCGGGCGGCACCGGGTCGCGCCCTAGCAGGTCTTCAACATCGAGCTCACGAATATCTTGCACCGTGACCCGGCCGCTGGCCAGGTCGGAGAGACCCGGCAGGGTGCGAATGTGCACCGGCAGCTTACGCAGCTCGTCCAGAATTTGTTTGCGCCGCTCGCGGCTGGCGCTGGGCAGGGCCAGCAAAATGTCGGTCACGCCTTGTTGGGCCACCAGGCTGGGCACATCGGCCGCCCTGAACACCGGCACGCCATTGATGGTGCGCCCGGTTTTACTACTGTCGTCGTCCACAAAGCCCAAGAGCGCAAATTGGTTAGACAGCGCCAAAGCAGCCGCTGTTTGCACCCCCGCAGTACCGGCACCAAAGATCAACAAGCGGGCATCGGTGCTGCGGCGCGCCCCTTCCAGGTCGGCCAGCCAGAAACGGGCCAGCGCCCGGCTGCCGCCCACCAAGAATAAGAATATCAAAGGCTGAATAACCCCCAGGCTGCGCGGCACGCCCGTCCAGGCTTGCCCCACCAAAATAGCCGTCAACAATACGCTGTAGAGCAGCACCGCCTGGCCGGTGGCATACAAAGCGGCCTGCCCGGTGTACCGAAAAATAGCGCGGTACAAACCGAACTTTAGAAAGATGGGAATAGACAACAAGGGCGCCAAGCCATACATCCACCACTGCGCGCCGGTAGGCACGTGGGGCGCATCCAGACGCAGAGTAAATGCCAGCCAGGTAGCCGCCAGCGCCATGACCAAGTCAAGCACCACCACAATGGCACTTTTAACGGGCCGTGCCCAGGCAATAACTTGGCTTTGCATGACTACCTTTTGTGCTTTTTTGACCGACAGCAACGCATTTTTAAAAGACGCAATTATTACCGAATTGAAATTATCCATAGTCAAAAGCCTATGGAATTAGGTGAGCAACTTAGCGGACGAATAGAAAGTTCATTTTATAAACCATCAGCTATGAAACCATAGCCGCCCCATAAAATGCCGTTCAGTGTGACACGCCATCCCGGCGCAACACCTTGGCAAAAGTCAGCCACAAAATGTGAAGGTCAAGTCCCAGGGCTGGCGCTAGCCTCGGCAAGTACCATACCTGCAACTTCGCAAGTCAAGTCAAGCTCTTTCTTTGTAAGAGTCGGATGCACCAAAAACATGATCGAAGTTTCACCAAGCTCACGGGCAGACGGCATACGCTCTGTTGGACGCCAACCGGTGCCATCGAAAGCTTTCTCTAGGTAGACCTCAGAGCAAGAGCCTTGGTAGCAGGGTACGCCTTGGGCGCTGATAGCTTGCACAATCCGGTCGCGACTCCACCCCGTTGCGAGTTTCTCAGGCCGCACGTAGACGTAGCACTTGTAGTGCGCATGCTCACAGCCGCTACGTGAAGCACAGGCGGCGTTACACGCGCCCGCGTTGCAACCGAACGCAGGCACTCGCGCTGCCGCATGTTGGCGACAAGCAGCCCAAATGAATTGCGCATTCTCCGTGCGCTTGGCAGTCCAGTCCTGCATACGGCGTAATTGAATACGTCCAATAGCCGCCTGCATCTCCAGCATGCGCCAGTTGGTGCCAAAACTTTCGTGCACCCAGCGAAACCCTGGAGGGTGCTCCCGTTCGTACACCGCTTCATAACTCTTGCCATGGTCTTTGTATGACCACATAGCGCGCCAAAGGGCTTCGTCGTTAGTGGTAACCATGCCACCCTCACCGCCGGTGCTCATTATTTTGTCTTGGCAAAAACTCCAGGCGCCCGCGTGTCCGATCGATCCCACGCTGCGGCCTTTATACCGAGCGCCATGCGCTTGCGCACAATCTTCAATCACCTTAAAGCCATGTTGGTCTGCTTGCGCCATGATCGGATCCATATCGCAGGGCCAACCGGCCAGGTGCACGCAGATCACAGCCTTGGTCCGGTGGGTGACCACTTTTGCAATGGTGGCTGCCGATATATTGCCGCTGTCCAACTCCACATCAGCAAACACGGGGACAGCTCCAGCATTGACCACGCAAGAAATACTTGCAATAAAGGTACGCGGCGTCACCACCACTTCATCACCAGGTCCAATGCCCATTGCTTGCAACGCCACATCCAGCGCAAGCGTGCCATTGGCCAGCGCCACGGCATGCGCCGTGCCACACCAAGCGGCAAATTCTTTTTCAAAGTTGCGGGTCTCGGTGCCCGTCCAGTAGTTCACCTTGTTGGACATCACCACGCGGTGCACCGCATCGGCCTCTTCGGGGGTGAAACTGGGCCAGGGGGAAAAGGGAGTATTCAGCATCTTGTCTCTTCAGTTTTTGATCAAAGGCCGCGCCGGATTACCCACCACCGTCACGCCCGGTGGCACGCTCTTGGTCACTACCGCGCCCATGCCCACCACCGCGCCACGGCCAATGACCAAAGGTGCGCCGGGCAGACCCTGTTTGATGACGGCACCCGTGCCAATGTAGGCATGGTCTTCAACGTGCACATTGCCGTTGCACATCACGCCCGGGGCAAAAGTCACAAAGTCGCCCACCACGCAATCGTGCTCGACATAGCTGTAAATGTTGGCGTGAAAATGTTGGCCAATGCGGATGTTGCTGGTCAGCGTGACAAAGGGGGACAAGATGGCACCCTCACCCAGCTGCACATCGTCGAGCTGCACTACATTGGCCGCACGCACCTCAAAAAAATGCACCCCATCCGCCGCGCAGCGCTGCACAAGCTGCTCACGAACGCGGCTGTTGGCAATGGCTACATTCATGTGGCGACTGCTTGCGGGCTCGCTCAGCCAATGCGCATAAGTCAATACCCGCTGCCCGTTCACCACTGGCGCTGGCGGGTGGTCGTCCACAAACACCAAGTCGGTGCGGCCCGCCGCCAAATCGTCTTGCAACTGCTGGCGCACCAAAGGCAACACGCCACGGCCACATCCACTGGCCCCAAAAATGGCAAAGCGTTTCAAGACTTATCCCCCTCAAATCTTGGCATCGTCGCCTCCCCCAGCGCACTGATACCATCACGCACCAGCACCTTGCGCACCGTCAGTAACAAAATGCGCACATCCAGCCACAGGCTGCGGTTGTCCACATACCAAACGTCCAGCGCAAATTTTTCGGGCCAGCTGATCGCGTTGCGGCCATTAACCTGCGCCCAGCCCGTGATGCCCGGTCGCACCTCGTGGCGACGGGCCTGCTCAGGCGAATACAGCGGCAAATATTCCATCAACAGTGGGCGTGGTCCCACTAGGCTCATATCACCCTTCAGAACATTCCACAGCTCGGGTAATTCGTCTAGGCTGCTGGCGCGCAGAAAGCGACCAAAAGCGGTGAGTCGGACCGCATCCGGCAGCAGCTGGCCATCGGACCCACGCGCGTCCGTCATGGTGCGGAACTTGACCATCTTGAACGACTGCCCCTTGAGCCCCGGCCGTACCTGGCAAAACATCACCGGGCTGCCCAGTTTCCAACGAACAAAACAGGCCAGCACCAACAGCGGCAAAGCCATGAGCAGCAAAGCCAGTGCCGCAACCAATAAGTCAAATGATCGTTTCATGTTTCAAATCGACACGGCTCAAGTCGGTACAGTTCTACCGAGCATGATGTCAAGATAATCCGCAGCCAACTTTGGGTATCGCCTGTTTTCAAGCAACCAGATTTTTCCTCTCATCCCAATCAAGCGCCGTTCTTGTTCAGTCATCTGGGCGTATCTATCAATTTCCTTCCAAAGTGTAGTCACATCGCCTGCAGGCACATAGCTCCCACAATTTGCCTCATTGATCATGGTCGGAAAGCCGGTGTACGAAGCTACTATCGGCTTGCCTGCCATCATGTAGTCAATCACCTTGTTCAAGGATTGGCCATAAAGCCAAACCTTTGAAATGTGCACAGAAAAATACAGTAAGTCACACTTATACAAGACCGACTGCACTATGGGTTTGGCTACGCGTGGCGCAAAAGTTAAATTGACCAGGTGCCCATACTTGGTCCGATACGCCTCGCGCAGGTCACCATCGCCCACCACCAGGAAGTGAATATGCGGATTAGTTTGCATGGCGACGGCGCATTCGAGAAAAGTTTCAAGCGCATTGGTAATGCCGATAGACCCCACATGGGCCACGATGAATTTGTTTTTCGGAAAATTCAACTTTTCGTATTCAACAGGCAAGACCGCATCCGCAGTAAGCATGCTTTCGTCCACTCCCATCGGAATGCAGTGAGTTGGTCGTGGGTAACCCAGCACATTACGCACATGCTCGCCTAGGTTAGGCATGGTTCCAACGATGGCATCAGCATGTTTGTAACCCAAACGCTCCACAACACCCAAACCCCATACAAAAGGGTTAGAGGTCTTGAACCCTCCCTCTTCGGTGAGGGTCAGTGGCCAAATATCACGAATTTCAAAAACCAAACGGCACTTGTACCGAAAACGCCACCAAAACCCATTAAAGATCGTCAGCAAGGAAAGGCTGGACACCACCACCACATCTGGGTTGGGCAACTTACTTGTTGGTAACCACAGCAAGCACCACTCAAAATGCAGCCAGCTAAGTATGCGGCGCACCGACTTGGCCACTGTGTATTTCATGGTGCGCACCCAGCAAAGCACAATGCCGTCCAACTCTTGAAACAAATAGTCAGACTCCAAAGACGGCGGCGCAGCCAACTGATTCGAGTCTGATGTGATGATTACCACCTTATGTCCCATCTTGGCCAGCTCCTTCATGAGCGAATAACCCCGGCCGCCCACTGTGCCGCTAGCAGGCGGCGCCACGTACTTGGACACATACCAAATGCAAGTGCTCATGCGCTGTTCAACCCTTGATAAGCTTGGGAATGGCGTTGATAACTGGAATAACTTTGTCAAAGTCCATGCCAATGGCATCCAAATACCACTTGATATTAGGGTAACGGGGGCGGTTTTCGTCCTCCACCAAGACCAGCGCTTCTGCGCGGGTCATGTCACCTTCGCGAATTTGGTTGCTGCGGAACGTGTCGTGTTCTGTAAAGCCCGCTACCGTGTAATAGATGTAGTTGTAGATGGCAGCCGTGCCGTCGCCAATGCGCCATGTCGTGTTAGTGTCTGGGGATGTTTCCCAGTCGTACTGGTTGATCAAGGTGTCGTTGATGGTCTTTTCGTCCCAGCGCCAGTAATCAAAGATGTGGTGGTAGTCGGTCTTTTTATTAAAGCTGCGGTAATACTCCCCCGACAAGGTATCCCACAGTGAACTGTTGAAGTAGCCGGGGCTTTGGGACATCGCCCTCAGGCGAAGCCACTGGTAGCGCAGCTGCTTCATGGCACCACTGGAATAGACTTTTTCTTCTTCGAAGTCTGGTGGCACACCCAAAAAGCCAGCCTTGAAGTGCGTCACCTCCAGCGGATTGACACCCCACAGGTTGAGCGAAATACCCGTTTGCTGCCTCACCGTCTCTACATGACGGAAAAAGTGTTTGTCACCAGCCGTCAAAATGCTCACCATGCCCAGGTGCGGCGACTTCAGCCATGCCTGCAAATTCTTGGCGATATTACGCCGCTTGAGTGCAATGTCGTCGGCCACGATAATGTTTTCAACGCCCATCTCAGCACACATGCGGCTGATGTTGCGGCGGCCCAAGTCCGTCACCATGCCCCAGTCGTAGGTGTAGGTAATGGGCTTCATCTTCAGTTCCTTGGCAATCAGGTGCAGGCCGTAGCAGCTGTCGCGCCCACCGGAAAACGGCACAATGCAATCATCACCGTGAGTACGTCTGAATGGCTCTACCAGCTCAAAAAGCTGCTCCACAGGTTTAGGGCGGTTGCGCGGCTTGTAGGTGTGGCAGTAGTTGCACACACCCGCCTCGTCAAAGCGGATGTAAGTCATTGTCTCGGGCAAGATACAACGTGTGCACCGCCGCAAGGTGTATCGCTTGTATTCCAGCATCGCCTCTTCGGCCTTATGCGTGCCAAGGCTGGGTATCAGGTTGGTGGTGCGCTCCGCATGCTCGTGAACGCTAGGCTCAGCAGCCAGGGGAGGTATGTCAAACACCAACCCTTTATTGCGTACCTGAGTGACAGTTTCACAATTTAGCAGCGTCAGCGGATAGCGCTCCGAAGCAAAGTAATGCGCACCCTCTTTGGTGCCGTGGTAAAGGCTGCCGTTGTTAGAAAACAAACATAGCTTACCGAGCTTGGGCAGAGCCAATGCACATGCCACCACCCCCTCACAAAGGCCGAGTACCCGCGAAGCAATGCCATCCACTGACCCACCTTGTTCGAGGTGATCAGCTGCAATGGCTGCAATGATTTCGGTGTCAATCTCTTGATGCCTATTTTTGCTAACTTGCGCCCACAAGGCGTCGTGGTTCACCACAATGCCGTTGTGAATCACGCAAACTCCGTCCCGGTAAACCGGCTGGTTGTCGGCCAAGCCATTAGTAATCAAACGGCTGTGCCCCATCACTATGCCAGTGGTGGCAGTGCTGACATTTTTGAGCAAGGAGGTAATGGCACTGTTGGCGCGGTGAAGGCCATAGCCCTGGCTGTTGCTGATCAACAGGCCGCTGGAGTCCTTTCCGCGTTGCTCTGAGTGATGAGCCAACAGTCGAATCTCCTCGACTTTGATGGTTGTATTCGAAATAATCCCGAAAATCCCGCACATGTTTAATCCTTCAGAACATTCACAATTTTTTGCGCTGCATCTCCTTCGCCATAAGGCTGAATCGGCTGACCTGTACTGCCAAGTGCAGCCTCAATCGCGCTGACAACTGCTCCCGGTGAATTAGGTTTTGCCAGCCGGTTCCATCCTGCATTGACCAACTCCACCCACTCAGTTTCATCGCGCAGCGTGACGCAGGGCACTTGGTAAAAGAAAGCTTCTTTTTGCACACCACCGGAATCTGTTGCGATAAGGGCTGCGTATTTTTCCAGCTGCACCATATCTACATAACCCACCGGGTCGATCAAATGGACGTATCGCGCCAGCGCATCAAGCCGGCTCGTCTGCTGCAGTACAGCTCGCGTGCGCGGGTGCAACGGCCAGACCACGGGCAGCGTTTGGGCTGTCGCCGTCAGAGCATCCACAATGGCGGCCAAGCGCTGTGGGTGGTCGGTATTTTCGGCACGGTGAATAGTGGCGAGCACATAGTTTTTTGGCTTGAGACCCAGCAGGGCTAGCAGGCCGCCATCGGCATGTACACGAGCACCGTGGTGCAGCGCCACGTCATACATCACATCGCCCACGGGAATGATTTGCGCCGCCGCAAATCCCTCACGCTTCAAGTGCTCGGCTGCCGTTGCAGTGGGCGTGAAGAGCCAGCGCGAAATGCGGTCGGTGAGGATGCGGTTGATCTCCTCCGGCATGGCCATGTTGAAGCTGCGCAAACCTGCCTCTACATGGGCCACCGGAATATGAAGCTTGGCGGCAGCCAGCGCACCGGCTAGGGTGGAATTGGTGTCGCCATACACCAGCACGGCATCTGGCTTTTCGGCCAGCAGCACTTTTTCTACATGCTCCAGCATGCGCCCCGTCATGGCGCCATGACTGCCGCCGTGAACATCCAGAAAATGGTCAGGACGGTGCATGCCGAGTTCCTTGAAAAACACGTCGGACATGTTGGCGTCAAAGTGCTGGCCGGTGTGCACCAGCACTTCTTGCAATTGATTCGACTGGCGCATGGCGTGCGACACCACGCTGGCTTTGATGAACTGGGGGCGAGCGCCTAAAACGGTGACTATTTTTTTCATGATTTAACCCCTGCTAGCAATCGTTCATAAAAAGCCAGCAATTTTTTCTCTTCCACTTCCCAGTTGTAGCGCGCATCCACAGCACGGCGTCCGTTGGCCCCCATGCGTTGCACTTCTTGCGGGTTCAACACCAAATAATCAATGGCTTCTGCAATGGCTTGAGGATTCATGGGGTCGACCAACAAACCACAGTCATTGCCGCCGATGATGTTTCGCCAAAGCGGGAAGTCCGATGCAATGACGGGTATGCCAGCACTCATGTATTCGAACATCTTGTTTGGTTGCGCATCCACATGGTTTGGCAAGGGGTGAAAGGTTACTAATCCCGCCACGGAACGAGACAGCACATTCCTGACACCATCGCGGTTCACAAATCCATGGGCATCTACACGCTGCCATCCGGGCATGGCGCGAACGGACTGTTCTAGCGCTGCACTTTCAAATCCACCGCATAGATTGAGCCGGGCATTGGATTTCACCAAGCCCATGGCCTGACAGACTTCATGAATGCCGCGGATTTGACCAATGCCGCCGACATAGCAGACCTCGGCCTGTTTGTTGTTCCAGGCTGCATCTGTTGCTAACTCACCCTGCATGGGGAAGTTGTTGATGTCCACCGTATTGGGGTTGATACCCAAAAACTTGTCGCGGATGAAAGGCGTGGCCGCAATAACTCCATCCAAACGTCGACAGGCCCAATATTCAAAAATACCGAATACGTTGGCGAGCAACCACAGCGTGGATTTGTTCAAATAAGATTTACCCAGTATCTGCTTTGGCACGTCTTCATGTGAGTCAAACACCACCCGCTTGCCCATGCTCTTGAGCTTCAAACCTATCGGGATCAGCTCTGGGTCATGCAGGTGATAAAAATCCGCATCCAGCGTGAGCGCCCTTTGCAACACTCGCCCGGGGGCGCGCGACATCCGGTCAAGCCTCCCGCGCGAAGCGCCTGCGTCCAGTATTTGCAAGCCGCCACGTACTTCGTCCCCCTTGCCATCCGCCACCACGAGCGATACGGCATGCCCATGAGCCGCCAGGGAAGTGCACATCTTGTGGAAGATGCGAATGTCAAAGCGGGGGTGCGCGGAAGTAAGGTGAACAATATTCATCAGGAATAGACCTTTAATGTCCTGCCCGTCAGCCTTGCAAAGATGGCCTGCCCAATTTTGAGGGCGCGATGGTATTTATCCCAGTTTTCAAACTCAGAGTAGTGCCGCGTCGGCGCACGCATCAACTCGTCAAACGTCGCTCTTGTGATTCTGAGTTTTTTGCAAAGATAATCCATATCAAGCTCAAGCTCATTGGCGTCGTACAAAGGTTTCTTCATTTCTTCCAGCGCCTCCTCGCGTGACATTTGCCCAGAAGCGATCAGACTGGACAGATGCGGCCGGCGTTTGTCATATCCGAATTTCGCGGGAAGATAATAATTCTGGAAAAGCTTCGTGAACTGGGATTCCCCGTGCTTGCGGCCATAGGAGCGCCAGCCAATGGATTTTTCCAGTTCTTCAATTGCTTTTGTCTTGTCATACGCCATGTAATTGAGCGGGCGCACCGTGCGCATCTTCTTCACAAACGGATACCAGAAGTAGTACTGAAAGAAGCTAATCGTCTTGTAATTGCGCAGCCGACGCTCCCCAAACTTGCGGTGGATCGCCTTGAGATTGATGGCATCCATCGCGCCTCCAAGCCATGCGCCGGGAAATACCCCCTCTGTTGCAAGATTACCGCCCGAGAGAATGTAACGAATACCATTGCTGGTAGCAAAGTGGTACAGGCTCGCAAAGAAAATATGATCCTGCGGGACATCCTGATTTGCAATGCCGGCGCGCAGATACGCGAGGTGCAGATCACGCATCTCCTCCCAATCAACCACATGGGTATGAAGATCGTAATTGCAGTGCTTGACGATGGTTTCGATATTCGCCACTGCGAGTTCGCTATTCCAACCGGCATCCACATGCACAACCAGAGGACGCAAGCCCCATTCGCGCACCTTCAGGGCAAGATAAGAACTATCCACGCCGCCGCTCAGACCCAGTATGCAATCGTATTCGCGGCCCCGTCCATCCGCCTTCATCTGCGCAACAATGGCCCCCCAGCGCCTCTGGCCCTCTTCGTTGGGGAACCAGTGCTGCCGGCTAATGGATTCGAATTCTTCGCAATGATTGCAGACACCTCGCTCATTGAAGATGATTTCAGGATCGGTCGTATCCATGATGCACTGGGTGCATATCTGGTGCTTTCGTGACAATTCGTTCATTTTCTTGAAATTCAATTTGGGATTTTTACTAACATTCACTATTCAAAACTACCAGTCGCATTATGACGGTCAGACTCGTCACATATCAAAAAAACGATTAATAACAAACCAACACCGGATGATAATAATGCCGTAGTCGCATTTTGCTCAACAAGCAGAACTGCATAAATAAATCCAAGGTACATAAATATTTCGTTTCTCATCGCCGCATATACAGAATCAATAAGGAAGAAAACCCCAGCCACGAGCAAGGTGGTCGCGGCAAACATCGGAACACCACCCGAAGCCAATTGATGTATAAAAGCATTAGTATTAGCATTCGCATCAGGATCATTGAAGTATTCACTTCCCACTAAATAAGTCACACCACCAGGGTAATCAATACCGCCCCAAAAATCCCAGCCTTGCAGTGGATCATTGAATAGATCGAAATAGGCCGATATCAGCAAGGGTGGCACGCTAAAAAGTCGACGTATAAGATAATCGGCTACGAAAGAATAATTCATCCACACATATTCTATAAAAAAACCCAGAAAAATAAACAAAACAATTACTTTTATCTTCGTTGATATTTTCGATAATTCATTTACCCGCATAGCCCCCCCGAGCAACCACGCCACACCCGCCATCAAAAAATGAGCTTTAACACCAAGAAGATAGAAAAACATAACCGAGCACAGAGCCACCGTTCCAACTAAGTATCGCTTTCCCGTCAAACCAGAATAAAAAGCAATAAATGGCAGTAGACCATTTAAGACCACACTTAAAACATAAGCATCAAGAGCACCCGTCAGGAATACTTCACGCGCTTCTAGTCGCCTGTCGAGAACCACCATATCGAAGCCGGCCGCCGAAGGTGCATTAAGTGCCACATAAGCCGTTCCGAAAATCGCAAAAATATTTAAAGCACCGACCAGCCTATCGGTGGATATCAGTCTCGGAAAAAATATCGGTAGCGCCCTATGTGTTGCAAACTTAATTACAATAATAGGTATAATAAGTACGCCAATGTTAATCACCATTTTTCCAAATTCGACTGCCCCCATGATTGGATGAAGAACGCTATAAGGCACCAATACCAATAAACCATAAAACAAAAAGAAAAAGTCTGACGGCTTTGTTATGGTCAACGGAATAAAGCCGCCCGCAAATAATACAAAAAATATTACGCAGGTCACGTATTCAAAACTCAAGATGATCGGCTGATACCCTAGGTATTCATTGGTTTCCTGCAAAAATAATTGATAGGATGCAATGAGTCCGCATGTATATAACATGAGAAATATGGCCTGCGAAAACCACTTCGCCTTTACTGAAGAAACAAAGATACTCATCGCTCCAGCCTGAGCCCCTGCGGATAGTTGATTAGGATCCCGCGGAGCTTCCCATGAAATACAAACATGCTCCCCGCCGCTACGGCAGAGGCGCAACCTTCGTGAATCGCCTGTGCAAGATGCTCCACGGTGCCCGCCCCCCCGCACGCAACGACCGGCACGTTGACCTTGCTGGTTACGCTGCGGATGAGCTCCAAATCGTAGCCGGCCATCATCCCGTCCCGGTCGACACTGTTGAGAAATATCTCGCCAGCCCCCGCGTCAACCAGATGCCGGATGTGCTCTTCAAGCCCTGTCTTGACTTCAACCGTCGCCGATTTCGAGACAACACGATAGCCGCCAAACAGCGTCTTCCTCACATCCACCGCACCAGTCACCGCCTGGCTCCCGAAAATATCAGCCGTCGCACGGATGACATCGGTTGATTCGGTGGCCGCCGTGTTGATGACCACCTTCTCAATGCCACAGCGGATCAGTTTTCGCGCCTGATCCAGGGTTTTGATGCCGCCGCCGTAGGCCACCGGCATGAAGCATTCACCGGCGATTTCGGCCACCAGCTCATAGTCGGGCTCACGCCCATCCCGTGATGCGTCAATATCCAAAACGATCAGCTCGTCAACTTCCTTCTCGCTAAAGATGCGCACCGCATTGATCGGATCCCCCAAATAGATCGGGTCCTTGAACTTGCGGGTTTTGACGAGCCCATGGCCACGCAGCAGCAGGCAGGGAATGACGCGAACTCTTGCCATCAGCTGTTCCTCGCAAACTGCCCCAGCAATTGCTTGCCATAGCGGTGGCTTTTTTCCGGATGGAACTGCACGCCAGCGATATTGCTCACGCACACCGCCGCCGCGAAATCCAGGCCGTAATGCGCCGTGAGCAGCACATCCTGCGGATTGGCGGCATGCATATAGTAACTGTGTACGAAATAAAAGCGGGCGTCGTCGTCCATGCCTTGCAGAAGAGGATGATCAGGCGCATTCCGTCTGACATGACACCAACCCATGTGGGGAATCCGCAAACCCGGCAGGGCAGGAAAGCGCTTGACCTGCATGTCGATCCAGCCGAGCCCCGGATCACTGCCCTCTTCGCTACCGTTGCCCAGCATTTGCGCGCCAACACAAATACCCAGCAGCGGTGTTTTTTCATGCAGCACCCGCTCTTCAAGCAGCGGGATCAAGCCGGTAGCGCGCAGCCCCTGCATACATGCGTCAAAGGCACCGTTGCCTGGCAGGACAATTTTTTCGGCCCGTCGAATTTTCTCAATGTCAGAGGTGATTTCGCACACCACCCCCAGCCGCTTGAACATATTGGCAACGGCCGCTAGGTTACCAATGGCGTAATCAATAACGGTAATCATGCGGGCTTTCCCTTGCTGTAGCGGTAGGACAAAACCAGATACACAACATACAGGCAGGCATACCCGACTGCGTACGCCTTGATCGATACCTGAAAACTGCCCGGGTGCATGAATGCCGCCAGCGTCATGGCCAGCAGGGCGCATTGCCAAACCAGGTCAACCTGCTGCTTGCCCGCGATGTAAAAAACATAGCTCATTGGACTGGCGACAAAACGCATCGCAAACATCGGCATCAGCCATACTGCAATTGTTCCTGCAGCGCGCCATTGCTCTCCGAACGCCAACGTAAAAAGGTCTTCACTGAAAAAGCCGATCGCTACTGCAGCCCCCACCGAACCTAGCGCCAACACCTGCAGGGTCTGTAGGTATTCATTCCTGCACTCGCTGCGGTCGCGGAATGCAGCGGCAGCCTGACGCTTAAATACATCCAAAACGGCCACCCCCAATAGCGCAATTGGTGCACCCAGGGTCCGAAGTGCGAGTGCCAGCAGCCCGGCCACGTCGTTACCAAAGCGGCTGGCCACTAGAAGCAACGGAAGCTGGCTAGCTGCGGCATTCACCGAATCGGCCGGCAATGACAGCATCGGAAAACGGCAGTGCCGTCGCAGGAAATCGCGTCGCGCTCCAGACTCGGCCGGTGCACCGAGCGGCATCAAAGTTGCAGCCACCACCGCGCCGAGCAGAACACCGACGCAGTGCGCCAAACCCAAACTGGCCGCGCTGGGCTCCAGCATACCCGCCCCCAGTTGAATACCGGTAATTCCAGCAGCCTGACTGATTCGCATCCGAATCAGATCGGCATAACGACCTTCGGCGGCCGCCCACGATTGCCAGACCTGAGAGGCGGCAATCAGCCACACCGTGGGCGCAAACGCCCATAGCAACGTCAAAGGGGTGGTTTGTAACCAAGCAGGGGCTAGCGCTGCCAGCAAGGCGGTGAGTACCAGGATGCATCCCGTGGCGACGGTAACGACCAGCAAAACAGCCTGGACGCCGATACGGCGGGATCCGCCGTCTGGTTCAACCGCAAGCGCGGCCTCGTACCTGCCGGTTACGACCACAGCCGCCAAATACACCACGCCCAGCCAAGCCGCGAACAATCCAAACTCGGCAGGTGCATACAACCGTGCAAGTAACAGGGAGCCCAATAGCGGGATGGCTTGCGCCATAGCTGTCCCCATAAGGACTGTGGTGACCCTACGCCAATAGCCACCCCATCGCTCACCCAGATGAACGCTCATCTTGAAGTTCCGCCGGGTTTTGGAGCGAACAGCGCCTGCAAAATTATGGGCGCCAATTTCTTCGACCCGAGAACACTCAAATGGTTATCGTCAGCATAAAGAAGCTGTCCATCGCTGACGCCACTACACCTTGAAAAATCACAGAAAACTGGACCTGGATCGACAACTCTAAAAAATTCGCTGTTCAGGTGTAAGTTTTCAACAAGTGCCCGGTAGGGGCGCATCCTGTCCTGATAGACCATGCGGTCTACCGAACAGCCTGTTTTATTATCAGTAACCGTGAGCGGGCGTATAACGCAGTTTTGAGCAGGAACCCCCAGTTCAGGCACCTGAAGCACATAGGCCACACGAAGTCCGTGCTGATTAAGGCGAGATACCGATGCCTTCAGCCCACGACCAAATACTTCGTAAGGAGAAAAACTGTCTGCTGCATCTATACCCTCCCTTGAAGAAATGGGCGGATAGTTGTAGTTCGCTTCAGCAGGGCCAAAACCTGCACCGGTGAGGTACTGAGGTCCACGGGTTGCAAACACCACGGCAACAATCCGCTTATCTCTTTCAATCACGTCAAATATTCGGTCGATACTATGCATGCACATAGTTTTCTCATGTGCGTTTCGACCTGTCACGGCACCACCTAACGGCGGGCAACCGGAATTGGCTAGCAAGAGCGTTCCGTAACCCCGCAAGGCAGCACTTTCGGACACCCCTGGAAATAGAACATGTGCATGCGAATCTCCGACAAGAGCAATCATTCGAGCCATAGGGCTGTGCTGTCGACAATAAACTGGTGCAGCACCCGGCGGAAAAAGACGCTGGCAAGACTCGTCAGTCGCAGGCTCACGTTTCATTTGCGCTTCTGCTGCTTTCACATGGCCTACAGCTGGGCGATCCGGAAGACCATCGGACGCCACCACGCTAACCGATGCCAAGAGCAACACAACCATGACGCTGCCGATGCCTACCAATGCTGGACGAACTATGCGGGGATGACGCAGCGGTTGTTCGATGAATAGATAGGTCAGCGTAGCGAGCAGGACAGCGGCGCCAGCGCCAATCCACAGGAGTTCTTGTGCCGGCACACCGGATTGCATGATGCGAATGTACGACAGCAGAGGCCAGTGCCAGAGATAGAGCGGGTAACTGATCAATCCGATCCAGACGATTGGTTTGAGTGCCAGAAAGCGGCCTGCGACTGCGCTGCCACCGCTGGCAATCAACAGGACAACACCTAGCAGGGGAATGAGCGTAAGTGTGCTGGGGTGTGGTGCCCTGCCGTTAAACAAGAAAAGTGCCGAAAAAATGGCGGCCAAGCCCGCACACGAGATCAAGTGACGTATCCATGGTTGACCTATTCTGGTCGGGAATGCGTTGATTCCGAATCGGTGGTGGTAATAGGCCAGCGCCGCGCCCAGTAAGAGTTCCCAGAATCGGGCAAGCGGATGGAAGTAGAGCGCATCAATTTTGCGATTGGCGAGATAAGTTGCGAAAGCGAAGGAGCCAACAATCAGTACTCCGATGACCAAGCCAATACGCCAGCGAACGCGCCCAAGCACAACGAGCAAGGCCGGCCAAACTAGATAGAACTGCTCCTCAACGGAAAGAGACCAGAGATGAAGCAGGGGTTTGGAGTCAGAAGCAACGTCGAAATAACCTGCTTCACCCATAAGCTGGAAGTTGAGCAGGAAGACGATGGCCGATGCAGCATGCTTGCCAAGCCGATGATATTCGTCGGCAAAAAGCGCGAAAGCGCCAAATACAATGGTCGCCACCAGCACAACAGCGAGTGCGGGGAATAGACGCCGAGTCCGCCGCGCATAAAAATCAGCGAAGCTGAACGTGCCCGCCGTCTGCTCGCGAAACACGATGAGTGATATGAGGTAGCCCGAGATCACAAAAAAAATGTCCACACCAATAAAGCCCCCTGGCAGACTCTGAGGGCTGACGTGGTAGATGACGACACTGAGCACAGCCAGCGCACGCAGGCCATCTATGTCGGATCGGTACTTGAGAGTGCTCAAAAACGAAACCCTGCTTCGCTTAAGCAGCCTGATACGTGCGCAGAATCTCTGCGATCAGCGTCTGATCTACCATGGCCAGTCCCGGACTCATCGGTAAGCTCACCACATGCCCCGCCACCTCATCGCCGACAGGCAACTCGGCACTGGCGCTAGCTACTGCCGGCTGTTTGTTCAACGGAATCGGGTAATGCACAGCGGTGGGTATACCAGCTTGCTTCAGCTTTTCCTGCACGGCATCCCGCTCATTCACTCGAATGGTGTACTGCGCCCAGGCGCTAATGTTGTGGGCTTCGATATACGGAGTGGTTTGGATTCCCGCATCGTTAAGCAGTTTGGTGTATCGCCCAGCCACTTGCTGGCGCAGGACCATTTCTTCTTTAAAAATAACCAGCTTGGGCAGCAGGATGGCGGCTTGTAGAGTGTCCAGGCGGCTGTTGACACCTACACGGATATGGTGGTAACGGCGGTCTTGCCCATGACGTGCAATCTGTCGCATGACCTTTGCAAGTTCATCATCGTTCGTAAAAATGGCACCTCCATCTCCATAGCAGCCAAGTGGCTTACTAGGAAAGAAACTGGCACAAGCGATGGTTGTGAGGTTGCAGCTCTTTTTTCCTTTGTAAGTGGCACCGAAGCTCTGCGCAGCGTCTTCGATCACCGGGATACGGTGTTTGGCTGCGATGGCATTAATCGCATCCATATCTGCGCACTGTCCGTAAAGACTCACCGGAATAATGGCCTTGGTACGCGGTGTAATGGCTGCCTCTAGCAGCAGAGAGTCTAGGTTATAGGTGCGCGGGTCAATGTCTACATAAACTGGCTTTGCCCCTAACAGGGCCACCGTCTCAGCAGTAGCGATATAGGTGAACCCTGGGGTTATAACCTCGTCACCTGGGCCAATGCCAAGAGCCATCTGTGCAATCTGCAAGGCGTCAGTGCCATTGGCGACTGTGATGCAGTACTTTGCGCCCGTGTAGGCTGCAAGTTTTTCTTCCAACTCTGCCACTTCAGGGCCAAGGATGTATTGGCCATGGTCTAGGACTCGCTGTATCCCTGCATCGATATCTGCTTTAAGACGTAGGTACTGGCTTTTGAGGTCACAGAATTCCATGTTGTTCTCTTATTTATGTGCGAATGCCACATTGGCCATCGCGTAGTTGGTAGGTCATGCCTGAATGTGGACATACAAACTCTGCATCTCCTGTTAACGGCAGCGACAACCGCTCTCCAAATTGGCTCATCCAACCAACTTGTTTTGCAGGCACACCGACCATGAGCGCATAGGGTTTTACGTCTTTGTTAATAACGGCACCAGCGGCTACAAATGAATACTCGCCTAGTGTGGTGCCACATACGATGGTTGCATTGGCACCGATGGTGACGCCGCGCTTAACTAAAGTGTTACGGTACTCATCCTTTCGACTTACTGCAGACCGCGGGTTGTAGACGTTGGTGAAGACCATGCTTGGTCCACAGAAAACATCATCCTCAAGCGTGACGTTGTCGTAGATAGAGACATTATTTTGCACCTTGCAGTTATGACCAACAACAACGCGGTTGCCGACAAAAACATTTTGACCAAATGTGCAATCGCGACCAATTTTTGCGCCAGAGCTGATGTGAGTCCAATGCCAGATGCGACTACCTTCGCCAATTTGAGCACCGTCGTCAACTATTGCTGTGGAATGAATGGTGATACTCATGGCTACACGCTTAGTAATCTAACGGGAGGGCCACACGCTTGCCATCGCGGGAGGAGAGATACATAGCAATCAATAGCTCCAGTGTTTTGAGGCCCTCGCGCCCATCGGTTTCTGGCTCTGCCTCTCCGCGCAAGGTGTTGATCACATTGTCATAGTAGAGCGGGTGGCCCAGTCCATATACGGATGTGGTTTGGTAGCTACTACTCCCAATATCAGCGTCTTCTGGCCGTATGTCGGCGAACTCCCAAGTCTGAATTTCATTAACCGCAACACCGCCGATACGGACAGTACCCTTCTCACCCAAAATGGTGATGCTACCTTCCATATTTTTTGGGTATGTGAGCATGGTCACGTTGACCGTTCCCATTGCCCCGCTTCGCCAACGCACAGCAGCAACGCCGCTGTCCTCGACCTCGATGTCTCGGGCCAGCGTGGCAGTGTAGGCCATGACGCTTTCGACTGGTCCAACCAACCAATCCAGCAGGTCGATATAGTGGCTTGCCTGGTTCATGAAGGCGCCGCCGTCGTACTCCCAGGTACCGCGCCAACTGGCACTGTCGTAGTACTCCTGCGGTCGGGTCCAGAATACATTCATCGCAACAGAGTAAATTTTGCCAAACCTGTGCTGCTCTACTGCTTTTTTAAGCAGCTGGAGGGTAGCGTTTCGCCGATTTTGTTTTACAACAAAAAGACGAACGTTGGCATCATCGCAAGCTTTAACCATTCGCACACCATCGTGCCAACGGGTGGCCATAGGCTTCTCGGTCATGACGTGTCGTCCGCTTGCTGCGACCTGAATCGCTTGTTCGGGATGCAAACCACTTGGCGTGGTCAGGATGACCAAGTCAGCAGTTGTTGTTTTGAGTAGTTCAGCAAGGCTACGATACCCTATTGCATTGGTGCGCCCGACAGCCTGGGACAGGGCTGCAACATTGACATCGCAAATGTCTACCAACTCTACCCTTGAGGAATGGCTCTCAATAGCGGCAAAATGGTTGTTGGCGATTCGTCCGCAGCCAACCAAGGCGAGGCGAATTTTTCGGCCAGAGATGGGGAGGTAGTTGTACATAGGTTATATATATTTTGTAATTTCGTGTCTACAAGCGGAAGACGCTAAAGCCAGCGCTGACGGCCTCGTGCCGGTTGTAGAGTCCCTTTACATCCGCTAATACAGGGTGATCACCTTTGCAGAGCTCGCGCAAGTGAGTCGTGCTAAGGGTACGGTACTCGTTATGCCCAACGGCAACTACCAGCGAATCCACAGGGTGCGCGGCATCAATGGTGCCCATCTTGAGTCCGTACTCATGGGCAACCTCTTCAGCGTTGGCCCAGGCGTCTGCGACCATGACCTTGATGCCCCAAGACTCGAACTCTCGGACCATGTCAACGACCTTGCTATTACGAATATCGGGGCAATTTTCTTTGAAGGTAATTCCAAGCAAACCAACTGTGCTTCGGGCAACATCGATGCCGTTAAGCAGCATGCGTTTGATCACGTTGCGTGCAACATAGCGGGCCATGTTGTCATTGATACGTCTTCCGGCCAGAATGACCTGAGGGTGATAACCCACCATTTCAGCCTTATGTGTTAGGTAATAGGGGTCTACGCCAATGCAATGCCCACCGACCATGCCAGGGCGAAATGGCAAGAAGTTCCATTTGCTACCCGCGGCCTCAAGGACCTCTGTAGTGTCAATATCAAGGCGCTCGAAAATAACAGACAACTCGTTGACCAGCGCGATGTTAAGGTCACGTTGAGTGTTCTCAATAACCTTGGCTGCCTCTGCCACTCGCAAGCTGGTCGCAGGGTAAGTGCCTGCTGTGATGATGCTGGCATAAAGTGCCTCGACCGTTTTAGCTATCTCTGGCGTAGAACCACTGGTTATTTTCCTAATCTTTGTAAGCGTGTTGACTTTGTCACCTGGGTTGATGCGTTCGGGGCTGTAGCCGCAAAAAAAGTCTTTATTGAAGGTTAAACCGGAGAACTTTTCCAACACCGGGACACAGACCTCCTCAGTACATCCGGGATATACAGTTGACTCGTAAATCACGATGGCGCCAGACTTCATTGCTCTGCCAACTGTCTCGCTGGCCTTGATCAATGGCGTCAGATCGGGCCGGTTTGCTTCGTCGATGGGCGTGGGGACGGTAACAATATAAATTCCACAATCGATCAGATCAACGTCATCGCAGCTGAACTTCAATAAACCAGCATATCCCAGTTCTTCAGTTGTTACCTCCAGTGTTTTGTCATGCCCAGACGTAAGCTCTGCAATGCGCGTGGCGTTGATATCAAATCCGATAACGGCACGCTGCTTTCCAAATTCGACGGCTAGTGGCAATCCAACGTAGCCCAGACCCACGACTGCTAATGTATTTTTTTTATTTGTTGTCATAGTATTATTTTCAATGTATCAATTCAGTGGTGATGTGATGACCAGTATGTAAACCAATTTTCCACAGGCTTTACCCACGTCCATAAGTATCTTCAAACCGCACAATATCGTCCTCACCCAAGTAACTACCAGTCTGAACCTCGATCAACTCCAGGTCAGTCTTGCCGGGGTTTTCCAGTCGGTGGGTAACGCCCAGGGGGATGTAGGTGCTTTGGTTTTCTGTCAGCAGCAGTTGCTCTTCGCCTTTGGTTACCAGGGCGGTGCCTTTGACCACAATCCAGTGCTCGGCGCGGTGGTGGTGCATTTGCAGGCTGAGTTTGGCGCCGGGGCGCACGGTGATGCGTTTGACCTGGTGACGCTCGCCTACGTCCACACTGTCGTAGGCGCCCCAGGGGCGGGCTACTTTGCGGTGCTGCACGGACTGCACAATGTTGTCGGCGTCCAGGCGAGCCACCACTTGCTTGACCTGCTCCACATGGCTGCTGGCGGCTACCAGCAGGGCGTCGGGGGTGTCGATGATGAGCAGGTCTTGCGTGCCCAAGGCCACAACGGGGCGGTGCGGGGCGTGCACAAAGGTGTTGTTGGACAGCAGCGCCAGGCCCTGGCCGTGGATGCGGTTGCCTTGGGCATCGGCGGGGGTGTGGTCTGCCACGGCGTTCCAGCTGCCGACATCGCTCCAGGCACTGGCAAATGGCAGCATGGCCACGTTGGCGTGGTGCTCCATGACGGCGTAGTCGATGCTGTCCGAGCGGCAGGCTTCAAACGCTTGTGCTTGCGGCCGCACAAAGCTGCCGTCTTGCGTGGCCGAGGCCATGGCTTGCTCACAAGCCTTCAAAATATCGGGTGCGTGTTGCCCCAAGGCGGTCAACAGCGTTTGGGCCGAGCACAAGAAGATGCCAGCATTCCACAGCGCACTGCCCGACAGCAGCAAAGCCTCGGCCTTGGCTTGGGCGGGCTTTTCTGTAAAGCCTTCTACCGCAAAGGCGCCATCAGGCCGAGCGCTGCCTTGGCGGATGTAGCCGTAAGCGGTGCTGGGAAAGGTGGGCGAAATGCCAAAGGTGACGATGGCGCCCGCCTGCGCAGCGGTGAGGCCTTGCTGCACCACTTGGGCAAAAGCGGCGGCATCAGGAATGTGGTGGTCTGAGGGGCAAAACAGCAGCAGGTCGTCTGATTTTGAAGCTGAGGCTGCCGACAACGCTGCAAGCGCCATGGCTGCCGCAGTGTTGCGGGCGGCGGGCTCCAGCAGAACCCTGCCCTGAACCTTGGCAGCTTGCAGCGCCTCGGCCACTAGAAATCGGTGCTCATCAGAGGCCACGCAAATGACCTGCTTGCTCAGCAGCGCAACCCGCTCCAGGGTGAGCTGCAGCAGGCTCTTGTTGCCAATAAGCGGCACAAACTGCTTGGGAAAGCTCTTGCGGCTTAACGGCCAAAGCCGCGTGCCGGAGCCGCCGCAGAGAATGACGGGGGTGATAGTACTCATGGGGCTGCGGTTGGTGCGGGGGTATGAATAGATAAAGCGGCTGGGTGAGGCGCTTGCATGGATAACTGATTTGATCCCTGTGCTGGCTTAGCTTCCCGTACTGCCTCTTGTTGCAAGCGGTCAATTTCAGACTTAAGGGCTTCGTAATCGTCCATCTTGCGCTTCAAGAACCGTGCCGCCAGAACCGACTTCTCGGCAATTCCGGCAGGGGTTAAGAGGTAGGCATAGGCCAATTTGCGCTGGCTGTTGTGAAAGCGTTCGGCAGTCACCCAGCCCCTTTGCACCAAGGCCTTTAGGCAGTAGTTGGTTTTGCCCAAGCTCATGCCCAATTCAAGCGCTAGTGCGCGTTGGTTGAGTTGAGGGGCAGCCTCTAGCAGGCGTAATGCCCGGAGGTAGGTTTCTTGCTCCAAGACGGGTGTTTCTGACATTTCTGGGCAACAAGAGGGTTTTAGGGTGTGTAAATTAGAGGCTCATCATTCGTTCACTTCATGAACACATGTTAACACCCGCTTTTTTAGCCTTAGAGGGCAACTTCAATGCCTATTCAGTTGGAAAAGCCAAGCGCTTTTTTGAACCGCGACTGCTTGTCGGCCGCCAACGGATCTTGAGATGCACCCATCCAGGCTTTCCGCGCAAACACCCACAACAGCAGCGCAAAGCCTGTGCCCAGGCTGGCCAGTATCGCCATCAGGCCCTTTTTGGGGGCAACAGCGTCGATCGGCAGGGTGGGCGGTTGCACCACCACATCCCGCGTCAGGCCTTGCAGGGCTCTGGGGATGCTCAACACCTCGGCCAGGTAGCGGGCTTGTAACTCGCCTACCGCAATGAGACTGACGCCCGCCTCGCCCCGGGTTAAGGGTTTGGCCAAGTTGGCTGTGCCTTCGGCTGTTAAACGGGCCAGCAAGCCACGCACTGCAGCCAGTGAAGTTTGGGCGTAACTCAGACGTTTTTCCAGATCGGCCCGGTCTTGCGGCATGGGCAAGGTGGTTTTAAGCCAGGCATCAATGACCGCGTTGGACAGGTTTTGCGCTTCCTGTGGGGACTTGGCAGTAGCTTTCAGGCGCACCAGGCCGTCTTTACCCACTGTTGCTTTGATATGACGGGCCAACTCAATGCGAGCCGCTTCCGGGCTACGCCCCTGGGTGAGGTTCAAGCTACGGATCACCGGATCGAGCACCAGGGGCGAGGTCATCATGGTGACGGCCTGCGCAGCGGTGGGAATAGAAGTCACCACCGTTGACTGTGGAACAGAAAGTATGGCTTCGCTGGTGAAGCTTTTGTCCATAGCAAAACCTACACCTAACGCGACCAAGCCAGCAAGCACGGGTCCCATCACCAGTAGCTTGATGTTTTCGGCCACAACAATTAGCAAATCTATCAGGCCTACCGGTTCTTTCTCAATATTCATTTTTTTACTCTTATTAATTTTGCAATTATAAAGTTGCACTTTTTTTCTTCCCTTACACGCTAAGCCTGAACCCTAGCGCTCTTCTACTCAGACGCTAGGCTTTTAAAACTTGGCTAAAGCTGACTAAACACAGCCGCATCCTGCCAAGCCAAGCCTTGCTGGTCTTTGGCTGAGACCAGCGGCGTGGCGCCGGACAGCGGCCAATCAACGGCCACGGTGGGGTCGTTCCAGGCGATGCAGCGCTCAAAGGCGGGGGCGTAGTAATCGGTGGTTTTATACAAAAAATCGGCCGAATCGCTCAGGGTTAAAAAGCCATGGGCAAAGCCAGCGGGCACCCACATCTGACGGTGGTTGTGCTCGGTCAGTTCCACGCCCACCCACTGTCCAAAGGTGGCCGAAGATGGCCGCAGGTCTACCGCCACATCAAACACCGCCCCGCGCACCACGCGCACCAGTTTGCCCTGGGGCTGCTCAATTTGGTAATGCAGGCCACGCAACACGCCTTTGGCCGAGCGTGAATGGTTGTCTTGCACAAACTGCACGTTCAGGCCGGTGGCGGCTTGAAACGCTTGCTGGTTGAAACTCTCAAAAAAGAACCCGCGCGCGTCGCCAAAGACACGGGGCTCGATGATCAGGACGTCTGGAATGGCAGTGGGGATGATGTTCATGGCACAGCGTTGAAAGAGATTGTGTTAACGGGCTTCTTTCAGCAGGCGCTGCAAATACTGGCCGTAGCCATTTTTGGCCAGCGGCTGGGCTAGTGTTTGCAGTTGGGCATCGTTGATGAAGCCCTTGCGCCAGGCGATTTCTTCTACGCAGGCCACCTTGAGGCCCTGACGCCGCTCGATGGTGGCGATGAACTGGCTGGCTTCTAGCAGGCTGTCAAAGGTGCCGGTGTCAAGCCAGGCGTAGCCGCGCTGCATGATTTGCACATTGAGCGAGCCTTGTTCCAGATAGGTCTGGTTGACGGTGGTAATTTCCAGCTCGCCGCGGGCGCTGGGTTGGATGGACTTGGCGATGTCGACCACCTGGTTGTCGTAAAAATACAGGCCGGTGACGGCGTAGTTGCTTTGCGGGTGCAGGGGTTTTTCTTCAATGCTGCGGGCCTTGCCCTGCGCATCAAACGCCACCACGCCGTAGCGCTCGGGGTCGGTCACATGGTAGGCAAACACGGTGGCGCCCGATGCTTGGCTGTCAGCGCCTTGCAGCAGAGGCACAAAGTCGTGGCCGTAAAAAATGTTGTCGCCCAACACCAGGGCGCTGCTGGCGCCGTTAAGAAACTTCTCGCCAATCAGAAAAGCCTGCGCCAGGCCGTCTGGGCTGGGCTGCACGGCGTATTGCAGGTTAATGCCCCACTGCGAGCCGTCACCCAGCAACTGCTGAAAGCGCGGCGTGTCTTGGGGCGTGCTGATCACCAAAATGTCACGCATACCGCCCAGCATCAAGGTGCTCAAGGGGTAGTAAATCATGGGCTTGTCGTACACGGGCAGCAGTTGCTTGCTCATAGCCAACGTCGCCGGATGCAGCCGCGTACCCGAGCCGCCTGCGAGGATGATGCCTTTACGTTGTGTCATTTTTTTCGTCCTTTGAAATTATGAAGAACCGTCAAGCGTCGTCACTGCGAGCGAAGCGTGGAAGTCCATCTGGCATAGCCAACAACCTGGATTGCCGCGGCCTAGGGCCTCGCAATGACAGTCTTCCGTCACTGCGAGCGAAGCGTGGCAGTCCATGCGGGATAGCCAACAGTCTGGATTGCCGCGGCCTACGGCCTCGCAATGACAGTCTTCCGTCACTGCGAGCGAAGCGTGGCAGTCCATGCGGGACAGCCAACAGCCTGGATTGCCGCGCTTTGCTCGCAATGACGGAGTTGGTGGGTTGGCACAGGTGTGAAGCCGCATACCTTAAGCCAACACCTCAGCCAGCATGCGGTTCACGCCTTGTTGCCAAGGCGGTAGGGTCAGGCCGAAGGTGGATTGCAGGTGTTGGGTGGCCAGCCTTGAATTGAGGGGGCGATGGGCCGGCGTCGGGAAGGCGCTGGTGGGCACGGGGGCCAGCTCGGTGGCTTTGATGGGCAAGGTAGGCTTTTCCAGCCGGGCTTGCGCCAACACGTGCTGGGCGTAGGCGTGCCAGGTGGTTTCACCGGCTGCTGCCAGGTGGTACAGCCCGGCGTCTTGCGGGTGGGCCAGCACCTGGCGGATGGCGTGGGCGGTGACGTCGGCCAGCAGGTCGGCACCGGTGGGGGCGCCAAACTGGTCGTTGATCACGGTTAAGCGCTCACGCTCCTGGGCCAGGCGCAGCATGGTTTTGGCAAAGTTGCCGCCGCGTGCCCCATAGACCCAGCTGGTTCTAAAAATCAAGTGGCGCGCACCTGCCGCCTGAATGCGCAGCTCCCCTGCCAGTTTGGTGTGGCCATACACGCTCAAGGGCGCGGGCGTGTCGGTCTCTTGCCATGAGCGCTCGCCGCTGCCGTCAAACACATAGTCGGTGCTGTAGTGCACCAACAGCGCGCCGATTTGGGCCGCCTCTTCGGCCAAAACACCAGGCGCCAGCGCGTTCAAGGTGTCGGCCAGTTCAGCCTCGCTCTCGGCCCGGTCGACGGCGGTATGGGCGGCCGCGTTGACGATCACGTCAGGCCGAATGGCGCGCACCGTGTCAGCCAAACCGGCCAGATTGCTCAGGTCACCGCACTGGCCCACACTGTGACGGTCCAGGGCAATAAGCTCGCCCAAGGGCGCCAGGCTGCGCTGCAGCTCCCAGCCCACTTGGCCGTTTTTACCGAGGAGAAGTATTTTCATGGGTTAATTGGAATCTGACCCCGATTAAAGTTGGTAATTCTTTTGCACCCACTCGCGGTAAGCGCCGCTTTGCACGTGGGCGACCCAGTCGGGGTGGGCCAGGTACCACTGCACGGTTTTGCGGATGCCGGTGTCGAAGGTCTCAGAGGGCTTCCAGCCCAGCTCACGCTCTATCTTGCTGGCGTCAATGGCGTAGCGGCGGTCGTGGCCGGGGCGGTCTTGCACGTAGGAGATCTGGGTTTGGTAGCTGCTGCCGTCGGGCTTGGGGCGCAGCTCGTCCAGCAGGGCGCACACTGTGTGCACGATCTCGATGTTGGGCTTTTCGTTCCAGCCACCCACGTTGTAAATCTCGCCCACCCGGCCCGCCTCCAGCACCCGGCGGATGGCGCTGCAATGGTCTTTGACGTAGAGCCAGTCGCGAACCTGCAAGCCGTCGCCGTAAACGGGCAGCGGTTTGCCCGCCAGCGCGTTGACGATCATCAGCGGGATGAGTTTTTCTGGAAAGTGGAACGGCCCATAGTTGTTGCTGCAGTTTGTGGTGAGCACCGGCAGGCCGTAGGTGTGGTGCCAGGCGCGCACCAGGTGGTCGCTGGCAGCTTTGCTGGCCGAATACGGGCTGTTGGGCTCCAGCTTGTTGGTCTCGACAAACGCCGGGTCGGTTTTGGACAGGCTGCCGTAGACCTCGTCGGTCGACACATGCAAAAACCGGAAAGCGGCTTGGGGTTCCTGGGCCAGGCTTTGCCAATAGTGGCGCACCGCCTGCAGCAGGCGCATGGTGCCCACCACGTTGGTCTGAATGAAGTCTTCGGGGCCCTGGATTGAGCGGTCGACATGGCTTTCTGCCGCAAAGTTGAGCACCGCTCGGGGCTGGTACTGCGCCAGCAAGCCCGCCACCAGCTCGGCGTCGCCAATGTCGCCCTGCACAAACACATGGCGTGGGTCGTTGGCCAAAGCCGCCAGGTTTTCTAGATTGCCCGCGTAGGTGAGCTTGTCCAGGTTGAGTACAGGCTCTTGCGACTGGGCCAGCCAGTCGAGCACGAAATTGGCGCCAATAAAGCCCGCGCCGCCAGTGACCAGAATCATGCGGATTTTCCTTGTGTTGGGATGTGTTGCATGCGTGTAGTTTAACTTTTGAGAAGCGCCTGTTGTGACGTTCTGTCGAGGTTGCTTAACGCTCCGTCATTGCGAGCGAAGCGTGGCAATCCAGGCTGTTGGCGTTCCTCGCGCTACACCCCGCCAAAAACCTCAAAAGTGAAAGCCACGCAGCATCTGTTGCATGGCCAGGGCTTCGGGGGTGAGGGGTGGGGTGAGCGATGGGGCTGGGGGTTCGCCGGGTTTTTGGCCTTGCGCGGCGCTGGACTCGGGGAACATTCTGAAGCTGGTATTCATGATGATTTGTGCCACGCGCGGCAGCACGGCGTGCAGCACTTCGCCGGCCTGGCCCAGGCGGGTGGCTATACGCACCGGTTTAAAGATGCAGGCCTGGGCCACCAAGTCGGCGGCTTCTTCGGGCGAGAGCGTGGGCACGTTGTTGTAGAGCTGGGTGGGCGCAATCATGGGGGTGCGCACCAGCGGCATGCTGATGGTGGTGAAGGTCACGCCGCGGTCTGCCAGCTCGCTGGCGGCGCAGCGGCTCCAGGCGTCCAGCGCGGCTTTGGAGGCCACGTAGGCGCTAAAGCGCGGCGCGTTGGTCAGCACGCCAATGGAGCTGATGTTCACCACATGGCCGCTTTTGCGCGCCACCATGGCGGGCAACAGGCCGGTGGTCACGCGCAGGCAGCCAAAGTAGTTCAGCGCCATGGTGCGTTCGTAATCGTGAAAGCGCTCAAAGCTCGATTCAATGGCGCGCCGAATGGAGCGCCCAGCGTTGTTGACCAGCACATCCACCGCGCCATGGTCTTGCAGCACCTGCGCCAGAAAACGCTGGCAGTCGGCGGCGTCGGCCAGGTCTACCGGATACGCTGCAAATTGGTAACCGCGTGCGCGCGCTTGCTGGCAGGCGCTCTCCAGCCGCTCGGGGTCGCGGGCGCAAATCAGCGTGGTGGCGCCGGCCTGCGCCATCTTGTGCGCCGTGGCCAGCCCAATGCCTGACGAGCCGCCCGTCACCAGCACCACCTTGCCCGCCACCGCGCCTTTCAAGCTGCGGTCAATGTGCAACTCGGGGTCCAGGTGGCGCTCCCAGTAGTCCCACAAACGCCAGGCGTAGTCGTGCAAATCAGGGCAGGCCACGCCGGTGCCTTGCAGCGCGGCCAGGGTCTGGCGGCAGTCAAAGCGCGTGGGGTAGTTCACAAAAGTGAAGATGCTGTCGGGCAGGCCCAGGTCTTTCATGATGGCGCGTCGCATGCGGCGCACCGGGGCCAGCGCCAGCAGGGCCTTGCTCAGGGTGGGCGGAATAAATCCAAAAAGCGCGGCGTTGACAAAGAGGT
Organism: uncultured beta proteobacterium; assembly: GCA_903960915.1. Taxonomy (GTDB): domain Bacteria; phylum Pseudomonadota; class Gammaproteobacteria; order Burkholderiales; family Burkholderiaceae_C; genus Rhodoferax. The sequence continues at coordinate 36,377 of CAJCCO010000070.1, forward strand.
TCATGGGGGGCGCGTGCGCGGCGCGCCCCAAAATAGACAGCAACTCGCCCACGCGGTAGCCCTTGGGGTCGACGAGGTGAAAGCACTGGCCCGAGGCCCGGCGTTGGTGGCTGATGACGTCTAGCGCATGCACCACAAAGTCCACCGGCACGAGGTTGATGCGCCCGCCCTCCAGCCCAATGGCCGGCAACCACGGCGGCAGCCATTGGCGCAGGCGCTGAATCAGCTTGAAAAAATAATACGGCCCGTCCACCTTGTCGATCTCACCGGTCTGGCTGTCGCCCACCACCAGCGCGGGGCGGTACACGGTCCACGGCACCTGGCAGGTCTGGCGCACCAGTTGTTCGCCCGCGTGCTTGGTTCTGAAATACGGGTGTTCGGTGTGCTGCGCCTCGTCAAACATGTCTTCACGAAACACGCCCTCGTACAAGCCCGCTGCCGCAATAGACGACACGTGGTGAAAGTGCCGCGCCTGCCACTGCTGGGCCACGGCCAGGGCGTGGCGCGTACCGTCAACATTGGCGGCCACCTGGCTGTCTTCATCGGCCTCCAGGTTGTAGACGGCGGCCAGGTGGTAAAAATGCGCAATGCGGCCCTTGAGTTGCGCCAGCACCTCGGCGCTCAGGCCCAGGTTTTCTTGCGTGAGATCGCCCTGCACCAGCACCGCGCGCGCCGCCCCCACGCCCCAGTATGCGCGCAAGGCGTCCACGCGCTCGGGCTGTTGGCCACGCATCAAAAAATACACCACAGCCCCTTTGCGTTGCAGCAATTGCTTCACCAGGCGCTTGCCAATAAAGCCGCTGGCACCGGTTACAAAATAAAGCATGCCATGCTCTCCATGGAAAAAGGTTTAGAAGGCCAGGCCTAAACAAAAGACCATTCACTGACTAAAGTCAGTTTTGTGCACGGTTTTGTCTTTGACAATGGCGTTTGACAGTGTGCAGCCGACTCAACATTTCTGGAGAAACTCATGGTCAAGAAATTGCAGAAAATCAAAGCCCCGAAAAAAACTATTCCACCACTGGCTGAGTCAGTGAAAGACTCGGCCCAGCAAATTTGGCAAGCCGGTTTGGGGGCCTTCAACCGCGCCCAGGCCGAGGGCTCCAAAGCCTTTGAATCGCTGGTGAAAGAAGGTGTCACGCTGCAGCGTAAGACGCAATCGGCGGCAGAAGAAAAAGTATCCGAGGCCTCGCACAAGATGAGCGCCATAGCCTCCGACATCAGCGCCAAAGCCACCGGCCAGTGGGACAAACTGGAAGGCATTTTTGAAGACCGCGTGGCCAAGGCGCTCAACAAATTGGGCGTACCCTCGGCCAAAGAGGTTGAGGCACTCATGGCGCGCATTGAGGCACTGAACAAGAGCGTGCAAAGGCTCTCCGAAAAAGCGGCATCAGGCAAGGTCGGGGCTAAAACCACATCTAAAACTGCAGCTAAAACTGCAACAAAGAAAGCGGCCGCCGTGAAAAAGCCTGCCAGCCGGGCTGCGGCTCAGCCTTCAGTCCAGCCTCCGGCCAAACGCACACCTGCCCGTAAAACTGCCCGTCCACCTGTCCGTACAGCACCATCGCTCTAACCAGGTGATGGCCACCAGCCGTATGCCAGCTTGCTGCATCGCAACACGCTGCAAGCGCTGTGCGCCCTACACTTTGCGCTTATGAAACGTTCTGCGTCTCAAGCCCCCAGAATTGGATTGGCCTTGTCTGGCGGCGGCCCCATGGGAGCCATCTACGAGGTGGGTGCTTTGTGCGCCTTGCAAGAAAGCCTCAACGGCGTGGACTTCACCCGGCTGCAGCACTATGTCGGGGTATCAGCTGGCGGCTTTCTGGCGGCCGGACTGGCCAATGGCATCACCCCGCGCGAGTTGTGTGCCTCATTCATAGAAAACGACAGCGGCCCCTCCGAAACCTTTGACCCCTCCTGGCTCACCGAGCCCGCCTACGGCGAATTTTTGCGCCGCGCCATCATGTGGCCCGGGCTGTTGCTCGGCGCCCTGCAGCACCTGCTGGTAGGACGCAAGTCGCTCACGCATGCGCTTGAAAGTTTGGGGCCGGGCCTGCCCTCGGGTGTTTTCTCCAACGACCAGGTGCATACGCAACTGGCACGCCTGTTCTCGCGCGAGGGCCGTACCAACGACTTTCGGCAACTCAGCACCCAGCTCACCCTGGTGGCCACCAACCTGGACAGCGGCGAGACCGCGCCATTTGGCCGCCCCGGCTGGGACCACGTGCCTATCTCCAAAGCGGTGCAGGCCAGCTCGGCTTTGCCGGGTTTGTTTCCGCCGGTTGAGATTGACGACGCCTACTACGTGGACGGCGCCTTGAAGAAAACCATGCATGCCTCGGTCGCGCTGGACCAGGGCATCGACCTGATGCTGTGCCTGAATCCGCTGGTGCCGTTTGACGCCAGCGCCAGCAACCACTCGCCCCATGCCTCGCGCATTCCGCACATCATTGACGGAGGTTTGCCCGCAGTGCTGAGCCAGACCTTTCGCTCCATGATTCATTCGCGCATGGTGCTGGGCATCAAGCAGTATGAGCGGCTCTACCCCAAGGCCGACATCATCCTGATTGAGCCCGACCAGCGCGACCCCGAGCTGTACCTGGCCAACACCTTCAGCTACGCGCAGCGCCGCCATTTGGCCGAGCATGCCTACCAACAAACCCGCCACTTGCTGCGCTCGCGCACGGCCGGGCTGTCAACCAAGCTTTGGCGGCACGGCATTTCGCTGCACCACGAGGCGCTGGACGACCCCAAACGCCACCTGTGCCCCCCGCCCGTAGCGCCTTCGCGCCTGGGCCGCGCCCTGGCCCAGTTAGAGGAAGTGATGGAAGATTTGAGCCACACCTTGTCGTCTCTGGCGCATCAGCACCAGCACCAGCAGCGCCCTGAAAGGTCCACATGGTAAAAAAAGCGCCCCGGCGCACCGCCGAGCGAATTCTGGAAGTCACGCTAGAGCTGTTCAACCGATTTGGCGAACCCAACGTCTCCACCACCTTGATCTCGGCCGAGTTGGGCATCAGCCCGGGCAACCTGTATTACCACTACCCGGCCAAGGACGAGTTGATCAACTCGCTGTTTGACCGCTATGAAAAAGCCCTGGACGACCTGCTGGCGGCCAGTGACGGCGTGCGCGATGTGGAGGACGCCTGGTTCTTCATGCACACCTTGTTTGAACTGATCTGGCAGTACCGTTTTTTGTACCGCGACCTGAACGACCTGCTGAGTAAGAACCGGCGGCTGGAGACACATTTTCAGACCGTCCTGCAGCACAAGTCGCACGCCGTCAAACGCATGCTCGACGGCATGAGCCGCGTCGGCTCCGTGCACATTGACGAGCGCGAGGCCGAGGCAACGGCTACCAGCATGGTGGTGGTGCTGACCTACTGGCTCAGCTTTGAATACGTGCGCGACCCTCGCCGTGCCCTGGAGGCCGAGAACGCGCAGATGGCCTTGATGCGCGGCGCGCAGCACGTGCTCAATCTGCTGGTACCCTATCTGGAACCGGAACAACGCACGCACCTGCGCGAACTGGTGCAAACTTATAACAACACCGACAGCTAAACCGTCGGGTACAAGGAGACAGCCATGACCGAATGGGCCGCTTTTCCCTTTGCCGGTGAATACGCTTTTGATGCCCAGAGCGTTAAAGCACATTGGGCGCGGCTGCACGCCGGCGATGCCGAGCCCCTGCCAGACCACCCCGACCTGCTGCAGGCCTGGGCCTTGTTTCACAACGGTGAGTTCAAAAAAGCCGCCGACCTCGGGCTGGCCTTGGGCGGCGCCGGTTTGAATGTGGCCAACAAGGCAGCCTGCGTTTACGCCACCTACCTGGAGAAAAAAGAGAAGGAGCGCCTGAACCTTTACCTCGAAGTGGTGCAGCGCGCCCAAGCCCAGATTGAGGCCGACCCGCACAACGTCAACGCCCACTACTGGCACGCCTACGCGCTGAACCGCTACAGCCAGGGCATCAGCGTGGCCAAGGCGCTGGCGCAGGGCCTGGGCAACAAGGTCAAGGAATCATTGGAACAAGCCATACAGTTGGAGCCCCGCCACGCCGATGCCCATTTGGCACTGGGCGCGTTTCACGCCGAGGTGATTGACAAGGTAGGCAGTCTGATTGCCGGTATGACTTTTGGCGCCAAAAAAGACACCGGCTTGCAACTGCTGCAACAAGCCCTGCTGCTCAATCTGGGCTCGGTGCTGGGCCTGGTGGACTACGCCAACGCCATGGTCATGCTGGAAGGCGAAAAGATGCTGGCCGAGGCCAACCGCCTGTACCTGCAGGCGGCCAGCGCGCAAGCGATTGACGCCCTGGAGCGCCTCGACGTGGAGCTGGCCAAGGAAGAGCTGGCGTCTTGAAGCGCACGCGCTTCAGCCCTAGCCGCTAGCCCCCAGCCGCTCACGCCAAATTTTCCCAGGGCAGCATCAGCGCCACCCAAGAGAGCTTGGCAAACTCGGGCTCAAAGCGGTCTACGATGTCTCTGGGTTGCGGGCACAAGGCGGTGTCGGCAATCAGGCCAAACTGCACGTGGCCCCCGTAGCTGAAGATAGAAATACCCACCCCCACCGAACCCGCCTGCGGTACCCAAAACAGGTCTTGCTCGACCGTGGCGCCGCAAAAGCGCAGCTTGCTGCGAGGGCCCATCACGTTGCTGACCACTGCCGTGGTTTTGCTGGAAAACAGGTTAATCAGCAGGTCTTGACCCGGCTGTGTCACCGCGCCACCGAGCCCGAGCAAGCCCATGGACAGCAGGGGTTGCAGGCCCCCTTTCATATCGGCCATGCGCCTGCGCACCTCGTACACCCGCTCCACGGGGTGGTCTAAACCCAAGGGCAGCAGCACCGGCGCCAGGCCAAACTTATTGCCCAACTGGTCCAGGTCTTGAACACTGCGTAAATTCACCGGCACCATGGCGCGTATTTCCTGCCCTGCCACGTTGTCGCCTAGGTCGCGCAAATAAGCGCCAAGAGCGCCGGTAACGCAGCTCAACAGCACGTCGTTGACCGAGCAGTGCAAACCGTGCGCCACGGCTTGCACCTCGCGCAGCGGCAGCGGCGCGCACCAGGCCACGCGCTTGTGGCCGGCCAGCGGTCCTTTGAGGCGCGTGGGCGAGTCGTTGACCATGAAGGCCAGCGCAGCCGCATCGCGCACCCCCTGCGCGGCTTGGCGCACCAGCGCTGCACCACCGTCCAGGCCTTGTTGCACGCCATGCAGTGCGTTAACCGCCAGGTCACCCGCCGTCTCCAACGCACCCACCGCAGCACGGGTAATGGACTGCAGTGCGGCTTGGGGCGTGGGCACCGTTTGGGGGCGCCGCGCGCTGCGCCCTGCAGCCAACGCGAGGCCGTCATCAGTGAGCGCATGCGTGACCGCCATCAGCGCCATGCCATCGGCCACGCAGTGGTGAATGCGCACCAGCAGCGCCGATCCACGCTGCGCCTGACCGGCGTGACCAGGCCCTGTTGGCCCCAGCTGCTCCACCCAATGGAACTGCCACAAGGGGTGGTTCATGTCCAGGGGTTGCATGGCCAGTTCACCCAAGCGGTCTTGCAAGGCCTGTTGCACGTCTTGCCCCGGCGCGAGGTTCAGGGTTTCAGGCACCACGTGGCGGGTGATGTCAAAGTTGGGGTCCAGCGTCCAGGTGTAGCCGGTGGCGGCGCGGCGCACGCGCTGCATGAAGCGCGGGTACAGCCGCATGCAGGCCGTGACACGCCGGCACACGTCTGCGTAGTGCACCCGGGGCTGCACCACCCAGACGCCCACAATCAGCATCAAATTGGAGGCGCTGTCCATGCGCAACCAGGCGGTGTCCACCCAACCCATGGGTTCGTCGGGCGGCATCACATCCAACAAATCATCGTCGCGCAGGGCGTTTGACACGCGGGTCTCCATGGCATCTCCCGGGAGTGGTGGTTCAGGCAGCAGATGGCTTGCAGTGCCAACTTTTTTGGGGTCGGCTTATTTTGTGATGCCATGGGCCACGGGCACCGTGACCCAGCGCTTAAGATAGCCAGCAAATTACCAAGAACTGTGGCTTATTGCCCTTATCCAGAGAAAACCATGTCAGACCTGAAATCTCAATTCGAAGCCGCCGTGGCCGCGTCCAAAAACCTCAGCGAGCGGCCTGACAACGTCACGCTCCTGAAAATTTACGCGCTGTACAAACAAGGCAGCACAGGCAACAACCCAGACCCCCGCCCCGGCTTCAGCGACATCGTCGGCCGCGCCAAATGGGACGCCTGGAACACCCTCAAAGACACCGCCCCTGAGGCCGCCATGCAGCAGTACATCGACCTGATTGAGTCGCTGAGCTGACTTGCTGTTGTGGGGTTTTTGGCTAAGGCTACTCGAGCCTTTCTGCACCAACCGCCTGGATTGCCACGGCCTGAAGGCCTCGCAATGACAAGACTTTGTCATCGCGAGCGAAGCGTGGCGATCCATGTCCGCCTAACAACTGGACACCCAAGTCTCACGCCCCCGGCGTCAGCAGTTCATCCAGGTTTTTGACAATTTCGCGCTCAATCTTGTCCTTGAACGCGCCCAGCAAAAATCCGAGTTGCGCATTCAACTCAAAACAGTCGGCGTCTACGCGCAAGTTGCCTTTGACACCGGCCCGGGCGAACTGCAACACGTCGGCGGTCTCGCTGTGCTCGAACGCGCAGTCCATGCCAAATTCGTCGCGCGCCTGATCGGCCCATTGCAGGGCGATGGCGCGGGCCTCGGGCAAGCTCAGGGTGTGCCGGCGCAAGATATGAATGTCAGCCACGGACAGCTCCCTTTTTTGCGTGGTTCAAAGTGTTCAAAGTACCAAGCGCATTCAACGCATTTAACAGTTGACGGCGCTCATGCGGGGGCTTCTGGGCCAGCGCTTGTACGGCTTGGTAAAACCGGGGCCAGTCCTGGCCCTCGCGGGCAAACAGGGCTTCAAAGCCTGGCACCCATTCGTCGTACGCGGCTTGTGCGCCAAAGGCCGCGTTATTGGCTTGCGCCACCCAGTCGTCATAGCCACTATTGCCACCCCATTGGGCTTTGAGGCGCTGGTAATCGCTGCGAAAGTCTTGCATCGCCAAGGCCTTCAAAGCCAGTAGGTCGGGTTTGGCTGCAGACGCGCTGGGTTGCTGCTGGTAGATGGCGGCCAGCCGGGTGCGCGTGGCCAAACACAAGGCCCGAAACTGCTGGCGCCGGTGCTCGCGCCCCTCAAAGGCCAGTTGGGCTTCGGGCGATGCCTGTGTGCCAAGCCAGCGCCGTGCCCCCAGTTGCTCCACCGCCGTGGCAAAGGATTCGTTGAACATGGTGTCGTCAGGCACGTACAGCTGCTGGTGCGCCAGTTCATGAAATATCAGCCCAGCCAACTCGCCCTCGGGGTAGTTGATGAAGGTGTTGAGCAGGGGGTCGCCACCCGCCCAGTTCAGCCAGCCCAGGGTGGAGTACGCCGGCACGCCGTACACACGAACCTCCAGCCCCTGCGCTTGTAGCACTTGCGCCTGCGCGCGGGCCTGCGCCTCGTCAAAGTAGCCCCGGTAGCCAATGCAGCCGGTCACCACAAAGCACCAGGTTTTGAGTGTCAGCGACAACGGCGGTGCCGCCACCACATTCCAAACCACGGCGCGGCGGTTCAGGTCGGCATAGCGCTGGTAGCTGGGGTTGTCGGGCAAGGCCAATTCGGTCACGGCAAACTGACGCATGCGCTGGGTCAGTTGCAAACGATTTTTCAAAGCCGGTGAAGCGCTGTCGTCAGCCAGCCACTGCGCCACGGGTCGCGCGGCCTGCATCAACGCCAAATGTCCACCCGCCGCTTGCAGGACATAACTGGCATCGTCGCGCAGCGAGGCGCAAGCCGTCAAAAGCAGCGAAAGCGCCAGCGCCAAGAAAGAAGGGAAAAGTCGCATGGGCTGCAGTTTAAGACCAGCCAGCGGCGGCCCTCTTTGCGACGCGTCACCTCGGGGCCACTTCGACAAGCACTCGCAAACTCAAACCCCCGTCACGGCGGCCCTCAGTCGGGCAGCATGGCGGTGACTTCGATTTCTACTTTGGCGCGTGCCTCCATCAGGCCGGCGACCTGGACGCAGCTCATGGCGGGGAAGTTACGGCCCATGATGTCTCGGTAGACGGGGCCCAGTTCTTTCAGGCGGGCGTTGTACTCGTGGCGGTCCAAGATGTACCAGGTCATGCGCACCATGTGCTCGGGGCCGGCACCGGCTTCGTGCAGCACGGCCACGATGTTGCGCAGGGTTTGTGCGGTCTGGGCGATGAAGTCGTCGGTCTCAAACTGTTGCTGCGCGTTCCAGCCGATCTGGCCGCCCACAAAGATGGACGTGCCACGGGCGGCGATGCCGTTGGCATAGCCTTTGGCGGGTGCCCAGCCGGGCGGTTGCAGTGTTTTCATAGCTTGTTATCCGGATGAGCAATTAGTTTTTGAGGCGAAAGCGTTGCAGCTTGCCGGTCTCGGTGCGCGGCAGTTTGTCGAGAAATTCGACCACGCGCGGGTATTTGTAGGGCGCAATGCTGGCTTTGACAAAGTCTTGCAGGGTCTTGACCATGGCGGCGTCGCCCGCAAAGCCGGGCTTGAGTACGCAGAAGGCTTTGACGATCATGCCGCGCTCCACATCGCTTTGGCCAATGACGCCGCACTCGGCCACCGCCGGGTGTTTGAGCAGCGCGTCTTCAACCTCGGGCGCACCCACGTTGTAGCCGGCGGTGATGATCATGTCGTCCGCGCGCGACTGGTAAAAATAGTAGCCGTCAGCGTCTTGCGTGAAGGCGTCGCCAGGGTAGTTCCAGCCGTCCTTGACGTAATTTTTTTGGCGTTCGTCGCCCATGTAGCGGCAGCCGGTGGGGCCTTTGACCGCCAGGCGCCCAACGGTGCCACGCGGCACTTCCACGCCGGCCTCGTCAACCACCTTGGCCTGGTAGCCGGGCACCACCGTGCCAATGGCGCCGCGGCGCACCTGTGACGGGCTGGCAGAAATGAAGATATGGAACATTTCGGTGGCCCCAATGCCGTCCACCATCTCCAGCCCGGTGGCGCTTTTCCAGAGCTGGCGGGTCGCGTCCGGCAGGCCTTCGCCCGCGCTCACGCACAGGCGCAATTTAGCCGCGTGGCCGCGCTTGGCGGTTTCTTCTTCCATGAAGGGGGCCATCTGGCGGTAAAAGGTGGGCGCGGTGTAGCAAATGGTGGCGCCGGTGTCGTGAATAAGCTGCGCCATGGCCTGCGGCGTGTAGCCGATGTCGGGAAAGTAAATGCAGGCGCCGGCCCACATCGGAAAAATCAGCAGGCCACCCAGGCCAAAGGTGAAGGCCAGGGGGGGCGAGCCCATCACCAGGTCGTCGGGCGTGGCTTGCAGCATATGGCGCGGCCAGGTCTCGCAGGCGGCCAGCACGTCCAGGTGGGTGTGTACCGCGGCCTTGGGCTTGCCGGTGGTGCCGGAGGTGAACGCCATCAGGGCGATGTCGCTGCTGGCGGTGGGGCAGGCTGCAAAGTGGCCGTCTTTTTGCGCCGCACGGGCCTCCAGCGAGCCCGGCTCATTTGACTCGTTAGGCTGGTTGAAAGGCACCAGGGTGTGCAGCACGGGGTGCTGTTGCTGCGCCAGCACCAGTTCGTCAAGCAGTTTGGCATCGCACAGGGCAACGCTGGGTTGCGCAGTGGCAATGATCTCGCCCAGCTCTTTGGCGCGCAACAGCGGCATGGTGGCCACGGCTACCAGCCCGGCCTTGACCACGGCCAACCAGGCCAGCGCCATGCCAATCGAATTACCGCCTCGCAGCAGCACGCGGTTGCCGGGCACCAGGTGCAGGTCTTCGATCAGCACCTGCGCCATGCGGTCTACCTGCACCTTCACCTCGGCATAGCTCAGCGTGCGCTGGGGCGAGCGCAGCAGGGGCCGCTTGGCCCAGCTTTTGTCGGCCGCTTTGTCCAGCAGTTCTTCCACCAGATTAAGCTGCGGGCGCGCGTGCAGGGCGCGCAACTCGGGCAGGTCAAAAAGCAGCTCGGGCCACTGTCCGGCGGACGGCAGGCGGTCGTGTACGAAGCGGTCGGTTTGGGCAGAGTTCATGATTTAAGGACTGATTTGCCAATGATGAGTTGTTGCACTTCGGTAGCCCCTTCGTAGATGCGCAGTGAGCGGATGTCGCGGTACAGGCTTTCTACTTTGGTGCCCACCTTGACGCCCATGCCACCGTGCATTTGCAGCGCCATATCAATCACGCGTTGGGCGTTTTCGGTGGCGGTCATTTTGGCCATGGCGGCGGCGGCCGAATAGGCCTGCGCCTGGGCGGGGGTGTCGGTGCCCACGCAGTCACGCATCCAGGCGGCGCGGTAGGTCAGCAGGGCGGCAGCGTCTATCATTGCGGCCATCTCGCCGAGCTTGGCCTGGGTGAGCTGAAAGTCGGCCAGGCGCTGACCAAACATGGGGCGGGCTTTGGCATAGTGCACGGCTTCGGCCAGGGCGCGGCGCGCCATGCCTAAGGCAGCGGCGGCGACCGAGGCGCGAAAGATGTCCAGCGTGCGCATGGCCAGCTTGAAGGCGCCGTTGAGCTCCCCAAGTTGGGCGCTGGCCGGCAGGCGGCAGTTGTCAAAACGCAAGGTGGCCAGGGGGTGCGGCGCCATGACGGCGATGTGCTCCGAGGCGTCGAGCCCAGGGGTGCTGGCGTCCACCACATAGGCGGTGATGCCGCGGGTGCCGGCCTCTGGGTCGGTCTTGGCAAAGACGCAGTAAAAGTCGGCAATGCCGCCGTTGCTGATCCAGGTTTTGCAGCCATTCAAGGCCACGCCGTCGGGCGTGGGCGTGGCGCTGGTGGTCATGGCGCCGGCATCAGAGCCGGCGTCTGGCTCGCTCAGGGCAAAGGCGGCAATTTTGTCGCCACGGGCCACCGCTGGCAGGTAGGCGGCCTGTTGCGCGGGCGAGCCCGCCAGCGTGATGGCACCGCTGCCCAGGCCTTGCATGGCAAAGGCAAAGTCAGCCAGCGGCGAATGAAAGGCCAGCGTTTCGCGCAGGATCACCAGCGCGCGCGAGTCCATGGCGTCCAGCGCACCGCCAAAGGCGGCGGGCACGCAGTAGCGCAGCCAGCCGGCATCGCCCAAGTGGCGTACCCAGGCTTGGCAGGCCGCGCGGTCATCGCGCTCGTCCACGTCTTGCTGCGGCACCCAGGCCACCAAGCGCTGCGCCAGGTCCTGGTGCGCGGCGTTGAAAAAGGGCAGGCTTAAATGCTGGGTGGGCGCTGCGCTGGGGAGCTTGCTGGCGGCCATGTCAGTTGCCTCCGAACACGGGTTTTTGCTTGGCAGAGAAAGCCTCATAGGCCCGGCGGAAGTCTTGGGTTTGCATGCAAATGGCCTGGGCTTGCGCTTCGGCCTCCACCGCCTGCTCGATGGTCATGGCCCATTCCTGTTGCAGCATGGTCTTGGTCATGCCGTGGGCAAAGGTGGGACCGGCGGCCAGCTCTGCCGCCATGGCCTGCGCTTTGGGCAACAGTTCAGCGCTGTCGTACAGGGCGTTGTAAAAGCCCCAGTTCAGCCCCTCGGCGGCGCTCATGGCGCGCCCGGTGAACAGCAGCTCCGACGCGCGGCCCTGGCCAATCACACGGGGTAGCAAGGCGCAGGCGCCCATGTCAGCACCGGCCAGGCCCACGCGGGTGAACAAGAACGCCGTTTTGGTGGCGGCGGTGCCATAGCGCAGGTCGCAGGCCAGCGCCATCATGGCGCCGGCACCGGCGCAAATGCCGTCAATGGCGCCAATGACGGGCTGCGGGCAGTTGCGCATGGTCTTCACCAGGTCGCCGGTCATGCGGGTGAACTCCAGCATCTCGGGCATGGTCATGGTGGTGAGCGGGCCAATGATCTCGTGCACATCGCCCCCCGAGCAAAAATTGCCACCGGCACCGGTGACCACCACGGCCTTCACGTCGGTCGATTGTTTGAGGGCATGGAACAGGTCGCGCAACTCGGCGTAAGAGTCAAAGGTCAGCGGGTTCTTGCGCTCGGGCCGGTTCAGGGTGAGCGTGCCCACGCCTTGGGCAAAGCCCCAGCTGAAGTGCTGGGCCGCGTAATTGGCCGTGGGCTTGAACTGGGCATGCATGGGGTTGCTGGCGGCGATGTAATGTTTCATGGGGTGACTTGATGGGGTAAACGAATTGGGGCTACAAATTGGGTTGCGAATTGAGGCAGCGAATTGGCGTAATAAATTGCGCTTGCCGTGCTTACGCAGTCACCACGGGGGGCGTGGTATCCATCGCGGTTTTGGTGTGTTCTTTGACACGCCCGAGCAGCTGGTGCAGGGCGTCAATCTCGGCCTCGTCCAGGCCGGCAAAGGCGCTTTCTATCCAGGCCATGTGCTGGGTCGCCATCTCTGAGAATTGCTGGCGTCCGCGCGGTGTGAGCAAGACGCGGAAGGCGCGCCGGTCGCCCTCCACGGCCTCGCGCTGCACCAGGCCTTCACGCACCAACTGGTCGGTGATGCCGGTGACGTTGCCACCGGTCACCATCATGCGACGCGACAGCTCATTCATCTTCAGGCCTTCGGGCGCACGCTCGAGCTGCGCCATCAGGTCAAAGCGCGGCAAGGTGGTGTCAAACTGCTCACGCAAACCGCTGCGCACACGGGTTTCAATCAGTTGCGTGCAGGTGAGCATGCGCAACCAAAGCCGCAGCGCTTGCGGGTGGTCGGCAGCAGCGCTGTCCTGCAGGCGGGCTTCTTTGTCCATGCTAGAGACCTTCTTCCTGGGCCGCTGAATGCAGAGCGGTTTTCTTGACCGGCGCACTTGCCGCCATTTGCTGCTGCTTGGCCAGTTCGCGGTAAAGCTGATCGCGGCCGCTTTCGTATTGACGCGGCCAGACGACGGCGCGGCTTTGCAGTTTGGCGGCTTCGTGCAGGGTCCAGGCGGGGTCGGCCAGGTGGGGACGGGCAATGGCGCAGAGGTCGGCTCGGCCCGCGGCAATGATGCTGTTGGCGTGGTCGGCCTCGGAGATGGCGCCCACGGCGATGGTCTGTATGCCGGCCTCGTTGCGAATGCGGTCTGAAAACGGCGTTTGGTACATGCGGCCATACACCGGTTGCGCCGCGCGGGTGGTTTGGCCCGAGGACACGTCGATCAGGTCGCAGCCTGCGGCCTTGAACAATCGCGCCATGGCCACGGCGTCGTCGGCGGTATTGCCGCCGGGCGCCCAGTCGTGAGCGGAAATACGCACGCTCATGGGCAGGTGGGCGGGCCAGACCGCGCGCATGGCGGCAAACACCTCCAGCGGGTAGCGGCAGCGGTTTTCCAGGCTGCCACCGTAGTCGTCGGTGCGCAGGTTGGTCAAAGGCGTGATGAAGCTCGACAACAAATACCCGTGCGCGGCGTGCAGTTCCAGCCAGTCAAAGCCGGCCTCGCTGGCGCGTTGCGTGGCCTGCACAAACTGCTGTTTCAGGATATTCATGTCGGCACGGTTCATGGCGTGCGGCGTCTGGTTTTGCGCGCCATAAGCCACGGCACTGGCGCCTAAGAGAGACCAGTTGCCGCTGGGCAGTGGCTCGTCGGTGCCTTCCCAGCCCACTTGGGTGGAGCCTTTGGGGCCGCTGTGGCCCAGTTGCAAACCGATCTTGGCACTGCTTTGGCCGTGCACAAAGTCCACCACGCGTTTGAAGGCTTGGGTTTGCGCATCGCTCCATAAGCCCGGACAGCCCGGGGTGATGCGGCCCTCGGGGCTCGGGCTGGTCATCTCCACCATGACCAAGGCGGCGCCACCCAGCGCGCGCGCGCCCAGGTGCACCAAATGAAAGTCTTGCAACAGGCCGTCCACCGCGCTGTAGGTGGCCATGGGCGAGACGACGATGCGGTTCTTGAGCGTGACGCCGCGCACCGTGAAAGGCAGCAGCATGGGGGCAATGGCTTTGGGCTTGCTGGCGGGGGCGACTGTCTGACCCAGCCAGGTTTCGTAGCCCCCGAGCCAGGCCGCGTCACGCAGGCGCAGATTTTCGTGGCTGATGCGCTGCGAGCGCGTCAGCAACGAATAGGCAAATTGCTCCACCGGCATGTGGGTGTAGCGCGCCACGTTTTCAAACCACTCGGTGGAGTTGCGCGCGGCGTTTTGAATCTTGAGCACCTCCACGCTGCGGCGCGCCTCGTAACGCTGCAACACCAACTGCATGTCGTCGCTGCTGGGTTGCGTCACCGGGTCGGCGGCGAATTCGCGCGCCAGGTCAATCGCGTCTTCCACCGCCAGTTTGGTGCCGCTGCCAATGGAGAAGTGCGCGGTGTGGGCCGAGTCGCCCATCAGCACCACGGGCACGTTGCGGCCTTCAATATCGAGCTGGTGAACCCAGGTGGCGCACATCACACGCGGGAAACGTATCCACTGTGCCGAGCCGCGCAAGTGCTTGGCGTTGGTCATGAGCGAGTGGCCGTCCAGGTACTTGGCAAACAGGCGCTCACAGAAAGCAATGCCCTCTTCCTGGCTCATGTCCTGCAGGCCATGCGCCTGCCAGACGTCTTCGGGCACTTCGACGATGAAGGTGGAGGTCTTGTCGTCAAACTTGTAGGCATGGGCCTGAAACCAGCCGTGCTCGGTTTGCTCAAAGGCGAAAGTGAAGGCGTCAAACGTCTTGTGGGTGCCCAGCCAGACAAAGCGGCACAACCGGGTGTCAATGTCGGGTTTGAAGACGTCGGCGTAGCGCGTACGGATGCGGCTGTTCAAGCCATCGCTGGCAATGACCAGGTCGGCCTGGTACTGGGCGGCCATGGCCTGGTCGTCGTCCGCGTCCACCTCAAACACCAGTTCTACCCCCAGCGCCAGGCAGCGGTCTTGCAAGATGTTGAGCAAGTGCTTGCGCCCAATGCCGCAAAAGCCGTGGCCGCCTGAGCGCACGCTGGCGCCTTTGAAGAACACCTCGATATCGTCCCAGTGGTTGAGCGCATCGCCAATCAACTGGCCACTGACGATGTCGGCCTCGCGCAGGTTGTCCAGCGTCTGGTCTGACAACACCACGCCCCAGCCAAAGGTGTCAAACGGCTTGTTGCGCTCCACCACGGTGATGTGGTGTGCCGGGTTTTGCAGCTTCATCAGCAGCGCGAAATAGAGTCCAGCGGGGCCACCGCCTAAGCAAAGTATATTCATGGGGAAATAGTTTAGATATAAACAAAACTTTGTCAACGAGGGCAATCCAGTACCCGTTAGGCGCTGCTAAGCTCCCGGGCATGACTTCTGCGCCCTCTTCTTCCACTGCTTCCTCGGCTTCAACGGCTTCTCATCCACCCAAATTGCTGGACCAAAAGCCTTTTCTGCGCTTCTGGATGGCGAGGTTGTTTGGCGTGCTGGCCAACCAGATGCTGATGGTGGCGGTGGCCTGGCATATGTACGAGTTGACGTCCAGCGCCTGGGACCTGGGGCTGGTGGGGTTGTTTCAGTTTGTGCCCGCCCTGGTGATGGCCTTGCCCGCGGGCCACCTGGCCGACCGCTGGCACCGTGGGCGCATCTTTGCCGCCTGCATCCTGGCGCAAGCGGTGGTGGGGGTGCTGCTGGTGGCGTCAACCCACGCGGGACTGACCACGCGCGAGCTGATTTTGGGCCTGTCGGTGGTGCTGGGCATGACGCGGGCGTTTCAAATGCCCGCGCAACAGGCACTCACGCCCCTGCTGGTGCCGCAAGCCCTGTTGCAGCGTGCCATATCGCTCAGCTCGGTGGGCATACAAATCGCCATCATTGGCGGGCCTGCCCTGGGCGGGCTGCTGTACACCACCGGCGCCACCACGGTGTACGCCACCTGCGTGGCCTTCTCACTGCTGTCTGCCGCGCTGACCTTGACCGTGCGCTACCGGCATGTGCCCGCGCAGGGGGCGGCCACGCTGGCTTCGGTGCTGGCCGGCGTGTCTTACGTCTGGAAAAGCAAAGTCTTGCTGGGTGCCATGTCGCTGGATTTGTTTGCCGTTTTACTGGGCGGCGCCACCGCCCTGCTGCCGATTTACGCCCGCGACATTCTTCATACCGGGCCGCAAGGTCTGGGCCTGCTGCGCGCGGCCCCGGCCGTGGGCGCGCTGCTGATGACGCTCCTGCTGGTGCGCTTTCCCTTGCAGCGCCACGTGGGCTACAAGCTGCTGGGCGCGGTGGCGGTTTTTGGCTTGGCCACCCTGGTGTTTGGCTTGTCCAGCCACTTTGGTTTGTCTATGCTGGCGCTGGCTGTGACCGGTGCGGCCGACAGCATCAGCGTGGTGACGCGCTTGACGCTGATGCAACTCGAAACGCCCGATGAAATGCGCGGCCGGGTGTCGGCGGTGAATTCGATTTTTATTGGCGCCTCCAACCAGCTCGGCGAGTTTGAATCGGGCGCCACCGCCGCCCTGCTCGGCCCGGTCGGCTCCGTGGTGCTGGGCGGCCTGGGCACGGTGCTGATTGCGGCCAGCTGGCTGCGCCTGTTCCCGGCGCTGGCCCGGCGTGACCGCCTGAGTTGAACGCGTTTGAGACGACGCAAGCTGCATGCCACAGTAGCCTGCAGGGCTGCTGCGACATGGCGCAAAATGGCTGAATGAAACCACCTGCAAGATTGCAATCCCTGATAGAAGAAGGCCTGGTAGACACCGTGGTGCGCCAGCTCATGAGCGGCAAAGAAGCCATGGTCTTTGTGGTGCGCTGCGGAACCGAGACGCGCTGCGCCAAGGTCTACAAGGAAGCCAGCCAGCGCAGTTTTCGCCAGGCCGTGGACTACACCGAAAACCGCAAGGTCAAAAACTCACGCCAGGCCCGCGCCATGGCCAAGGGCAGTAAATTTGGCCGTGAAGCCCAAGAGGCCGCCTGGCAAAGCGCCGAGGTCGACGCGCTGTACCGCCTGGCCGATGCCGGCGTGCGCGTGCCCAAGCCCTACAACTTTTTTGAAGGCGTGCTGCTGATGGAGTTGGTGACCGACGCCAACGGCGATGCCGCACCACGGTTGAACGATGTGCGCTTCAGCGCCGAGGAGGCCCACGCCCACCACGCCACCTTGCTGGTGGAGGTGGTGCGCATGCTGTGCGCGGGCGTGGTGCATGGCGACTTGTCCGAGTTCAACATCTTGCTGGGGCATGACCAGGGCGTGGACGGCCCGGTGATCATTGACCTGCCGCAAGCCATTGACGCCGCCGGCAACAACCACGCACAACGCATGCTGTTGCGCGACGTCGCCAATTTACGCGGCTTCTTTGGCCAGTTTGCACCCGACCTGCTGACCACCAATTTTGGCCCCGAGATCTGGGACCTGTACCAGCGCGGCGTACTGCAGGTGGACAGTGTGCTGACCGGCCAGTTTGAGCGCCAGACCGGCGCCGTCGATGTGGGTGGCCTGATGCGCGAGATTGACGACGCCGTGGCCGAAGACGCCGCGCGCCGCTTGCGCATGCAGACCGCCGCTTAGCGCAAATTGCCCCCATCCAGGAGAACCCGATGCTCTATAAATTCAAATCCAAAGCCACCGGTGACCTGATCATGCTGGAGCCCAATGGGCGACGTGTGCTGGAGATCATCGGCAAGGCCGTGGCAAGCAACCAGGCGCCGCAAGGCATTGTCTTGCCCGAAGAAATGCCCGCGGCCCAAGCGGCGCTTGCAGCGGCCATCGTCCATGAAGAAGCCGCCCGTGCCAAAGCGGTGGCCGATGCGCTGGCGCGCCATGAAGCGGCGCCCCGCTTTGAAGCCGTGTCCCTGCGCCAACGGGCGCAACCTTTTCTGGACATGCTGCGCCGCTGCGAGAAAGAAAAACACCCCATCGTGTGGGGTGTTTAACTTGAGCGGCCAACCTGCTGCCGCTTGTTATTTTCCTGCTTAGTCGGCAAATTTTCCGGAGGCTTCAATCGCTGGCTTGAGCTTGGCGATTTCACCGGTGACAAAGGCTTTATGGCCTTCTGGTGAAACACGGTTGTCGTTCACCACCACGGCGCCCAGGCCTTCTTGGCGCTTGACAAACTCGGGGTCTTTCAAAGCCACTTTCAACGCATCGTTGAGCTGCTTCAGAATAGCCGGTGGCGTGCCCTTGGGGGCGTACAAACCGTGCCAGATGGTCAGGTTAAAGCCCTTCAATCCCATTTCATTGAGCGACGGGTAATCTTTAAGCAGTTTGTGACCCGACATGCGGTCTTTGGTGGTGACGGCAAAAGCCTTCACGCGGCCGGCTTCAATCTGCTGGGTGGTGTTGGTGGTCTGGTCACACATCACGTCAACCTGGCCGCCAATCAGGGCGGTCATGGCAGGGGCCGTACCGCTGAAGGGGATGGTGGTCATGGCATCTTTGGCGTTGACCGCGCTTTGCCACATCAGGCCGCACAGGTGCGAGGCTGAACCCAGACCGGCGTGCGCAATGTTGAGCTTGCCACTGTTGGCGCGAATGTAGTTCTCAAAATCGCGGTAGGTGTTGGCGGGCAACTGAGGCTTGCCAATGAGCGTCATGGGCACGTCATTGATCATGCCCAGGTACTCAAAGTCTTCCAGCGGCTTGTATTGCAGCTTGCGGTACAAACCGGCCGTGGCGGCCATGCCAATGTGCCAGACCAGCAAGGTGTGGCCGTCCGGGTTGGCTTTGGCCACCTTGGTGGCGCCAATGGTGCCACCGGCGCCGTTGACGTTTTCAACCACAAAGTTGCTGCCAGGCATGGCTTTGCGCATGGACTCGGCCAAGTCACGGGCGACCCGGTCGGTGGGTCCACCGGCTGCAAACGGCACCACAAAATTGACGGATTTGCTGCCCGGGTAAGTTTGCGCTTGTGCCAACAGGGCGGTGGCGGCAAGGGCCAAAACCAATAAACGTTTCATTTGAAAGTCTCCAATAGAACAAGGCTGTGAGCGTATTACCCACTTTGATAAAACGCAATGCGGAAACTACTTAGACCAGGGGTCAATGGGGTCAGTGGGGCCATCAATTGCCCCTCGTTTGATCATCCTTTGATGCCGGTCAGGTTTTCTGGGCCTGTCGTCCTGGTGGTGCCCCGCCGAATTACTTGTAGCTGCGCGCGTCTTCAATCACCTTGCCGTCATTGGGCAGGCTGCCCGGGGACAGCAACTCCACCGCGCCACGCAGCTTGGTCACCTCCCGAATGGCCTCGCCAATTTTGCTTGCCAGCGCGTCGGGGCCGCTGCAGGTGGTCTCCACCTGCAAGGTCATGGTGTCATTGGCCATCTCGCCGGTAACCACCAGGCGCGCACGCGCCACTTCGGGAAAGCGCTTGACGATGTCCGCCACCTGCCCTGGGTGCACAAACATGCCGCGAATCTTGGTGGTTTGGTCGGCGCGCCCCATCCAGCCCTTGATTCGGGTGTTGGTGCGCCCGCTCGGGCAAGGCCCGGCCAGCACGGCCGACAAGTCGCCCGTGCCAAAGCGAATCAGCGGGTAGGCGGGGTTCAGGCTGGTCACCACCACCTCGCCCACTTCGCCCTCGGCCACCGGGTCACCGGTGCCTGGGCGCACAATTTCCACGATCACGCCTTCGTCGAGCACCAGACCCGCGCGCGCCTCGGTTTCATACGCAATCAGGCCCAGATCAGCCGTGGCATAGCACTGGTAACCAGCAATGCCGTGGGCCGTGAACCAGTCACGCAGCGACGGCGGATAGGCCTCGCCACCAAACATGGCCTTCTTGACGCTGGGCAAGGTCAAACCCAGTTCTTCGGCTTTTTCAACAATGATTTTCAGGAAGCTGGGCGTGCCAATGTAGCCAGCGGGTTGCAGCTCGCGCATGGCCTGCACCTGTTGCTCGGTCTGGCCGGTACCACCCGGAAAGACGGTGCACCCCATGGCATGGGCGCCGGTTTCCATCATCGAGCCGGCGGGTACAAAGTGGTAGCTGAACGAGTTGTGAATCAGCTCGCCAGGACGAAAGCCGGCAGCAAAAATAGCGCGCGCCATGCGCCAGTAATCTTTGGCCGTGCCTTCGGGTTCATAAATGGGCCCGGGGCTGGCAAACACGCGCGGCATGGCTGCGCCGAAGCCAATGCTGCTAAAGCCCCCGAACACATTGCCGCCGGCTGCGCGCGCTGCCTGCTGGCGCGCCTGTAACTCGGACTTGCGGATCACCGGCAACTTGGCCAGCGCCGCGCGGCTGGTGACCTCGGCTGGGTTCACATCGGCCAGCAAGGCGGCAAACGCCGCTGACGATTGCTTGGCATGCGCCACTTGCAGCGGCAAAGCCGCCAGCAATGCAGCTTCGCGTTCAACCGGTGCACGCGTTTCCAACGCATCAAAAAAATTTGTCAATTCCAATTACTCCTCAATTCAATCAACCCAAGTGGCGGGCGTCGCGACACACCGTGCGCGCAGCCTGGGGGTGTACGTCAAGCCAGCCAGCGCTTGCGGCGTTTGTAACTCTTCACGTCCTTGAAACTCTTGCGCTCACCGCCACCCATGCCCAGGTAGAACTCCTTGACGTCTTCGTTGTTGGCCAGGTCGCTGGCGACGCCGTCCATCACCACGCGGCCCGACTCCATGATGTAGCCGTAGTCGGCATATTTCAGGGCCATGTTGGTGTTTTGCTCGGCCAGCAAGAAGGTGACTTTTTCCTTTTGGTTCAGGTCTTTGACGATTTCAAACACCTCCTCCACAATTTGCGGCGCCAGCCCCATAGACGGCTCGTCCAGCAACACCATGCTGGGACTGGCCATCAGCGCGCGGCCAATGGCGCACATTTGCTGCTCACCGCCAGAGGTGTAAGCGGCTTGCGAGGTGCGGCGGGTTTTCAGGCGCGGAAAATAGTTGTAGACCTTTTCCAGATTGGCCGCCACCTCAGCTTTGCTCTTGCGCGTGAAGCCCCCGGTCAACAGGTTTTCTTCAATCGTGAGGTGGGCAAAGCAATGGCGCCCCTCCATGACCTGCACCACGCCCCGATTGACCAAGTCGGCAGGCGAAAGGTTTTCGATGCGTTCGCCACGCAGCTCGATAGAGCCCTTGGTGACTTCGCCCCGCTCGCCCTTGAGCAAGTTAGAGACCGCGCGCAGCGTGGTGGTTTTGCCGGCGCCGTTGCCGCCCAGAATGGCCACAATCTTGCCCTCAGGCACCTGGAGCGAAACGCCCTTGAGCACCAGGATGACGTGGTTGTAAATGACTTCAATGCCATTGACGTTGAGAACGATGTTGTTGGAGCTCATAAATATATTTCCTTCACCAATCGGCAGCCCTGCGCGCAAGGCTGCGGGTTGGCTTGTCATGCCTGGGCCTTAGCGCCCGGCATGACAAGAAGCCATTAAGACTGGCAGTCCGCCACTGTGCGGGCTTCCATCTTCTTCTCGGCGGCGTACTTGGCCGCAGTCGACTTCACCAGGGGCTTGAGAATTTGCTCATCCGCCTGCAGCCAGTCGGAGGTGAAGTTCCACTGCTTGCCGTCCCAGGTGTGCACACGCGCCCAGTTGGAACCCATGTGGTCTACGCAGCTGGTGCTGATGGGGCGCATCACGCCGGCAAAGCCGAGGGCGTCAAGCTTCTTCTGGTCCAGCGCCAGATTCTCATAGCCCCAACGGGCCTGCTCGCTGCTCACCCATTTGCCTTTGCCAAAGCGCTCTTGTGCACGGGCCACACCTTCAACCGCCAGCATGGCGCTCATGGCACCGCGCATGTACAGCACTTGACCCACTTCTTCTTTAGGTCCAGTACCTTGGCCTTTGGAATGCACCATGGCCATGATGTCTTTCACCACTTTGGAGTTGGGCTCAGCACCGTGCTGCATGGTCACCGCGTTGTAACCCTTGGCACCCTCACCCACGTCTTTGACGTCGGGCTCAGCACCAGACCACCACACGCCGTACATCTTTTCACGTGGGTAACCCGTGGCTTGCGCCTCTTTCAGCGAGGTGGAATTCATCACACCCCAACCCCACAGCATGACGTAATCAGGCTTGGACTGGCGCACTTGCAGCCAGGTGGATTTTTGATCCACACCAGGCGCGGTCACCGGCAGCAACTGGAGGTTGAAGCCATGAATGGCGGCGCGCTCTTGCAACAAGGGAATAGGCTCTTTGCCATAAGGCGAGTCGTGGTAAACCAAAGCAATTTTCTTGCCCTTGAGTTTGTCCAGGCCACCTTCTTTTTTGCCAATGGTTTGCACCAGGGCGTCAGCAGCCAGCCAATAGGTGCCAGCCAAGGGGAAGTTCCACTTGAACACCATGCCGTCCTGGCTTTCGCTGCGGCCATAGCCTGCAGTGATCAGAGGAATCTTGTCGCCAGGGGCTTTTTCAGTCAGGGCAAACGTGATACCGGTAGACAGCGGCTGGAACACGGTGGCGCCACCGTTCTTGCCTTTGAGGCGCTCGTAGCATTCGACGCCGCGCGAGGTGTCGTAACCGGTTTCGCACTCTTCATAAATGATCTTCACGCCGTTGATGCCACCCTTGGCATTGACCAGCTTGAGGTAGTCGGAATAACCGTTTGCCCATGGCACGCCGTTAGGCGCATAAGGACCGGTGCGGTAAGGCAGACCGGGGAAAAACTGCTCTTTACCACCCGCTGTTTTAGCGGCAGGAGCGGCTTTGGCAGCAGGGGCTGCAGCAGGTGCAGCTTTGGCGGCTGCGGCAGGTGCGGCTTTAGCAGCCGAGGCGCCTTTGGCCGGCGCTGCGGCGGTTTGGGCAAAAGCCCCGGATGTACCCAAGGTGACCATCAGGCCGGCCAGGGCAACGTATCGAATCTTCATATGTGTCTCCTACTTGTAATGCACGCATGTGCTGGGTTGCCGAAAAAAAACTCAGTGAGGGAAAGGCCAGAGGCGCAGCTTTTGCTTGGCCACCGACCACAATTTGGCCAAACCATGGGGCTCCACGATCAGGAACCAGACAATCAAGGCGCCAAAAATAATCAGCTCGGCGTGCGATATGCCCGATGTGGAAATTTCAATGCCGAACAAGGCGCCGAGCAAGGGCAGGAACTGGTTCAAGGCGATGGGCAAAATCACGATAAAGGCGGCGCCAAAGAAGCTGCCCATGATGGACCCCATGCCACCGATGATGACCATGAACAACAAGCGAAACGAAATCTCTACCGAGAACGCCGCTGGCTCCCAAGCCCCCAGGTAGACAAAGCCCCACAAGGCGCCCGCCACACCAATGATGAAAGAGCTGACGGCAAACGCGGTGAGCTTGGCGTACATGGGGCGAATGCCAATCACGGCGGCAGCCACGTCCATGTCACGAATCGCCATCCACTCACGGCCTATGGCACTGCGCACCAGGTTCTTGGCCAGAAATCCCAGCACCACCAAAATGGACAGGCACAACAGGTATTTCTCAATCGGGGTCTCCAAGGGGAAACCCATGAACTGCAAGCCCGACACCGACACCGAACCTGACGCCGAGTCGTTGGTTAACCACTTGATGCGCAAGAACATCCAGTCACTGAAAAACTGCGCCGCCAGCGTGGCCACGGCCAGGTACAGGCCCTTGACGCGCAGACTGGGCAAGCCAAACAGAATGCCGAACGCGGCAGAGCAGACGCCTCCCAGCACCAGCGCCAGCAGCAAGGGAATACCGGGCACCCGCACAAAGAAGTTGAAGGCCGCATACGCGCCCACCGCCATAAAGGCCCCGGAGCCCAGCGAAATTTGCCCGCAATAACCCACCAAAATATTCACCCCCAGCGCGGCCAAGGACATGATCAGGAAGGGGATAAAGATGGCGCGAAACATGTAGTCGCTGCCCAGCAGGGGCACCACCAAAAACGCGGCGGCAATGAGCAACCAGATGGCCCAACGGTCTTGCGCAATCGGGAAAATCTGCTGGTCAGCGCGGTAGCTGGTTTTGAATTGGCCGTTTTCTCTGTAAAACATGAATTACTTTCTCGTCAGTTCAAGGGGCCGCTCAGACGCGATCAATGATCTTCTCGCCAAACAATCCTTGCGGGCGCACCAGCAAGAACAGCAAGGCCAACACATAGGCAAACCAGATCTCGATACCGCCGCCCACATACGGGCCTAAAAACACTTCAGACAGTTTCTCGCCCACACCAATAATCAGACCGCCGATGATGGCGCCGGGCACCGAGGTCAGGCCACCCAAAATCACCACCGGCAAGGCGCGCAGTGCCACCGTGGTCAAGGAGAATTGCACGCCGAGCTTGCTGCCCCAGATCATGCCGGCCACCAGCGCCACCACACCGGCCACGCACCACACAATGACCCAGATGCGGTTAAGTGGAATACCAATACTTTGGGCCGCCTGGTGGTCGTCAGCCACCGCACGCAAGGCCCGACCGGTAGAAGTTTTTTGGAAGAACACGCTCAGCAAGGTCACCAGCACGGCGGCAATGAGGGCGGCGTACAGGTCTTCCTTGTTGATCAGAATGCCGCCTTCAAAGTATTGTTCAAAGGCCATGATGGGCTCTTTGGGCATGCCAATGTCAATCTTGTAAATGTCGCTGCCGAAGAGGGTTTGCCCCACGCCGTCCAAAAAGTAGCTGATACCCAGGGTGGCCATCAAGAGTGTGGTGCCCTCCTGGTTCACCAGGTGCCGCAAGGCCAACCGCTCAATCAGCCAAGCCACCACAAACATGATGACGCCGGCCACCACAAAGGCCGCCAGGTTGGCCAGCACCGGATTGGTCATGCCGGTCCACTCGGGTATCCATTGCGAGAACCGGGCCATGGCCAGCGCCGCAAACAGCACCATGGCGCCCTGCGCAAAGTTGAACACGCCCGAGGCTTTGTAAATCAGCACAAAGCCCAGCGCCACCAGCGAATACAACATGCCAGCCATCAGGCCGCCAAGCAGTGTTTCAAGAAAAAATGCCATGTCTATGTCTCCTCAATGACTGGTGCCGAGATAGGCACTGATCACTTCTTCGTTGTTGCGCACTTCGTCGGGGGTGCCGTCGCCAATTTTTTTGCCGTAGTCCAGCACCACCACACGGTCGGAGATGTCCATCACCACGCCCATGTCGTGCTCAATCAACACCACCGTGGTGCCGTACTCTTCATTGACGTCGAGCACAAAGCGGCACATGTCCTGTTTTTCTTCCACGTTCATGCCGGCCATGGGTTCGTCCAGCAGCAGCACCTGAGGCTCCATGGCCAGGGCGCGGCCCAGGTCCACACGTTTTTGCAGGCCGTAAGGCAACTGGCCCACCGGGGTTTTGCGGTAAGCCTGAATTTCCAGGAAGTCGATGATGTGCTCGACAAACTCGCGGTGCTGCTCTTCCTCGCGCTGGGCCGGTCCCACGCGCAGCGCCTGCATCAACAGGTTGCTTTTGATACGCAGGTTGCGCCCGGTCATGATGTTGTCAATCACACTCATGCCCTTGAACAAGGCCAGGTTCTGGAAGGTGCGGCCAATGCCCATCACCGCCACCTGGTGGCTGTCCATGTGGCTGAAGGTCTGGCCCCGGAAGGTGATGGAGCCCTGCTGCGGCGTGTAGACGCCGTTGATGCAGTTGAGCATAGAACTCTTGCCAGCCCCATTGGGGCCGATGATGGCGCGCACCTCGTGCTCGCGCACATTGAAGGAGATGTCGGTGAGCGCCTTGACGCCACCAAAACTCAGGGAAATGTTGCTGACGTCCAGAATGACGTCGCCGATCTGTTTGCTCATGCTGCGGCCTTTACTGGCGCGAAGATTTTCGCGTCGTCGATTCGGAGGGTGGCACTGACGCTGCCGGTACGGCCGTCTTCAAACTTGACGACGGTCTCAATGAACTGGCTGGTGCGGCCTTCGTACAGCGCGTCCACCAGGGGCATGTATTTTTCAGCAATGAACCCACGGCGAACCTTGTTGGTGCGGGTGAGTTCACCGTCGTCGGCATCGAGCTCTTTGTGCAGCACCAAGAAGCGGCTGACCTGGGAGCCCGCCAGCAACTCATCGGCGCTCAGGTCGGCGTTGACCTTTTCCACGCATTCTTTGATGAGCTGGTAGACCTCGGGCTTTTGCGCCAGGTCGGTGTAGCCGGCATACGGCAGGTTGCGCCGCTCGGCCCAGTTGCCGACCGCGTCAAAGTCGATGTTGATCATGACGCAGACTTTCTCGCGGCCATCGCCATACGCCACCACCTCTTTGATGTGGGGGAAGAACTTAAGCTTGTTCTCCACGTACTTGGGCGCGAACATGGCGCCATCGAACAGGCCACCCTTGATGCGGCCCACGTCTTTCACGCGGTCGATGATTTTCAAGTGGCCGTGCGCGTCAATAAAGCCGGCGTCGCTGGTGTGGTACCAGCCGTCAGGGGTGAGCACTTCGGCCGTGGCAGCCGGGTTTTTGAAATACTCTTTGAGCAAGCCAGGCGACTTGACCAGAATTTCGCCATCCGCCGCCACCTTGATTTCAACGCCGGCGCAGGGCACGCCCACGGTGTCGGCACGGGCTTCGTGGTCGGGTTGCAGGCAAACAAACACGGCGGTCTCGGTAGAACCGTAGAGCTGCTTGAGGTTGATGCCAATGGAGCGGTAAAAGCTGAACAGGTCAGGGCCAATGGCCTCACCGGCGGTGTAAGCCACGCGCACCCGGCTCATGCCCAGGTTGTTGCGCAAGGGGCCGTAGACCATCAGGTTGCCCAGCGCGTAGACCACGCGGTCTAGCAGCGCGATTGACTCACCGGCCATGCGGGCGGGGCCAACCCGCTGCGCCACCGACATGAAGTAATGGAACATGCGCCGCTTGAGGGCGCCGGCATCTTCCATGCGAATCATCACGCTGGTCAGCAGGCCTTCAAACACGCGCGGCGGGGCAAAGTAGTAGGTCGGGCCCACCTCTTTCAAGTCGATGGTGACGGTGGCGGCCGACTCGGGGCAGTTCACCACGTAGCCGCAGGCCAACCACTGCGCATAGGAAAAAATGTTTTGCCCAATCCAGGCGGGTGGCAAATAGGCCAGCACTTCTTCTTTGTAGGTCAGGTGGTCAAACTCGGCACCGGCGCGGGCGCGGTCGAGCAAGGAGTTGTGCGTGTGCACCACGCCTTTGGGGTTGCCGGTGGTGCCGGAGGTGAAAAACATGGCGCCCACATCGTCGGGCTGGATCTGGCTGACCTGGGCCTCCAGGAAGCCCGGGTGTTGCGTGACAAACACCTGGCCTGCGGCCAGCAGTTCATCGATGGCAGCCAAACCGGGCTCGTCGTAGCTGCGCAGGCCACGCGGATCGTCAAAGTAAATGTGGGCCAACTGCGGGCACTGCTCGCGAATTTCCAGCAGCTTGTCGACCTGCTCCTGGTCTTCGGCAAAGGCAAAGCACACGTCGGCGTTGTTGATGGGGAACACGCACTCCAGAGCGGCTGCGTCTTGGTAAAGCGGAATGGGCACAGCACCCAAAGACTGCACCGCCAGCATGGTGGCGTACAGACGCGGCCGATTGGCACCCAGCACCACCATGTGGTCACCCTTGCGCAAACCGGCCTGGTGCAAACCGCCTGCCAGTTGCTCTACCAGCGTAGCGAGATCGGCCCAAGATAGGGCCTGCCAAATACCGTACTCTTTTTCCCGCATGGCAGGATCGAGCGGCCGCTGGGCGGCATGGTTTAACAGCAGTCGAGGAAAAGTGGTCTGCATCCCGGCACCTTGTCTTCTAATGGGAGCGGTGCGGCGCTTATCGCCCGCCAACCGCTGGAATAGCCCAAATAATAGGCATTCGTTTGACGTTAAGTTGTCGTTTGAACGACAATTCAAATCTATCTGAGTAGGTGTTTTCCCTTCACTTTCTACCAACTTACAGCGAAGCGACCTATGCGCAGCGACAACACAGCTTTTCATCGACGCCGGCCCTTGAACCCTGACGAATTAGCCACCGTGCCCTGGCTGTCGTGCTTGCTGCCGGCTGAGCGAGAGCGGGCGGTAGACGATTTGCGCATCACCGATGCCGAGCCCGGCGAATTCTTGTGCCGCATGGGCCGGCCGGTCACTTACTGGTTTGGGGTGGTGGACGGTCTGCTCAAAATGAGCAGCGACAACGCCGAGGGCAAAACCATGACCTTCACCGGCGTGCCCCCCGGCGGTTGGTTTGGCGAGGGGACGGCGCTCAAGCGCGAAACCTACCGCTACAACATTCAGCCGCTGCGCAAAAGCCTGGTGGCCGGCCTGCACGTGGACACCTTTCACTGGCTGCTAGACCACTCGATTGGTTTTAACCGCTTTGTCATGAACCAGTTGAACGAGCGGCTGGCCCAGTTCATTGGCGCGCGCGAAATTGACCGCATGAACAACCCCAACCTGCGC
Organism: uncultured beta proteobacterium; assembly: GCA_903960915.1. Lineage (GTDB taxonomy): Bacteria > Pseudomonadota > Gammaproteobacteria > Burkholderiales > Burkholderiaceae_C > Rhodoferax. The sequence continues at coordinate 64,470 of CAJCCO010000070.1, forward strand.
GTGGCGCGCAGCCTGGCCGCACTGTTTAACCCGGCGCTGTACCCCGGCGTGGGCGAGGTGCTGCGCATCACCCAGCAAGAGCTGGCCTACCTGGTGGGCCTGTCGCGCCAGCGCGTCAATGAAGCGCTGACCGCCCTGTCCACGCAAGGCGTGATTCGTGTCGAATACGGTGGTCTGCGGGTGCTGGACTTGCCGGCTTTGCGCAGCCAGGTTTTCAATTAAGGCCCTGGGACCACCCCGGTAAAATAAGCGCCTTCAGCTACAAAATATATAGCACATGACCGACTCTAAACCGCCCGTTTTCCGACGTGCCGCGCCCCCCGTTTCAGCCCCTGCCCGCACGGGCCTGCCGACCGGGCAAAGCAACACGTCCGCCTATGGCGCCAACGGCACGCTGCGGCTGAACAAGCGCATGGCCGAGTTGGGGCTGGCCTCGCGCCGTGAAGCCGACGAGTGGATTGGCAAGGGCTGGGTCACGGTCGATGGCGAAGTGGCCACCATGGGCATGCAGGTCAAGCCCGATGTGAAGATTGAAATTACCAAGCAGGCGCAGGGTCAGCAGGCCAACCAGGTGACGGTGCTGATCAACAAGCCCTTGGGGCTGGTCAGCGGCCAGGCCGAGGACGGCCACGAGCCCGCCATCACCCTGGTGCAGCCGCAAAACCGTTGGGCCGAAGACAACGCCCGCTTCTTCTTTCACGGCTCACAACTCAAAAGCCTGGTGCCTGCAGGACGGCTGGACATTGACTCCACCGGTCTGCTGGTGTTGACGCAAGACGGCCGCGTGGCGCGCCAGTTGATTGGCGAAGACTCGCTGATGGAAAAAGAGTACTTGGTGCGCGTGGTCTACACCGGCCACGCCAACAGCGCGGCCGCCAACTCGGCCGCCGCCACCTATGGCGGCAAGCCCACGCAACTGAGCCGCATTGACGATGACGACCCGGTCAGCACCGATGTGCAATCGGTCTTTCCCAAGGACAAACTCCAGCTCTTGCGCCACGGCCTGAGCCTGGACGGCCAGGCGCTGCAAAAGGCCCAGGTGGAATGGCAAAACCCTGAGCAATTGCGCTTTGTGCTGGTAGAGGGCAAAAAACGCCAGATTCGCCGCATGTGCGAGCTGGTGGGCCTGAAAGTGGTGGGCTTGAAACGCGTGCGCGTGGGCCGTGTCATGCTGGGCAACCTGCCGGTGGGGCAGTGGCGCTATTTGCAGGCGCACGAGCGGTTTTAAACCAGCAGCGGCCAGCGGTACGCCAGCACACTGGCGCTTGGGTAGAAATGTTCCCGCACCTCGTCGAGCTGGTTGCCGCCCAAGAGGTGCACTTGCTGGGCATCGGCACGCAGAAAAAACCCAACATGGCCTTTCCAACCGCTGGGGTCGTCGCGCGTCAACACCACGATGCAGCCCGGGCGTGGCGCACTGAGCGCCTCTCCCCAGTTCAACCACGAGCGCGCCAGGGCCGAGCCGGTGCCGGGAAGGCCGGCCTGGCACAGCGTCCAGTTCACGAAGGAGGAGCACCAGGAGGCCTTGTCGTCGTAACCCTCGATGTTGGTGCCTGCGTGGTAGGCGGTGATGCGGGGGTTGTTTTGGCCCACCGGGCTGGTGCGTACGCCCAATTCGGCACGTGCCACCGCCATCCAGGGCTCGGGCCAGACGGGGGAAGCCGCTAAAGTGGGTGTAACAACGGGAGAGAGTGGGCGCGTCATGGCAGAAATTATCGCGCCAGCGCCAGCCCTTGAAAGCCCGGCCATCGCCCATAATTGAAGGCTTGCCGTGCTGTAGCCTATTGGCGTGCAGCCCTTTGTTGAGACTTTTAGAACCTCCCATGACCAAACAAACCCATTCCTTCCAGGCCGAAGTGGCCCAGCTGCTGCACCTCGTGACCCACTCGCTGTATTCCAACAAAGAGATTTTTCTGCGCGAGTTGATCTCCAACGCGTCAGACGCCTGCGACAAGCTGCGGTTTGAGGCCATCAATGACGGCGGTCTGTACGAGAACGACACCGAGTTGAAGGTCAAGGTCAGCTTTGACAAAGACGCCAAAACGCTCACCATCACCGACAACGGCATTGGCATGAGCACGCAAGAGGCGATTGACCACTTGGGCACGATTGCCAAGAGCGGCACCAAAGATTTCGTCAGCAAGCTCAGCGGCGACCAAAAAGCCGACTCACAACTGATTGGCCAATTTGGCGTGGGCTTTTATTCCGGCTTCATCGTGGCCGGCAAAATCACCGTCGAAACGCGCCGTGCCGGCATGAAAGAGACCGAAGGCGTGCGCTGGATCAGCGGCGGCGCCGGTGACTTTGAGGTCGAAGCCATTACCCGCCCCGAGCGTGGCACCAGCGTGATATTGCACCTGCTTGACGACGCCCTGGACTACGCCAGCGCCTGGAAGCTCAAAGGCATCATCAACAAATACTCCGACCACATCAGCCTGCCCATCTTGATGGAAAAGGAAGAATGGAAAGACGGCGAGTTGATCAACCCGAGCGATGAAAACGGTGGCCGCCAGCCCGGCGCCATGGTCAAAACCGGGGAGTGGGAAGCGGTCAACAAGGGCAACGCCATTTGGGCGCGCGCCAAGAAAGACATCACCCCCGAGGACTACACCGAGTTCTACAAACAAATCAGCCACGACTTTGAAGCCCCGTTGGCCCACACCCACAACCGGGTGGAAGGCAGCACCGAGTACACACAGCTTTTGTACATTCCCGGCAAAGCGCCTATGGATTTGTACAACCGCGAGAAGTCGGCCGGCGTCAAGCTCTACGTCAAGCGCGTGTTCATCATGGACGACGCCGAGGCGCTGCTGCCCACCTACCTGCGCTTTGTCAAAGGCGTGGTTGATTCAGCCGATTTGCCCCTGAACGTGAGCCGCGAGTTGCTGCAAGAAAGCCGCGACGTCAAGGCGATTCGTGAAGGCTGCACCAAGCGCGTGCTGGGCATGCTGGAAGACCTGGCCAAACACGACAAACTGCCCGAAGCCTCGGCTGACGGCGTGACCGATGTGGTGTCGGAAGAAGACCAGGCCCACGTGGGCAAGTACAGCAAGTTTTACGCTGAATTTGGGGCCGTGCTGAAAGAAGGCATGGGCGAAGACTTTGCCAACAAAGACCGCCTGGCCAAGCTGCTGCGTTTTGCCTCCAGCACCACCGACGCAGTGAGCGTCAGTTTTGCCGACTACAAAGCCCGCATGAAAGAGGGCCAGGAAGCCATCTACTACATCACCGCTGACAACGCCGCCGCCGCCAAGAACAGCCCACAGTTGGAAGTGTTCAAGAAAAAAGGCATTGAAGTGCTGTTGATGACCGACCGCGTGGACGAGTGGGCGCTGAACTACCTGCAAGACTTTGACGGCACACCGCTGCAAAGCGTGGCCAAGGGCGCGGTCGATCTGGGCAGCCTGCAAGACGAAACCGAAAAGAAGGCCGCCGAGGAAGCCGCCGAAACCTTCAAGCCCCTGCTTGCCAAGCTGAAAGAAGCCCTGAAAGACAAGGCCGAGGACGTGCGCGTGACCACGCGCCTGGTGGACAGCCCGGCCTGCCTGGTGGTGCAAGACCACGGCATGAGCACGCAATTGGCGCGCATGCTCAAACAGGCTGGCCAAGCAGCCCCTGAGGTGAAGCCGGTGCTGGAGGTGAACGCTGAGCACCCGCTGGTGAAAAAGCTCGACGGCTCGGTGCACTTTCATGACTTGGCGCACATTTTGTTTGACCAGGCGCTGTTGGCCGAAGGCGGCTTGCCGGCGGACCCTGCGGCTTATGTGAAACGTGTCAACGCGCTGCTGGCCTGATGATTTAAATTTTGAATTTTGAATTTTGAAAGAATCTTCGATGAAAACTGCTCTGCGCTTTGGCGCCCTCACCGCCTCTTTCTCCTTATCCCTCGCCCTGCTTTGCGTCGGCAACACCTGGGCGGCTGACGCTGTCACGGCTGCCGCCGCCAAAGAAGCGGGCGCCGTCGTGACGCCCTCAGGTCTGGTGTTTCGCTCGCTCAAAGACGGTAGCGGCGCCAGCCCCAGCGCCAAAGACAACGTCAAAGTGCACTACCGCGGCACCTTCCCCGATGGCAAGGAATTTGACAGTTCGTACAAGCGCAACGAAGCCATTGAGTTCCCCTTGAGTGGTGTGATTCCCTGCTGGACCGAAGGCGTGCAGCGCATGAAAGTGGGCGGCAAAGCCAAGTTGACCTGCCCCGCCGCCATTGCCTACGGCAGCCGCGGCGCCGGTGGTGTCATTCCGCCCAACGCCACGCTGTTGTTTGAGGTGGAACTGCTCGCCATCAACGGCAAGTAAGACGCCGCTTGGCGTTTTGAGGGCTTGGGGCCTTACACCACCAGCGGCTCTTCCTGCATGGCTTCCATTTGCTCTTCGAGCATTTGCACCTGGCCTTGCCAGTAGTCGCTGGAGCCAAACCACGGAAAGTTGATGGGAAAGGTGGGGTCAGACCAGCGCCGGGCCAGCCAGTAACTGTAATGAATCAGGCGCAGGGTGCGCAGCGGTTCTATCAGCGCCAGCTCGCGCCGGTCAAAGTCTCGAAACTGCTCGTAGCCGTCCACCAAGGCCCCCAACTGCCGGCTGCGCTGCTGGCGGTCGCCGCTGAGCAGCATCCACAGGTCTTGCACGGCCGGGCCACTTCGGGCATCGTCCAGGTCGACAAAATGCGGGCCTGGCCCGGCACTGGCCGGCGACTCCAGCGGCGTCCACAAGATATTGCCTGGGTGGCAGTCACCGTGCAGCCGCAGATGGCGAATTGGGTCGCTGTGCTGTGATGGGCTGTGGCTGGTGCCCACCAATGACGGATAGCCGGCAATCATGTCCAACGCGGCTTGCGAGGCTTTTTCCCAAGCCGATTGCACGTCCAGCGGCACCTGGTCGTGGCGCAGCAACCACTCCCGCGCCTCCAGCCCAAAGCTTTGCAGATTGAGCGCCGGGCGGCTGGTAAAAGGACGCTTCGCACCCACGGTGTGAATGCGCGCCAGAAAGCGGCCAATCCATTCCAGCACATCAGAGTCATCCAACTCGGGCGCTCGGCCGCCTCGGTTGGGGCTGACGCTGAAGGCAAAGCCAGCAAAGTGGTGCAGCGTCTGGCCCTGGATGTCCAGGGGGCCGACCACCGGAATTTCAGCCGCCATCAGCTCGGCTGAAAAAGCATGCTCCTCCAGAATTTGCGCCTCGCTCCAGCGCCCCGGCCGGTAAAACTTGGCCACCACCGCCGGGCCATCCTCCAGGTGCAGCTGGTAAACACGGTTCTCATAAGAGCTCAACGCCAACTGCCGCCCATCGCCGTACATTCCCACACTGGCCAGCGCATCCATCACCACATCGGGCGTGAGGGTCTCAAAGGCGTGCACCTCGTGCGTGGTGGGGTTGGTGGGGTTGGTGGGGTTGGCGGGGTTGGTGGGGTCTGAAGCGGGCACAGCATTTGAAGTCATGCCCGCATTGTCGCGCCAGCTGCCGCTAATCGTCACAGCAAGCCACACCACCCGTCACGGCGAGCCACCCCCGTCACTGCGAGGCTGAAAGCCGTGGCAGTCCATGGTGGCATATCAACAACCTGGATTGCCGCGGCCTGAAGGCCTCGCAATGACGGGTTCGCGCTGTAGCCAGATTAGAACGGGGCGTCCAGGTCGCGGTTCCAGAGGGGTTTGAGTTTGGCGGCTTGCTCAATCAAGCGTTCAAAGGGCAAGGCCTGCTTGACCAGAATAACGGTGCAGGGCGCGTCCATGGCTACTTTGATGGGCACGGTGGCAACAAAGCGCTGCGTTAACAGGCCATGCGTGGCCGCACCCATGACGATAACGCTGACATGGTTACCCCCGGCATAAGCGACCAGGGCCTGCGCCACATCGCCCGATTCGAGCACGTGGTAGGAGGCTTGGTGGTTGAGCAGGTCCAGCGGCTGTGCCCACTGGCGCAGGCTGGCCAGGTGGTGGCGGTGCACATGGGTTTCGCTGGTTTCTACCGAGGAGCCGCTGGTCTCGCCAGGCGAGATCACGGTGACGCAGGCCAGGCGGGCACCGGGGCGGGTGCCCAGCGCGCGTGCCACGGCCTGACGCAAAGAGTACAGGGTGGCGTCTTGCACGTCCTTGTTGGGAATGGCCACCATGACGATAGGCACCTCGTCAATTTGCTGCGATGGCAGCGGGCTGGGCTGGTAGTGCATGCCGGCGGCTTTGAGCCAGCGCTTAAAGTGAATCCAGAAACCGGTGCCTTGCAGCTTGCGCCCACGCGCGGTGAGGGTGACTTGCTCGGGGTGGCGCAGGTCAAACGCCAGATGGGCCGCCGACGGGTAGCGCTGGTCCGCCTCCGGTTCCAGGCAACGCAGCACAACTTCTTGCAGCCACTCGGGCACTTGCGGGTTGAGCTTGCGCGGCGGCGTGGGGTCCATCCACAGGCGCTGGCGCAAACCGCCCTGGGTCTGCGGCGCGCCAAAGGGCAGCTCGCCGGTGCACAACTCGTAGAGCATGACGCCGATGGCAAAAATATCGCTGCGCGGGTCGCCTCGCACGCCCACCACTTGCTCCGGCGCAATCCAGGTAGGCGAGCCCACGGCTTTGCGCAATTGCTCGGCCAGCAGGTCGGGGTACAGCGCGTTGCAGGACAGACCAAAGTCCAGCAGCACGGCGCGACCATCGGGGCGAATCAGCACATTGGCAGGCTTCAAGTCCAGGTGAACGGTGTTTTGCTGGTGCAGGCTGTGCACCGCCAGCGCCACCGCCGCACCCAGACGCGCCAGTTCTTCCATGGGCGCGCGTTCGGGCAGGTCAAGCCAGTGTTGCAAGGTCTGCCCCTGCACATATTCCATCACCAGGTAGGGCACGTGGTCGAGGTCACCTGCGGCCACAAAACGCGGCACGTTCGGGCCGCTGATGACTTGCAGCATTTGATGCTCGACCTCAAAGCTGACGATGTTCTCGGCACCGTCGCCCGCCGTCATGCGCGGAATTTTCATGGCCAGCGCAAAGCCGGGGTCGCGCGCGCCTTCGGTGTAGCGCACGCGGTAAATATGCGCCATGCCGCCGGCGTGGATGCATTCTTCAATGGTGAAACCGTCCAGCTCGGTACCGGGCGCCAGCAGCTTCATCGGCCAGTCTCCAGCCGGTCGGCAAAAAAGGCCGGCAAGCCAGCCTGCCGAATAGCGGCCGCGGCCGATTGGTGGTCATAGGCCACACGCTGAAAGCTGAGCTGCAGCTTGGCGGTGTCAAACAGCGCGTACATGGCTTGCGGGTTGCCGTCTCGCGGTTGCCCCACCGAGCCAATGGTGGCCAGCCAATGGCGGTGGCGCGGCACCGGCACCGCCACCCCGGGGGTGGGAATGAATTTCATGAGGTCGGCACCCGCACCCCGGTAGTACAGCGTTTGCATGTGCACATGGCCACCAAAAACGTGCCGCACCTCGGGCAGGTGGCTGGCCGCGTCCAGGCTAGCCGCTGCGCTGCGCTGGTCCAGCACGTAGCGCCAGACCTCGGGCGAGTCCACGCTGGCATGCACCAGCAAGGCGCTCTGGTGTTGCAGGGTCAGTGGCAACTGGTGCAAAAACTGGCGCTGCGCGGGCGACAGTTGCGCGTGCGTCCAGGCCGCCGTGCTGGCGCCGGTGCTGCTGGCATCGGCTGGGGGCGTCACCGCCATCGCGTCATGGTTGCCTTTGAGCACCAAGGCGCCCGCGGCCGCCAGTTCTTGCACGCGTGCCACCACTTCAACCGGATGGGCGCCATAGCCCACCAGATCGCCCAGCAAGGCAAACTGCTGCGCACCCTGCGCGCGGGCGTGCGCCAGACAGGCTTCAAAGGCCTGGATGTTGGCGTGAATGTCTGACATCAAAGCCAGTTTCATGGCGGGGGTCCTTCAGTTCTAGGGAAGCTAGGTTGTGGGCTGCAGGGTCTCGACAGATCTCGCTGAGTCAGCCTCATCATGCTGCCCCAGGCTGACAGGAAGTTTGCAGCAGCCGCGCGGCCTTGGGATTGATACGAGTCAAGCAGGGGGTTCGCTTCAGGTCGGTTGAGGGTGGATAGGAGCGGTTGGGGGCGCTACAGTCAAGGCATGAAGAAATGGAACCACCGCAAACGCCTGATCACCCGCCGTGGTCTGGTTTATTCATTGGTCTTGTGCCTGCTGATTCTGGGGCTAGGCGGCTTGGGCTTCTGGCTGCTAGAGCCCCGGGCGCTCACCTTGTCTGACGGGCTGTGGCTGGCCTTCACCACGGCGGCCACGGTGGGCTATGGCGACATCGTGCCCAGCACCCACGCATCGCGCGCGTTTTCTGTGGTGGTGGTGTTGCTGGGCTTGGCGGTGCTGTCGCTGGTGACGGCCTCGGTGGCGGCCATGTTTGTTGAAACCGAAGAGCGTCAGATTGAGCGCGACCTGATGAACGAGATTGGCGCACTGCGCGCTGAAGTGCACCGCCTGCATGAAGATGTGCGCGCCCTGAAGGCCGGGCAGCACGCTGACTGATACCCCGGGTTAACCAAGCACCATAATTTCCCAGAAGCGCGGAGAGTTTAAAACTTCACAGCCCGTGCGAATCGACTCCACCAAAGCGGGCAATCTGATATTGAGCGCGTAGCGCACAGGGTCACTGTAATTAAGCGGCGGGTCTTGAGGTCCAGCTCTGGGCGCTGCCACACGTTGCCCTAGGCAAAGCGGGTCATGTGCACTTGAATGGGCTGGGTAAAGGGCGTCGCATGGTGTGGTCATGGCGTGTTGACAGTTGGTAACCCGTCAACATAGCGGGTTGGGACGTCTCTAGCCCGCTCGCCCATCGGCCCGCGGGCGTCCGAACCAGTTTCCGTAGCGCAGAGCCCAGCCGCAGCAGGCTAGGGTCCACGCTGCAATGGCGCTCAGCAAGGGCCATGCACCGGCGTTAGGCCACAGGGCGTGCACCACACGCAGCAATACGGCCAACTGCACCATCCAATACAAGCCCCAGGCGATGTTGTCCGCCGCCAAAGGGCGCCCGCTGTGGCCACTGCTAACGCGGGTGGCCATGGCAAACATGGTGGCACCCAAGTAGCCCATGGTCATGGCGTGCAGTGGCGCTAGACCTAAAGAGGTTTGGTCTTGGGTTAGAGCCATCAGGCTGTGTGATACAGCCTGCAGCGCCAGCGCAATACCTAGCCATAAGAACCCGCCATGCAACATGGCCAACATGCGTATTTTTAAACTTTGCACCAACCCCCACCGTATGGCCAGCCACAGCAGCAGGGCCGCAGCGGGTGCTTCCACCATCACTTGCAGCCAGCGCCAGGCCTGCGGGCTGGGCCACAGCCACAGGTCGGAACACGCCACCACACCTTCAAAGCACAGTACCCCCACCATGCACCAAAGCAGCCAAAGGGGGCGCCAAGCATCCAGAAACGGCAAGGAACTGGCACTGAAAAATGGAATCATGCGGTGCGATACGGTGGCGAAAACGGTGGCAATAAAGATCCACAAGGCGGCCTGTGTGGCACTGCGCACCATGGTCTCAGCTTGGGCCAGCATGCCAGCCACCACTACCCACATGGCCAGCGCACCCAAGGCACTGGCAACAACGACAACACTGGCATGGGCTTTATCGGGTGCGCGACTAGCGTGCCAGAGCTTGCCAAATTTAATGGTCAGAGAGGTCCATGCACTGGCGATCGCCATCAATCCGGTGGCCACCAGAAAGTGCGAAACATGAAAACCGAGGAGACACACCGCCCAGCCCAACACCATCATCACCATTTGGGGCAGCAGCTGGCGTGCGGGCACTTCTGGCATGCCCAGCCACTTGGGGCCAGCAGTAAACAAAAAACCTGCAAAAAACAAAGGGAAGAAGCCCAGGCCCATGACCAAAGCGTGGGCGGAGTTGGGCGACACGGCCCAGGGCACATGCACCCCATCATTGCCTCCGAACAGGCGCATCCACAAGAGCACACACCACCACAGCGCACTCAGCGCCAACAAGAACGCGCCGGTCATAAAGGCCAGCCTATGCGGTGCCGCCAACAGCCAGCGGGCGCGCCAGGCAGCATCTAAAGGCGCTGTTGGAGGAACGGCATGGAGGAGGGGTAGAACCGGCTTGAGCGTAGCCGGATTTTGAACACCATTGAGCGGCTTGAGTGCCATAGCGGTATGGCGTTACCGGCTGCTCATGACGTCAGCGCCCCCCAGAGCAGCCACACCCGCCTGATCCGCAACCCGCACCCGCCATGGCTGGGGCCGGAGCGGGACTGGTGTTGGCAGCATCGGGGGCAGCGACTTGATCGGCGATTTGAACGACGAAGTCAATCACGATATTGCCGGGTTCGCGGGCTACGTACGACATGTCAATCTGATTGCCATAGCGCTGGCGAATTTGGTTGAGCAGCGGCAGCGGATCATGGTCGTTCACGAATCGCATCGTCTCACCCTCATTCAGAGTTTCGAGTGCGCCAAAGATGGCCGCATGGCGAAAGCGTTTGGCAACGCCACGGGCGTCAAAACCATACACAGCTTGGTTCAGTACAAAGGACGAGTTCACAGTATTCCTTGGGTTGCACCCCGCACCCGGTGCGAGGAAATTTAGGAGACTTTTGACTGTATGGCTAAAGGGCAAGGTGCGATTTAACCTAGGACAAGAGCACCGGTAATACCTGCTTCGGACTGCCCTTCATATTGCGCAGGTGCTTGATCTTGATCAGTACTTTTTGCACGCGCTGCTGTTAACTTTCACCCCCTCATGATGACCTCAAACGCAAGCAGCACTCTCGCACCCCTACCAGCTAGTCAGGTAAGAATCGGCATGGAATTGGTCTGCCCCGCGGGCAGTCTGCCTGCACTTAAGGCGGCCATTGACCACGGCGCAGACTGCGTCTACCTGGGCTTTCGCGATGCCACCAACGCACGCAACTTTGCCGGACTAAATTTTGACGATGCCGCCATCAATACGGGAATTAAGTATGCACACGACCGCGGCCGCAAGGTGCTGCTGGCGCTGAACACCTATCCCCAGGCTGGCAGCCCCCAAGTGTGGCAAAGCGCCATTGACCGCGCCGCATACAGCGGAGTTGACGCAGTGATCTTGGCGGACCCGGGCCTGATGGCTTACGCCCAAAAGCGCTACCCTGATCTGCGCTTGCACTTGTCGGTGCAAGGCTCTGCCACCAACTACGAGGCTATTAATTTTTATCACCAGCACTTTGGTATCTCGCGCGCGGTGCTGCCACGGGTACTGTCTATGACCCAAGTGGCCCACGTGCTGGAAAAAACACCCGTTGAAATTGAAGTATTCGGCTTTGGCAGCCTGTGCGTGATGGTGGAGGGGCGCTGTGCGCTCTCAAGCTATGTCACCGGCGAAGCTCCCAACACCAACGGTGTGTGCTCCCCGCCCAAGGCCGTGCGCTGGGTTGAGACAGCGCAGGGCCGTGAATCGCGCCTGAATGGTGTGCTGATAGACCGCTATGCAAGCGGTGAGCACGCGGGCTACCCCACCCTTTGCAAGGGTCGCTTTGATGTGGGCGATGACCACAATTACTACGCTATTGAAGAGCCCACAAGCCTGAATACGCTGGAACTCTTGCCCGAGTTAATGAAGATGGGCGTACGCGCTATCAAGATAGAGGGTCGCCAACGCAGCCCAGCCTATGTAGCTCAGGTAACACAAGTGTGGCGCGAAGCCATTGACAGTTGCCACGACAACCCACACCGTTACTCCGCCAAACCTACCTGGATGAGTGCCCTGAACAAAGTCGCCGAAGGCCAACAACACACACTGGGTGCCTACCACCGGCCATGGAAATGATGAAAATTTCGCTCGGCCCCCTGCTGTACTACTGGCCACGCCAGGAGGTTTTGGACTTCTACAAAGCCATCGCCGCCACCCCGGTGGACATTGTGTATTTGGGTGAAACCGTATGCTCACGCCGCCACGAGGTGCGCTCGTCCGATTGGCTGAGCATTGCCGCTCGCCTGCGCGACGCGGGCAAAGAGGTGGTGCTGTCCACTCAGGTGCTGATTGAGTCGGGGGCTGATGTCACCGTATTGCACAAAATCACCGACAACAACGACTTTATGGTGGAGGCCAACGACATGGGAGCGGCCTACTGCCTGACCGGAAAAGCCCCCTTCGTGGCTGGCCCGCACCTGAATATTTACAACGTGCCCACGCTGGCGTGGATCGCCGGTTTAGGCATCAAGCGCTGGGTGATGCCGCTGGAGATGGGGCGTGACGACCTGGCTTTGATGCAGCAAGGCCGCCCGGCGGGTGTCGAGACCGAAGTGTTTGCCTATGGGCGCATGCCACTGGCGTTCTCGGCCCGCTGCTTTACCGCCCGACACCGCAACCTGCCCAAGGACGACTGCCAGTTCAGCTGCCTCGCACACCCGGACGGGCTGATGATGCGCACCCGTGAAAGCGAGGATTTTTTGGTGCTTAACGGCACGCAAACCCAGTCCGCCAAGGTGTACAACTTGCTGGCCGAAGTGAGTGCCATGCAGGCGATGGGCGTCGATGTGGTGCGCATCAGCCCACAGTCGCAACACATGCCCGAGGTCATCCAGGCTTTTCATGACGTGCTCACCCAACCAACCTCAGTGCCGGAGGCCCTACAGCAGTTGGCAACCCGGATGCCGGGCCAACCCTGCAACGGCTACTGGTACGGAAAACCGGGCTTCGAGCAACTCACCACCGATTTGGAAAATGCTTCGGTACCCGCTTAACACACGCCTAAAAACCCCCGTATGAACGCAAGCACCTTCCAGCTCCCGCACGCTATGGGAAGCCTCCTATCGCGTCTGCCCGCCTACCCGGGCTCGCTACTTTTTGTGACTGGCTTGAACCTGGCCTTAAGCAAACTGCTGGCCCCCGATGTGACCCAGATGTTGGTGGGCAAAAAACTCCGCCTGCGCGTGACCGATGCGCAATGGACATTTGACTTTGCCTGGCTAAATGGCCGCTTTACGGCCTGCCAAAATCCCGGCGAGGCCGACCTGACCATCAGCGCCAGCGCCTATGACTTTGTGCTGCTGGCACGCCGCCAGGAAGACCCCGACAGCTTGTTTTTCAGTCGCCGCCTGGCCATGGAAGGCGACACCGAATTGGGCTTGCTGGTCAAAAACACGATAGACGCGATAGAGCTGCCGGTGTTCAGCATCGCCCAATTTAAACCCTCACAAGTGCTGGCACGGTTGCGCGCGCGCATGTCCGCCCATTGATGGCACCGTGATAATTCATGCACGCTAAAAAAGCGCCCCTGCCACTGGTCTATGCCTGCTCGGGTTGCTCCAGTGCGGCCCAATTGGCCAACCAGGTGGCTCTTCAACTGGACCGGCGTGGCTTGGCCGAAATGTCATGCATTGCGGGGGTGGGAGGTGATGTTCCGTCGCTCCTGAAAATCGCCCGCACAGGGCGTCAGATCGTTGCGCTGGATGGCTGCCCGCTGGTGTGCGTCAAAAGCTGCTTGTCGCGGCATGGGCTGACCGCCAACCGGCACTACCAGCTCAACCATTTGGGCGTGAAAAAGCGTTTCCACGCCGACTTTGACGCAGCAGAGGCCGAGGCTATCTTCACCCAGGTGAGCACCGATTTGCAAACTGCATGACACCCAACGCTACATCCGTCCCCCAGCGCATCATCGTCGCCATCTCCGGCGCCAGCGGGGCTATTTATGGCGTTCGCCTGTTGCAGATGTTGCGGGCCTTAGGCAACGTGCAAACCCACTTAACCATATCCGATGCAGGTCTACTGAATTTGCAGCAAGAGCTAGACATGTGCCGCGCCGACCTGGAGACCATGGCCGATGTGAGCTACCCGGTGCGCGATGTCGGCGCAGCGATTGCCAGTGGTTCGTTTCAATGCGATGGCATGGTGGTGGCGCCCTGCTCCATGCGCATGCTGGGCGCGGTGGCCAACGGACTGTCCGACAACCTCATGTCACGCGCCGCCGATGTGATGCTGAAGGAGCGCCGCCGCCTGATTTTGATGGTGCGTGAAACACCGCTGAACCTGGCTCATCTTCGCAACATGACCAGCGTCACAGAAATGGGCGGCGTCATCTTCCCACCCCTGCCCAGCTTCTACCACCGACCTCAAACGCTGGCCGAGATGGTGAGCCACACTGTGAGCCGGGTCATTGATTTGTTGGGACTACCCCAAAACGAGGCGCCCCGCTGGGCAGGGATCAACACCCATTAATAGGGGTCAGATTCCAATTAATTTTTCATTTCAAATCAACGCATGGCCTACCGCGATCTGAGGGATTTCATCGCCCAACTGGAACTACTGGGCGAGCTCAAACGCGTTAGCGCTGCCGTCTCGCCGTACCTGGAAATGACTGCGTTGTGCGACCGCACTTTGCGCGCTGGTGGCCCCGCCTTGTTGTTTGAGAACCCCACGGGCCACAGCATCCCCGTGCTGGGCAATTTGTTTGGTACCACGCGTCGTGTTGCCTTGGGGATGGGCGTAAACGATGTGAGCGAGTTGCGCCAGTTTGGCCATGTGCTGGCGATGCTCAAAGAGCCCGAAGCACCCAAAGGTTTCAAAGACCTGATGGGCTTGGGCAGCATGGTCAAAACCCTGTGGAACATGGCGCCCAAAGAGCAGCGCAGCGCCGCCTGTCAGGACGCGGTGTGGGAAGGCGCTGATGTGGATTTGGCGCGCCTGCCCGTGCAGCATTGCTGGCCCGGCGATGTGGCGCCGCTCATCACCTGGGGCCTGGTCATCACGCAAGGCCCGCACAAGGCGCGGCAAAACCTGGGCATCTACCGCCAGCAGGTGCTGGCGCGCAACAAGGTCATCATGCGCTGGCTGCCCCACCGGGGCGGTGCGCTGGACTTCAAGGAACACGGTGCGCTCAACCCCGGCCAACCCTACCCGGTGTGCGTGGCGCTGGGCGCCGACCCGGCGACCATTTTGGGCGCTGTGACGCCCGTGCCCGACAGTCTGTCGGAGTACCAGTTTGCCGGACTGCTGCGCGGCAGTCGCACCGAATTGGTCAAAGCGCTGGGCAGCGAACTGCGTGTGCCCGCCAGCGCCGAGATTGTGCTGGAAGGCCATATTTATCCTGATGCGTCGCATGCCACTGGTTTTGAGCATGCGCTCGAAGGCCCTTACGGCGACCACACCGGTTACTACAACGAAACGGCTGAGTTTCCGGTCTTCACCATCGACAGAATCACGACGAAACGCGAGCCGATTTACCACTCCACCTACACCGGCAAGCCACCCGATGAGCCCGCCATGCTAGGCCTGGCATTGAACGAATTGTTTGTGCCACTGCTGCAACGACAGTACCCCGAAATTGTCGACTTCTACCTGCCACCCGAGGGCTGCAGTTACCGCATGGCGGTGGTGAGCATCAAAAAATCCTACCCCGGCCACGCCCGCCGGGTGATGTTTGGCATCTGGAGTTTTTTGCGCCAATTCATGTACACCAAGTTCATCGTGGTGGTAGACGCCGACATCAACGTGCGCGAATGGGCCGACGTTATCTGGGCCATCACCACCCGCATGGACCCGAGCCGCGACACCTTGCTGGTGGACAGTACCCCCATCGACTACCTCGACTTCGCCTCACCCGTGAGCGGCCTGGGCAGCAAAATGGGCATGGACGCCACCAACAAATGGCCGGGCGAAACCAACCGCGAATGGGGCCGCACCATGCAGATGACCTCGGAGGTGACGGCCAAGGTGGAGAAGGTCTGGCAAGGACTGGGGCTGTGACCATCGCCTACTTACCCCTATCCACCCAACTTGCCAACTTCGCTGCCGCCAATCCTAGCCTCACAAGCTCAGCATGTGCCCTTCTTGCGGCGGGCATTGCCCGGACAACACCGCGCGGTAGACCGCCTGTACCGCGTCTGGCCCCTGGTGGTGTTGCACCTTCAACCAAGGCGATTGCGCATCGCTGACGCGGGCTAGAAAGGCCTGCCACGAGGCTAGCAACCGCTGGCCCAGCACCTCGGCGCCCCATTCGGCGTGGCGCTTTTTGATTTGCGCCGGGGCAAAGAACAAGGTAGCGCGCGGGCCGGGCAGGCCTTGGGTGCCACCGAGCTGGTCGACATGCGTGCCGCCAATGGCGCTGCTGAACTTGAGCTGAGTAAACCGGCTGTGGATGGCGTGGCGCAAGCTGGCGTTGCCGGCAAAGTCGATGTAGACGCAGGGTTGCTGGGCATCGAGTTGCGCCAGTTGCGCGTAGCTCAGCACCTGGTGGTAGCAGCCCAGGCTTTCACAAAAACCAATATTGGCGGGCGAGGTCAAACCCACCACGGTGAGCCCCGGCCTTTGCGCCAGTTGAAAGGCCGTGCCGTAAGCGGTTTTGCTCGATGCGCTGGACAGCAGCAGCAGGCCGGGGGAGGCCGGTGTCGTCAACGATTCGGCAGACCCGTCCGCCTGAACGCCAAAGAAATGGTTGTCGTCCAGAAAGTCGTCAATCAGCCAGGAGGTGATGAACAGCGGGCGCAGCAAGGCTTGCAGGTCTTGCGTCTGCGCGGTGTAAAACGGGTCGCGACTGGTGCGCAGGTACTGGTTGTAGACGGGATGCAGGGCAGCGCGGTGTGCCGCACCATCGACAAAGCCGTCGGGCGTGACGCGCTTGGGCGCCAGCACCACGTGGCTGGACATGGGAAAGTAGCCGTACAGCGTTTCTCCCACCGCGATAGCCGGGTGCAGCGACTGCACGACGCTGGCAAACCCCCAGACCGGAATGCGGCCCCAGCCCTGAGAGACTTCATCAACACCAGCCACAGGAAAGAAGTCCCAGTAGTGCATGGCCTCACCAAAGGCGGCGTAGGTGATGTTGTTGGCGGTGAGCGCAAAGCGGTCAATGCGCAGCCGCACCTCGCCCTCGCGCAACGGCTGGTCGGGCGTATGCCTTATTTCGGTGCTGCTGAGTTGGTCTTTACGAACCAGAAAATCCAGTGTGTGCATGGGAGGCCCCTTAACTTAACTTGATTTGAAGCGGTGCTTCAGTCAACGCCCGGTGAAACGGGCCGCACGTTTTTCAACGAAGGAGCGCACGCCCTCGGCTGCATCGTCACTGTTGGACAGTTTTTGCTGCACGTCAATAAAGTCGTGCATGGCCACCAGCGGGCCGTGCTCCAGGGCTTTGAGGGCATTGAGCCGGGTAGCCACCACCGCCTGTGGGGCTTGGGCGGCGATGGCATCGGCCAACTGCAGCGCACGGTCCAACTCTTGCCCAGCCGGCACCACCTGCTGCACAAAGTTCAGGCGCAAGGCCTCGGCGCTGCCGAACTCGTCACCGGTGAGCAAATGCAGCAAGGCATTGCCCAGCCCGGCGCGCTGCGACATGCGCAGTGTGGCACCGCCCGTGGCCATGATGCCGCGCTTGACTTCGAGTTGAGAAAAGCGGCAGTCGTCGGCCGCCACCACCACATCAGCGGCCAGCATCAGCTCAATGCCCAGGGTGTAGGTGATGCCTTTGACCGCCACCACCATGGGCTTAGCACGCCGGCGGTAGCCGGGCATGCCCAGGTCCAGCGGGTCCACCAGCCCCAGCGGCACGGCTTTTTCGCCACGCTGCATCAAAGGCGCGATAGTGGGCAAATCGAGCCCGGCGGTAAAGTGCGCGCCAAACGCATGCAGCAGGCCCACGCGCAGGTCAGCATCGTCATCGAGCCGGGTGTAGGCCTCACCGAGCTGGCGAAACATGGCGGGCGTGAAACCATTGCGCTTGGCCGGCCGGTTGATGCCGATCAGCCACAGTGCGCCGCGCTGCTCGCAGTGGATACTGCCTTCTGGCGGCGCGTCAGGGGTGATTGGGGTCATGTCGGGCCTCCGGCAAGAATAGACAAATAAGGCGTTTTTACTTCAACCGCGAAAGCGTTTGCGGGTGAGCGCCAGCGCCACCCAAAAACCGACCACGGCATAAACCGCCAGCACCAACAGATGGCGCACCGGGTGCTGCGGCCACTGGTCCATGAAGAGCGGGCGCACCAGCTCCACCGCGTTGGTCAACGGCAGCCATTGCGACACCAGCCGCACCAGCTCGGGCAGTTGCTCCAACGGAAAGAAGATGCCGCTGAGAAACATCATGGGCGTGAGAAACAGGGTGAAGTAGTAGGTGAAAAAGTCGTAACCCTTGGCCAGCGCGTTGACGATGAGCGCAATGCAGCTGAAGCTGATGCCCACGCCCAGCAACACCGGCCAGGCCAGGAACAGCTTGGGCGAGTAGCTGATGCCCAGGGCCAGCATCACGCCCAAAATAGCGGTCACGGTAAAGAGCGACTTGAAGGCGGCCCACAGCATTTCAGCCAGCACCACGTCGTCCAGATTAACCGGCGCGTTCATGATGCCGTCCCAGGTTTTTTGCACGTGCATGCGAGAGAACGCCGAGTACAGCGCCTCAAAGGTGGCCGCGTTCATGGCGCTCATGCAGATGGAGCCGCTGGCCAGAAACAGGATGTAGGGCACCTTCACATCGCCCGTCGGACCGGGCAGGCTGACCTGCCCCACCAACGCGCCCATGCCGTAGCCAAAGGCCACCAGCCACATCAGCGGCTCGGCAATATTGCCCACCAGGCTGGGGATGGCCAGCTTGCGCCAAACCAGCAGGTTGCGCAAAAAAACTGGCCAAAAGCGCCAGGACAGTTCAGGGGCACGCCAGATGCTGGGCGCGCTGAAGGGGGTTGCGGAGGTTAATGGGCTTGTCATATCAGGCGTCCTCGCGGATTTGGCGGCCGGTGAGTTTGAGGAACAGGTCTTCCAGGTTGGCCGGTCGGTGCAAGGTGCGCAACAGCGGCTGCGCGCTGAGCGCCTGCAACAGCGGCTTGGCGTCCTGCGTGTAAAAAAATACAGTTTCTCCACTCACTTCCACACGCGAGGCCAGGTCTTTAAGCGGACTGTCCACCAGCGTGAGGGCGCCGTTGCCGTACACCTCCACCACATCGGGCTCCAGGTGCTGGGCGATCAGGTCGCGCGGCTTGCCTTCGGCTATTTTTTTGCCGTGGTCCAGCACCAGCAGGCGAGAGCAGAGTCGCTCAGCCTCGTCCATGAAATGGGTGGTGAGCAAAATAGACTTGCCCTGCTGCAACAGCAGTTGCAGACGCTCCCACATGAGGTGGCGGGCTTGCGGGTCCAGGCCGGTGGTGGGCTCGTCCAGCATCAGCAGCTTGGGGTCGTTGACCAAAGCGCGTGCCAGGCTCAGCCGGCGCTTCATGCCGCCTGAGAGTTCGCCCGGCTTGGCCTGGGCTTTGCTGGTGAGGGAGGCAAACTCCAGCAGGGTGGGAATACGCGCACGAATGGTGGCGTCTTTCATACCGAAGTAGCGGCCATACACCAGCAGGTTTTCGGCGCAGGTGAAGTCGGGGTCCAGCGTGTCCATCTGGCTCACCACACCCAGCTGGGCCTTGATGGCCAGCGCGTCTTGCGGCATGCGCAGGCCCAGCGCGGTGATGCTGCCGCCATCAGGCGCAGACTGCCCCAGGCACATGCGGATGGTGGTGGTTTTACCGGCGCCGTTGGGGCCAATCACACCCAGGCATTCGCCCGGGGCAATCTGGAAGGACAGGTCGTCCACCACGGTGGTGTCACCGTAGCGTTTGGTCAGGTGACTGACCTCGAAAAGGGGGGCTGGGGCAATGGATGAAGGCATGGGCAGATTGTGAACGATGACAAGGCGGGCGGACGTTAGCCAAGGGCTCGGCTCAAGCTCAAGTCCCCGGCTAAGTGACTGGCCTAGGCTTATTGAAACGCCACCTCGGCAAAACTGCGCAGCTTGCGGCTGTGCAACTGGTCGACCCCTTGCTCGCGCAGCAGTTCCAGCGCATGAATGCCGATGCGCAGGTGTTGGTCTACGCGCTCGCGGTAGAAGTGGTTGGCCATGCCGGGCAGCTTGATTTCGCCGTGCAGCGGCTTGTCGCTGACGCACAGCAAGGTGCCGTAGGGCACGCGAAACCGAAAACCGTTGGCAGCGATGGTGGCGCTTTCCATGTCCAGCGCCACGGCGCGGCTTTGGCTAAAGCGCCGCTGCGGGCCGTTGTCGGGC
>CAJCCO010000071.1 GCA_903960915.1 uncultured beta proteobacterium
AGCGCGCCCTGCTGTTTCGCCCGGATGACTCCGTGGTTCGCATGCTGTATTCGCAATACCTGTACAGCCAGCAAGATAAATTAAAGGCCAGCCAGCAACTCGACAGAGCCCTGCCCTATGCCAAAGACAACGGCGTGACCCACTACAACCTGGGCTTGCATTATTTTGACCAGGGCCTGTATGAAAAGGCCCGGGGACAAGCCCACACCGCCCTGACTTTGGGCGTGACGCAGACCGGCTTGCGCGAGCAACTCAGCAAAGTGGGGCAATGGCGCGAACCTGCTGCAGCCACCGAATGAGCATGGCCCAACCTTTACCGCCGAACCCGTCCTTGAACGCACTAGCAACCGCATCGTTGGCCCCGCCGGCTGCGCCAACCCAGCCAGTGCGCGGTCTGCCTCGTGGCCCCACGCTGGGCTGGTCCAGCTTCCAACGCAGTCAGTCGGATGCCCTGCCGTGCATTGAAGACCTGCCGCACAGGGCGTTCACCACCAGTGGGCGGGCCGCTATTTACCAAGCCCTTCTGCAACTGCAGCTGCCGCCCGGTAGCACGGTGCTGGTGCCCAGCTACCACTGCCCGTCCATGGTGGCGCCAGTGGTGCTGGCTCAATTGAAGGTGGCTTATTTCGGTTTGCAAGCCAATGGCTTGCCGCAGCTCGATGCCATCTCCCCACACACCGCCAGACTGGCGCAAGCCATGCTGGTGTCGCACTACTTCGGGCTGCCGCAGTCGCTGGCCGCCGTTCGTCAGTGGTGCGACCTGCACCACATTCGTTTGATTGAAGACTGCGCCCACAGCTACTTTGGCCAGGCCGGCGACCGGCCCGTTGGCGCCTGGGGCGATTTTTCCACCGCCAGTCTGTCCAAGTTTTTCCCGGTGTCCGAGGGTGGGTTGCTGGCCTCCAACACCCATGCCATCGCCCCTTTGCACCTGCGCCCACCCACCTTGACCGACCAGCTCAAGGGCTGGGTGGACGTGCTCGAAGCCTCTGCCCAGTACCAACAGTTGCCGGGCATCAACACGGCGTTGCGCTGGGTCTTCACACTCAAAAAAGGCCTGAGCCCTGCGCGTACGGCTCACCTCAGCCAGGCGCCAAGCGCTGCGCAACGCATGATGAATGACTGCGACATGGGGCGCATTCGCCAGGCGCCGGGTTGGTCGAGCATGGCCTTGAAGCAGGTGCTCCCCCGGCCGCGCATCGTCCGCAATCGGCAAATCAATTACTTGGCCTATGCCCATCACCTGGCCGGCCTGGCAGGCAGCCGCCCCTTGTTTGCGCTGCACCCCTTGGCGGTGGCGCAATGCGCCCCCTATGTCTTTCCGCTCTGGGTGGACGACGCCGAGCGGGTGTACCAAAGCCTGCGGCAGCTGCAGTTGCCGGTGTTTCGCTGGGACCGGGTCTGGCCCGACATGCCCACACTTGAGCGCGATGTCAGCCCAGGTTGGCGCCAGCATGTGCTGCAACTACTTTGCCACCAGGACCTGAGCGAGGCTGACATTGCGCACACCTGCCAGACGCTCAAACAGCTGCTGGGTCAGGGCAGCACCGCATGAGCCGCGTTCCCACCCTTCCCGTTCCGTTGGCCCTAGCGTGGCGCAACCTGGCGGCTACGGCGCTGCAGTCCAGCGCTGATTTGCGCCAGCAATGGGATGCCCTCAATGCCGCGCAGGGCCAGCTGCCATTTCTGGCCAGCCACGCCATCGTTTCAGCCTTGGCGTTTTTAGGCACGGGCCAGGAGCGCTTGCTGATTGGCTCGAAAGTGAGCGGTGAGAACGGTGAGAACGGCGAAACAGGCGCAGCGCTCAACACCGCTGGCGGCACCGTCGTGGCCATGCTGGTGCTGGCGCCCCTGCGCTGGCAGCGCTGGCAAATTTTTCAACCGTCTCAACTGCCCTTGGGCGCCTGGGTGTGTTTGCCCCACCTGCCGGTGCTGGCGCTGGCGCGCAGTGTGATGCGCGGGCCTGTGAACGGCCGCCTAGGCGCCTGCATCACCCTGTCTTTCAGCCCCCTGGATCCCCTGCTGACGCGGCGGCCACCCGATGCACCAGACAGCGAAACGCGTGACTACATCGACACCGCCTGGGTAGAAACACAAGCCGACTTTGAACACTACTGGCAAGCCCGCGGGAAAAACCTGCGCCACAACCTGCGCAAACAACGCCAGAGACTGCACACCGAAGGCATCACCCTGTGCATGCAAACTCTGCGTCAACCCGAAGACATGGCCGCCGCGGTGGCGCGTTACGGCGCGCTGGAAAGCCAGGGCTGGAAATCGCAGCAGGGCACAGCGATCCATGACCAGAACGCCCAAGGCCACTTTTACCGCGCCCTGCTGGAAGACGCCAGCCAGCACAGCGAAGCCGTGGTGTTCCAGCTCTTGTTTGACGAACGCGTGGTGGCCATGAACATGGGCCTGCAGCGCGGGAGCACCTTGGTGGTGCTGAAAACCACTTACGACGAATCCTTCAGCCACTACTCGCCTGCGTTTTTGCTGCAAGAAACCGTGTTGCGCGAGTTTCACGGTAGCCAGGCCATTCAGCGGCTGGAGTTTTTTGGCCGCGTCATGGACTGGCACACCAAGTGGACCCAGCAGCAACGCACCCTCTATCACCTCACCCTGTACCGCTGGCCTTGGCTGAAGCAACTGGCGCTGGCGCGCAGGCGCCGCGTGGCCAACAACACCGCCAAGCCCGTCAACCCTGCGGTGGTGCAGCCATGATGGCCGTCGTCATCCCCTACTTTCAGCGCGTACCCGGCATACTGGCGCGGGCACTGGCCAGCATTGCCGCTCAGCAACACGGTCCGAAAAACCTGAAGGTGCTGGTGGTGGACGACGGTTCACCCGCACCGGCCCAGGCCGAATTGGCCGCCTGCCAGGCCGCCTGCGGAACATCAGCGCTGGACATTCGGCTGATCAGACAAGCCAACGCCGGGCCCGGCGCAGC
>CAJCCO010000072.1 GCA_903960915.1 uncultured beta proteobacterium
CCGCCACACTGTGAAGCTGGCGTTGCTCCAGGAGTTCCGTGGGATTGAGTGCCTTCTCGCGAGCTCTGGCCTCCACCGCGTACAGTTGCCCAATCAAGGCAAGGAACTGCGCAGCCAGTTGATCGACCGTACGCGCATTTTTCGGCAAAGCCTGCAAAGCATCGTTGAAATCCCTTCGGCAGTGCGCCCAGCAAGCCAAATGAACCAATTGGTTCGCTTGTGCGATCTGGTCATACACCGCGTACCCATCGGACATCAGCACTGAACTCGGGGGCATTCCGGTGTAAAAAATCTGCGCCGCTGCGGTACTGCGCGACGGGGAGTAGGCAAAGAGTCTGATCGGTGGCCCGGTACCATCTGGACCTGAGCCCTGGGTCATTTGTGCCCACATATAACTATTGGACTGTGCGCTTTTGCCCGGCTCCTTGAGAACCTGGACCTTGGTTTCATCCCCATAGATCAGGGGAGCCTCCAGCAAATGATCGCGTAGCAGATTGATGATGGGCTGCACCGCCTGACCCACCCGTACCAGACTTGCGGCCATGGTGTTGCGTGAGAGGTCACTGCCGCCAAAGCGTCCCAGCAATGCAGCTTGCCGGTACAAGGGCAGTCCATCGCAATACTTGGAGGCAATCACCCATGCCAGCAACCCTTCGCTAAACAATCCCTTTGGAATGACCTGTGAAGGCTTGGATGCCAAACGCAAGCAACCATCGCAGCAGGGGCAGGCGTACTTGACGCGTTCATGGCGAATCACGCGTACTTGCTGGGGGATGATGTCCAACTGCTCGCTGGCCTCAACACCGATTTCCTTCAGGGGCGAGCCATCATGGGGGCAGACGCGCTCAGACTCTGGTAGTTCATGACGCACCACATGCCGTGGCAGGGCAGGATCGAGGGGTTTGCGACCACGCTTGGCGCGTTTCTTCGCTGGCGCGCCCTGGTCAACGTCTTTGCCGTCGCCTTCACCATCTTCCTCTTGTGCTGCCGGTTGGGCTTGCGCTCCCAGAACTTCGGCTTCGTTGAAGACGAAGAACATGTCCTTCTGGTTTTGGCTGCTGACCTCGCTCTTGGCGGCAAAGATCTTGCGCATGAATTTATTGAGCCTCTCCTTGAGCAGGTCACGCTCGGTGCGCACCAAAGTCAGTTCGCTTTTGGCAGATGCCAAGGCCTTTTGCAGGGCTGCAATTTCTTCGGTAGCGGACATCAAATTCATTGACGTTTTGGACCAAATTGCCTCTTAAAAAGTTCCCTAAAAATCACTCTGAAACAGGGATATTTTTAACACTTTTTGGACGACTTTTATGCCGCCTTTTGATAGACCACAGCAGTGTGCCCGCGCATGGCCTCAAGATCAATTCCATCCAGTAGCCAGTGCAGTTGTGCCACGCTGAGTTCGATGACGGTGCTGTCCTTGCGCGGCCAGACAAAGCGTGCGCCTTCAAGGCGCTTTTGCAGCAGCCAGAAGCCGTTGCGATCCCAGCCCAGGATCTTGATGCGGTCTTTTCTGCGATTGCCAAAGACAAACACAGCGTTGGCAAAGGCGTTCATCCCCAGGCCGTGTTCGACCAAGCTGGCCAGGCCGTTGATGTTTTTGCGAAAGTCGATGGCGTCGCGGTGCAGGTACACCGCTCGGTTGGCATTTAGCTCGAACATGGCAAGGCGCTGAGCATTTGCATGATGGCGCCCATCTCTTGTAGTGGTGCCTGGCCAAGATCAATCGAGACTCCGTTGGGTAAGCGCACCTGCATGCGTACCAGGGTGGGCATCGCCTTGCATGCAGGTCTGTAAGCTTTGATGGCGGGCTGGGTCGGTGTTAGGGTTGGCTCCAACTTGACTGGCACAAACGCTTGCGCAGTCAGTGCCGAAACCTCTGGGGCCGACATTTGTTTCGCGATGGCACGTTGTGCCTTCGTGATCCACGTGCGCAGAAGGTTCGTATTGACTCCGTGCTGCATCGCCATACGTGCCACCGACACGCCGGGCTTGAGGCACTGCCGGATCAACTCCTGCTTGACCTGTGGGTCATATGTGCACCGGCCATCACTTTTGTGACCAACCACCAATCCACCCAACACCTCTGTGCTCTTTTGCATCGCATGTGTCCACGTTGTTCTACATGGACACAAGCATCTCCAATTCAAACATCGCCGGAAAGGGCGTAGTCAAATGATCGCTTACGAATATCGAGCACTTCGGAAACGCCGAGAACACCTCAGCAATGCCGATGGGATCAGCCGCAACTGTTATGACCTTCTCACCGCCAACGTAGAACACGAGATCCTTCTTGACGGAGATGCTCCTCGGATCGTCAACAAAGATGCCCAAGACTTCAGCCCCACGCACACGCCACTCGTTGTAATGCCCCGGTTGAACGTCGAATGTCGCGGTTAATGTCTCTTGTGTAAGCGGA
>CAJCCO010000073.1 GCA_903960915.1 uncultured beta proteobacterium
AGTGGGACCTCTGCAAAGTTATTGCAAATGGTTGAGGCCAAAGGAGTCGAGGCACTTTTGGTTTAGTTAGGGTTGGGCTCGTCGATCCCCATTTGGCAACGGCCGCTTTGGAGCTGGCAGATCGCAAAACTCTAAGTCCGGAACCGCCACCATGCGAACATCTATTTTTGATTATTTTTGGAAACGCAAGGTTAGGCGTTACATCTTTGGGCCAACAGCGTCGTAAAACCCGCCTCAACGGCATGGGACGTCAACGCGGCATGAAGACGACCGGTGACATCGAGTGACGCCGCCTCTCAGCCTCCACGCTCAAAACGCTGCTCGTTCACCTCGGTACCCCATTGCTGGCCGCGTTGCTGATGCATCAGCTGAAAACCGGCCTTCTCATACAAATGCCTGGCCGCATGCAGGCCCTCAAAGGTCCAGAGATAAACCCGGCCGTCATGGCGAGATTGGCAAAAGTCCATCGCCAAGTTCAGCAGCATCGTGCCCACCCCGGTGCCGCGCACTTTGTCAGAGGTGATGAACCAGCGCAGGTGCGCGCAGTCCTGGTCGGCATGGGTGCCGTCAATGGCCAGGGAGCCTTCCACCTGGCCGTCTTGCAGCACCAGCCACAAGGCATCGCGCTGGGGGTCGTAGCGCTCACAAAAATCGGCCAGCTCACGCGCCACCTTGGCCTCAAATGGCAGGCCAAACCCCACCAACTTGCTGTAGTACTGGGCATGGAGTTCGGCAACCCGGCCAATAGCGCCGGGTAAATAACCTGTGTGAATCGTCAAGGGCATGCAACACCTTCCATAAGGTTCAGGACACGATGTAAGCCCCAGCCCCGGTGGACAGCAGTTTGCCGTCGGCGGCCAGAAATTCCATGCGGGTGGAAGCCACGCGCGAGCCGAGGCGAATGACTTCTGCCCGCAGTTCAAAGTAGTCGCTGATGCCGGGGCGCAGGTAATCAATGCGCAAATCGATGGTGCCGAGTTTGCTAAAACGGTGCAGCCGCTGGGCTGGCAACTCGTCCATGTGGCGTGCGCCTATGGCGGCCATCACGGCCAAGCCGCCCATGGCGTCGAGCCCGGCACTGATGACGCCGCCATGCAACCGGTTAAAGCTGTAATGCCCCACCAGCTCCGGTCGCATGTCGATGCGGGCCCGCACCTGGTGCGGCTCAATGGCCGTGATCTTGAGACCCAGGGTCAGGTTGAAGACAATTTTTTCTTCAAATAGCTCTTTGAGCCCGGCAATAAATTCCGCTTCAAAAACAGGGGGAGGCAGGGGCGATGTGGCGTTTTTGGGTGGAGGCGTCATGGCTTCATTGTCACAGACCAAGCTGACGCGCAGCCAACTCCTTCATGATCTCTTCGGCCCCGCCGCCAATCATCATGACCTTGACCTCGCGGTAGATGCGCTCGCTCTGGGTGCCGCGCATAAAGCCCATGCCGCCCAGTATTTGTACCGCCTGGTCGGCGCAGAATTGCATGGTTTGCGTGGCGTGGTTTTTCAACAGGCACACCTGCGCCACCCAGTCGGCATCCATCACGCCATCATCGGCTTGCACGGTCACCGCCTGCACCCAGGCGCGGGTGGATTCAAGGCGCATCTTCATGTCCACCAGCTTGTGACGCACCACCTGGTGGTTCACCAGCGCCTGGCCAAAGGTCTTGCGCTGGCGCGCCCAGGCCAGCGCCTCATCAAAGCAGCATTCGGCAAAGCCCAGGGCCATGGCCGCCATGGACAGGCGCTCGCCGTTGAAGTTGCCCATGATCATCTTGAAGCCGGCCCCCTCCTGGCCAATCAAAAAGCGGGCGGGCACGCGCACTTCGTCAAAGTGCAGCTGTGCCGTGTCCGAGCAGTGCCACCCCATTTTGCGCAAGGCCGTGCGCTGCAGACCGGGCGAGTCGCCCGGCACCAGCAACATCGAAATGCCGCCTGGCCCCTTGTTCTGCGGGTCGGTGCGCACCGCCACGGTGAGCCAGTCGGCGCGCATGCCCGAGGTGATGAAAACTTTCTCGCCATTGAGCACATAGGCGTCGCCCTCCAGCCGTGCCGTGGTGCGCAAGGACGCCACATCGCTGCCGCCGCCGGGCTCGGTAATGGCCAGCGCGGCAATTTTTTCACCGCGCAACACCGCTGGCACCACCTCTTGCTGCAAGGCGGCACTGCCATGACGCACCAGCGGTGGCAGGCCAATGTTGTGGCTGAACAGGCTGGCCAGCAAACCGCCGCTGCCGGTCTGGCGCGCCAGCGCAATCACCAAGGCATTGCGCAACTGCCAGCTGCACGGCGTGCCGCCCAAGGCCTCGGGGTAGCCCATAGCCAGCCAACCCAGATCAGCGGCGCGCCGGTACAGGGTACGCGGAAATTCGCCGG
Source organism: uncultured beta proteobacterium (assembly GCA_903960915.1). GTDB lineage: Bacteria > Pseudomonadota > Gammaproteobacteria > Burkholderiales > Burkholderiaceae_C > Rhodoferax. Next base: position 2,368 of record CAJCCO010000073.1, read on the forward strand.
CGTCTTCCCAGTCGCTCAAAAACGGCAGCACTTCGGTTTGGGCAAAGCGGCGCGTGGCGTCATCCAGCCACGCGAGGTCTGGGTCTTGTTCGGTAGGCGTTGTCATGGTGTAAAAAATGGGTCAGCGTTTAGCAGTGAAGGCCGTCAAGCGCGAGGTGGCCGTTTGGCCACGCCCATGGTTTTGGCGATGATGCCCAGCATGACTTCGTCAGCGCCGCCACCAATGGAGCCCAGGCGACCGTCGCGGTACATGCGCGAAACCTTGTTTTCCCAGGTGAAGCCCATGCCGCCCCAAAACTGCAAGCAGCCGTCCGGAATCAGGCGGTTCAGCCGCCCGGCCTTGAGCTTGGCCATGGAGGCCATCTCCAGCACATCGTCGCCCTGCACGTACAACTCGCAGGCGCGGTAGGTCAGCGCGCGCAGACTCTCCAGCTCGGTCTTCATCTCGGCCAGCTTGAACTGCACCCACTGCTGGTCGGCCAGCGTGGCACCAAACAGTTTGCGTTCTTGCGCCCAGGCCACCGTCCAGTCCAGGCAGTTGGCCAGGCTTTGCAGGCAACTCGCAGCTGCCCACAACCGCTCTTCCTGAAACTGCATCATCTGGTACATGAAGCCCTGGCCTTCGCTGCCAATCAGGTAGCGCTGCGGCACGCGCACCTCGTCAAAGTAAATCAAGCCGGTGTCGCTTGAATTCATGCCGATTTTTTTGATCTTCTTGGCCACCTGAATACCCGGTGTTTTCATGGGCACCATCACCAGGCTTTTGTTTTTGTGCTGCGGGCCGTCGCCAGTGTTGACCAGCATGCACATCCAGTCGGCTTGCAGGCTATTGGTGATCCACATCTTTTGTCCGTTGATGACGTAATCGTCGCCGTCCTTGCGCGCATGGCTTTTGATGGACGCCACGTCGCTGCCTGCGCCGGGCTCACTCACGCCAATGCAGCCAACCATGTCGCCGGCAATGGCGGGGGCCAGAAACTCGCGCTTGAGTTCTTCGCTGCCAAAGCGCGCCAGCGCGGGCGTGCACATGTCGGTCTGCACGCCAATGGCCATGGGAATGCCGCCGCAATCAATGTGGCCCAGCCCTTCGGCCATGGCCAGCGCGTAACTGTAGTCCAGGCCGGCGCCGCCATAGGCCTCGGGCTTGGTCAGCCCCAGCAGCCCCAGATTCCCCATTTTCTTGAACACCTCGTGCGCCGGGAACATCTCGGCGGCCTCCCATTCATCCACATGCGGATTGATCTCGGCGTCAATGAAACGTTTGAGGGTTTTTTGAATTTCCAGGTGTTCGTGGGTGTAGCGCATGGCGTGGGGTCTCTGGGTTTAAAAGGGGTCAGGAAGAAAAAACTTGTGGCGTCTGGGCGCGGTGAAAGCCGTTAAAGGGTGCAATGGCTGCTCGCGCCTGGGTGGTGGCATCGGCCACGCGCAGGGGCCAGCCCATGCGCACCTGCGGGCGCGCGCCGTCAATGCGCAGCGTGCTGCCGCTGATGAAAGTTGCCGCCGGGCTGAGCAAAAAGACAATGCCGGCGGAGGTTTCGGCCTCGGTGCCAAAGCGGCCCAGGGGCACGGTTTGGGCCATCTGGCGCAGCATCGGCCCCATCTCGGGCGGGTAATGGTCCATGCCGCTGGAGGCAATGTAGCCAGGCGCCACGGCGTTGACGCGCACGCCGCTGCCCGCCCACTCTGCCGCTGCCGTCTCGGTAAAACTCACCATGCCGGCACGCGCAGCGCCACTGTGGCCCATGCCGGGCATGGAGCCCCACATATCGGCCACGATGTTGACGATGCTGCCGCCGTGCTGCTGCATGTGCTGCACATAACATTCGCGCGCCATTAAAAAGCCACCAGTCAAATTGGTGTCAATCACAGCCTGCCAGCCTTTGGCGCTGATGGCCTCCAAGGGCTTCATGAACTGACCGCCGGCGTTGTTCACCAAACCGTCTAGGCGGCCACGCGCGGCCAGCACCGCCGCCACGGTCTGGCGCACGGCGTCTTCCTGGCGAATGTCACACACCAGCCAACTGGCTGCGCCACCGTCGGCCAGAATTTCGGCAGTCACCTGTTCTAGCTTGGCCTGGTTGCGCCCCACCAGCACGGCGTGCGCGCCCAAAGCGGCCAGCTCATGCGCCACACAACGGCCAATGCCCGAGCCACCCCCGGTGACGAGCACCACCTGGTCCTGGAACAACTTGGGCGTGAATACAGAGCGGTAAGTCATCAGCGTTTCCTTGCAAAAAACAATGCCATCGCGGCGTCGGTCAACTCGTCCAGCGACAGGCCTTTTTGGCGGTCGTACCACTGCACGGCCCAATTCAGAGCCCCCAAAATCAACAAGCGCGACACCTTGACCGGCGCCTGCAACTCGCCGCTGGCGTGCAGGGCTTGCAGCACCGGGGTCCAGGCGGCTTCGTAGTCGTCCTGCAATTGGGCCAGGGCGCTGCGCTGCGCAGCCGTCAGGGCACGGCTCTCGTAGAGCATGACGGGAATAAAGTCGTTGCCTGGCCCGAGCAAGGTGTCAAAGTGGGCCCGAATCAGGCGGCGCATTTGCGCGCTGGGCGGGTCGGTCAGGCCGGGGGGCTGCAGGGCCTGGGCCTGACGCGCCATGGCCGCGTGCATGCCCTCTTGCACCACGGCAAACAGCAAGGCACTCTTGCTTTTGAAATGGTAGAACGGCGAGCCGCTGTGCATGCCCACTGCGGCGGCAATGTCGCGCGTGCTGGTGGCGTCAAAGCCCTGGTGACGAAACAACCGGGCCGCTGCGGCCAACAGGTCTTGGCGCCGGTTGCCATCGTCGCGCTCGCCCTCGGTCTTGCGCGGACGCCCGCGCGGACGTTTGGGCAGCAGGTCAGCCGGCGTGGCCGAGCGGGTTTCGGGGGCGGTCATGGGCCACGAGCATACCCAAGAACCCTATTTTTAACAAGCGCGCGCTTGGTGAAAATAAGCGCCCTCACCCGCCCCTTATTTAGCTGGGCGCTGGGCCTCAAAACGGGCGGCAAAATCTTTCATGCGCGAACGGTTTTTGCCAAAGTCGTACAGCCCCATCAAAGAGCGCGAACGAAAGTCAATGCGCTGCTTGGGAGCATCCACCCGAAACAGCACCTCGTCACGAAAACCCAGAAAGGTGGTGAAAACCACCTCCAGTTGCGTGGCGTCGCGGTTGACCACACGGGCCTCGGGCAGGTCGGCCAGGGTGCGCTCCAGCGCGGCCAGCGCTTGTTCGGGCGTGCCCTCAAAGCGCAAAGCCTCCAAGCCGCCACCTCCAACCGAGCTGACGCAGTTGCTAGGCAGGCTGCAGCTCAGGTCGGTGGGGGCGGGGGGGCTGCTTTGGGCGGCAGCGGGGCCTGCCAGCAGACCCAGCAGACCCAGACCGAGCGGCAGGGTCAGCGCCAGCCCCCAAGCCAAAACACGGGGCGTTTTTGTTGTGCGTAAAGTCATCACGGTTTCTCCATGGGCTCAGAGCCGGGCTAAGTGGGCAATTTATAGGTGCAAACAAGGCTCGCAGTCTAGATAGACGCGCAGAACCAGTTGAATATGCAAGTCCATTGCAACACGATGCGCCCCAATCGGTGCTGGCGCCCTAGAATCTCCGGCCCAACCCGGTTGCATCTTCAACCACGTGGGCCACCGCTTTTTATGCACACACAGCCCCGCGTTGATATTGTCTATTTATGGGTGAATGGCAACGACCCGTCCTGGCGCCTCAAACGCCAGCAGGCCGCTGCGCAACTCAACACCCAGAGCCTGGACGCCATGGCGGTTTACAGCAACGTGGAGGGGCGCTTTCGCGACAACGAAGAACTTCGCTTCAGCCTGCGGGCGCTGGAACGCTACTTTCCCCAGCATGGCCATGTGTATATCGTCACCGACGGCCAAACGCCGCACTGGCTGCAGGCCTCCGATCGGCTCACGCTGATAGACCACCGTACCCTGATTCCCGAGGCCGCACGGCCCACGTTTGACTCGGGCCATATCGAGTCCTACATCCACCACATTGCCGGTTTGTCGGAACAGTTTTTTTACCTCAACGACGATGTGTTTTTTGGCGCCCCGGTCAACTTGGCCGACTGGTTCTGGGACGGCGGCCTCTACGTGGGTTGGTCCAACGAACCGGCGGTGAGCCAGGAGCCCATGCGCGCCGATGCCCCCGCGCTTGAAAACGCCTGCCGCCTGTCATGCCAGTGGCTGGGCGAGCCTCCGGCAGGCAGCCCCTACGCGCACACTTACCGCACCTTTGCGCACTCACCGCGGCCCTTGCTGCGCTCTATGCTGTACCAACTTGAAGGCCTGGCGCCCGATCTGTTTGCCATGGTGCGCTCTACCGTGTTTCGGGTCTGGGACAAACCCACCATCGTGTCCGACTTTGTGCTGCGCTGGGCGTTGGCGCAGGGCCAGGCCCAGGTGCGCGATTACACGCATGTGCACGTCTCCACCGGTGCGCCTGAAGCCGCCCAGCAACTCGACCGCCTGCAAGTGTTGCTCGGCACGCTGGACTTCTTTTGCATCAACGACACCACCGACGACGCCCACCCAGGCGACCCCCGCTTGGCCGAAGTGCGCGGCCTGTTGCAAACCTTGTTCACCCAGCCGTCGCGCTTCGAGCGCGGCAGCCCCCCATTGGGGGTTAGACCTTTGAGAAGTCTGGCTTGCGCTTTTCCATAAAGGCGCCAAAGGCTTCGCGGGCGGCAGGTTCGCGCAACATACGGCCGAAACTTTGACCTTCTTCGGCCATGCGTGCGGCCACCATCGGGGCTTGGGTTTGCTTCATGAGGCGCTTGGTTTCAAGCAAAGAACTCAGCGGTTTGGCGGCCAGTTTTTGCGCCTGGCGTTGCGCCAGCGCGGCCACTTCAGCGGGCGGCACAATGCGGCTGATGAGGCCCATCTCCAACGCGGCCTCGGCCATGAAGGGCTCGCCCAGCAACAGCGCCTCGGCGGCGCGGCCGTAACCCATCAACTGCGGTGCCAGGTAGCTGGAGGCGGCTTCGGGGCACAGCCCCAGGTTGACGAAAGGCATGGAGAAGGCGGCGTTGTTGCCGGCGTAGACCAGGTCGCAATGGAACAGCATGGTGGTGCCAATGCCCACCGCTGGGCCGCACACCGCCGCCAGCACCGGCTTGGGGAAAGTGCTGATGCCGCGCAAGAAACGAAACACGGGCGACTCTGAGGTGGCGGGCGGCGCGTTCAAAAAGTCGCCAATGTCATTGCCCGCGCTGAAAATAGTTTCATGGCCCTGAAACACCACGGCACGCACCGCCGGGTCTGCTTCAGCTTGCACCAGCGCGTCGGCCATGGTGGCGTACATGGCGGCGGTGATGGAGTTTTTCTTCTCCACCCGGTTCAGGGTGATGGTCATCACGCCTGCGGTGATGTCGGTCAGGATGTCGCTCATGGCAGTGCTTTCTGGTTTGAAAAATGGAATGAAAAAAGTAGCGGAATAACTAGGGGGAAAGGGCAGCGTTCGACCCCATCAAGCCAGCAGCGCGGCACGCACAAAGTCCAGCCGGTCCTGGCCCCAGAACATCTGCTCACCCACAAAAAAGGTGGGTGCGCCAAAGACACCGCGCTGCACAGCCGCTTCGGTCTGGGCCTTGAGCTGGTCTTTCACGGCGGGCTCAGCGGCCAGGGCCAGCAGCTCGGGCCCGTCTAAACCGGCGGTCTGCAAGACCTGGGCCACGGTGGCGGCATCGCCCATGGGCTGCGCATCAACCCAAATGGCACGGAACACCGCTTGCGCATACGCCGCAAAGCGGGTGTCGTCGCGCAGCTGCAAGCCGCTGGCTATGCGCATCAAGGTCAAGGTGTTGATAGGGAAGGCCGGGTTGCGGTTCAGGGGCACGCCGTAGCGTTGGGCAAACCGGTCGAAGTCGGTGAAGGTGTAGCGCCCTTTGGCCGGCACCGTCACCGGCGACGAATTGCCCGTGGCGGCAAACACACCGCCCAGCAACATGGGGCGCCACAGTACCGTAGCACCCGTGTCGGCCGCCAACTGGGGCAACTGGGTGGAGGCCAAGTAGGCCGCAGGGCTGCCGAAGTCGAAGTAATACTCCACCGTTTTTTGCATGCTGTGTCTCCTGCTGGTTGTTGATGGGGGGCTTAAAACTTTTCCATCCACGGCCGCAGGTCCAACTCATGGGTCCAGGCGTCGCGCGGTTGCTGGTGCAGCATCCAGTAGTTATCGGCCAGATGATCGGGGTTGACGATGCCGTCCTGCGCCTTGAGGGCAAAGCGCTCAGGAAAGTTGTCGCGAATAAAGGCGGTGTCAATGGCGCCGTCCACCACCACATGCGCCACATGAATGCCACGCGGCCCCAGCTCGCGCGCCATGCTTTGGGCCAGCGCCCGCAGCGCGTGCTTGGCGCCGGCAAAAGCGGCAAAGTGCGCGGCGCCACGCAGCGAGGCGGTGGCACCGGTGAAGAGAATCGTTTGGGCGCGCCCGCTGCGCGTGACCATGCGCTTGGCCACCTCGCGGCCATTGAGAAAGCCACCCAGACAGGCCATCTCCCAAATCTTGAAATACTTGCGGGCGGTCTCGTCCAGAATGCTGCACGGCACGTTGGCGCCAATGTTGAACACCAGCACTTCAATCGGCCCTATGTCGGCCTCAATTTGCGCCACCAGCGCCACCACCTCGTCTTCTTGGCGCGCATCGCTGGCAAAGCCGTGGGCGCGGCCGCCTTCGGCATGAATCTGTTCCAGCAAGGGCTGCAATTTATCTAGGCTGCGGCGCGTGACGCAGGCGGTGTAACCCTCGCGGGCAAAGCGCCTGGCAATGGCACCGCCGGTGGCGTCGCCCGCGCCAATGATGAGGGCCACCGGGTGCTGGGACATAGCGCTATTCCTTGAAGTAAACGATCTGGTGCGTGGTCACCAGCAGGTCACCGGCTTCGTTCCAGAGTTGCGCGCTCTGGTCGAAAAAGCCGTTGCGAAAAGCCTGCGCTTGCGCTTGCGCCAGCAAGTAGCCAGTGCCGGTTTTAGCCAGCAGCTCAGGCCCGGCGTGAAAGTACACCGTCATGGACACGGTGCCGACTGGCACAAAGGTGGCACGGCGGCGCCACACGCGGGGGTAAAACACATCGGCCAGACAAGCCAGCGCGGCAAAGTCCAGCGGACGCTTCGGCTTGTCGCGCACCCACTGGCGCGTCAGGCTGTCGTGCCCGCTGCCGTCCCACGCGCTGGGCGGCATGCCCGAGATCGGCCGAAACTCGTAGTTGTTGAGCCAGGCCGATGCCAGCTTCGCGCTCGACTCGGCCACATCAGCCGGCGCAGGCACGGCGGGCAGGGCGTGGTCGTCCAAACTCCAGGTGTCACGGCGCGCTGCGGTAACAGCGGTGGCGGTGAGCACCACCTGCTCGTTTTGCCGCAGTTCAATCGACCAGTGCTGGGTGGACCGGTTGGTGCGCACCGGGCGCGCGTCCACCACAAAAGCGCCGTCGGCCAGGGCCGCGGCGTAGTTGACGGTGAGCGACAAAGGCGTGCCCAGCAGTTGCGGGTGGCGCTGCACCGCGGTAAGCACCTGCGCTGCTGTAATGCCGCCAAACGGCCCCACCATGTTGGCGTAAGCCGGGCTGGTGTGGCCCTGCCAGGTGCCGTCAGGCAAGGCAGTGAGGGCCAGTGCCTGGTCAAAAACGTGCGAGCTCATGCGTAACTCCTGCCCCTGTGAATGTCACGCCTGCCAAGCAGGCGGGTCTGCAAACCGGGCTTACACCCGCTCAAAAATACCGGCGGCTCCTTGGCCCATACCCACGCACATGGTGACCATGCCGTAGCGCAGATTTTGGCGCTGCAAGGCATGCACCACTGTCGCCGAGCGGATAGCCCCGGTAGCGCCCAGCGGGTGGCCCAGCGCAATGGCGCCGCCCATGGGGTTGACCTTGGCCGGGTTCAGGCCCAGCGTATTCATCACCGCCAGCGACTGCGCGGCAAAGGCCTCGTTGAGTTCAAACCAGTCGATGTCGTCGAGCTTCAGGCCGGCGTTGCGCAACGCGGCCGGAATGGCCTCGATCGGGCCAATGCCCATGATGTGCGGCGGCACGCCCTTGGCGGCAAAACTAACAAAGCGCGCCAGCGGGGTCAGGCCGTATTGCTTGAGCGCTTTCTCGCTGACCAGAATCAGGGCGCCGGCGCCGTCCGAGGTTTGTGAGCTGTTGCCCGCCGTGACCGAGCCACGCACAGCAAACACGGTTTTGAGTTTGCCCAGACCTTCCAGCGAGGTATCGGCGCGCGCGCCTTCGTCCAGGCTCACGGTGCGCCGGGTCTCAATGACCTGGCCGGTTTGCAAATCGGGCGCACGGTCTACCACCTCCACCGGCGTGATCTCGCGGGCAAAGTCGCCCGCCTGCATGGCGGCCAGCGCTTTCTGGTGCGAGGCCAGCGCAAACGCATCTTGCGCGTCGCGGCTGATCTTCCATTGCCGCGCCACTTTCTCGGCCGTCAGGCCCATGCCGTAGGCAATGCCAATGTTTTCGTCGTGGTTGAACATGGCAGGCGACAGCGAGGGCGAGTTGCCCATCATGGGCACCATGCTCATGCTCTCCACGCCGGCCGCGATCATCACGTCGGCCTCACCCACACGAATGCGGTCGGCCGCCATTTGCACCGCGCTCAGGCCCGAGGCGCAAAACCGGTTCACCGTGATGCCGCCCACGCTGTGCGGCAAACCGGCCAGCACCGCGCCAATGCGCGCCACGTTCAGGCCCTGCTGCCCTTCAGGAATAGCGCAACCGCAAATGATGTCTTCGATCATGTTCGGATCAAGCGAAGGCACTTGCGCCAGCGCCGACTGCAAAGCCTTGACCAGCAAATCATCTGGCCGCGTATTGCGAAAAAACCCCCGGTGCGAACGGCCAATAGGCGTGCGCGTGGCGGCAACGATATAGGCTTCTTGAACTTGTTTCATGGTGAACTCTTCCAGTGTGATCAGTGGGGTACGGGGGCGGCCAGGTGTGCTTGCTTCAAAGGCGCACTTAGTTTCTGACGGGCTTGCCCGTGGACATCATGCCCATGATGCGTTCTTGCGTTTTGGGGTGCACCAGCAGCGCGCAGAAGGCTTGGCGTTCCAGCTGCATGAGGTAGTCCTCGCTCACCAGGCTGCCGGCGTCGACGTCGCCGCCGCAGACCACGTGGGCAATCAGCGCGGCAATGTGAAAGTCGTGGGCGCTGATGAAGCCGCCGTCGCGCATGTTGACCAGTGAGCCTTTGATGGTGGCCGCACCGCTGCGACCGGCCACGGCAAAGTGGCGTTTGTGCGGGGCGCGGTAGCCGCTGGCAAACAGGGCGCGGGCCTCGTTGAGGGCCACAAAGAGCAGCTCGTCCTTGTGCGGCACCACCACATCGCTGTCGAGCAAATAGCCCAGCTTGCGCGACTCCAGCGCGCTGGTGCCCACCTTGGCCATGGCCGCTGCGGTGAAGCCTTCGGTGAGGAAGGGCATCAGGTCTTTGCCGGTGGAGTTGGCGGCGTTTTCAGCCGCGCGCCGGGCAATGTAGGTCAGGCCGCCAGCGCCGGGCACCAGGCCCACGCCCACTTCTACCAAGCCGATGTAGCTCTCCATGGCCACCACGCGGCGTGCCGAGTACGCCGCCAGTTCACAGCCGCCGCCCAGCGCCAGGCCCCGCACGGCAGAGACTACCGGCACATTGGCGTAGCGCAGTTTGAGCATCATGCGCTGCATTTCCAGCTCGGCACCTTCAATGGCGCCCACACCGGCCACCGCAAAGCCCATCAGCATGGACTGCAAATCGGCCCCGGCGGAGAACATCGCGTCGGGCGACCAAATCACCAGCCCCTGAAAATCTTTTTCGGCCAGGTCGACCGCGCGGTCCAGGCCTTCCACCACGCCCGCGTCCAGCGCGTGCATTTTGGTTTTGATGCTGGCGATCAGCACCGGTGCCGTGGCGTCGGCTGCTTCGTCGAGTGTCCACAGGCGAATGGCGGCGTCTTCGTGCAGCGTGCGGCCCACTTGCTCGGCTTTGGGTGCGTTGGCACCCAGCACGCTCTCGGGGAAATGCTGGCGCGCGAACACCGGCAAGCTGCGCGGTGGCACAAAAGTGGCGCTGGTCGGGTTCCAGGAACCTTGCGGCATGTGCACGCCACCGGCATCGGCCACCGGGCCGTGGAACACCCAGTCGGGCAGCGGCGCCTTGCACAGCGCCCGCCCGGCATCAATATCGTCTTTGACCATGTTGGCGACTTCCAGCCAGCCCGCCTCTTGCCACAACTCGAATGGGCCCTGCTTCATGCCAAAGCCCCATCGCATGCAGAAGTCGACGTCGCGCGCGTGGTCGGCAATCGATGCCAGATGTACCGCCGCATAGTGAAAGGCATTGCGCAAGATGGCCCACAGGAACTGGCCTTGCG
>CAJCCO010000074.1 GCA_903960915.1 uncultured beta proteobacterium
GGTCATCATTGGCCGGCGCGATGTGCGCAGCAACAACAGCTGGATGCACAACCTGCCAGTGCTGGCCAAGGGACCGATGCGCTGCACCGCGCTGGTTCACCCCGGCGACGCAGAGCGATTGGGCCTGCACGATGGCAGCCTGGCCGAGATCAGCAGCCAAACCGGCCAGGGGCCTCGCCATGTGCAGGCGCAGGTAAAGATCAGCGCCGAGATGATGCCCGGCGTGGTGAGCCTGCCGCACGGCTGGGGCCATGACCAGCCCGGCACCCGGCTGCAACTTGCCGCCCAACGTCCCGGCGCCAACCTGAATGCGCTGCTGGACGACCAGTGGCGCGACCCGCTGTCGGGCAATGCGGTGCTGGGCGGCATGGCGATCACGCTGCGGGCGCTGGCGACAGCCGCGTGATGGCCCGTGAGCGTCTCGGCCCCGGCCAGACGGCGCCGCCGGGATATCAGGTGCCGATCAAGCCGCCATCCGATTTGCGAATGACCAGGGTGGCTGAGCGCGGTCGCCCGTCGGGCCGGTAATCGGGCCAGTTGGCGTACTTTCTCGGCTCAGCCGGGTCACTGCGTTCACTCGGTGTTTCACCCGGGTGCTGAATACTGATGAACATGGTTCTGCCATCCGGCGTCAGTGTGCACCCGGTGATTTCACAGTTGGTGGGGCCGGTGAGGAAACGTCGGGTTTCTCCGGTCGCAGGGTCGCAGGCCAGCATCTGGTTGTTGCCGATGTTTTTCAACTCCCCGGCATACATGGCAGCCGCGGCGACATCGGTCTGAATCCACAAGACGCCCCGCTTGTCCAGGACGATGCCGTCCGGGCAGGCGTAAATATCGCCCTTGATATTGCCTTTGGCTTCCGCACGGGCGTTGGCAGAATCACCGGCCAGAACAAGATGGTTCCACACAAATCCGGCGCCATCAAAATCGCTGTCTTCTTTCCAGCGGATGATCTGGCCCATGGCGTTGTTGGCGCGTGGATTAGCGGCATCAATACCGGGCTGGTTGGGCTGGCCCCGGCTGCTGTTGTTGGTCAGGGTGCAATACACCCATCCGCTTTGCGTGTCGATCGTCAGCCACTCGGGCCGGTCCATTTTGGTGGCCTTGAGGGCATCGCTGGCTTGGCGAGCCTTGATGACCACTTCGCCCTGATCGGCAAAGCCGTTGGCGGCAGTCAGCGGACCTTGGCCATGCACCAGTGGCAGCCACTGGCCGCGTCCATCCGCATCAAAGCGGGCCACATACAGCGTGCCGTGGTCCAGCAAATCGCGGTTGGCCTTGGCACCCCCTGGTGCAATTTTGTCGCGGCTCACAAACTTGTAGATGTACTCAAAGCGCGCGTCTTCCCCTGAATAGACAACAGCCCGGCCATCTTTGGTGACACCCACCCAGGCACCCTCATGCGCAGCGCGTCCCATCGCCGTGCGTTTGACCGGCGTGCTGGTGGGGTCCATCGGATCAACCTCCACGACCCAGCCAAAACGATTGGGCTCATTGGGGTTTTTGGCGGCGTCGAAGCGCGCATCAAACTTGTCCCACTGGTAGGCGCCGTCTTTGCGCGCACCCCAGCGTTTCTGGTGATCGGACAGGCTGCTTCCATGCCCAAAGTAACCCATCCAGTTCTCTTCGCCGGACAAATAGGTGCCCCAAGGCGTCTGGCTACTGGCACAGTTGTTAAGCGTGCCCAGCACGGTGCGACCCGCTGGGTCGGCGGCGGTCTTCATCATGGCGTGGCCGGCCGCGGGGCCCCCCACAGAAAAAGGGGCATCCATCGTGAAGCGCCGTGCAAAGCGCGATGGCCGCACCATTTGCCAGTTTCCACCTTTCAACTCAACTTCGTATACCGCCAGGCCGTGGGCATTTTGCGACTTCTTCACCTTCTCGGCGTTCATGTTGTTGAAGCCGCCCACATGCAGCAGGCCGTCATCGGTGTACTCGTGGTTGATCGCAATCAGGCCACGCGTTGAACTGCCCTCCAGGGGAAAGAACTCGACGCCGTCATGGTGCATGCCCATTTGCACCGCCTGATCTGCCGCAGAGTTGGAGGCGTCAAATTTGAAGGCTGGCATGTTGCCCGGTATGCCCACAGGTTCGCCCCAGGCCGCAATCGCAGTGGCGATGTAGCCGTCAGGCACCGCCAACTTGTCTCCCATACCGACAGGTATCCCTTTGAAACCCAGTTTGGGGCCGCTCGCCAGTGCGCTCGAGGTGGCGCATCCCGCCAGCGGCCCCATCGCGGACAGCAGGGCCGCAAGGGCACCGCCACGAAGCACAGTGCGCCGTTGCGGGTCTGACACATCGTGAATAGTGGGATTGGTCGAGCGGTTGCTGTCCTCCATGGAATTGAAGTCTTTAGCCATCTATGCTGCTCCTCGGTGTTGGCGGTCAGGTCAGGAATTCCAACCATGCCCCACAAACTCTATCATGATGCAGACTTGGCAAAGCTTCAAGCAAGACGGTCTGGCTGAGACGCTGATTACGGGAGCTCCGCCCCGATGAAGTCTCAAGCGGCATAGCGGACTCGCTGGTCCTGGAAGTAGGCCATGACCCGCTCAGGCGTGCTGTCGAGCATCGCCATGTGTTCGTTGGCGGCCTCGCGTAGCCTGGCCTTGGTCCGCACAGGCACTCTCTTACCCATCTCCTGCTTCAAGTCCGCATTGAGGCGCTCTTCGGAGTTGAGCTCCGGGCTGTAACTTGGCAGAGAGAACAGTTCAATTTGCGCTTGCCGCTCAGCCACCCAGGTCTTGACGACTTTGCTGTGATGCACGCGCAAGTTGTCCAGAATCAGGAACACTTTCTTGCCTGCGTCTTTGATCAAGGCCGCCAGGAGTTCGATGAGTTTGTCCGCATCAAAGGCGTCGTCAATGATCATCCAGCGCGTCTTGCCCTGGTTGGTCACGGTCGCGATCATGGAGAGCTTGTGGCGGGTGGAGCCGATGGTCTTGGCCACCGGTGTCTTGCCAGCAGGCGCGAAGCTTCTGCCCCGTACGTCGGTGTTGACCAACGCAGTCTCATCGCCCCAGTGAATTTCGGCGCCTTCCATGCGGGCCCGCTGCTCTATGCCGGGATACTCGCCCGCCAGCCATGCCTGCACAGCCTCGGGGTTTTGTTCGTAGGCGCGTTTGATGGGCTTTTGGGGAGTGAAGCCCCAGCGCTTGAGGTATTTGCCAATGCTGCGAACGTGCAGCTTGATCCCGTATTCCTGCTCAATGAGCTGCCCAACAGCCGCCCGACTCCACAGGAAGAAGTCCATCTTGAGCTGCTCTGGGCGCTTGTCAATGATGATGCGCTGGATGTCCTCCTCTTGGGCCGCACTGAGCGCGCGCCCCAAGCCTGGGGTGCGTCCACGCAGTGCCGGTCGGATGGCAGGCCAACCACCCACCTCAAAGAGGTCGATGCAGGCCCGCACTCCCGGGTGGCTCAAGCCAGTCAACGACACAATCTGCATGACACCCATTGCCTTTTTATGCAACCTCACGACTTGCTTGCGCCGCTCGTGGAGTTGCTCCAGTGTTTGCTTTCGTGCATTTTCTTTTTCCATGAACATTGGAGCAGGAAAGTTCATATTCAATTGGGCCAGTTCAATATTTTGACCGGCACCCCAACTTAACACTCGGCCGCCTGGGCACCAGTACACCGGTGCCATCTTGGCAGCGCAGCGCTTCGGCTTCCACGCCAAAGGCTTGCGCCACATAGGCCGCCGTGAGCACCTGCTCAGGCAAACCGCAGGCCAACAGGCGGCCTTCGTGCAGGATGGCCACCTCATCGGCAAAGCGGGCGGCGGCATTGAGGTCGTGCAGGACCATCA